>JBJOEZ010000007.1:0-138482 GCA_046048995.1 Verrucomicrobiota bacterium | reverse complement strand
CCACCCACGTAGCAGCGCACGTCAGTGCGCTGAGCCCCCCCGCCCAACCCGCTCACGCGGGTTGCCACCCCGCCGTAGCAGCGCACGTCAGTGCGCTGAGCCCCCCCGCCCAACCCGCTCACGCGGGTTGCTACCCGCCGTAGCAGCGCACGTCAGTGCGCTGAGCCCCCCACGACGGCACGGCTCATCACCGGGCCACCACCCGATAGAATCGGCGCCCCCCCAGGCCGCCCGTCCGGGAGCCATCGTCGGTCCACCGGGCCATGCCATCCTCGACCTTGATGGACGGCTCCTCCACGGCACGCCACGTGGCGAGATCCTCGGAAAACTCGATGCCATAGGCCACACCGGGCGCAGGGCGAAACGCCAGGGTGAACCCCATGCCCGCGCCGGAGGCTTCGACCCGGGGCGAGGCCACGCCACCGAACGCCCAATGGGCATCCAGCGTCAGCGGCCACTCGGCCGCAAGCCCGCGCACGAGTTCCCGGGGGGTGGGTTGGTCAGCGAACGCCACCATGCCACCCCCGGCCGCACCCTGCCCCATGAAATGGAGCCACAACAACGCCACTCCATCCGCCACCGTCACCTCGTCGCCGGCAGGTTCATCCCACGCCAACGCAACCCGCCCGGGACCGGCCTCGGTCAGGCTGACGTGGCTGGCGGTTAAGCCAGGCAGAGCGCCGGCGGTGAACCCGGTGCACGCCAGCAGCGCCGGATCCCACGCCAGGGAAAACTGCGCCGCCCGCACCCGCGTGAAGTTCGTGGCCACGAGGGCCAGCGTCACCACCCCCGATTGGCCTGCCGGGACTTGGGCCAGCGCGAGCCATGGGCGAACCTGCCCGCCCTCGTCGTCTCCCCCGGCCGGGCGCGCTGCCGGCGCCGGCGCCGCCGCAGCCCACGAAGCATCCACGTCCCCGAGGCGAACCCCGACAAAGTCCTGCCCCGCCTGGTCCGCAGCGAGGTTTTCATACTGCCGCCACGAGGGTGCTGCCCAGGGTTGGGCGGGGGTGGGAAAGGAGAGATCGGCGGGCAGAAACCGCCACGTGCCCGCCGGCAACCCGGCGGACTGCCCCAGGATGAGGCGCCGCACCAAGGCGAGGTCAAGGGTCGTCACGGTCCCCGACCCGTCGGCGTCGGCAGCCAGCAGGGCCTGCGCCGACCCGATGGGCGCCAGACCGAGGACATGGCGCCGGATCTGGACAAGGTCCACGGTGGTCACACCCCGGGCCGGACTGGTGTCGTTGGTCCTGGAGGCGGCCAGACGCACGGTGCTGCCGGCGGGCACGGCGACCCGAAACTGGTGGCGGTCCAGCGTGTGGCCGGCCGCGGTGAACTCGCCGCTCACGGTCCAGTCAACGTGGGTCACGGGCAGGCCGGTCTCCCGGAAGGTGACCTGCCCGGAAATCTCCACGGGAGCCACCACCTCGACCCAGCCCTCACGGGCGACAATGGTCCAAACCTGGCCCCGGGCATCCATCGCCTCCGCCGGGAATGGCGCCGGCGCAAGCCGGATGGCGCCAACCTGACCCGGATTGCCGACCACGAGAAAACGCAGGGCCAGCAAGGGCGAACCGGGAGCCAGAACCGTGGCGCCCCCGTCAGGATGTTCCCATGCGACCGTCAGCGTGGAGGACGCAACCGGACCCGCCAGGCCAGGGGCCGGACCCGGAAGGTTCCACGCGGCGACCCCGGCGAACTCCAGCACCCGGGCATCCCACGCCAGGCTGAAGCGCGCGGATTGGAGGTTGGAAAAGCCGGTGGCGGTGATGGGGACGGTGACTCCCGCCCCGGGCATCGCACGGACCGAACCCGCATGCAGGATGACCTCCGCACTCTCGGGCGACACTGGAAGCGTCCATGGCACCTCGGGTTGCCAGACCACCAGCGCCCCGCCTTCAACTCGGGCCAAGGCCCGCACCGGGTGGCCCGGCCCCAACAACAAAAGTCCTCCCACCGCGATGAGACAACAACGCGTGAACGCAGGTCGTGGAGGCTTAATCATATCCGCCTCAGGCCAGCGCGGCTTCCTCCCTGGTGCGCTTCCGACCACCCATGCCTCGCACCAATGCGGTCTCAACCAAGGTGTGCCCCCAAGGCAGTGCTGGGGAGCTTGAGTTGCGAGCTGGGCTTAAACCCTTCCTTAGTCCCGCGATGAAGCCAGACGGACAGCCCAAAAACAAGCAGAAAGGCAATAAAATCAGGGCTTCTACCTAGGTGCGCCCATCGTAAGGGTAGCCTGCCGCAATGGCACTCGCGCCGCGGGAAGAGGAGGCGGCCAACGGACCCCAACGCAGCGGCAGGGTCAAGGCACCGATCCGCGGCGCGGCGGGGTAGGCGAGGAACAGTTTGACCCCGAGCCTGCAATCGTCTTACAAGGACATTGGATGGCCGGGGCGGATCACACGGACGTCGTTCGGTCCGTCCGGCTGGTCAAAGCGTCAAGGAAGGGGGCCGGAGGCTGTGTGGAACACGCCTCCGGCCCGCTGCTTTTCCAAGGAAGGATCCGCAGCCGCCCCCGGCGATGCCGCCTTCCCCCGCGCCGAACCTCGCCTCGTTGATCCAGCCGTCACCAGCCGTCACGCCGGATTTTCGCGCTTCAACCGTCCCTGCGCTTGGCCTAGCGTTCCCGCCATGGTCCCGCTCGAGTCGAGTCACCTCTTTGCGCAATTGCCCGCGGCGGAACTGCAGCAACTGCAGCGCATCACCCGCGAGCTCGCGTTTCCGGCACACGGGGAGATTTTCAAGGAGGGTGACCCCGGGGACGGCGTGTATGTGGTGAAATCCGGGCAGGTGCAGATCTCCGCGGTGGTGGGGACGGGGGAGCGGCGGGTGTTTTCCAAGCTGGGGCCCGGGGATTTCTTCGGGGAAATGGCCGTGCTCGACCAGCAGCCGCGCTCGGCCTGCGCCACGGCGGAGACGCCGGTGACGCTGTGGTTCATCCCGCGGGAGGAGATGATTGCCCTGCTCACGCGATCGGCCGGGCTGAGCATGACCCTGCTGCAGGCGATCAGCCGCCGCCTGCGCGAGTTCAACCAGCAGTACATCCGCGAGGTGCTGCAGGCCGAGCGCCTGGCCCTCATTGGGCGCTTCGCCAGCAGCATCGTGCATGACCTCAAGAACCCGCTCACCATCATCGGCCTCGCCGCCGAG
Organism: Verrucomicrobiota bacterium; assembly: GCA_046048995.1. GTDB lineage: Bacteria > Verrucomicrobiota > Verrucomicrobiia > Limisphaerales > JADJPG01 > JBJOEZ01. The sequence goes on along the minus strand of JBJOEZ010000007.1, from coordinate 135,332 downwards.
ATGTCCTGCGCGCCCCACGCCTCGCCCCAGGCCCGGCAGGATGGCATGGACCGCATCCACAAGCAGGTGGAACGCATCACCGCCATGGTCAACGACATCCTCGACTACACCCGCGGCCGCTCCGCCGCCGCCGAGCTGAATCCCGAGGACTACGCCGCCTTCGCCCAGCCGATGCTCGAGGAACTCCAGCGCGAGGTGGCCACCCGCCAGGTCGAGCTGGCCTGGACCGCGCCCATCCCGCCGGTCAAGCTCGCCCTCAACCCGCCCCGCCTCAGCCGCGTCTTCTACAACCTCATCTTCAACGCCGTCGACGAAATGCCCGGCGGCGGCCGCATCACCGTCTCCATCGAAATCGGCGACCGCGAGGTCACCACCCGCATCGCCGACACCGGCGAGGGCATCGCCCCCGAGGTCATCGAACAGCTCTTCGAACCCTTCACCACCTTCGGCAAGGCCCGCGGCACCGGCCTCGGCCTCAGCATCTGCCAGCGCATCGTCGAGGAACACGGCGGACGCATCTGGGCCGCCAACCGCCCCGAGGGCGGCGCCGTCTTCGCCTTCACCCTGCCCCGCCGGGCCTGACCCCGCGCCCCCCCCACCCTCCCCCATGCCCGCCCGACCGCCGTCCCGCACCCGCGCCGTGGCGCGCGCCTTCGACCTGGCCCGCCAACGCTACGCCGGGCTGGGCGTCGACGCGGACCACGCCCTCGCCACCCTCGCCCGCCTGCCCCTCTCCCTCCACTGCTGGCAGGGCGACGACGTCGGCGGGTTCGAGACCGCCGGCGGTCCCCTCGGGGGCGGGCTCGTGGCCACCGGGTCCCAGCCCGGCAAGGCCCGCAACGCCGACGAGCTCCGCGCCGACCTCGACCAGGCCCTCGCCCTCATCCCCGGCCGGCACCGGGTGAACCTGCACGCCTTCTACGGCGAGTTCGGGGGGCGCCGCGTGGACCGCGATGAACTGGAGCCCGCCCATTTCCGGAACTGGATTGCCTGGGCACGCGCCCGCCGCCTCGGGCTCGACTTCAATCCCACCTGTTTCTCCCATCCCAAGGCGGCCGACGGCTTCACCCTCGCACACCCCGACCGCGGCATCCGCCGCTTTTGGATCGAGCACTGCCGCCGCGCGCGCGCGGTCGGCGCCGCGATGGGCCGCGCCCTCGGCTCGCCCTGCGTGGCCAACCTCTGGATCCCCGACGGCTTCAAGGACACCCCCGCCGACCGCCAGGCCCCGCGCGAGCGGCTCGCCGCCGCCCTCGACGAGGTGTTCCGGCAACCCTTCCCCGCCCGGCACCTGATCGATTCCGTCGAGTCCAAGCTGTTCGGCATCGGCGCCGAAAGCTGCACGGTCGGATCCCATGAATTCTACCTCGGCTACGCCATCACCCGCCAAAAATGGCTGTGCCTGGACGCCGGCCATTTCCACCCCACCGAGAGCCTGGCCGACAAGATCTCCAGCACGCTCCTCTACGTGCCCGGCCTCCTGCTCCACGTCAGCCGCGGGGTGCGCTGGGACAGCGACCACGTGGTCACCCTCACCGACGACCTCCAGGCCCTCGCCCGCGAGGCGGTGGCGGGCGGGCACCTCGGCCGCATCCGCTTCGGGCTCGATTACTTCGACGCCAGCATCAACCGCGTGGCCGCCTGGGTGATCGGCGCCCGCAACCTGCAGCGCGCCCTCCTGCTGGCCCTGCTCGAACCCCCCGGCATCCGCGCCGCCGAACAGGCCGGCGACCGCACCACCCGCCTGGCCCTCCAGGAGGAAAGCCGCACCCTCCCCTTCGGCGCCCTCTGGGACCACTTCTGCGAAAAGCAGGGCGTCCCCCCCGGCGAAACCTGGCTCACCGAGGTCCGCCGCTACGAACGCGACGTCCTCAGCCGCCGGTAGCAGCGGACGTCAGTCCGCTGAACCCGACCCCAACTCAGCCGGCTCACGACGGCTGCTGCCCAGGCTGAAAACGGGTTGGCACCCGGGCCCGCCGGGGGCATAGTTTCTCCCCAGCCATCCCCATGAGTGCGCCCTTTGTCTCCACCCGCCCGGGTCTCTCGCGTCGCCGGTTCCTGCGCGGCGCGGGCGTGGCCCTGTCGCTGCCCCTGCTCGAGGCCATGCGGCCGGTGTTCGCCGGGGCCGCCCAGCGCGCGGCCGCCGCCGCCGCCGCCACCCCCGGGGGACAACCCCGGCGCTTCCTCGGCATCTGCAACAACCTCGGCCTGCTGCCGGAACACTTCTTCCCCACCCACGCCGGCCGAGATTACACCCTGTCGCCCTATCTCCAGCTCCTGGAAGCCCACCGGGACCGGTTCACCGTGCTCAGCGGCACGTGGCATCCCGACGTCGATGGCGGGCACCCGGCCGACAATTGTTTCCTGACCGCCGCCCCGCACCCCGGCAGCGCCGGGTTCCGCAACACCATCTCGCTCGACCAATACATCGCCGAGCGCCTCGGGCACCTCACCCGCTTCCCGTCGCTCACCCTCGGGGTCAACGTGCAGCAGGGCATCCGCAGCCTGTCGTGGACCGGGTCCGGCGTGCTCATCCCCTGCGAGGAAAAGGCTGCCGATGTCTTCGCCCGCCTCTTCCTGCAGGGGTCGCCGGCCGAGACAGCCGCCCAGGTGCGCCGCCTGGAGACCGGCCGCAGCATTCTCGACGCCGTGGCCGGGCAGGCCCGCGACCTGCAACGGACCGTCGGCCCCCGCGACCGCGAGCGCCTCGATCAATACTTCACCAGCGTCCGGGACCTCGAGCAGCGCCTCGCCATGTCGCGGGAGTGGGAGGACCGCCCCAAGCCGCGCGTCCACGCGCCCATCCCCCTCGACCCGGCCAGCCCCAAGGCCTACATGGACAAGGTCCGGCTCATGTATGACCTGGCCGCCCTCGCCTTCGAGACGGATTCCACGCGGTCCATCTCCCTCCTGCTCGACAGCGTGAACTCGCCCGCGCTCGAGTTTGGCGAACTGAAGACCAGCGACGGCTACCACAACCTGTCGCACCACGGGAAATCGAAGGAGAAGCTGGCCCAGCTCAAGGCCATCGATGAATGGCACATGCGGCTCCTGGCCGGGTTGCTCGACCGCCTGCAGGCCGTGCGCGAGGACGGCGCCAGCCTGCTCGACCGGTCCATGGTCCTCTACGGCTCCAACCTCGGGAACGCCAACACCCACGTCACCACGAACCTGCCCGTCCTGTTTGCGGGCGGTGGTTTCCGGCACGGCCAACACCTCGCCTTCGACACGCAGCACAATTATCCCCTGCCCAACCTCTTCGTGTCCGCCCTCCAGCGGCTCGGCCTCGAGACCGACCGCTTCGCCACCTCCACCGGCACCCTGCGCGGCCTGGAACCGGCCTGAGTCCGCCCCGGCCCTGCCGCCTGCCACCCGTCAGCCCCCCTGCGTTTTTTCCGCTTCTGCCGGCGGGGGGCGGCGGCGCAGGATGGCCGGGTGACCGGCCTGACCGAACCCTCCAGCTCCGCGGCGGAGGCCCGCTTTGAACGGGTCCGCCAACGGGCGGGCTTCGCGCTGGCGCCACTGCTGTTCCTGGCCCTCTGGTTCTGGCCCCTGCCGGGCCTGGCCGAGCCGGCCCACCGCCTCCTCGCCGTCATGGCCGCGGTGGTCACCCTGTGGATGACCGAATCACTGCCGCTGCCCGTCACCGCCCTGCTGGGCCCGGTCCTGTGCCTGCTCTGCGGGGCCTTCCCCGAGGACGCCGGACCGGAACCCATGCGGCGTGTGCTGCGGAGCTTCGCCGATCCCATCATCTTCCTGCTCCTCGGGAGCTTCCTCCTGGCCGAGGCCATGGAACGCCACGGGCTCAACCGCCGCATCGCCTTCGCCCTGCTCGGCCTGCCCGGCGTGGGCCGCAGCCCCGGCCGGCTCCTGGCCGCCTTCGGCGCCGTCACGGGCTTCATCTCCATGTGGATGTCCAACACGGCCACCACGGCCATGATGTTCCCCATCGCCCTCGCCATCCTCGGCGAAATCGGCCGCCGCCAACCCGGCCCGGGCGGCCACCCGGGCGCGCCGGCCTTCGCCACCGCACTCCTCCTCACCACCGCCTTCGCCGCCTCCCTCGGCGGCCTCGCCACCCCGGTCGGCACGCCTTCCAACCTCATCGGGCTCGGCTTCATCCGGAACCAGCTGCAGATGGACATCTCCTTCCTGCAATGGATGTCCTTCGGCACCCCCCTGGCCGCCGTGCTCATCGGCCTGTTCGCCCTCCAGATGCGGCGGGCCAACCACGGCCCCAGCCTCCCGCACGGGCCCGCCGGGTTCGACTGGCTCCAGGCCGAGCGCGCCCGGTTGGGCCGCCTCGGACCCGGCGAACGCAATGTCCTCCTGGTCTTCGTCGGCACCGTCACGCTCTGGGTGCTGCCAGGCCTCCTCGACCTGGCCGCCGGCGGCCCCACCCCGCCCACCGCCTGGATGAAGGTGCACCTGCCTGAACCCATCATCGGCCTGCTCGGCGGCCTCGCCCTCTTCCTCCTCCCCGTCCACCTCGGGCGCGCCGAGTTCACCCTCCACTGGAAGGACGCCGCCCGCATCGATTGGGGAACCATCCTGCTCTTCGGCGGCGGTCTGGCCCTCAGCGACCTGATGTTCGGGACCGGCCTGGCCCGCTGGCTGGGCGAGAGCCTCTCCGGCGCCCTCCAAGCCAACAACACCCTCGGCCTCGTCGCCCTCTTCACCGCCGTCGCCATCCTCCTCTCCGAGACCACCTCCAACGTCGCCGCCGCCGGCATGGCCGTCCCCGTCGCCATCGCCGTCAGCCAGGCCGCCGGCGTGGACCCCCTGCCCCCCGCCCTCGGCGCCTGCCTCGGCGCCTCCATGGGTTTCATGCTCCCCGTCTCCACCCCCCCCAACGCCATCGTCTACGGCTCCGGCCGCATCCCCCTCCTCCACATGGCCCGGCACGGCGCCTGGCTCGATGTGATTGGCTTCCTCCTCATCGTCCCCACGGCCACCTGGATCATCCCCCGCCTCCTGGCTCGCTGATTCGCTCACTCACCAACCCACCCACTCGTTAACTGAACATGCGTTCCCTCCCCCGCTCAGCCCTCCTGCTCGGCTGGCTCCTGCTCGCGCCCGTCCTGCCCGTCCCCGCCGACATGCCCCCGGCGACCGCCATCAACCAGTGGATCGAGGATTACCTGGGGCGGCGCGTGACCACGCCCTTCCGCGGGAAGCTCACCCTCGACGACGCCATGGATGTGCAGCGCATCTTTGTGCGCGAACTGCAGGCCACCCTGGGCCGCCCGGTCGGCTACAAGGTCGCCCTCGTCAACCGCGAGGCCCAGCGGCAATGGGGCCTTGAGGATCCCATCCGCGGCGTTCTCCTCGAGCGCATGCTGCTCCCCGACGGCAGCACGGTGCCGGCCGACTTTGCCGCCAGTCCCCTGCTCGAGGCCGACCTCGCCGTGGTCGTCGCGGACAAGGCCATCAACCGCGCCGCCTCCCCCCTCGAGGCCGCCCGGCACCTCAAGGAACTCGTCGCCTTCATCGAACTCCCCGACGCCTTCCTCGCCACCAACGGCCCCCCGGACGGCATCCAACTGGCCGCCGCCAACGCCGGCGCCCGGCTCGGCATCCTCGGCCAGCGCCGCCCCATCAAGGCCAACCGCCAGTTCGTCGAGGCCCTCGCCAACATGACCGTGGTGCTGACCGACGAGGCCGGACTCGAGATGGGCCGCGGCTCCGGCAAGGCCATCCTTGACCAACCCCTCAACGCCCTGCTCTGGCTCATCGAGGAACTCCAGACCACCGGCGAAAGCCTCAAGCCCGGCGACCTCGTCAGCCTCGGCTCCATCCGCCTCATGCCCGCCCCCCTCGGGCACACCGTCCGCGTCACCTACGAGGGCCTCCCCGGCGGACCCCTCTCCGTCTCCGTCCGCCTCCAGGGGAAATGAAAGGGGCCGGCACGCGGGCCTCCGGCCCGCTGAGCCCACTCTCTCCTCCCCGGGGTCCGACCCGGCGATGGCACCCCGTGTCCCATCGCCCACGGCAAGGGCCCCAACCCGTCCGCGGAACCCGTTCCATCCCCCGGGCGCCCAGGCCGCGGCCGGGGGCACGGGCATGCTCCGCCGGGCGATTCCCCGCTGCGACTACTCCCAACTCAGGATGTTGTCCTTGTTCTCGTCATGCGGGACATTCCTCGCCTTGCCATCCGGGCCGAACGACCAGATCAGCACGGTGGCCCTGACCTCGGGTTCGAGCCCGTTGTTCTTGCGCAGATCGCCATAATAGCCGTCGAGGGTTTTGTCATCGTCGTTCAGGTCGAGCGTGATGATGTAGGGGTTGCCCCACGGATCGCGGAAGACGCCGTCCGGCCCGAGGCCGGAGCCGGTGCCGGAGACGGTCTTGGCCTCGAAAAAGGTGAGTCCGCGGGGATTGCGGTCCTTCGCCACCTGGGCCAGGGCGGGGTTGGGGGCCAGTTTCTCGCCGCGCAGGATGGCGAGCAATTCGCCGTTGCTGGACTGGTAGGCCGGCGAGCCGTAACTCCGCACCGGCGGACTGGCCGGGTGCAGGCTGCTCCCGTCGGGGTTGCTCGTGCCGTAGGTGTAATCGGCGCAGTCGGGATTCTGGGCCGCGCACTGGGCGGCTTCCTTGACCACCGGCATCCGCTTGTATTCGCTCTCGTACTGGCTGATGGCGGCAGCCAGCGCCGTCATCTCCGTCCGGGCGACGCGGACCTTCGCCTTGGTCTTGGCGTTCCCGAGGGCGGGCAGGAGCAGGCCGGCCAGGATGGCGATGATGGCGATGACCACCAGCAGCTCGATGAGGGTGAAGGCGCGGCGCCGCGCGGGGGGCAGGATGGGTTTCATGGTGGTGACCGGGGCGGGCTGGGCCACCCCCGAGGCCGGGTCAATAAGGCCGACACCCGCCCAAGGCAAGCGCCGTTTTGGCGGAGGCCCGTGGCCGCGGACGTGAGTCCGCTGGGCCCCCTTGCTGAGCCGGCTGCCGCCGGAATTGCGGTTTACTTCCCGGCGCCCGCCGTTCTAGCCTTTCGACATGTCCGAGTTCGTTGATTACGTGAACCACGGCGCGGCCCAGATCACCCCGCGCATCATGGAGCAGGTGATGCGGCAGCTGCCGATGTGGAAGATTGAGTTCACCCAGATCACGGCGCCGAAGTTCCCGCACCTGGTGGATCAACTGGAGTTCCTGGCCGACGCGGTGGAGGACTTCAGCGAGGGGGCCTACAAGGACCTGCCCTACGCGGCGGTGGCCCAGGCGGTCTTCGCCCTCACCTACGCGCACAAGAAGGTGGACGTGCTCCCGGATGTCATGCCGAACCTCGGCCGGGCGGACGACTCCAGCGTGGTGCGGGCCGTCCTCCTGCAGAACGAGCGGGCCTTCGCCAAGTACGCGGAGTCCACCCAGCACAACTGGAACCGGATCACCAGCAAGCCGTAGCCGCGGCGGCCCCGCCGCCGTGCGGCGCCCTGGTCCGGACCCCACCCAAGCCGCCTCATCCCCCCTCCCCGCACCGGGGAGCCACCCCAGCCCTCCGCCCACCCATGCGCATCATCAATCTCAACCCCGACCCCGGCATCGGCGCCAGCGCGTGGTTCGTCGACATCGAGGGCCACCGGATCCTGCTCGACGCCGGGACCCATCCCAAGCTGGAGGGCCGGGCCAGCCTGCCGCTCTATAAAAAAATCGCGCAGGAAAAGCTCGATGCCATCGCCATCTCCCATTGTCACCACGACCATGTGGGCAGCCTGCCGGTGGCCATGCGCCACTTCCCCGAGGCGCATGTCCTGCTCACCGACCTCAGCTACTTCATCGTCGAGCGGGTCCTGCACAACTCCGTCAACGTGATGACCCGCCAGCGGGACGAGCTGGGCATCAAGGAATACCCCCTCTACACCCACGACGAGGTGGATGCCATCGAGTCCCGGTTCCAGGGCTTCCGCTACAACCGCGAGATCGACTGGGCCGCCTTCCACAAGCAGCACGCCCGGCGCGTCTCGCCCACGCTCGAGTTCCACGACGCCGGCCATGCCCTCGGCTCGGCCGGCATCATGCTGCGCGGCCAGAAGGAGAGCCTCTTCTACACCGGGGACGTCTCCTTCCGCGACCAGACCCTCCTGCGCGGCGCGCGCTTCGACGACGTCGAGGCCGACGTGCTCATCATGGAGACCACCCGCGGCGACCGGGCCGTGCCCGCCGGGTTCACCCGCGAGGCCGAAATCGAACGCCTCACCGCCGCCATCCACAAGGGCCTCGCCCGCAAGGGCTGCGTCCTCATCCCCACCTTCGCCCTCGGGCGCACCCAGGAAATCCTCGCCCAGCTCGCCCTCCTCATGCGCGCCGGCAAGCTCCGCCGCCAGCCCGTCTACATCGGGGGCCTCGGGCGCGTCTTCACCGAGATCTACGACCTCCAGGCCCACCGCGCCCACCGCCAGCATCCCAACCTCCAGCTCACCGAGGCCCTCGACCTCATCGTCCTCGAGCGCGGCGAAATCGAGCACATGAAGCTCACCGGCGGCCGCCTCTTCGTCCTCACCGCCGGCATGATGAGCGAAAACACCGCCGCCCATGAACTGGCCCTGCGCATGATCGGCGACGAGCGCCAGTCCATCCTCTTCGTCGGCTACGCCGACCCAGACACCCCCGCCGGCCGCCTCAAGAAGGCCCGCCACGGCGAAACCTTCCTCTTCAGCCCCAGCGGCGGCGAGGTCACCCGCCGCTGCCACATCGAGGACTTCGACCTCACCGCCCACGCCAACCGCGACGAACTCCTCGACCTCGTCGGCCAGGTCAACCCCCGCGTCGTCCTCCTCGGCCACGGCGAGGAGGCCTCCCGCGCCTGGTTCGAGGAACAAATCCGCCTCCGCCACCCCAAAATCAAAATCATCCAGCCGGCGCCCGGCAAGGAAGTCCATGCCTGACCAGCTCACCGGCATGGAGTGCGGCAGCGGGGCGGCCGCTCTGAAAGCGGCAGCCCTGCTGCCGCACTCCAAAACTCAGTCCTTCGCGTCCGTTGCCCTCCTCGCCCTCGCCGTCCTCCTCCTGCATCTCCCCGCGGCCGGCGCCGCCTCGCTGGAGCGGATCCCGCATCGCCACCCCGGCCTGGTCACCGACCTCGCGGTCGGGCTGTGGGCCTGGCCCCTGCCGATGGACTGGGACGACGACGGTGACCTCGACCTGCTGGTGGCCTGCCCCGACAAGCCCAGCAACGGGGTTTATCTCTTCGAGAACCCCGCCGGGCGTGGCGTGACCATGCCGGTGTTCAAGGCCGGACGCCGCCTCGGCCCGGGCGCCCCGGACATGACCCTCTCCTGGGTGAACGGCCAGCCGCGCCTCATGGCGGGGCGCAACGAGCTGCCAAACTTCCGCGCGGGCGACTTCACCACCCGCAAGGCGTGGTGGCCGCAGGCCACCGTCGTCCCCATCCGCCATGCGCGCGACCATTTCTGGCGCTGGGCGGATTTCGACGGGGACGGCCGCACCGACCTCGTGGTGGGCCACGGCGACTGGAGCGAGTTTGGGTGGTTCGACAGGAACGAGTGGTGGCGGCACTACGACCGGGACGGCGTCTATCGCGCCCCCCTGCCCTCCGCCCGCATCCTGTGGCTGCGCAACGAGGGCAGCGAAGCCGAGCCCAAACTCGCCACGCCGCAGCCCATCCTCGCGGGCGGCCGCCCGGCCAGCGTCGAGGGACGGCCGGGCCAGATGCTGGGCGACTTCGACGGGGACGGGGACCTCGACCTGCTCTGCGGGGAGTTCCTCGACGGGTTCACCTATTTCCAGAACACGGGCTCGCGCCGCGACCCCCGCTACGCCGCCGGGCGGCGGCTGGCCCGCGCCGGGGTGCCGGTGACGGTGGAACTGGAGATGCCGGTGCCGCACGCCATCGACTGGGACGCCGACGGCGACCTCGACCTCATCGTGGGTGACGAGGACGGACGCGTGGCCTTCCTTGAGCACACGGGGACGGTGACGGACGGACTGCCGCAGTTTGCGGGACCGCGCTATTTCCAGCAGGAGGCGGACACCCTGAAGTTTGGCGCGCTGGTCACGCCGTGCGGGACGGACTGGGACGGGGACGGCGACATCGACTTCATTGCGGGCAACACGGCGGGCTATATCGGGTTTATTGAGAACCTGGGCGGGCGCGGGGAGGCGCGGCCGAAGTTCGCCGCCCCGCGGCGCCTGGCCGCGGGCGGGGAGGTCATCCGCATCCAGGCCGGCTCCAACGGGTCCGTGCAGGGCCCCATCGAGGGCAAGTGGGGCTACACCACGCAGACCGTGGCGGACTGGGACGGGGACGGTTTGCCGGACATCCTGGCCAATTCCATCTGGGGCCGCGTGGTCTGGTATCGCAACCTGGGTCCGCGCGCCCGGCCGCAGTTGGCGGCCGCGCAACCGGTCGAGGTGGCCTGGACCGGGCCCACGCCGAAGCCGGCCTGGAACTGGTGGAACGCGCAGGGCCGGGAACTGGTGACCCAATGGCGCACCACCCCCGCGGCGGTGGACTGGAACCAGGACAACCTGACCGACCTGGTGATGCTGGACCACGAGGGTTACCTCGCCTTCTGGGAACGCGCGCAGGGGCCCGACGGCCGGCGCCTCCTGCGCCCCCCCCAGCGGGTGCTCTGTGACGAGGCCGGGCAACCGCTGCGCCTCAACCCCGGCGTGGGTGGCAAGAGCGGGCGCCGCAAGCTCTGCGTCGTGGACTGGGACGGGGACGGCCAGCTGGATCTCCTGCTGAACTCCAAGAACGCGGACTTCTACCGGCAGGTGGGCCGGCGTGATGGCCGCTGGCTGTTCAGGAACGAGGGCGCCCTGGCGGCCGACAACATCGAGGCCCACGACGTCAGCCCCACCACCGTGGACTGGGATGACAACGGCATCCCGGACTTCGTGGGCGGCGGCGAGGACGGCCGGTTCTATTTCCTGCGCAACCCCCGCGCCGCACGCCCCTGACCTCGGAGTGCGGCAGCGCAGCTGCCGCTTTGGTTTGGCTGGGTTGGCGCCAGCGTGGCTGGCGCGGCAAAAGCGGCAGCTGCGCTGCCACACTCCACACCCCACGCTCCTCAGGGCACGACCTGCACGCCGTCGAAGGAGGCGTTCACCAGCGTCGTGATGCTGCCGCTGCTGACCGCCAAACCGGCGGTGACCGTGGTGGGCAGGGAAATCTTCGCGTTGTTGACCTTCGTCCACGTCAGGCCGTCGCTGCTTCGGTAGGCCGTGATCGTGGTCCCGGTGCGGACGAGCCGGACCCAGACCGGCACCCCGGCGGCCCCGCCCAGGGACAGGCTGGTCGACCTGCCGGTGCTGTTGCGGCGCACCCACACAAGCTGGCCGTCATTCCGGCGGCCGAGGAAATGGTGCATGGACCCCGTCGCCGTGGTGGACCGGATCATCACGCCCGCCACCGCGCCGGCCGGGGCGTTGTCCATCGAGGCCAGGCGCGCCCGCACTTCCCCGTCCCCGTTCATCGCCTGCCATGCATGACGGAAGCTGTCGGCGGTGGCGGTCAGGCCAACCCCGGCGCCCGCCAGGTAATAGCGGCCGGTGGCGGGATCGTAACTGGCTGCCCCGGTCAGGCCCACCGCACCGACGTCCGCTGTGCTCCACGGCGCCGGCAAGGGACCCGCGCCGGCGCTCACGGTCAGGCTGACCGTGGCCGGGGCGGAGGTGAGCAACCCGTCGCTGGCCGTGAAGGTGAAGCTGTCGCTGCCCGTGTAACCCGCGGCCGGGGTGTAGGTGACCCCGTTCGCCGTCGTCTGGACGGCCGCGCCGTGCGCGGGCGCCGTGGCGATGGCGTAGCTGAGCGGGTCGCCGTTGGCGTCGGACGCGGTCAGCGTGATGGCCACCGCGGTGTCCTTGGTCGTCACGACCAACTGCGCGTTGGCCACCGGCGCGGCATTGCCGCCTCCGCCGCCGCCCCCCATCGCCTTGAGGGCGGCGATCTCCGCCCACGTCGTCGAGGAACGCCAACTGGCCGCGCTCAACTGCAGATCCCAAATCGCAATGCCCGAGGGCTTCACGAGGTCGTAGCGCACCTCGCCCAGGTGCGCGAGGGTCGTGGTGCCGCGCCCGGAACTCACCCCCCACGAATCCACCCAGGTCGGGAATCCCACCAGGATGGCCGAGGCCGGATACCCCGCATTCACGCCCGTGTTCTGCTGGAACGAATACTTGTGATACCCCGAGCCCCCCTCATACAGGTCGTCATAGCCCATGGCATGGATCTGGTCGACCTTGCCCAGCCAGTCCGGCCACCAGCTCTGGTTGGGGGCGTTCCAGATGTAATGGAACGAGTCGACGGTCAGGATCTTCCCGCGCGCCTTCACCTGCGCCGACAGGTCGTTGACGAACGCCGAGAACGCCGCCCGGTCGCCGTCCAGGTTGCCGATGCCCTCCAGGTCAAGGTCGATGCCGTCCAACCCCAGGCGATCCATCTCCGTGATGAGTGCGTTGACGAACGTGGCGCGGTTGGCGCCGAAGGCGGACTTGGCCAGGGCCCAGTCCCAGCTGCCGGTGTTGTTGTAGATGGTCAGGAGAATCTTGATGCCGTTGGCCTGGCCCCAGTTGCGCCACCACGCCACGTCGGTGTCCTTCGGCACATACCATTCATGGGTCGCATACTTGATGGTGCCATTGGCGTTGGGCACCCAGAACTGCAGGCCCACCCGGGTCAGGCCGTCCTTCGCGTCATACGCCCCGAAATCGGCCGTCACCGCCGTCTGGCAGGCCCCCACGGCATACGGTGGCACCCACCCGATGACCTCGAGGGCGGGGGCAGGCGCGGCGGCCACCACCAGGGCGGCCACCAGACTGAGGCATTTGCGGCATGAGTTCATGGACAGGAGACGGATATGGGTTCAGCCATCGGATGCGGAGGGAGAGCGGACGAAGCGCCCGACATCATGGCGCAGGATCCGACCTTCCACAAGGGCCGGGAAAGAGCGCCGGCCCACGCTTCTTTTCCACCCGGATGCGCCGCCCCGGCCACCCCTTTCTGGCCGGAGACTTTGCATCCCTTGGGGGGGGCGAGCTCGGCCAGGATTGATCCCCGTCGGGGTTTGCCCGCACACTGCGCCCATGACGCCGTCGCCCTTCCGAACCCGTCCCTTCACGTGGCTGGCCCTGCTGCTCGGCCTGGCCCTGACCGTCCCCGCGGCCGAGGCCGCCCGCCCGCCCCGCCGCCCCAACATCCTGTTCATCCTCACGGACGACCAGCGATGGGACGCCCTCGGCCTGGCCGGGCATCCGCACCTGCGGACCCCGCACCTCGACCGGCTGGGCCGCGAGGGCGTGTATTTCACCAACACGTTCTGCACCACCTCCCTCTGCAGCCCCAGCCGGGCCAGCATCCTGAGCGGCCTCTACGCCCACACCCACGGCGTGCAGAACAACTTCACCGAGTTCCCCACCGGGCTCCGCAGCTTTCCCCGCCAGCTCCAGGAGGAGGGCTACGACACCGCTTACTTCGGCAAATGGCACATGGGCGAGGACAACGACCAGCCGCGCCCCGGGTTCAACTGGTTCGTCACCCACAAGGGCCAGGGCAAATATTACGACACCGCCTGGAACGTGAACGGCCAGGGCAGCCAGGTCATCACGGGCTACTACACGCACACCGTCACCCAGCTGGCCGAGGAATGGCTGCGCCGCGACCACGGCGGCAAGCCCTGGCTGCTCATGATCGGCCACAAGGCACCCCACAGCTTCTATTTCCCGGAACCGAAATACTCGAACAGCTTTGACCAGGCCTGGATCCCCTACCCCGAGTCGGCCTTCCAGCTCGCCGACAAGCCGGACTGGATCCAGCAGCGCATCGACACCTGGCACGGCATCTACGGGCCCCTCTTCGAGTGGCGCAAGCAGTTCCCCGACCGCCGTCCCGAGGCCGTGCGCGACTTCGCCGCCATGACCCGCGCCTACTGGGGCACCCTCCGGTCGGTCGACGATTCAGTCGGCCATTTCTACGAGGTGCTCCGCCAGCGCGGCGAACTCGACCACACCGTCATCGTGCACATGGGCGACAACGGCCTCCTCAACGGCGAGCATGGCATGGTCGACAAACGCACCATGCACGAGGCCAGCATCCGCATCCCCCTCGTCGTCCGCTACCCCGGCCTCACCCCGCCCGAACGCCCGCGCGTCATCACCGAACAGGTCCTCACCGTCGACATGGCCCCCAGCCTCCTCGAGCTCTGCCACGCCCAGCCCCTGCCCGGCCTCCACGGCAAGTCCTGGGTCAAGCTGGTCCAGAAGGGCGACCGCGCCTGGCGCAAATCCTGGTTCTACCACTACAACTACGAGAAACAGTTCCCCTACACGCCCAACGTGCGCGGCGTCCGCACCGATTCCTGGAAATACGTCCATTACCCCCACGGCGACGCGAAACCCGACCGCCACCTCGCCGAGCTCTACAACCTCGAGTTCGACCCCGGCGAACGCCACAACCTCATCAGCAACCCCAAATACGCCCCCGTCGTGCGCGACCTGCAACAGGAACTGGCCCGGCTCATGAAGGCCACCGGCCTCACCCCCGCCACCGACCGCATGCCCCTCGACCAGGGCATCCAGCAATCCCTCCCCGACGCGAAGATCCGCTAAGGTTTGGAGTGCGGCAGCGCAGCTGCCGCTTTCAAAGCGCTAGCTGCGCTACCGCACACCAAACCCGCTACTGCGGCAGCACCGCGGCGCCCACCATTTCCAGCACGCGCCGCAGCCCGTCGTCCCCGCCCCGCTTTTTCACTGCCACGGCGGGCGGGTTCCGGGTAAAAACCGCGTGTGTCTCCCGTCCCGTTGCTGCGCCTGAACTCGGTCACCAAGTCCTTTGGTGCCGTGCAGGCGTTGCGGGGGGTCTCCTTCGAGCTGCAGGCCGGCGAAGTGCACGCGCTCCTCGGCGAGAATGGCGCCGGCAAATCCACCCTGATCAAGGTCATCACCGGCGCCCACACGCCCGACACCGGCGCCATCGAGGTGGCCGGTGAACCCGTCCACCGCCTCACCCCCGCCGCCGCCCACCGGCTCGGCATCGCCTGCATCTACCAGCAGCCAGCCCTCTTCCCCGACCTGACCGTGGCCGAAAACATCGGCCTCCGCCTGGAGCCGGTCCGCGGCCTCGCCCGCATCGACTGGCCCGCCCGCCGCGCCACCGCCGCCCGCCTCCTCGAACGCCTCGGCGCCCGCCTCTCCCCCGACGCCGAGGTGCGCGACCTCTCCATGCCGGAGCAGCAACTGGTCGAGATCGCCTGCGCCCTCGGCGCCGGCGCCCGGCTCGTCATCATGGACGAACCCACCGCCTCCCTCACCCGCGCCGAGGTCGAGGCGCTCTTCGCGGTCGTCCGCACCCTCCGCGCCGACGGCGTCGGCGTCATCTACATCTCCCATCGCCTCGAGGAAATCTTCACCCTCGCCGACCGCGTCACCGTGCTCCGCGACGGCCAAAGCGTCGGCACCCGCAGCGTGCGCCCCGCGGCCCCGGGGGAACCGCCCCTCGACGAGGCGGGCCTCATCCGCCTCATGGTCGGGCGCGACGTGGAACCGTTGCCCGCGCCCGAACACGCCCCCGGCACCGAGGTGGCCCTGTCCCTGCGCGGCGTGGGGTGCTCGTCCTCCGGCGTGCAGGACATCCACCTGGACCTGCGCGCCGGTGAAATCCTCGGCCTCGCCGGCCTGGTCGGGGCCGGACGCACCGAACTGGCGCGCATCCTGTTCGGCCTGACCCCGGCCGACGCGGGCGAAATCCGCCGCCAAGGCAAGCCGGTCACCCTCCGCTCGCCCCGGGACGCCATTGAGCAGGGGATCGCCTATGTCCCGGAGGATCGCCGGCGGCATGGCATCGTCCTCGACCTGCCGATCGAGCAGAACATGACCCTGGCCGCGCACGACCGGGTGTTCCCGGGCGGTTGGCTGAGGCGCCCGGCCGAGCGCGCCCTGGCCCTGGGGTTCCTCCGCGACCTCGACATCCGCGCCCCGGGCCCCGACGCCCCGGGGTCCGCCCTCTCCGGCGGCAACCAGCAAAAGGTGGCTCTCGCCCGCTGGCTGGCCACGCAACCCCGCGTCCTCATCCTCGACGAACCCACCCAGGGCGTGGACATCGGCGCCAAGGGCGAAATCCACCGGCTCATCCGCCGCCTGGCCGCCGAGGGCATCGCGGTGCTGCTCATCTCCAGCGACCTCCCCGAGGTGATCGGGCTCAGCCACCGCCTCGGCGTCATGCGCGGCGGCCGCCTGGTCGCCGAACTGCCCGGGCGCAGTGATCCGCACGCCGTCATGGCCGCCGCGCTCGGCCAGGCCCTTTCCTGAAGGAAACTCCATGAAACCCCACCCGCTCCTCCTGCTGCTGCTCGCCGCCGTTCTTCCCGCCGCCCTTCTCCCCGCCGCCGACGCCCCGCGGCCGAACATCGTGTTCCTGATGGCTGATGATCTCGGGTCGGCGGATGTGGGCTTCAACGGGGGCAAGGAAATCCGCACCCCGAATCTCGACCGCCTCGCCGCCAGCGGCGCGCGCCTGGCCCAGTTCTATGTGCAACCGGTCTGCTCGCCCACGCGGGCCGCGCTCATGACCGGGCGTTACCCCATGCGGCACGGCCTCCAGACCGGCGTGGTCCGGCCCTGGGCCCAGTATGGCCTGCCCCTCGACGAGCGCATCCTGCCCCAGGCGCTGCGCGAGGCGGGCTACACCACCGCCCTCGTCGGCAAGTGGCACCTCGGGCATTTCCGCCCCGAATACCTGCCGACCCGGCGCGGGTTCGACCGCCAATACGGCCACTACAACGGCGCCCTCGACTACAACACCCACGAGCGCGACGGCGGGTTCGACTGGCATCGCGACGATCAGGTCAACCGCGAGGAGGGCTACTCCACCCACCTCCTGGCCCGCGAGGCCGTGCGCCTCATCCGCGCACAACCCGCCGCCCAACCGCTCTTCCTCTACGTCCCCTTCAATGCCGTGCATGGCCCCCTGCAGGTCCCGGCCAAATACAAGGAACCCTACGCCTACCTGCCCGAGCAGCGCCGCACCTACGCCGGCATGGTCGCCGCCCTCGACGAGGCCGTCGGCCAAATCGCCGCCGCCCTCGAGGAGACCGGACGCCGCACCAACACGCTCGTGTTCTTCTGCAGCGACAACGGCGGACCCAACCCCGGCCGCCTCACCAGCAACGGGAACCTGCGCGCCGGCAAGGGCACCCTCTACGAGGGCGGCATCCGCGTCTGCGCCTTCGCCGCCTGGCCCGGACGCATCCCCGCCGGCTCCGTCGTCCAGGCCCCGCTCCACATCGTGGACTGCTATCCCACCTTCCTGAGGCTGGCGGGCGCCAGGACGGACCAGAATCTGCCCGTCGATGGCCGCGATGCCTGGCCTGCCCTCAGCCAGGGCGCCCCCAGCCCCCACGACGCCATCCTCCTCAACGCCGCCCCCAACACCGGGGCGCTCCGCGCCGGCGATTGGAAACTCGTCCTCAACGGCGCCGCCGCCGCCGCCGAGAGTGACGAGAACGACCCGAAGGAAACCATCCGCCGCGCAGGCAGGACCAAGCCCTCGGTGGAACTCTTCAACCTCGCATCCGATCCCTCGGAGAAAACCAACCTCGCCACCAATCAACCGGGCAAGGTGAAGGAACTCCGCGCCCGCTACGACGCCCTCGCCGCCCAGCAGGTGGCCCCCAAGGCCGCGCCCAAGCCGGCCGGGTTCAAGACTCCCAAGGTCTGGGGTGAATCCCCATGAGGACGCCGCGAATGTTCCCACTCATGACTGGGATGATGCATGAAGGGGACCGGCAAAACCGCCTCCCCCCATGCCCCGGCCCCCGCCCCGTTGCGGGGAGAGGGCGGGGTGAGGTGAGGGCCATGCTGCCAACAAAACCCCAACGCAGGATGGCATGGCCCGGTTAAGCCCGGAAACCCCGCCCACCTCCCGCATGCCCGGCGAATCCAAGCCCGCCCACTCCCCGCTCTCGCGCCACCGCCGCGAGGCCGCGGTCGTCGCCGCGCTGGCCGTGCTGCTCGGGTTGCTCGCGGTGTTCGCCCCCAACTTCTACGAGCCCCAACCGCTCCTCTCCCGGCTCGCCATGGCCGCCCCCAGGCTCGTCCTGGTCTGCGGCATGACGCTCGTCCTGCTCACCCGCCAGATCGACATCTCCATCGGCTCCCTCTTCGCCGCCTGTGGCACCGTGGCGGGCCTCACGGCCGCCGCCGGCGCGCCCCTGCCGCTCGCCTGCCTCGCCGGCCTCGCCACCGGCCTCGTCGGCGGGCTGCTCAACGGATTCCTCGTGGCCGGCCTCGGCCTGCCGGGCATCGTCGTCACCCTCGCCGCCATGGTCACCTGGCGCGAGGCCCTCCGGCTCCGCCAACAGGGCGTGTTCATCAACCTGCCCGAGGGCGCCCAATGGTTCGGCCTCCCCATGCAGGCCGGACAGTGGACCCTCTGCGCCACCGCCCTTGCCCTCCTCGTCGCGCTCGCCTTCGCCCTGCGCCACCTCGGCGCCGGCCGCTGGGTTTACGCCACCGGCTCCGATGCCGAGGCCGCCCGCCTCGCCGGGCTGCGGCCGCGCCTCGTCACCTTCGGCGTGTTCGCCTTCATGGGCGCCTGCGCCGGCCTGGCCGCCATCCTCAACCTCGTCCAATCCCCCCAGGTCGATCCCAACAGCGGACGCGGCCTCGAACTCGAGGCCATCGCCGCCGCCGTCGTTGGCGGGATCGCCGTGTCCGGCGGCCGCGGCAGCCTCTGGGGCGCCTTCGCCGGCCTGCTCCTCCTCGTCTGCATCGGGCCCGCCCTCACCTACGCCGGCGTGAAAGCCCACTGGGAAAAGGCGCTCCAGGGCGCCATCATCCTCCTCGCCGTGGTCGCCGACCGCCTCCACCGCCGCCCCTCATGAATCCGCCCGTGACCGCCCGGCTCCTGCTCGCCCTGCTTCCGCTCCTGGCCGGGACGCCGCTCCCGCTGCCCGCCGCGTCCGCCTGGCGCCAACTGGCCTCCCTCCCCGACGCCGTCGGGTTCGCCGGCCCGTTCGCCGGCGTCAGCGGCGGCGCCCTCCTGGTCGCCGGCGGCGCCAACTTCCCGGGCGCCAAACCGTGGGAAGGCGGACAGAAGATCTGGCACGACGACGTGTTCGTGCTGGAGGAACCCGACGGCGACTGGCGGCGGGCGGGGCGCCTGCCCGCGCCGCTGGGTTACGGCGTGGCGGTCACGCACCGGTCGGGCCTGATCTGCGTGGGCGGCAGCGACGCGCAACGGCATCACACGAACGCCTTCCTCCTCCATTGGAAACGCGGCCGCCTGGACATCGAGCCGCTGCCGCCCCTGCCGGAGCCCGCCGCCAACCTGAGCGGCGCGCTCCTCGGCGAGACCCTGATCGTGGCCGGCGGCACGGCCGCACCGGATTCCACCCGCGCGCTCCAGTCCGCCTGGTCGCTGGACCTCACGGAGAGGGCGCATTCCTGGAGGGCCCTCCCGCCCATCCCGGGCCCGGGCCGCATGCTGGCCACCGCCGGCGCACACGACGGCGCCTTCTACCTGATCGGCGGTGCCGCCCTGCGCGCGGGTGCGGACGGCAAGCCGGTCCGCGACTGGCTGCGCGAGGCCTGGCGGTTCACGCCGGGCGGAGGCTGGCAGCGCCTCGCCGACCTGCCCCGGCCCGTGGTGGCCGCGCCGTCCCCGGCCCCGATCGCGCACGGCCGCCTGCTGATCCTCGGCGGCGACGACGGCGCCCAAGCCGGCCATCCGCCCGCCCAACACCGGGGGTTCCCGCGCGACACCCTCGCCTATGAGGCGAAGTCCGGCCGCTGGCTGGCCGCGGGCGAGCTCCCCTTCTCGCTCGTCACCACCGTCGCCGTGCCCTGGCACAGGGAGATCCTCATCCCGGGCGGCGAGAGTCGTCCCGGCATCCGCTCCACCGCCGTCTGGGCCGGACGGCCCGCCGACTTCCCCCAACCCATCCGGACCCCGGTGCCGCCCGCGAGGGCGTTGGCGCCCGGCAGAGAAAACCCGCTTCCATGAACCCACCTTCCTCCGCCTCCGCCGCGCCCGTCTCCGCCTCGCGCCTGGCCTGGACCATCGTGGCCCTGCTCTGGCCGGTGGCCCTGCTCAACTATCTCGACCGCCAGATGCTGGCCGCGATGAAGTTTTCCGTGATGGCGGACATCCCGGACATCGGGACGGACACCAACTGGGGCATGATGCTCGGGCAGTTCAAGTGGGTGTATGCGTTCTTCAGCCCCATTGGCGGCTACATCGCCGACCGGTTCAGCCGGCGGTTCACCATTTGCGCCAGCCTCGCCGTCTGGTCCGCGGTGACCTGGTGGACGGGGCATGTGGATTCCTTCCGGGAACTGATGCTGGCCCGCTCGCTCATGGGCATCAGCGAGGCGTTCTACATCCCGGCCGGCCTCGCGTTGATTGCGGACTTCCACCGGGGCGGCACGCGGTCGCGCGCGGTGGGCTTGCACCAGATGGCCATCTACTGCGGGGTGATCCTGGGCGGGTTCAGCGGCTACGTGGCGGAGGCTCCCTCGCTCGGCTGGCGCTGGGCCTTCGACGCCTGCGGCATCGCCGGCATCGCCTACGCCGTCCCCCTGGCGCTGCTCCTGCGCGACGCACCCCGCGCGGCCGAGGCCGGCCCCGACGGACCGGCCGGCACCCCGTCCGCCCTCAGCGCCGCCCGGCAACTCCTCACCAACGTCAACTTCCTCCTCCTGGTGACCTACTTCACCCTGCCCGCCCTCGCCGGCTGGGTCGTCCGCGACTGGATGCCCGCCATCCTCAAGCAGGAGTTCAACATCGGCCAGGGCCGCGCGGGTGTCTCCGCCACCCTCTACTGGCAGTGCGCCGCCATCGTGGGCGCCCTCCTCGGCGGCTGGCTCGCCGACCGCTGGATGCAACGCCACGCGCGCGGCCGCATCCACGTCAGCGCCATCGGCATGGCCCTCATCATCCCCGCCCTCTTCGGCGTCGGCAACGCCGGCACCCTCACCACGGCCATCGCCTTCCTCATCCTCTTCGGCCTCGGCTGGGGTTTCTTCGATTGCAACAACATGCCCATCCTGTCCCAAATCGTGCGCCCGGAACTCCGGGCCACCGGCTACGGCATCATGAACCTCGTCAGCATCAGCTGCGGCGGCTTCGCCGATTGGGGCTTCGGCATCCTCCGCGATGCCCACGTCCCCCTCAACGCCATCTTCTCCGTCTTCGCCGCCACCGCCCTGCTCTCCGCCGTCCTCGTCCTCCTCATCCGCCCCCCTGCCTCCCTCACTCGTTAACTCACCAATCCGCTCACTCGTTAACTATCCATGCTTTCCTCCCTCGTCGCCGCCACCCACACGCCCTTTCGTTCCGACGGTTCCCTGCACCTGCCCGTGGTCGAAAAGCAGGCCGCCCACCTGCTCCAGCAGGGGGTGCGGTTCGCCTTCATCGGGGGCACCACCGGCGAAAGCGCCTCCCTCACGGTCGAGGAACGGCTCGCCCTGGCCCGGCGCTGGATGGAGGTGACGCAGGGGACGGACCTGCGCGTGGTCGTGCATGTGGGCGCCAACTGCCTGGCCGACGCGCGCGCGCTGGCCGCCCAGGCCGGGCAACTGGGCGCCGCCGCCATCTCCGCCCTGGCCCCGAGCTATTTCAAGCCGCGTTCCCTCGACCTGCTCATCGCCTGCTGCGCCGACATCGCGGCCGCCGCCCCCGCCACGCCGTTCTATTACTACGACATCCCGGTCCTGACCGGCGTGAGCTTCCCCATGACGGACTTCCTCGCCCAGGCGCCGGCGCACATCCCGACCCTGGCCGGGTTGAAGTTCACCAACCCGGACCTGATGGCCTACCAGCTCTGCCTGCGGGTGGCGGGCGGCAGGTGGGACCTGCCGTTCGGGGTGGACGAACATTTCCTGGGCGCGCTGGCCATGGGCGCGCGCGGCGCGGTGGGCAGCGGCTACAACTTCGCCGCCCCGATCTACCTGCGCCTGATGAAGGCCTTCGCCGCCGGCGATCTCGCCACCGCCCGCACCGAGCAGTTCCGCGGGGTGCAACTGGTGCAACTGCTGGCCAGCCACGGCTACATGGGCGCCGCCAAGGCCGTCATGGGCATGCTCGGCGTCGAGGTCGGCCCCCCCCGCCTCCCCAACGCCAGCCTCAGCCCCGACCAGGCCAAGACCCTCCGCGGCCAGCTGGAAACCCTCGGCTTCTTCGACTGGCTCCGCTGATTCGCCAACTCATTAACTCGTTCACCCACCCACCACTCATGCCTTCCTCCCGCCGCCAATTCCTCCGCGACACCTCGCTGGCCTCCGCCGGCTTCCTGGCCTTCCCCGCCGTGCTCCGCTCGGCGGCGCCCGGCCAAAAGCTCAACCTGGCCATCATCGGCTGCGGCGGCCGCGGCGGGGGCAACCTGGCCGAGGTCAGCAGCGAAAACATCGTCGCCCTCTGCGACGTCAACCAGCGGAACCTCGACGCCGCCGCGGCCAAGCATCCGCAGGCGCGCAAATACACCGATTTCCGCAAGCTCTACGACGAGGCCAGGGACATCGACGCCGTCGTGGTCAGCTGCGCCGAGCACACGCATGCGGTGGCGACCATGCCGGCCCTGAAGATGGGCAAGCATGTCTTTTGCGAGAAGCCGCTGACCCACTCGATCTGGGAGGCGCGCCAGATCACCGAGGCGGCCGCGCGGGCCAAGGTGGCCACGCAGATGGGCACGCAGATCCATGCCGGGACCAATTACCGGCGCGTGGTCGAACTCGTGCAGGCCGGGTCCATCGGCAAGGTCAGCGAGGTCCACGTGTGGGTCGGGCGCGCCTGGGGCTGGCAGAGCCCGGAGGACGCCAGGCGGCACGGGGACATCGTCAACGCGCTGGAACGGCCCCGGGAGGCCCAGGAACCGCCGCCCTACCTGAACTGGGATCTCTGGCTGGGGCCCGCCCCGGAGCGGCCCTTCCACAGCGTCTATTTCCCGGGCCCGAAATGGTATCGCTGGTGGGATTTCGGCGGCGGCACCATGAGCGATCTCGGCAGCCACTGGAACGACCTGCCCTTCTGGGCGCTCGACCTGGACCATCCGCTCACCATCGAGGCGAGCGGCCCCCCGCCGCACCCGGAGATTGCGCCGGCCTCCATGAAGGCCGTCTACACCTACGGCGCGCGCGGCGCGCGGGCGCCGTTGACGCTGACCTGGTACCAGGGCTCGGAGAAGCCGGCCCCGTGGCGCGAGGGGCGGATTCCCAAGTGGGACAGCGGCGTGCTCTTTGTCGGCACCGACGGGATGCTGCTCTCGGATTACTCCAAGCACGTGCTGCTGCCGGAGGCGAAGTTCAAGGACTTCACCCGGCCGAAGCCGACCATTCCGAACAGCCTGGGGCACCACAAGGAATGGCTGCACGCCTGCAAGACCGGCGCGCCCACCACCTGCCCGTTCTCCTACAGCGGGCCACTGACCGAGGCCAACCACCTCGGCAACGTGGCCTACCGTGTCGGGCGCAAGATCGAGTGGGACGCGGCCAGGCTGCAGGTCAGCAACGCCCCCGAGGCCGCCGCGCTCATCCGGCGTCCCTATCGGCAGGGCTGGAGCCTTTGACCCCATGCCCGGCCCCACCCCCGCACCCGCCGGCGGGCTCCACGTTCCCGGCACCTTCTACCGTGATGCCCTGCTGCAGGACGTCATCCCGTTCTGGCTCCGGCACGGGCTGGACCGCGAGCAGGGCGGCATCCTGACCTGCCTCGACCGCGACGGGACGCTGATCGACTCGGACAAGTCGATCTGGTTCCAGGGCCGGGCGGGCTGGATGTTCGCCACCCTCTACAACACGGTGGAGCGCCGGCCGGAATGGCTGGACGCGGCGCGCAGCTGCACGGACTTCCTCCAGCGGCACGGCCACGGCCCGGACGGCAAGCTCTACTTCACCGTCACGCGCGATGGCCGCCCGCTCCGCATGCGGCGGTATGTCTACAGCGAGGCCTTCGCGGCCATCGCCCATGCCGCGCTGGCCAAGGCCGGGGGCCGGGCCGCCGACCACGACGCCGCGCTGCGGTTTTTCGGGACCTACCTGCACCACAGCTTCACCCCGGGCGTCATGCCGCCCAAGTCCGAGCCGACCCGGCCGGCCAAGGGCGTCTGCGCCCTCATGATCGCCGTCGCCGTCGCCCAGGAACTGCGCGCCAACCTCGGCGAGGTGCCGGTGGCCGGCCGCACGTGCTCGGACTGGATCGACGCCTGGATCGACGAGATCGAGCGGGACTTCCTCAAGGCCGACCACCGGGCCCTCCTCGAGATCGTCGCGCCCGACGGCAGCGTCATCGACCATGCCGACGGACGCACCCTGAACCCGGGGCACGCCATCGAGTGCGCCTGGTTCATCCTGCACGAGGCCGCGCACCGCCGGGACGCCCGCCTCGTGCGCCTGGGGACAACCATCCTGGACTGGATGTGGGAACGGGGCTGGGACCGCGACTATGGCGGGCTGCTCTATTTCACCGACCTGCGGGGGCTGCCGGTGGCGGAGTACTGGCACGACATGAAGTTCTGGTGGCCGCACTGCGAGACGATCATCGCCACCGTGATGGCCTGGAAGCTGACCGGGGACCCGCGCTACGCGGCGATGCACCGGCAGGTGCATGACTGGAGCTTCCGGCATTTCGCGGACCCCGAGCACGGCGAGTGGTATGGCTACCTGCGCCGGGACGGCGCCGTCTCCTCGCACGCCAAGGGCACCCTCTGGAAGGGGCCATTTCACCTGCCCCGCATGCTCTGGCTTTGCGGACGGCTGCTGGAGGCGGCCCCGGCGACATCGGGAACCCCGGCCCCGGCATGAACGCCCCGGTTGCCTCGACCCCGGCCCCGGGCGCGGGCGGCGCCCGATCCTGGCGGGTCCGCCCGGAAACCGTCCTGCTCCTCCTGCTCGTGGCGGAGTTCGCCTACTTCGCCGCGGCCGGGCGCCGCTTCACCACCCCGGACAACCTGGCCAACATCGCGCGGCACTCGGTCGAAATCGGGCTCCTGGCCCTGGTCATGACGCCCATCATCCTGGCCGGCGGCATCGATCTGTCCGTCGGCTCGACGCTGGGCCTGTGCGCGGTGTGCTTCGGGAAACTCTGGCGCGACGGCGGACTGCCCCCGTGGCTGGCCGCGCTGGCCACCCTGGGCATCGGCGCCGCCTGCGGCGGGGTCAACGCCCTCCTCATCCTGCGCTTCCGGCTGGCGCCCCTCATCGCCACCCTGGGCACCTTTTCCCTCTTCCGCGGCCTGGCCGAGGCGCTCACCCAGGGCGTGGATGCCTTCACGCGGTTCCCGGAATCCTTCCTCGTCCTCGGGTCCGGTTTCCTCGCGGGCCTGCCGGTCCAGGCCTGGCTGCTCCTCGGCGTCGCCCTGGTCCTCTGGCTGCAGGTGCATCAAACGACCCACGGACGCAGCCTGCGCGCAGTGGGCTTCGCCCCGGAAGGCGCGCGCCACGCCGGGCTGCCTGTCGTCCGGCACCTGGCCCTCGCCTACGTCCAGGCCGGCACCGTCGCCGCCCTGGCCGCCCTCACCCACGCCGCCCGGCTCGGCACCGCCAAGGCCGACGCCGGCCTCGGCTACGAACTCTACGCCATCACCGCCGTCGTCCTCGGCGGCGCCAGCATCTTCGGCGGCATCGGCTCCATCCCCGGCACCCTCCTCGGCGTCGCCCTCCTCGCGGTGCTCAACAACGGCCTCACCCGCCTCCCCGCCACCCTCAACATCGCCAGCGAACTGGCCGGACTCCTGACCGGTGCCCTGCTCCTGGCCGCCCTGGCCGCCGGGGCCCTCCCAAAATGGCTCGCCCGACGGCGGCCGGCGCGGCAACGTTCCGCCCCGTGACCACCTCATCGCGTCCCGCCCTGCCCCGCTGCCTGCCCTTCCTCCCCGCCCTGCTCGCCCTCCTCCTGGCCGGTTGCGGCAAGCCCGAGTCCGGCGCGCCGCCCGCCGCCGGGGGCGCCGGCGCCACCCAGCGCAAGCTGACTGTCGCCCTCATGCCCAAAAGCAAGGGCAACGCCTACTTCCTTTCCTGCCGCGAAGGCGCCCAGGCCGCCGCCAAGGACCTCGGCGTGGAACTCATCTTCGACGGCCCCACCACCCCCGACCCCGCCAAGCAAAACGAGATCGTCGAGAACTGGATCACCCTCGGCGTCGATGTGATCGCCGCCGCCGCCGAGAACCGCGACGGCATCTCGACCGCGCTGCGCAAGGCGCAGCAGGCCGGCATCAGGGTGATCACCTTCGACTCGGACGCGCTCCCGGACGCGCGCAGCTTCTTCGTCAACCAGGCCACCCCGGAAGGCATCGGGCAGACGCTGGTCGCCGAAGCGGGCCGCCTGCTCGAGGGACAGGGGGAGTTCGCCATCATCACGGCCAGCCTCACGGCCGGGAACATGATCGAGTGGCAGAAACAGATCGAAATCGCCCGGGCCGCCCGGTTCCCCAACCTCAAGATGGTCGCCCTGCGTCCCTGCGACGACCTCAAGGACAAGGCCCAGGCCGAGGCCACCACGCTGCTCAGCGCCTACCCCAACCTGAAGCTCCTCATGGCCATCTGTTCCCCGGCCGTGCCCGGCGCCGCCGAGGCGGTCAAGCAGGCGGGCAAGGCCGGCACGGTCAAGGTCATCGGGTTGGGCCTGCCCAGCGAGAACCGGGCCTACGTGAAGGGCGGCGTCACGCAGAGCGTGATTCTCTGGAAGACCCTCGACCTGGGCTACCTCACCATCGAGGCCGCCGTCGCGGCGGCCCGCGGCGAACTCAAACCCGGCGCCACCCGGTTCGCGTCGCGCAAGCTGGGGGAACTCGAGGTGAAGGGGGACAACCTGCTCCTCGGGCAGCCGTTCATCTTCAACGCCGCCAACATCGACCAGTTCAACTTCTGACCCCGCCCGCGGCGCCCCGCCGCCGGGCCGTCAGTAGCTGATGGGATCCCGTTCGATCCGCGTCGCCAGCAACTGGGCGATCTGGCGCAGGATCTCCTCCGTCGGGTAGCCCGGATCGCTGATCAGCCGGCGCCCGCGCGCCACGATTTCGGCCCGCGATTCCGGCACGCCGTCGAGGATGCCGAGGGCCAGGCCGCCGACCGCGCGGCGGCGCCGGCGCCGGGCGGACGCGTGGCCCGCTTTTTCCGGGCCGGGCTCGGATGAAGGATTGGATGGGTGCATGACAGTCGCGCCCCCGCCGGGGGACGCATCCGGTGCTGCCAAGGCATCGACCTCCGCCGCGGCAAACTTTAACGGCGCGCGGGCGTCCCGCCCGCTTGGAACAAACGACCCTCCCAGGGGACCGCTCCCGTTCCCAACACCCCCCGAAAGGTCGCACGGCGAGGCCCGCGCGCCGGGCTCAGCGCGCCGGCGCGGCCACGGCGTAAAGGTGGGTCATGGTGGACACGTAGAGCGTGCCGTTGGCGGCGGTGGCGGTGGCGCTGACGGGCGCCCCCAGTTCCACCATGCTCAGCACGCGCTTCTCCCGCCCGGCCGCGAACACCCAGAAGTCCCCCCGCCGCGTCCCCACATACACCTTCCCGTCAGCCACGAAGGCCGAGGCCCACAGTTCCCCCTTCAATTCATGCGTCCACACCGGCGTCCCCGTCGCCGCATCCACGCAGTGCAGAACCCGCTGGGCGTCGGTGGCGTAGACCAGGCCGTCGTGCACCGTGGGGGTGCACATGGTGTGGCGGCCGAGGGGATACGACCAACGAACCGCGTTGGTGGACAGATCCCCTGTGCCGCGCGGGTCGAAACACTTAAGCCAGGCCTCGTTCTTGCCCCAGAACCAGTCGCCGCCGCCGGCCACATACATCCGTCCCTCGTGCAGCACCGGCATCCCGTAGAGATTGCTCGGACCCTCGCGGCGGTTGCTGTTGTAGCGGTGCACATTGGTCTTGGGGGCGGCCGGGTCGAAATCGAACCGCCACCGGGGCTCCAGGGTGGCGACCATGCCGGGGGACCGGGAGTGCTGCGGGATGGGGGGAAAGGCGTAGACCTTGCCGTTGCCGGCGGCGAAGAAGACCAGTTCGCGCCCGTCGATCACCCCGAGCGAAGGCGACGCCCAGGTGCAATGGAAGATGTCGGGGGCGATGCCTTCCCGGTCCCGGGCCAGCAGCCGGCCGTTGCCCTTGTCGAGGACGATCAGGCTGGGCGCCTCCGGCGTCCGGATCCGCTTGTGCGTGTTGTCCACCCCGGTGCCGGTGTTGAGGTAGAGGTGGTTGCCATGGACCAGAATGGAGGTGTGGGCGGCGTCATGGGACCAGATGCCAGCCTGCGCGGTGAGGTCGAACTGCCACAGGATGTCGGCATCGAGCGGGCCAGGGATGAAGGGGGGACCCGCGGGCGCATTGGTGCCGCGGGGCGTGTAATAGCGGCCCTCGTCGCGGAAGGGCCCGTCGTTGCCATTGTCGAGGCCGCGGGCGTCCAGGCACAGGACCACCCCGCGGTTGTCGACCACATAGACCCGCTCGCCCTCGACGGTGGCCGGGGACGAAAGGCCGGACTTCGGCCAGTCCAGGTAGGGATCCTCCTCCCGCTTGGGCACCACCAACTGCCAGAGCAGGCGGCCGCTGCGTTCGTCGAGGCAGAGCAGCACCCCGCGGTCCCCCTGGTGCCGGGGGTCGCGGGGTTCGCCGTTGTTGGTCCCGAGATAAACCCGGCCGCCGGCGATGACGGCGGTGGCGTGCGATTCCGTGCCGAGCTTGGCCGACCACCGCAGGTTGTGGCGGGTTTTTGGATCGAAACTGTCCGGCAACCCCCGCTCGGCGGACACCATGTTGCGGGACCATGCCTCGCCCCACTGGGGCTGGTCGGCGGCGGACAGCACGGCGGCGCCGAAACTGGCGAGCCAGCCGGCGGCGAGGAGTCCGCTGGAGGCGACGGGAAGGAAGGTTTTCATAAATCGGAGCAATGTTGGGAACCGCGCGCAAACGCCGGCAGGGAGGGACCGCGTCACCGCGGGCCCTCCAGGGCGTCCTTGAGGGCGTCTTTGGCCTTGGATTTGGATTGGGGCCGGGGACGGGGTTCCTGTTCCCGCGCGGCCACCTGGTTGAGCAGGGTGCGGAAGAGGAAGCTGCCCAGCCATTCCTGCAGCTGTTCCTCGGTCTGGATGCCGGTGACGACCTCGTTGGTGACGCCGACCCGGAATTCGCGGCTGCGGTCCGGGCGGCGCAGGTCGGTGTAGCGGACGCGGTCGAGGGTCAGGCTGAGGGAATCAATGCCGCCAAACGTGAGCCGGGGCTCATGGCGGTTGGTCCGGGCCGCGTTGCGTTCAGTCATCTCGCGCTCCACCCGCTCGAAGTTCCAGCGGCCCTCGGCGTCCTGAATCACGTGGAGCTCGGCCAGGTGCATCCGCAACTGGCGGAAGCGCACCTTCCCCGCCGCCGCCACCGCGGGGTCCAGTTCCACCACCAACTCCGGCAGGTCGAGCAGGAGGCCGCCGCCGAACTCGGGGAAATTATGCAGGCGCACCCCGCGCAGGGACACCGCGCCGGCGTCCCAGCGGTGGTTTCCCTCGTAACCGGCGATTTCCGTCCGCATCCCGGTGGCACGCTCGATGACCGCGGCGGCCACCACCTGGAGGACACGGTCGCGCTGCCACCAGAGGACGGCGGCGGCGAGCAGCAGCGCCCCCAGGACCAACCCCAGCCAGCCGGGCCATCGTTTCATGGCATCCACCCCCGGGGCCGGGCGCCCCGCGGCGAGTCAGAGCTCCACATCCTCGGGCCGCACCTCCAGGCATTCATCCTGATCCTCCCAGACCAGGGCCGGGTAATGCTCAAGATAGAGCGGGGACAACGCCTTGCCCGCCTCGGCCAGCAGCCCCTCGACGGCCACGGCCGCCTCCTCGAACTTGCCGTCGTAGTTCCCGGCGCGCTTGCGCTCGGCATCACTCCAGTGCGCCACCGCGTGCAGCGGCGAATACCGCTCCGCCCAGGTGCGCGTCGGCGGCTGCAGATCGCCCGGAATATCCTCCCAGCCCACCGCCGTGTCCCCGCAGTGCTGGCAGATGAGGCCGTTCTCGATGACGTCCCGGGTAAACAATGGCAGCAGCGGGGCCCGGCAACATTCGCTCTCCACATACGCCGCCGGGGGGGTGGCCAGCCGCTTCAGCCAGATCTGCCGCTCATGGGCGTGCTGCGCCGCCAGGCGGTAGGCGCCGAGCAACGGATGGCTCAGCCGCCACGACCGCCCCTCAATCTGGCCCAACGTCTGGCACAGCCACCGCGCGAGGGTGAGATCATCAAAGTTGCGGAACGCCGCCCCATACTCCTTCCACAGGCGGTCAAGCGGCGAATCCGAGTAGGAAGACATGGGGCGCAGGATGCGACCCCCGCGGACAAACGTAAAACGGAATCGGTCACCCCGGACCACCCGCCCGGCTTTTGCCTTTTGCGTTGCCCCCCCGCCATCCCCTAAAACCGGACCGTGCCCGCGGACAAGACCCAGCCCGACTCGCTCGACGCCCCCCTCCGGGTGCTGGCCGGGGTGGGCCCCGAGCGCGCCGCCCAACTGGCCCGGCTCGGGCTCCACACCGTGCGCGACCTGCTCCTCTACCCGCCCGCCCGCCACGAGGATCGCCGCCATCTCCTCGCCATCGCCGACGTGCAACTGCGCGAGGCCGCCACGGTCCGCGGCCGCGTCGTCGCCACCGGAACCCGCCGCTGGCGGCAACGCACCCGCTCCGTCCACGAGGTCATCATCGATGACGGCACCGCGCGCCTCCACTGCCGCTGGTGGAACACCCCCTACCTCGAGGGCCGCTTCAGCGTCGGCGACGAACTCATGGTCTATGGCAAGCCCCGCTCGCTCCGGCCCCGCACCATCGACCACCCCGAGACCGAGGTCGTGTGCGCCGTCGGCGAGGATGCCCCGGCCGCCGAGCGTTCCATCCACCTGGACCGCATCGTGCCCATCTACGGCCTGACCGAGGGCCTGCCCCAGCGCTCCATCCGCGCCCTCGCCTGGCGCGCCCTCGAGCGGTTCGGGCCCCTCCTGGTCGATCCCCACCCCGCCCTCACCACGCCGGCGCCGGCGGGCGCCCCGGGCGCGGCCCCGCCCACGGCCCCGCTCCCCACCCCGGGCTATGCGGAGGCGGTGCGCCTGCTGCATTTCCCCGACGACCTCGCCGGGGCGGAGCGGGGACGCGCCCGGCTGGCCCTCGACGAATTCCTCGACCTGCAACTGGCCATCCAGGGCCGGCGCCGCAAGCTGCAGGCACACGCCACCGCCCTGCCCTGCGCCGGGGACAACCACCTCATCCGGCCGTTCCTGCGCAGCCTGGGCTTCCCGCTCACCGCGGCGCAGACGCGCGTGCTGCGCGAACTGCGGCAGGATCTGGGCGGCCGCTACCCGATGCGGCGGCTGCTGCAGGGCGACGTGGGATCCGGCAAGACCGCGGTGGCGGCCTGCTGCGCCCTCATGGCCCTCGAGAGCGGCTACAACGTGGCGCTCATGGCCCCCACCGAAATCCTCGCCGAACAGCACCACGCCAACTTCTCCCGCTGGTTCACCCCGCTCGGCGTGGCCGTCCAGCTCCAGACCGGCAGCCGCAAGACCGCCGGCGACCACGGCGAGCTCCCGCTGGCCAACCCCGCCAACCCCAGCGGCGCCCCCGGCGCGGCCGCCACCCCGGGCGGGGGCGGGCGCCTGGTCATCGGCACCCACGCGCTGCTCACCGGCACGTTCCAGTTGGAGCGCCTGGGGCTGGTCATCATTGATGAGCAACACAAGTTCGGCGTGGCCCAGCGGGAGACGCTGCTGCGCAAGGGGCGTTACCCGCACCTGCTGGTCATGACGGCCACGCCGATCCCGCGCACGCTGGGGCTGACCCTCTACGGGGACCTGGACGTGTCGGTGATCGACGAACTGCCGCCGGGACGCGGGGTGGTGCGCACCTTCGTGCGGTCGCCCGACCAGCTCCCACGCGTGCTCGAGTTTATTCGCCGGAAGCTGGCCGAGGGCCGGCAGGCCTACGTGATTTATCCGCGCGTGGAGGAGGCGGACGCCGCGACCGGGGTCAAGGCGGTCACCACGGAGTTCCGGCGGCTGCAGGAACTGCTCGCCCCGCACCGGGTGGGGCTGATGCACGGCCGGCTGCGCCCGGCCGAGAAGGAGGCCGCCATGGAGGGGTTCCGGACCGGGCAGGTGCAGGTGTTGCTGGCCACCTCGGTGGTCGAGGTGGGGGTCGATGTGCCCAACGCCACCGTCATGCTGATCGAGAACGCCGACCAGTTCGGCCTGGCCCAACTCCACCAGTTGCGGGGCCGCGTCGGGCGCGGCGCCCAGGAGAGCTGGTGCATCCTTGTGGCCGGCCGCAAGACCCCGGGGGGCATCGATCGCCTGGAAACGCTGGCCTCCACCACCGACGGCTTCGCCATCGCCGAGGCCGACCTCCGCCTGCGCGGCCCGGGGGAACTGCTCGGGCAACAGCAGAGCGGCCTGCCCCCGCTCCGCTTTGGCGACCTCGCCCGCGACGCGGACCTCGTCGCCCAGGCGAGGGCCGTGGCCGCCACCCTGCTCGGGCCGCCGCCGGACGTCCGGCCTGCCCCGGCGGGTAGCTGAATCGATCCGGGAGGGGGACGGACGGGCCGCCGCTCTGCGGACGCCGGCGGGGTGGGAAAGGAGGATCGGACCGCGGGGCCGCGGCCGTTCAGGAGGCCCGGGCCGCCTGGGCGCGCTGCACGGCGGCGGCCATGGTGTTGACACTTTGCAGCACCTCGCGCGCGGCCGCGGGATCGGGGACCTTGAGCCCGTAGTTCTTGTCGAGGGCCACCACCAACTGGAGGGCGTCCACCGAGTCCAGGCCCAGGCTGCCGGGGCCGAACAGCGGTTGGTCATCCCCGATTTCCTCCGCCCCCACCTGCAGCATGAGATGCTCGACCATCATGGCCTTGAGGCGCGGCTTGAGCGCGGCCAGGTCCAGGCTCGGGGCATGGTTGGGTGGGTTGTTTTCCATGGGGCGATTCCAGTGGGGCGGGCGGCCGGGTCAGAGCAGGCCGCCGTCCACCTTGAGGACGGAGCCTGTGACGTAGGCGGAGTCGGGACAAGCCAGAAAGCGGACCACGGCGGCCACTTCCTCCGGGCGTCCGAACCGGCGCATGGGCACGCTGGCGAGGGCCGCCTGGCGCTGGTCGGGCGAAAGGCTGGCCAGGGCCTCGGTCTCCACGTAGCCGGGGCAGACCGCGTTGACGGTGATGCCAATGCGCGCCACCTCGCGGGCGAGGGACTGGGTCAGGGCGACCACGCCGGCCTTGGCCGCCGCATAGTTGGCCTGCCCGGCCGGGGGCCGCAGGGCGCTCAGGGACGCAATGTTCACGATGCGCCCGTGCCGCTGCCCAATCATGGCCGGCAACACGGCCTGGCAGCCGTGGAAGACGCCGTCCAGGTTGGTGGCCAACACCTCCGACCAGGTCTCGGCCGGCATGGTGGCCAGCAGGCTGTCCGCATGCGACCCCGCGTTGTTGACCAGCACATCCAACCGCCCGCCCCCCGCCGTCACCGCCACCACCGCCGCCTGCCACGCCGCAGGCTGGGTCACGTCCAGGTCCACGCAGTGCACCCGGCCCGGATGTTCCGCCGCCAACGCCTCGGCCGCGTCCCGCCGCCGGCGCACGCCCAGCCAGACCTGCGGGGCCGGGGTTTCCGCGAGGAACGCGCGGGCCATGGCCAGGGCCAGGCCGCCGTTGCCGCCGGTGATCAGGATGACGCGGGGATGCTGCATGGACGGGACAAGGCTGCCATGGCTCCGGGGGCTTTCACGAGCCCGGAATGCGGGCGAACCGCACGCCGGCGGCGGCATGGTTGCTCCCGGGCACACTCACGCAGGCGCCCGCCTGCCGCCCTTCCTGGAGCCGATCCACCGCCACCACGCACTGCCAGGCGGCCGCCGCCATGAAGCCCTCGCCGAACACGCGCGCGGGTGCAATCCGCGGCCCGGCCCAGTCCGCCCACGCCCTGGCCTCCGCGGCGGCCAAACCCCGACTCGCACCCGCCCCCGGCACCAGCAGATCCCCGGCGCCGGCCGGCAACTCCCGGCGCACCGCGCGCAGGGCCGCGGCCGGCGGGCGGCCCGGGCCAAACTCCTGCGGGTCGGTCACCGCCGCCAACCGCACGCCCCCCGCGCACGCCGCCCCGGACGCGCGCCGCAGGCAAAGCGCCCCGGCACCCTCGGCCAGGATCGCCCCGCGCGAGAACAGGCGCAGCGCCTCGGCCGTCGTCCAGTCCGCCTCCTCCGCCCCGACCACCACCACCGCGTCGGCGTCCCCATCCTCCAGCCAGTGGGCGGCCAGGCCCAACCCGGCGGCGAAGGCCGAGGGATCCCCGACCAGCGTGTAGTTCAGGCCGGTGGCCCCCAGCACCGCGGCCAGGTGGCTGGCGGGCGCGTTGAAAACGGTCTCGGGAAACAGCAGCGGACTGGCCGTCGCCGGATCGCGCAGCACCTCGTCGTAGAACCGCCGCGAATACCCCGCGCACCCGGTCATCACGCAGACCACGACCCCCAGCCGCACCTCCCCCGCGGCCACGCGCGCCGCCTCCGGCCCGAGGGCCTCGAGGGCCGCCCCCACGGCATGGTGGGTGATGGCGCTGGAGCGGCGCAGGCGCGGGTGCGCCAGCCAGGCCGGGCGGGCGGGCGGCGCGGGCACGCGGCGCGCGCGCAGGACGCGCCTGGCCGACCCCGGCCAGGGCAAATCCGTCACGGGCAGCGCGGGCGCCGCGGCATCCAGGGCCCCGCGCAGGGCGGGCACACCCCAGCCGGCCGGCGTGACGGCGCCCAAACCCTGCACCACGATGAGGGAATCCGGCGCGCTCATGCCCACCTCCGCAGGACGATCGAGGCGTTGGCGCCGCCGAACCCGAAGGAGTTGGTCAACGCGGCGTCGAAGGCGGCGGCCTGGGGCTGCCGCACGAGGGGAAAGACACAGGCGGGGTCGGGTTCCCCGAGATGGGGTTGCGGGGGGAACCACTGGCCGCGCAGGGCCATCAGGCAGACCACGACCTCGACGGCGCCGGCCGCGCCGAGCAGGTGTCCAATGCCGGCCTTGGTGGAACTGACCGGCAGGGAGGCGGCGCGGGGCCCCGCCCAGGCGCGGAGGGCGGCGGCCTCGGCGGCGTCGTTGAGCGGGGTGCCGGTGCCGTGGGCGTTGACGTAGCCGATTCCGTCCGGGCTGATCCCGGCGGCGGCGCAGGCGGCCCGCATGGAGGCCAGCGCGGCTTCGCCCGACGGATGCGGCTGGGTGAGGTGATGCACGTCGGTGGCGGCGCCGTAGCCGGCGATTTCGCCAAGGATTTCCGCGCCGCGGGCCCGGGCGGAGTCGAGGGATTCCAGGGCCAGCACCGCCGCGCCCTCGCCGAGGGCGAGGCCGTCGCGCCGGGCGTCGAAGGGGCGGCAGGTCGTGGTGGAGAGGGCCTGGAGGGAATCGAAACCGGCGAAGACCAACTGGCTGAGGGCGTCGTAGCCGCCGGTGAGGACGCGCGCGGCGCGCCCGCTGCGGATGAGCTGCCAGGCGTGCCCGACCGCGTTGGCACCGGAGGCGCAGGCGTTGGCGATGAGGGTGACCGGGCCGTGCGTCTGCAGGGCCAGCGCGAGATCGAGCGCCTGGCGCTGGGCCTGATACTGGAGGGCGCGGACCGCCTGCCCGCGCCGCGGCGCCTGGGCGGCGATGGCCTGCCGGTAAAACGCCTCACCCAACTGCATCCCGCCGCTGGTGGTGCCAAGGACGATCGGCAGGGGCTCGGCAGGCGTCCAGCGGCTTTGCCGCCAGGCCTCGTCGGCGGCCAGCAGGAGCAGGCGCGCGGCGCGGTCCAGGCGGCGGGCTTCCCGCGGCGACAGGGCGCCCGTGGGCAGGTCGGCGGGCAGGTCCACCTCCGCCGCCTCCCGGGCCCGCTGGCGGGAGGCATCGAAGAGCGTGACCGGCCGGAAGGCCCGACGCCCGGTGCGAAACCCCTCGGCGTTGACGACCCAGCCCCGGCCGAGGGCGGTCACGAGGCCGGCCCCGGTGACCACAACCCGGTCGGGAGCAGCGGACGGTGCGGGACGGGGAAACAGCACGGGGAAAGTCGGCCGCAAGGCCGTGGCCGGGCAGGCCGCCGGGCTTACTTCACGGCGGCCCAGACGCGGTGGACGTCGTCGTGGTCCTCGAGTTCCTGCAGGAACTCGCCCACCTCGGCCTGCTGGGCCTCGGCGAGGGACGGATAGCTCTTGGGCAGGAAGCCCGGCTCGCTGGTGACGACCGTCCAGCCGTTTTGCGCGAGCCATTTCGAGACGGCCGCAATGGCGGTGCGATCGCAGACGAAGCGGGCACCGGCGACGCCCTCGGGGATGTCGTCGTTCTGCTCGCGGGAGAGGGGTTCCACCTCATTGGCCCCAGCCTCAATGGCGGCCGTTTCACGGTCGATGCCAGGGTCGGGATGGTGGGCCTCGACCAGGCCGATGTGCTCAAAGAGGAACTTGTTGCTGCCGGTGGTGCCGAGTTGGCCCTTCTTGAAGAGGACCCGGACCTCGGGCGCGGTGCGGTTGACGTTGTCCGTCAGGACCTCGACGATCACGGGCACCTTGTGGGGCGCGTAGCCCTCGAACACCACGTGTTCCATGACCATCTTTTCGTCGCCCAACCCGGCCCCCTTCTTGATGGCTCGGTCAATGACATCCCGGGCCACGCTCTCCTTGCGGGCCTTTTCAACGGCGGCGGCAAGGCGGGCGTTCAGATCGGGGTCCGCCCCGCCCATCTTGGCGGCAACGGAAATTTCCCGGACGAGTTTGACCGTGGCGCGTCCCTTCTTGAGCGAGGCGACGGCGCGTTTGGCATGCAACCATTGGCGACCCATGCCCGGAAGCCTACCCGGCTCAGGGGAAAGGAATCAATGCAGGCCTGCACCCAAATCAAAACGGATCGGTCATTGGCTATTGCCTATCCGAATCGGTCATCAGCCCGTGCGGACAGCCAACGCGACCGGATCCCCTGTCGCCCCGGGAATGTCCCCGGTCTTGGGATACCCCAAACCGCAGGCGGGGGGATTCTCTTGGCGGTATGGGTGGGTGGATGACCAATCCCAATAGCCAATGACCAATGGCAGGCGCGGGTTTTGATTGGTCATTGGCTATTGCCTATCCGAATCGGTCATCAGCCCGTGCGGATGGACAATGCGACCGCATCCCCCCATGACCAGGCACCGGATTGCCGCCATCGTCCACCGAAGACGGGAAACCTTGCGTCCATGGCTGGTGGTTTGACTTGGGGGTGGCTGAACCTTACGATTCCGTTGAATGTTGGCCACCGAACCCAGCGGGGTCCTCTCGCCCAAACCAGATGTGTCCCCTGCGGCAGTGCCCCCGGCCTGGAAACAGATCGTGGCCCCGGCCGAACCCTTCCTTCATTCGGTGGCGGAGCGGTTGGCCGCCCAGATTCAGTCGTTCGAGCAGGACATCGCGGTTTATGCCGAATACGCCCTGACCAACCAGGGCAAGCAACTGCGCCCGGTGCTGGTCGCCTTGAGCGGCGGCGCGGCCGGCCGGCCCAACGACGGCCATGTCATGGCGGCGGTGATCATTGAGATGGTCCACCTGGCCACCCTCGTCCATGACGACGTCATGGATGAGGCCCAGATCCGGCGGGGCCGCCCGACCCTGGCCGCGCGTTGGGGCGGCGAGATTGCCGTGCTGGTGGGCGACTGCCTGTTCGCCCATGCCCTGCACCTCGCCGCCGGGTTTCCCACCACCGAGATTTGCCGGGCCGTCTCCTCCGCCACCAACACCGTCTGCTCGGGCGAAATCCTCCAGACCCAGCAGCGCCGTCAACTCGACATGCCACGGGCGGAATACTTCCGCATCATCCAGATGAAGACGGGGGAGCTTTTCGCCCTCTCCTGCGACCTGGGCGCCTTCCTGAGCGGGGCCTCCGCCCCGGCGCGGGCGGCCCTGCGCGACTTCGGCATGGCCATCGGCACGGCCTACCAGATCTACGACGATTGCCTGGACCTCTTCGGGAGCGAGGCGGCGGTGGGGAAGTCCCTCGGGACCGACCTGGCCAAGGGCAAGCTCACCCTGCCCGTCCTGCTCACGCTCGAGCGGGCCGGCGGCCGCGAGCGGGATTCCCTCCGCGAGATGCTGGCGGCCTGGAACCCGGGGCGGTTTCCCGAGTTGCAGGCCAGCCTGCGGCGGCATGGGGCCCTCGACGGCGCCCGCGCCGCCGCCCATGAACACCTGCACGCCGCCCAGGTCCATCTCAGCGCGCTGCCGGAGTCCGAGTGCCGCGCCAGCCTCGCCGCCTTGGCCGGGTTCCTGGCCCGGCAGATCGATGGGCTGGTGACGTGAACGAACGCAGCCAGGGTGACGCGGCGGATCCGACCATGAGCCACCCGGCCCACCTCGTCGCCCCCCGGGAGGCCCCCGCTTCGGCCCCGGCGCCCCCCGCCGACACGCCGGCACCGTCCATCGCGGACCTTGTCCTCGTCCAACGCGCGCAGCAGGGGGACATGGAGGCCTACGACGAACTGGTCCGCCGTTACCAGGACCGCGTGTATGCCACGGTCTATAACATGACCGCCAACCACGAGGATGCCGGCGACCTCACCCAGGAAACCTTCATCAAGGCCTTCTCGGCCCTGCGCTCCTTCAAGGGGGATTCCAGCTTCTACACCTGGGTCTACCGCATCGCCGTCAACAAGACGATCAACTTCCTCAAGCAGCGCAAGGGCAAGTTCCACCTCAGCCTGAATGACGTGGACATGCACGCCGAACACGACCGGGAAATGGTTGAACTGGTCTCGGACCGGACGCCGCGCCGGGATGTGGGCCTGCATGAGCTGAAGGAAAAGCTGAACGCGGCGCTGCTGAAGCTGTCCCCTGTTCATCGCCTCGTCGTGACCCTGCACGACGTGCAGGGCCTGCCGCACGAGGAAATCGCCACCATCATGGACTGCAACATCGGCACCGTTCGTTCCCGGCTCTTTTACGCCCGGCAGCAGCTGCAGGCCTACCTGTCCGACTACCTGAAGTAACCCCGAAGCCAACGACGCCACGCGATGCGCCCCGAAGTGCCCACGCCCCCCGACGACTCAGCTCCCGGCAAACTGCAGGAGGCCCTCGCCAGCCTGCGGCATCAGGCCCCGCCCGGGGACCTGTCCCGGCGCGTGCGCGAGCGCCTGGCCCACCCGGAACCCCCGCCCAAGCCCACCTTCCTCCAGCGCCTTGGCCTCCAGGTCGAGACCCGCCCCGTCCTCATCGGGCTTGCGGGCGTCCTGGCCGCCACCCTCATCGTGATGGGTATCCTCGCGGCACGCCATGTGCCGCCCCCCACCCCGCCCAAACCAGAGGACCTCGCCGGCAACGGCCTGGCCGCCCACCCGCACTCCTCCACCCTCGGTGCCACCCCTCCGCCTGTGCAGGCCGGAAACACCCGCCTCCAGTCCGGCGGCCTGCCCCAGCCCGTCCTGGCCACGCCCGATGGCCCCGACCGCCTGCCCATCAGTCACCAACCCCAGGCTCTGCCCCCTGCCCCCGGTCCCCGCATCCCATAGCCGCACCCCCGGCCAGGCCTCCCGCCTTCCGTCGCCCCCCATGCCCGCGCGGTCCCCAAGCCCTGCACGCCGCCGGCACACCCTCCCGGTGACCCTCCCGTGCGCCGCCCTGCTGGCCGGCCTGACTCTCCCGCTCGCCCTGTGCGGCCCTGGTTGCACCACCAAGTCCCAGGCCCGCCGGGAAGCCCAGCAATCGTTCCTCGAGGGACAGCGCCAGGTGCTTGCCGCCCAGCAACAGGCCCAGGCCGCCCCACAACCCGTCGTCTGGTTCCGCGGCCTCGTCCGTCAATCCCGCATCCCCTGGACCGAGGGTCTCACCCTCTCCCAGGCCCTCGCCGCCGCCCAATACACCGGCGCCC
Source organism: Verrucomicrobiota bacterium (assembly GCA_046048995.1). Classification (GTDB taxonomy): domain Bacteria; phylum Verrucomicrobiota; class Verrucomicrobiia; order Limisphaerales; family JADJPG01; genus JBJOEZ01. Next base: position 95,531 of record JBJOEZ010000007.1, on the reverse strand, counting down.
TTGACCCGGCGGTCATCGTCGTCATCCGCCAAGGCCAGGCCCATGGCGTCGATCCCCGGCGCCTCCTCCGCGGCGAGGACGACCCCCTCCTCCTCCCCGGCGACCTCATCGAACCACGCCCATGAGCGGCCCCTGCCCCGGCCACCCCGGCCGCTTTCCCGCTTGGCACTCATCGCGGCTTTCCCCTAGCGTCCCCGCGTGATCCTGGTCCTCCGCATCGTCGGCGTCGTCAACGCCGCCGTCTGGCTGGGAGCGGCGGTCTTCTTCACCCTGGCCGTCGGGCCCGCCTTCTTCTCGCCGGCCGCCCAGGCCGTCCCCATCCACAAGTTCTACGCCGGCGCCCTCGCCGAGGTGGTCCTGGGGCGCTACTTCTATTTCCAGCAAATCTGCGGGGTCATCGCCGTGGTCCACCTCGTTGCGGAATGGTTCTACCTCGGGCGCCCCGTCCAACGGCTCAACGTCGCCCTCCTCGCCATCCTCCTCTGCACCGGCTTCGCCGGCGGACTCTGGCTGCAACCCAAGCTGACCCGCCTCCACCGCGTCAAATACGGCATGAACGAGAAATACCAGGTGGCTCCCGCCCCGCCCGCGGAACGCCAGGCCGCCGCCAAGGCGTTCGGCCGCTGGCACGGCGTCTCCATGGCCGGCAACCTCCTCGCCCTCGCCTGCCTCGCCACCTACTTCTGGCGCGTCACCCACCCCCCCGACAACCTCCGCGTCGTCCGCAATACCACAGGAATGTTCAAGAGTTAGTGAGTGAGCGGGTTGGTGAGTCAGCGAGTTGGGGCTGCCAGGGGAGGATTAGTACGCACCGTCGCCGCGCCTTTCCCCCATTCGCTCACTCACCAACCCGCTCACTCACTAACTCTTCCTGACTTTGGGCGCGTCGCTCCAGAGGCCCTCGAGGTCGTAGTGGGCGCGGACATCGGCGCGCATGATGTGGACGATGACGTCGAAGAAGTCGAGGACCACCCAGCCGCCGGTCAGGGAGCCGTCGATGTTGCGGGGCTGGAGTCCGTGCTCGGTCTCCAGCTTGCCCTGGATTTCGTCGGCGATGGCCCGCAGGTGCGGTTCGCTGGTGCCGGAGGCGATGACGAAGTAATCCGTCACGGAGGAGATCTTGCGCACGTCGAGCACGACAAGGTCCTCCGCCTTGCGGTTGTCGGCGAGTTTGCGGCAGAGGTTGGCCAGTTTCTTTGCGTCCATCGGGGCGGAGCTTGGCGGAAGGGGTTCTAGAGATAAAGCCCGGATTGGGCGATGGCCTCGGCGACCGGCGGGGGGACAAGGCCGGCCAGGGTACGGCCGGCCTGGACGCGGGCGCGGATGTCGGAGGACGAGACCCCGAAGGGGAACCCCTGCAGGACCCGGCCCCGGAACGGCGCGGGGAACGGGACGGGCGGCTGGCCGGGGCGCGGGATGACCACGAACTCGGCGAGGTCGGCCAGCGCGGACGCCTCGCGCCAGAGGGGGAGTGAGGGGACATGGTCGGCGCCGATGAGCCACGAAAAGGCGGCCCCGGGAAAGCGCCGGTGATAATCGCGGAGGGTGTCGATGGTGAAGGAGGTGCCGCCGCGGGAGATTTCCTGGGGGTCCACCTCGCACCAGGGGCGGCCGGCCAGGGCCAGGCGCAGCCAGCGCAGGCGGTCGGCAGCGGGGGCGGGTTGCTGGCCGGGCTTGAAGGGCGACTGCGCGGCCGGGATGAAGTAGAGGCGGTCCAGCCCCAGTTCCTCCCGGGCGGCCTGGGCCACCAGCAGGTGACCGCAGTGCACCGGGTCAAAGGAACCGCCGAAGAGGCCGAGGCGCAAGCCGGGCCGGGCCGCGGCGGGGGACGGGAGGCTCATGGGCATCAGCAGCAGCGGGAGACCCCCTGGAAACGGCGCTCGGAAGTTTCGGCGTAGAGCTGGCCGGGGCCCGGCACGGGCGCGGGCGGAGCGGACGCCTCGCCGTCGAGCAGGCGGACCCGGGGCGCCCGGCCCTCGGAACCGGGCTCGCAACAGGCGCAGGCGGCGGCCTCCGCCTGGCGCCGGGCCCGTTCAAGGTCGGCCTCGCCGGAGAGGTGCCGGGCCAGGGCCAGGAGCAGGGCCAGCAGGCCGAGGGAAGCCCCCGCACCGCCGCCCGACAGCGCGTGGGCGGGCAGCCACGTGGGCGGATCCTCGCGGAGCTGGGCGAGTTTCCAACCGGCCAGCAGCGCCAGCCATTCGGCGGCGCTGATGAGGAAAATGATGGCGACGAGCACAAGGAAGAAGCCGGTCACAACGGCGTTGAGGCGCAGGTTGAAGGCCTGGCGCTCGAGTTGGCGGATGGACTTGGCGGTCGCGGCGGAATCCGTGCCGGCGGGAGGGGCGGCGAGGGAGGCCTGGAGCGTGGCGCGTTTCTCGGCGGCGGCGGCGGCGCCGGCGAGGAACCCGATGCTGGGGGTGGGATGCCAGATTTTCTGGACGGCGGCGGTGCCGGTGACGGCGAGCAGCCAGAGGAGCGGGAGAAGGGTGACGAGGGCCAGGGCGGGCGAGCGGCGGGGCGACTTGGGGGAGCCGGGGGAACCGCCCAGGGCCATCTTGAGGAGGATGGTGGTCGCCAGGCAGAGCGCGGTGGTGGCAAGGAGCTGGTTGGCGATGCCGAAGATGGGCCAGAGCGCCTTGATGCCGCCGTCGGGGTCATGGACGGCGGCGATGAGGAAATAGCCCCAGAGCGCAACGACGAGGCCGCTGGCCAGCACGTTGGCGCGCAGGCTGCGGACATCGCCGAGGGGTTTCCAGAGGTGGCCGAGGGCGTCCTGCAGGAGGTAACGGCCGACGCGCGTGCCGGCGTCGAGGGTGGTGAGGATGAAAAGCGCCTCGAACATGAGGGCGAAGTGGTACCAGATGCCGAGCCAGCGGTCCCCGACGACGCGGGAGAAGAGGTTGGCCATGCCGACGGCGAGGGTGGCGGCGCCGCCGGTGCGGCCGTAGAGGGATTCCTCCTTGACCTCGCGGGCCAGTGCGTCCATGCGCTCCGGGGCGAGGGCAAACTCGGGCCCATAGGCGTTGACCTTGGCCACGGTGGCGGAGGCGATGGCGGCGGCGTCGGGTCCGGGCACCTTGATGTTCATGGCCAGGTAAACGCCAGGCTCGAGCGTGCAGGCGGCGATCATGGCCATGATGGCGACCAGCGACTCGAGGAGCATGGCCCCGTAGCCGACCGGCCGGGCGTGGGTCTCGCGGGTGATGATCTTGGGCGTGATGCCGCTGCTGATGAGGGTGTGGAAGCCGCTGATGGCACCGCAGGCGATGGTGATGAAGCAGAAGGGGAACAGCTTGCCGGGCACGACCGGCCCGGATCCGTCGATGAAGCGGGTGAGCGCGGGCATCTTCAACTCGGGCAGGACCAGGAGGACGCCGAGGGCGAGCAGCACGATGGTGCCGAGCTTCATGAAGGTGCTGAGGTAATCGCGCGGGGCCAGGAGCAGCCAGACCGGCAGCACGCTGGCGGCGAAGGCGTAGAGGATGACGGACCAGGCCAGGGCGGGCGCCTCCATGCCGAACCAACCGCGCAGGGTCGGGTGCTCGGAAACCCATTGTCCGCCCACGACGGCCAGGAGGAGGAGGGCGACCCCGATGATGGACGCCTCCAGCACGCGCCCGGCGCGCAGCCAGCGCAGGTAGGTGCCCATGAAGAGGGCGATGGGGATGGTGGCGCCCACGGTGAAGACGCCCCAGGGCGACTCGGCCAGGGCATTGACCACGACGAGGGCGAGGACGGCCAGCAGGATGATCATGATGGCGAGGATGGCGATCACGCCGATGGCCCCCGCCACGCGGTTGAGTTCGTCCCGGACCATCTGGGCCAGCGACTTGCCATCGCGACGGATGGAGCTGAACAGGATCACGAAATCCTGCACGGCGCCCCCGAGCACCACGCCGATCAGGATCCAGAGCGTGCCCGGCAGGTAGCCGAACTGGGCGGCCAGGACCGGCCCGACCAGCGGGCCGGGCCCGCTGATGGCGGCAAAGTGGTGACCGAAGACGATCCAGCGGTTCGTCTTCACGAAGTCGCGCCCATCCTCATGCACCTCGCAGGGGGTGGCCCGGCGATCGTTCAGGGCCAGCACCTTGGCGGCGATCCACTTGGAGTAGAACCGGTAGCCGATGGCGTAGGAACAGAGCGCGGCCAGCAGGATGTAGGCGGAGCTGACGGGTTCCCCGCGCCGCACCGCGAGGGTGACATAGGCGAAGGCACCCAAGGCGGCCACGGCAAACCAGGCCAGGGTGGAAAGGGCTTTTTTCATTCAGCAATGGATGCGCCCCGTTTTGTAGGCAAACCCCACCCCCCTGCCCAGCCCGGAGTTTGCCCCACGCACTCACCCACTCGCTCATTCACTTCCTGAGCTCTTGCCCCCCGCCCGCGGGCTTATTAAGGTCCGGATGCCGGGCGTGACCCCCCCTCGGCCTCCCCGTTCACCCCGCAGCCCCAGAGCGCCCATGAACCTATCGCGATCCCTTGGTCTGCCCGCCATCGCCACCGGCGGCCCCGACCAGCGTCTCATCCAGTACATCAACCTCAAGCTGGCGTCGATTGGCTGCCCGCAGTTCGGGGGGGCGGCGGACTCGGAGTTGGCGGAGTTTGCCAGCGCGCTGCTGCAGCACCAGCGCGAGACCGACCGCCTGCTCGCCAACTACCTGTGCCCGGCCGACAGCCGCATCCAGGCGTTCCTGCACGATTACCTGCTGGACATCGGCCAGCCGGCGAAGCTGCCGGCCAACACGTTCATCCTCGACCGGCACGGCCTGGCCCGGGCGCTTTCGCTGCCGCCGGACCGGGACGACTACCAGAACGCGCTGCTGCGGTCGTGCCGGGTGAAGCAGGGCGTCCTGCACAACCCCCGCAGCGACCGGCGCACGACCCAGGGCAGCTTCCATGTGGCCGAGGGCGGGCTGCCCATCCCGGCCGACAAGGTGGCCGTGCCCAAGGTGGCCTTCGCCAGCCTGCTGCGGCGCGCGTTGCAGCCGCCCCGCGAGTCCCTCGCCCTGCCCTTCACCGCCTCGCAGGCCGCCCAGGCCGAGTGTTTCGTCACCCTGCTCCTTCGCCCGCTCGTCTGCCCGGCCGTCCCCGGGGTCACCGCGGAGAAACGCATGGAGGTCCGCTTCTTCGCCCCCGGCAGCCTCGTCAGCAACCTCGACTTCGTGGAAAGCATCTTCGGCAACGCCGGAGACCCCTACCTCCCGGAAAACGATGCCGGGCTCGACCCCGAGCATTGGACCGGCCACACCGGCTGCGTGATCCTCGCGCCCCACCTGGCCCACGCGCGCAAGAAGGACCTCGGCCTGCCCGCCTGGGCGGCCGCCACGGAGCGGCAGCGCCGGGACGGCATGTGCTGGAAGCAGGAGGACGAACTCTACAACGGCGGCCAGGCCTTCAAGCTGACCGCGCGCGACGACAGCGGGGTGATGGTGACGCTGATCGCGGACAACTACTACGGCTACTGCAAGAAGGAGGTGAAGACCCAGGTGAGCTTCGCGGCCAACCTGTTCGGCGCCTGCGAGGAGGAACATGCCGGCGGGGCGCTGGTGTTCCCCGCCTATGATCTGGGCGAGGAATTCAGCGGCGGCCTGCACGTGCAGAGCCTGGGCCACACCTTCGCCGAGGCGGTCGCCCTCGGCGGCGACACCCTCCAGGTGCAACCCGAGGGCTACGCCATCGACCGGCGCTTCCCCGACCTCATCTATGTGCCCGAGGATGTCCGCTTTGACCTGCACAAACAGACGGTCACCTGGGAACAGGGCGGCCAACCCCGGCAACTCAAGCTGCTCCCCGAGAAAACCTACATCCGCCCCTCCGGCTACAAGGTCCGCATGGAAAAGCCGGCCGGGGCCAACCGTTCCTGGCGCCTCGTCGGCATCGTCGGCGACGGCCTCGTCTGCCACAAGCCCTGCACCGTTTCCGGCGGCGGCAAGTCCGAGATCTCCAAGTCCATCTCCGACGCCATCCTGACCGGGCCCGTCTTCGTGGCTGATTTCCAGCGCGACTTCGACCAGGTGGCCGCGTTGATCGCGCGGGATTACTCCGACCGCTTCAGCAATCCCCGCCAGAAGCCCGACCGCCGCGCCATCCTCAGCCCCGACCGGTCCCTGGGGTCGGTCATCAAGCTGCTCACCCCCGCCCCGCGCCAATACAAGGCCGACTACAACACCTGGCTGGAGGGCGTCCCGCAATACATCAAGGAACTCGTCTTCGTGGTGAAGCGCTACTACAAGCCGGAGTGGGGCGGGGACTGGCGCAGCCACTTCAGCGTGGACATCATCAATGGCACGCCCGGCAACGAGCTGAAGTGCGATAACCGCAAGCTGGTCACCACCTACCTGCGCGTCGGCTACGAGGCCGACGGCTCCTGGCGCACCTTCGGGTTGCGCAAGGATTTCCATCCCGCCGCCAAGCTGCAGCTGGAGGATGACATCACGGCATCCGTGGTGGTGCCGGCCCGGGCGGTCGCCCACCTCCCGCCGCACGATCCCGCCGGCTCGGTGAAGTTCGTGCAGAACTGCGAGTTCCGCCTCTTCCAGCGCCCCGACGATGCCGTCCACCGCGGCTACGACCGGCAGACCGAGGCCGACTTCGCCCGCCCCGGCAACTTCCTCTCCAACTACGAGCCGCTCACCCCGGCCTCCGCCCGCCTCGAGGTGGAGAACGCCCTCCACTTCGACCGCTACACGCCGGTCATGCAGGAGTTCATCCGCTCGACCGCTGACTCCGGCGCGCCCGCCTACTTTGTCTCGCCGGCCCACCCGCGCCTGGTCGAGGGCAAGCCCAGCAAGAACCCGCGCTACCTGCAGACGCGCCCCGACCTGCTCGACCCCCGCTCGGTGCACCTGGCCGAGGTGTCCACCCGGCTGAGCCGCCGCATCCCGGCCGGCCAGCCGGTGCCGCGTCCGGTCGAGGCCGTCCTCCCCGGCCGCCGGAACAACCCGCCCGAGCCGGGCGTCCGCCCGCTCTGCGTCTTCAACCCGGTCCATTACATGGAACTGCCGGAGCTCTTCCTGGAGTTCATCTCCAGCATGACCGGCAAGTCGCCCTCCACCACCGGCGCCGGTTCCGAGGGCGCCCTCACCAAGGGCCCCTTCAACGCCCTCCCTCCCGTCCTCGACCTCAACGCCGCCCTCGTCTCCCACCTGCTCACCGGCGGCGGCGCCTTCGTCACCGCCGCGGCCTGGGTCGGACCCCGCTGGCGCGTGGATCACGATGTCAGCCTGCTCGTCCCCGAGCTGTGGTCCCGCATGAGCCCGGAGGAACGCAACCCCGACAACCTCATCGCGGAGGGATGCCTCGAGCGCTGCCGCGACACGGAATTCCAGGGCCGCCAGGTCCTGGCCAGCCGCCTCGGCTACCGCATCACCGCCCGGTTCGCCCGCGCCTACCTCGGCCGCATCTTCAACCATCCCCACCTCGTCTTCACCGACGACATGCTCCGCCCCGAGCTCCAGGATCCCGCGGTCTTCGCCGACGCCATGGACAACATCGTGGCCACCCACCAGCGCGTCGCCGGGCTTTATTTCGAGGACGGCAGCATCGACCTGGCCTGCCCGCCCCTGCGCGCCCTCCTCCATGTCATGCGCGACGGCCACCACGAGGGCCGGGGACTCGATCACCCGGAACTCCGCGCGCTGTTCACCCGCGAAAGCCTGCTGGCCAGCGACTGGTACGCCGCGCGCCTCCAGGCCAAGCAGGAGGCCGATCGCCGCCTCTGGATGCGCCACGTCGCCACCCTCGAGAAGTTCCTCACCAAGGCCAGCCACGCCGATGAGGCCAACCGCCTCGACATCCCCGGCCGCCTGCGCCGCGCCCGCGCCGAACTCGAGCGCGTCAAGGCCCCCGGGTACCTCGAGCAACTCCGCGGCGGCCTTGGGCTGCAGCCCCTGCCGGCGCCCGGCGCCTGAGACCCGACCCGCCGTGAGCCTGCTGCCCGCCTCCCTCTTCTTCCTGAGCGGGGCCGCCGCCCTTGGCCTGCAGATCACCTGGACCCGCCTGTTCTCCACCGGGCTCGGCCATGAGGTCCCTGCCCTGCTCGGCCTGATCACCGCCTTCCTCGGCGGCATGGCCTTGGGCGGCTGGCTCCTCGACCGCCCCATCGCCGCCAGCGCGCGCCCCGCCCGCTGGTATGCCGCCCTCCAGTTCGCCACCGGCGCCTGGGCCGCCCTCGCCACCCTCCTCCTCCCCGCCCTCCACCACGCCGCCCTCGCCCTCACCGGACCCGCCCCCGGCCCCGGCCGCCACGCCGTCATCGCCCTGCTCCTCCCGCTCCTCGCCCTCCTCCCCGCCACCGCCGCCATGGGCGCCACCCTGCCCGCCATGGACCGCTGGCTGGCCGCCCTCACCCCCGGCCAACGCTGCGTCGGCCGCGTCTACGCCCTCAACACCGCCGGCGCCGTCCTCGGCACCCTCGCCACCCCCTTCCTCCTCCAGCCCACCCTCGGGCTCCGCACCACCGCGCTCCTCCTCGCCGGCCTCCACCTCGCCGCCGGCGCCGCCGCCTGGACCGCCGCCCTCCCCCCCGCCTCCACACCGCCCTCCACCGATCCCCCGCGCGATCCCAGCCTCGGCGCGCTCGCCTTCCTCACCGGCCTGCTCGGCATCGGCCTGGAAATCGTCGGCGTCCGCCTCCTGTCCCAGGCCCTCGAGAACACGGTCTACACCTTCGCCGCCGTGCTCGCGGTCTACCTGCTCGGCACCAGCCTCGGCGCCGCCGCCGGCCAACGCTGGGGCCGACACCGCCCCTTCCGCCCGCTGCTCGCCGCCCTCCTGGCCCTGCTCGCCACCCTCGTGTTCCTCGCCGCCAGCGTGGCCGCCCGCCTGCTCCCCCTCCATGACGCGCTGCGCGCGCAACGCGGGGACAACCCCGGCGGCGCGCTGCTGGCGGAACTGGCCCTGGCCGCACTGTTCTTCGGCCCGCCCACGCTGGTCATGGGCGCCACCTTCAGCCACCTCGTCCAGCAGGCCCGCGGCGCGCACGGTGGCGTCGGCCGCGCCGCCGCGCTCAACACCCTCGGCGGCGCCCTCGCCGGACTCGTCTTCGGCCTTCTCCTGCTCCCGGCCCTGGGCGCCAAGTGGACCCTGCTCTGCATCGGGCTCGCCTACCTCGCGCTCAGCCAGGTCCCGGCGGGCCCGCCCCCGGCGCCCGCCCGCCGGATCGCGCTGCCGCTCCTCCTCCTGCCCCTCCTGCCCTTCGGCCTGGCCCTGGCCCTGCCGCACGACCTGCGCCTCGTCCGCGTGCCGCCGGGTGCCGTGGTGCGGGAACATCGGGAGGGCGCCATGGCCACCGTGGCGGTGCTGCAGACCCCCGACGGCCACCGCAGCCTGCGGGTGAACAACCGTTTCCAGATGGGCGGCACGGCCGCCGCGGTGGCCCAGCGGCGCCAGGCGCACCTGCCGCTCCTGCTGCACCCCGAGCCGCGCCGCGCGCTGTTCCTGGGGCCGGGCACAGGCATCACCCTGGGCGCCGCGCGCGATTACCCGGGCCTGGCGGCCGAGGGGGTCGAGTTGCTGCCCGAGATTGTCGCGCTCATGCCACGGTTCGAGCCGGAAAACCGCGGGCCGTTCCGCCGCGACGGCGACGCCGCGCCGGGGGCCCCGCTCGTCCATGCCGCCGATGCCCGCCGGTTCGTGCGGGCCGCGCCGGGGCGCTACGACGTGATCGTGGCGGACCTGTTCCACCCGGCGCAGGACGGGGCGGCGTTCCTCTACACCCGCGAGCAGTTTGCCGCCGTGCGGGACCGGCTGGCGCCGGGGGGACTGTTCTGCCAATGGCTTCCGCTGCACCAACTGGATGAGCCGACCCTCCGGGTGATCGTGCGAACGTTCCTTGACGTGTTCCCGGACAGCCGCGCGTTTCTCCTGCACTTCAACGTGGACATCCCGGTGCTCGGACTGGTTGGCGCGCGGGAGGGCCCCTTCCAGCCCGGGCCGGACGCGGTGGAGCGGCGGGCCGGCGCCCCGGGGTTGCTGCCTGCGCTCAAGGCGGCCGGGCTGGACCGCACCCTCAACCTGCTGGGGTGCGCCGCCGCCGGGCCGGCCGGGCTGACGGCGTTCGCCGCCGGGGCCGAGGCCAACACCGATGACCATCCGCGCGTGCTGTTCCGCGCACCGCGCACCCGGACGGGGGCGGCCGGCGCGCCCGGCGCGCTCCTGCCCACCCTGCTCGAGCGCTGGGCACCGGACCCGCTGCGCGGCCTGGACCCCGCCCGGGCCCCGGCCGGGTTGGCCGACTTCGTGGCCGCCCGCGACCAATACCTGCACGCGCTGCACCGGGAGGCGGCCGGGCAAGTCCCCGAGGCCATTGAGGGTTACCTCGAGTCGACCCGGCGCAGCCTTTACTTCACCCCGGCCTACGCCCGCCTGGTCACCATCATCCAGGTTCTGGCCGCCACCGATCGCCCCGCCGCCCGCCGCCTGTGGGAGCGCCTCGAGACCGCCCAACCCGCCCAACCGCTCGGCCGCCGCCTCCTCACCCCCCTCCTCGAGGAACCCCGCCAATAGACCATCGCCCCCTCCACCCTGACTCGCTTACTCACTCACTCGCTCACTCGCTCCGGCTTCTTCTTGCTCGCCCCCCGCCCGCGACCCCACTAGCGTGGCGCGCACCAACCCTGGCCCGCATGCAGCGCGAACTTGAGCCGCACGATCCCCTCGATGAACGCCAGTTCACGCTGGCGGTGCGGCGGCTGGCGGACAGCCTGAGCTACGGCACGGACAGTTCCCCCTTCCTGGGTTCCGGCATTGAGTATGTGCAGTCGCGGGTCTACCAGCCGGGCGACCCGGTGAAGTCGATTGACTGGCGGCTGACGGCGCGAACCCGGCGGGTGCATGTGAAGGAGTATGAGGCACCCAAGCGGATGCCGGTTTACCTCGTGGTGGACACCTCGGCCTCGATGTGCGTGAGCAGCCAGCGGCTGAGCAAGTATGCGTGGGCCGTGCAGTTGGCCGGCGGCCTGGCCCTGGCCGCGCTCACGCGGGTGAGCCCGGTGGCGCTGGTGGGCTGCGGTGAACGCAACCTGCAGGGGCGGCCGAGCCTGTCGCGCGAACTGTTGTTCCAGTGGCTGCACCGCCTGCGCCGCTACCGGCTGGACGAGCGGACGGCACTGGGGGAGACCCTGCGCGAACTGGCCGTGGTGAGCGAGAACCGCTCGCTGGTGATCCTCCTGAGCGACCTGCACGACCCGACGGCCCTGCCCGCCCTGAAGCTGATGGCGCAGGCGCACGACTGCCTGGTGCTGCAACTGCAGGACCCGGCCGAGCGGGGCGGACTGCGCGGCGGGCTGTTCCGCGCGGAGGAAGCCGAGACCGGCGCCCACTGGGTGGCGCACGGGCGCAGCCGCTGGACCGACCCGGCGGAAACCGTGCAGGAGCTGAAGCGGGCGGGCATTGATCATCTGCTGCTGCCCACGGATGAACCCTTTGTGCCGCGCCTGCGCGCCTGGCTGCATCGGCGCGGCGCGCTGACCCGGGGAACCCGTTGAAACCCATGCCCTCCCTGTTGCATCCCCTGCCGCGCTGTTTTCGGCCTGCCTTGGCCGCCCTGCTGGCGTGGCTGCTGGGCGCGGCCGGGGTGGCGGTGGCGGCGGACGGGGCGGGACCGACGGTGGGGATGGAAGGCCGCCTGGAAGTGACCCTGCCCGGCACCCTGCTGGAGGCGCGGCCGGTGCAGCACAAGGCCCGGTTGATTCTGCGCGTGGCGGAGACGCGCCCACGCGAGGGCGGGTTGTGGTATGACCTGCGTTACATCGGCTTGGTGCCGGGGCGCTATGATTTGCGGACCAACCTGGTGCGCTTGGACGGCAGCGCCGTGACCAACCTCCCCGGGCTGCCGGTGGAGGTGCGGCCGCTGTTGCCGGCGGCGCATGATGGGCTCCTGGTGGAGACGTCGCGGTCGCCGCTGGGCCGGTTGGGCGGCTACCGGGCCTGGCTGACGGCGGCCGCCGTGGTGTGGGTGCTCGTGCTGGTGCCATTGCTGTGGCGGCGGCGACGGGCGGCGACGATGGCGGCGACGGCGGCGCCCGAGCCGACCCTGGCTGACCGGCTGCGGCCGCTGGTGGAGGAGGCGGCGGCGGGACGGTTGTCGGGGGACGGTCAGGCCCGGCTGGAGCGGATGCTCCTGAACTATTGGCGCGACCGCCTGGGCCTGGGCGAACTGGACATGGCGGAGGCGCTGCGCCGGCTGCGCGGGCATCCGGAGGCCGGGGAACTGCTGCGGGCGCTGGAAGGCTGGCTGCATCGGCCGCCGGGCGCCGCCGGGAACATTGATGTGGCCCGGGTGCTCGAGCCCTACCGCAACCTGCCCGCGGCGGGCGCCGCCCCGGCACCCACCGGAACCGCCGCACCGCGGCCCCCCGCCCCATGAGCTTTGCCCGGCCCCTGCTCTTGCTGCTGCTCATCCTGCCCCTGCTGCTCTGCGCATGGGAATGGCAGCGGCGTGGGCATCGCGTCCTGCTGCCGCTGGATCATGCGGGGGCGCGCGGCGGCCGCTGGCTGGGCCGACTGGTCACCTCGCTGCAGTTCCTGCCGCACCTGCTGCTGGCGGTCGCCCTGGTCATGCTGGCCGGCCCCCGCCGCCTGGGCGTGCCGCAGGCCGAGCGGGAACTGACCAACATCCAGTTCGTGCTGGATGTGTCGGGGTCCATGATGGCGAAGTTCGGCGATGACACGCGCTACGACAGCGCGATGGAGGCCATCCGGAAATTCACCACCTACCGGCCGGGGGACGCCTTTGGCCTGACCGTCTTTGGCGGCGAGGTGCTGCACTGGGTGCCGCTGACGCGCGACCTGTCGGCCATCCGCATGGCCACGCCCTTCCTGCGGCCGAACCTCATGCCGCGCTTCTTCAACGGCACCCTGATTGGCAAGGCGCTGCGCGAGTGCAAGAAGGTGCTGGAGGCGCGCGCCGAGGGGGAGCGGATGATTGTGCTGGTCTCCGACGGGCAGAGCGCCGACCTGGCCGGGGGCGCGGCCGAACAAATCGCCGCCGAACTGCGGGCCTCCGACATCACCGTCTACCTCATTCACGCCGCCGACACCCCGGCGCCGGAGGAGGTCCACACCATCGCCAGCGGCACGGGCGGGAGCGTCTTTGAGGCGCGGGATCCGGCCGCGCTCCTCGAAGTGTTCCGGCGCATCGACCGCATGCAGTCGGCCCGGATGAAGCCGACGGCGGCCGATTACACCGATGACTTTGCCCCGGTGGCGCTGGCCGGGCTGATCCTGGGCGGGCTGCACCTGCTGGCCGGGTATGGCCTGCGCTACACCCCGTGGTGACCCCGCCCCGCCTGTCCCTGGCATGAACCTGCTTCCCGAACTGGCCGCGCTCGGCGTGCTCGTCCTGGCCGGCGTGGCCGAATGGCTGCACGCACGGCGCGTCCGGCGCCTGGCGGCGCTGGCCTTTGGTCCCGGGAACGAGGCGCGGCCGTGGACCCGCGGGGCCGGCCCGGCCCGGGCCCTCGCCCTCGCCCTCTTCACCTGGGGCTGCCTCACGCTGTTCCTGCTCCAGCCCCGCACGGTCAAGCCCGCCGAGGTGCCGGAAGGCGGCTGGCGCCACCTCGTCATCCTGCTCGACGTGTCCCCGTCCATGCAGTTGACCGACGCCGGGCCGAACGGCCAGCAGACCCGCGCGCGGCGGGCCGGGGAAATCCTCATGTCGATCCTCAACCGCATCGCCCTGGAACAATGCCGGGTGAGCGTGATCGCCTTCTACAACGGGGCCAAGCCGGTGGTCATCGACACCGCCGACCCCGAGGTGGTCCGCAACATCCTGGTCGACCTGCCGCTGGACCAGGCCTTCACCCCGGGCAAGACCCGCCTGCTCGACGGGCTGCAGGAGGCGGTCAAGGTGGCCAAGGACTGGCGCCCGGGCAGCACGACCCTGGTGGTGGCGAGCGACGGGGACAGCGTGCCCGACACCGGCATGCCCGCCCTGCCCCCCAGCATCGCGCAGGTGCTGGTCATCGGGGTGGGCGACGCCCGCCTCGGCCGGTTCATTGACGGCCACCAAAGCCGGCAGGACGCCAGCACCCTCCGCCAGGTGGCCAACCGGCTGCGCGGCGAATACCACGACGGCAACGACCGACATCTTCCCTCCCCCTCCCTCCGTCAACTCTCCGCCCTGCTCCCGATGCGCGACCAACAACCGGCCGGCCGGCGCGAGCTCGCCCTCGCCGCAGTGGGGCTCGGTGGCACCCTGATCGGCCTGGGCCCTGTCGCCCTGGCCCTGGCCGGCTCCCGCTGGCCCCGCGAGCGCCGAGCGTCCTCCGCCCGGCCCCCCGGCACGGGCGCGTGAACATCCAGGCCGGTGCCCGCCCCTCAGGCCGGGCGCGGAATCACATGGACCGCCGGGGCCTTGACCAGGGCCCAGACCCGCCGACCCGGCTGCAACTGCAGCTCCGCGCAGGCCGCACGCGTCACCAACGCCGACAAGGGAAAGCCCGCGTCCAGTTCCACCCGCTGCAGGGGCGTCCCCGGATGCACCGCGACCACCCGCGCCGCCAGCCGGTTGCGCACGCTCGTGCCCGTTCCCTCCTCCGCCTGCAGGATCACGTCCTCGCCCCGGATGCACAGCAGCGCCGGCATGCCCGCGCCCATTTCCGGACCCGCCAACGCCACCAGGCGCGCCGCGCCCGCCTCGACCGTGGCCAGCCCGTCCGCCACCGCCAACACCCGCCCGGGCTGGACCGTCTCCACCCCCACGAGGCGCGCCACGTCGCCGTCGGCCGGACGGTTCAACACGTCGAGCACCGGGCCCGCCTGGCGCAGGCGGCCCGCCAGCATCACCACGAGTTCGTCGCCCAGCGCCAGCGCCTCCTCCCGGTCATGCGTGACCAGCAACACCGGGATGCCCGCCTCCGCCAGCCAACGCCGCAGGCCGGCCCGCAGTTCCCCGCGCAGCGCCGGCTCCAGCGCCGACAGGGGCTCGTCCAGGAGCAGGAGGCGCGGCCGCGCGGCCAGGGCCCGGGCCAGGGCCAGGCGCTGCTGCTGGCCGCCGGATAACTCGCGCGGACGCCGGCCGCCCAGCCCGGCCAGGCCAAACTGCTCCAGCCAGGCGGACACCTCGCGCTCCCGCGCGGACGCCGCCGCTCCGCGCAGGCCATAGGCCACGTTGCCGGCGGCGGTGAGATGCGGGAACAGGGCGTAGTCCTGGAAGACCATCCCCACCCCGCGCGCGGCCGGGGCCACCCAGGTCCCCGTCGCCGCGTCGCACCAGGTTTCGCCGGCGAACTCGATGCGGCCTTCCTGCGGGCGGTCCAACCCGGCCACGCAGCGCAGGACGGTCGTCTTGCCGCAACCGGAGGGCCCCAGCAGCACGGTGACCCCGGGCCGGCCGGCCGGCAGGCGCAGGTCCGCCTCGACCTCGAACCCGCCCGGGTGACGGCGGCGGAACCGTGCGTTCAGCGACTCGGCCATGGCTGGAGGAACCGCCGTTGCAGGGCATACGTGACGGCCAGCACCACGAACGAAAACACGAGCAGGACCAGCGCGGTGCGGCTGGCCGTCGCGTAGTCGAGGGCCTGGACGTCATCGTAGAGGGCGATGGAAAGCGTGCGGGTGGCGCCCGGGAGGTTGCCGCCGATCATCAGCACCACGCCAAACTCGCCGAGGGTGTGGGCGAAGCTGAGGACCAGGCCGGCCAGCACCCCGGGCCAGGCCAGCGGCAGGGCGACCCGCCGCCAGGTTTCCCAGCGTCCCGCCCCCAGGCACGCCGAGGCTTCCAGCAGGCGGCGATCGACCAGCGCGAAACCCGCCGTGAACGGCTGCACGGCAAACGGCAGGCTGTAAAGGACCGACGCCACCCACAGGCCGGTGAAGGTGAAGGGCAGCTGCGTGCCGAACACCGATTCCAGCAGGCGCCCGGCCGGGCTGTGCGGACCGAGGGTCATGAGCAGGTAGAACCCGAGGACGGTCGGGGGCAGCACCATGGGCAGCGCCACGGCAGCCTCGACGAGGAACCGGCCCCGCCACGTCGTGCGCGCCAGCCACCAGGCCAGCGGCAGGCCCAGCACCAGCAGCACCGCGGTCGTGCAGGCCGCCAACCGCAGGCTGAGGATGAGCGCGCTCCAGTCCATGGCTGCCCCTCAGGAGCCCCCCGGCGCCTCGAGGCCGAACCGGAGCAGGATGGCCCGGCCCTCGGGGCCGAGGAGGAAATCGCGGAAGGCACGGGCCGCCGCGGGTTGGCGGGAGGCCTTGAGCACCACGCCGCCCTGGGCGAGCGGCGGGCAGGCGTTGGTCGGGAACACCCAGTGGCGCCCGGCGGCCTGCAGGGGCGGGGCCAGGGCGAGGGAAAGCGTGATCAGCCCGAGGTCGGCCGAGCCGGCCTGCACAAACTGGGCGGCCTGCGCGACGTTCTCGCCCTGCACCAGGCGCGGCGCCACCACCTCCTCCAACCGGAGCGCGCGCAGCGCGGCCAGCGCGGCCATCCCGGTCGGGGCATGGCGCGGGTTGGCCACCGCGATGCGGCGCACGGAGGGGTCGATCAGGGCCCCGGGCCCGAGGACGGCCAGGTCGAGGGCCGAGGACCGCGGCGCCCAAATCACGAGGCGGCCCAGGCCGTAGGTGAACACGTTGGTGTCCAGGGCGAGGCCATCCGCCGCCAGGCGGCGCGGGTAGTCGAGATCGGCGGAGAGGAAGAGGTCGAACGGGGCCCCGTGGCGGATCTGGGCCACCAGGCTGCCCGAGGCGGCATGGGTGGGCAGGACGCGGATCGCCGGCTGCCGGGCATGAAACGCGGTCTGGACGGCGGGGAAGAGGAACTGCAGATCGGCGGCCGCGGCCACGCGGAGTTGGGAACCGGGCGTGGCCGGGGGGTCGGCGGCCGCGGCGGGAGGGTAACCACCCAGCAGGAGGGTCGCGGCCAGGGCCAGGCAATGCCGGGAAAAACGCATGAAGGCGGTCAGGCATCTACCCGACCGCGCGGCCGCTGGCAAGCCGGCGGCCCGGGGGACCGGCGGGTCGGGAGGTCAATGGACGAGCCAGCCGAGCTTGTCGCAGACCCAGACGAGGACGAAGGCCACGGCGGCGGTGGCGGGGATGGTCATGACCCACGCCCAGAGCATGCGTTCGACCACGCTGAACTTGAGGGCGCTGAAGCGTTTGGCGCACCCGACGCCCATGATGCTGCTGCTGATGGCGTGGGTGGTGGAGACGGGCATGCCGAGGGTGCCGGTGACGGCGAGCACGGTGGCGGCGGTGGTCTCGGCGGCGAAGCCGTGGACGGGCTGCAGCTTGACCATCTTGTGGCCGAGGGTCTTGATGATTTTCCAGCCGCCGGCGGCGGTGCCGGCGGCCATGGTGAGGGCGCAGACGAACACGCACCAGTAGGGGACGGACTGGCCCTTGGCGTCGCCGATGGCGGGCATGTAGCCGAACTGGAGCCAGGACGGGAGGAGGGCGATGAGGTGGTCGCCGAGCGAGAGCTTGAGGGGATCGGAGCCTTCCATGGTCTTGAGGAAGCCGAAGACGGGGCCGACGTCCTCGAGGAGATTGGCCTTGGTGGCGGCGACGAGGGCAAGGGTGATGATGCCCATGGTCTTGGTGGCATCGTTCATGCCGTGGCTGAAGCCCATGTAGCCCGCGCTGAGCAACTGGAGGCGGCCGAAGATGCGGTTGACGAAGACCGGGCGGAGGTTGCGGAGGAGGAGATAAAGCAGGGCCATGACGGTGAGCCCGGCCGTGAAACCGATGAGGGGGGAGGAGATCATGGGGACGACCACCTTGTGGAGGACACCGCCCTTGTCGATGCCGGTCTTCTCGACGACCTGCTTGACCCGGCCGCAGAAGACGACGCACTGGACCTTGTTGGTGCCGATGGTGAGCGTGTGGGTGCCGTTGGTCTTGATGGTGTCGCCGAGGACGGCGAGCAGTTCGGGGGAGGGAGGCACGAGGGACTTGGATTTCTTCTCCTTGATCTCGCTCCACTTGAT
Organism: Verrucomicrobiota bacterium; assembly: GCA_046048995.1. Classification (GTDB taxonomy): domain Bacteria; phylum Verrucomicrobiota; class Verrucomicrobiia; order Limisphaerales; family JADJPG01; genus JBJOEZ01. Next base: position 77,604 of record JBJOEZ010000007.1, on the reverse strand, counting down.
GGCGGACCAGGCGCTGACCGGCTGGCCGGACTTGTCGACGAGGGGCTTGTCGGCGCTGATGCAGACGGCGGCGGCGAGGGTGGCCCCGACGAGGCCGCCGACGAGGGCGTGGGTGGAGGAGGAGGGGAGCCCGAACCACCAGGTGATGAGGTTCCAGGTGATGCCGCCAAGCAGGGCGCAGATGATGACGACCTGGCCGACGTAGGCGGAATCGACGAGGCCGGACGAGATGGTCTTGGCCACGGCCAGCCCGAAGAAGGCGCCGACCAGGTTGGTCACGGCGGCGAGGACGATGGCCTGGCGGGGGGTCAGCACCTTGGTCCCGACCACGGTGGCGATGGAGTTGGCCGTGTCATGGAAGCCGTTGATATACTCGAAGGTCAGGGCGACAAGGACGACAAGCAGCACGATGGTCAGTTCCATAACCTTCAGGAGTTCTTGAGAATGACGCGGGAAACGACGTTGCCGGCGTCGCGGCAGCGGTCGACGACCTTTTCATTGAGGTCGATGAGGTCGCGCAGGATGACGGCCTTGAGGGCGGGGAAACCAGGCTCGTAAAAGGGCCGCATCATCAGGAGGAGGACCTCGTCGGCCTCGGCCTCCACGGCCTGCAGTTGCTGTTGGAGGGTCTTGACGCCGGCGAGGCGGCGGCCCCCGCGCAGGGACTGGACCATCTGCATGACCAACTGGACGGCCTGCTCCATCAGGTTGAGCTGCCGGCTGAAATCGACGTCCTGCACCTGGCCGGCCACGATGAGGTAACGCTCGGCGAACTTCTCCACGGTCTTGGGAATCTTGTAGAGGGAGACGGCGAGCTCCTCGATGTCCTCGCGCTCCATGGGGGTGACGAAGTTGGTCACCAGCATCGTGTTGATGCGCTCGGTGATTTCCTTGTCCTTGCGCCGGACGGCGGCGAACTGCTCGAGGGTGGGGACGACGCCCGGGCGGGTGAGAACCTGCTTGAGGGCACCGACGGCATGGGCGGCCTCACGGACGCTGGCCTCCAGGAGGTCACAGAACTCGTTTTCGCGGCTGAAAAGTCTTTGAAAGCTGACCATGGCGTGGGGGTCCCGGGCTGGGGCGGGCTCAGGAGTTCTTGAGGACGATGTGGGTGACGATGTTGCCGGTGTCGCGGCAGCGGTCGATGACCTTCTCGAGCAGCTCGTAGAGGTCCTTCATGGCCATGACCTTGGTGGCGTCATGGCGGCCGCTGTAGAGATCCTTGAGGATTTCGAGGATGAGCTCATCCGCCTCGCCCTCGACCTTCTGGAGCCGGGCATTGATTTCCTTGGCCCGATCCAGGCGCCCGGCCCCCAGTTCGCGCAGCAGCTTGACCAGCTCGACCACATGCCGGGTGGCGGCGTCGAGCAGGGTGATGTGGCGGGAGAAATCGACCTGCTGGACCAGGGGGGCGCTGATGATGAAGCGCTCGGCGATCTTCTCGACCGTCTTGGGAATCTTGTAGAGGGCGGCGCTGAGGACCTCGATGTCCTCGCGCTCGAGCTGGGAAACGAAGGTGGCGACCAGGGCCTCGTTGATCTGCTCCGTGATCTTCTTGTCCGCCTCCTTCGCCTTGTGCAGTTCCTCCAGGCTGAGGCTCTGGTCCGCGTGGGAGAGCACCCGGTTCAGGACCTGCACGCTATGCCGCGCCTCCTCCGCGCTGGCCTCCAGGAGGTTGAAAAAGTTGTCGTCTTTGCCCAGGAGCTTTTGCAGGGAGAACATAGGATTGGGTTGTCACACAGCCGTAACAATTCGTAAACGGACTTTTTGTTACGGTTTGGTGACGAAACCGGCAAGGCCGGGGCCTGCGGACGGGCCAATCCGTGCTTTTTCGGGCAATTCCGCCGGGGGCGCCCCGGGTGGCGCGGGGGCCGCCCCGGGCCGGCCTTTACCGAATCGTCACAATCGCTCCATCCCGCTGTAACAATTGGGCGGCAGACTGGCGGACGTAAACACGACTATGGCCACCCACTTCGAAGTCTCCCTCCAGCGCGACATCGACCGCATCCGCGACCGGGTCCGCACCATGGCCGGCCTCTGCGAGGGGGCCCTCCAGGACTGCATCACCGCCCTCAAGACCCGCAACCGCCAGCTGGCCTACGCGGTCATCCTGCGCGACCGCCGGGTGGACGAGCTGGAGAAGGAGGTGGATCGCCTCTGCCTGGAGTTCCTCGTGCGGCAGCAGCCGGTGGCCGGCCCGCTGCGCCTGGCCTACAGCACCATCCGCATCAACCTGGAGCTGGAGCGCGTGGGCGACTACGCCGAGAGCATCGCCCGCCAGTCCCTCAAGCTGATGCCGGTCACGGCCGACCTGCCCCTCGCCCGCATCGAGGAGATCGCCAATCTCTCCATCCCCATGCTGCACGACGCCGTGCAGGCCTTCCTCAACCAGGACGCCGACCTGGCCCGGCGCACCATCGAGTCCGAGGACGCCGTCGATGTGCTCAAGAGCAAGCTGAACAAGGACGTCATCAGCCTGTTCCGCGAGAGCAAGATTCCCTTTGAGGCCCTCAATCCCCTGCTCATGATCACCCGCCGCCTCGAGCGGGTGTCCGACCAGGCGCGCAACATCTGCATGGAGGCGCTTTACATGTGCACCGGGGAAAACACCCGGCACCAGGGCGCCGAGGCGTTCCGCCTGCTCTTCGTCGATCACCACAACTCCTGCCGCAGCCAGCTGGCCGAGGCCGTGGGCGGCACCCTGGACCAGCCCAAGTTTCTTTTCGCCAGCGCCGGCGTCGATCCCCAGCCCATCGCTCCCTCCACCCTCGAATACCTCAAGGCCAAGGGCATCGACACCGGCCGCCTGCAGCCCAAGTCCGTGCAGCAGATCCCCAACCTCGACCATTACCACATCATCGTGGTGCTGGACCCCGAGGCGATGAAGGCCTTCCCGGCCAAGCCGCGCAAGACCATCATCCTCGACTGGAGCCTGCCGGACCCCTCGCGCACCGCCGGCAGCCCGGCCGAGGTCAAGGCCGCCCACGATCAGGCCTGGCAATTCCTCCATGAGCACCTGAAGGATCTCGTCGAGGCCATTCTCGGAGACAACGAATAGCTAACCTGTTCAACCACACAAACCCCATCCTGCCCCCATGATGACCCTGCCCCTGCGCCACGGCCTCCGCCTCGGCGCCGTCACCACCCTCGCCGCCGCGCTGGCCCTGACCGGTTGCGGCAAATCCGGCTCCGGCGATGCCGCCGGCGGTTCCGGCAAGAAAACCACCGTGGCCAACATCGGCTCCGACACCATGGTCAACCTCGCCGCCGCCTGGGCCGAGGCCTACGGCGCCATCGACAAATCCGTCCTCATCGAGGTGAACGGCGGCGGCTCCGGCGTCGGCATCAAGGGCCTCATCAACGGCACCTGCGACCTCGCCAATTCCAGCCGCCACATCGAGGACAAGGAAAAGACCGAGCTCAAGACCAAGCGCCAGCTGGACTCCAAGGAGTTCACCATCGCCTTCGACGCGCTCTCCATCTACGTGCACAAGGACAACCCGCTCAACGAAATCACCGTCGAGCAACTCGCCGACATCTACCGCTCGGACGGCAAGGTCACCAAGTGGAGCGACCTCGGCGTCACCGCCATCCCCGGCGCCAAGGGCGATGAAATCATCCGCGTCAGCCGCCAGAACAACTCCGGCACCTACGAGTACTTCAAGGAAGCCGTCGTCGGCAAAAAGAACGAGTTCAAGCTCGGCTCCCTCGACATGAACGGGTCCAAGGACGTGGTCGAACTGGTCGGCAAGACCCCCAACGCCATCGGCTACTCCGGCATGGGCTACGCCAATCCCTCGGTCAAGATGCTCAAGGTGGCCAAGAAGAAGGGCGACCCCTACGTGGCGCCCAGCGTGGCCAGCACCCAGGACAAGTCCTACCCCATCGCCCGGCCCATGTTCTTCTACACCGCCGGCGACCCCGCCCCGCACGTGAAGAAATACATCGACTGGACCCTGAGCGAGGCCGGCCAAAAGATCGTGGCCGAGACCGGCTACGTCCCCCTGCCCAAGTAACCGCCCCGCGCGCCTGGTTCCGGCCGCGGCGGGCCCCGACGCCCGCCGCGGCTCCTCCCCCCAGCCCTCCAACCACCCAGCCCAGCCCATGGCCTCCTCGACGCCCCAGCGACCCAACCGCGGCGCCCTCTCCCTGCTCGGCGAGCGCGCGATGGAATCGCTGGTCCGCCTGTGCGGCATCAGCGCCATCCTGTTCGTCTTCGGGATCTTCTTCTTTGTCTTCAAGGAAGGCGCCCCGTTCCTGGCCCAGCTGAGCCTCGGTGAGTTCCTCTTCAGCAAGGAGTGGATCCCCACCTCGTCGGTGCAGCCCAAATACGGCGTCGGGGCGCTCATCGTCGGCACCCTCAGCGTCACCTTCCTCGCCATGGCCATCGCCGTGCCCTTCGGGCTCGGCGCCGCCGTGTTCGTCTCCGAGTTCTGCACCGGCCGCACCAAGGAAACCCTCAAGATCGTCATCGAACTCCTCGCCGCCATCCCCAGCGTGGTCTGGGGCTTCATCGGGCTCAGCGTCATGAGCCCGGTCATCATCTCGGTCTTCCACGTGCCCGTCGGCGTCAACCTCCTCAACGCCGCCCTGCTCCTCGCCCTCATGAGCGTGCCCATCATGGTCAGCATCGGCGAGGACGCCCTCAAGGCGGTGCCCGACAGCTACCGCGAGGCCTCCGTTGCCCTCGGGGCCACCCGCTGGCAGATGATCCACCGCGTCCTCCTGCCCGCCGCCAAGAACGGCCTGCTCGCCGCCGTCCTCCTCGGCGTCGGCCGCGCCATCGGCGAAACCATGGCCGTCCTCATGGCCACCGGCCATGCCGTCAACATCCCCGGCTCCATCTTCGACCCCGTCCGCACCCTCACCGCCACCATCGCGGCCGAACTCGGCGAAACCTCCCAGGGCTCCCCCCACTACCGGGTGCTCTTCCTCATCGGCGTGCTCCTCTTCTCCATCACCTTCGTGGTCAACCTCCTCGCCGACCTCGTCGTCAAGGGCATCAAACGCAAATAGGCGGCCGGACCCCGAACCCCTCACCCCATGTTCCTCGAGACCCCCTTCATCCGCAAAAAACAGCGGTCCGAGCTGATCGCCAAGTGCTTCTTCGGCGCCATGGCCTCGGCCATGGTCATCCCCCTCTTCCTCATCATCGGCTACATCGTCCTCAAGGGCGCCCCCGCCATCTCCTGGGAGTTCCTCACCGAGAACCCCCGCAGCGGCGGCGCCAAGGGCGGCATCTGGGCCGCCATCGTCGGCACCATCTACATCGTCTTCTTCTCCCTCGCCGTCTCCGCCCCCATCGGCGTCCTCGCCGCCGTCTACCTCAACGAATACGCCCGCGAAAACTGGTTCACCCGCGTGGTCAACCTCGCCGTCGTCAACCTCGCCGGCGTCCCCTCCATCGTCCACGGCCTCTTCGGCGTCGGCGCCTTCGTCTACTTCGCCAACTTCAACAACGGCAAGAAATCCATCCTCGCCGCCGCCCTCACCCTCGCCGTCATGACCCTCCCGGTCATCATCGCCTCCACCAAGGAGGCCCTCGCCGCCGTCCCCCGCCAGTTCCGCGAGGCCTGCTGGAACGTCGGCGCCACCCGCTGGCAAACCATCTGGCGCATCGTCCTCCCCAACTCCATCAGCGGCATCCTCACCGGCGTCATCCTCCAGGTCAGCCGCACCGCCGGCGAAACCGCCCCCGTCATGCTCACCGGCGTCGCCACCTACAAGCTCCTCGAGGGCTCCAGCCTCTTCCTCTACCACCCCATCCAGGACCAGTGCATGGCCCTCTCCATGCACCTCTACTACATCGCCACCCAGGCCAACAACGTCCCCGCCGCCACCCCGTTCGCCATCGCCACCGTCCTCATCGGCGTCGTTCTCCTCGTCAACGCCACCGCCATCGCCTTCCGCGTCTACCTCCGCTCGCGCAAGAAATGGTGACCCCCCACCCCGCCCCCTTCCCCCCTGCCATGACCCAGGCCAAGAAAATCGACGTCGCCAACCTCCGCACGTGGTACGGCGAGAAGCCCGTCCACCACGGCATCTCCTTCCACATCGAGCCCAACGAAATCTTCGCCATCATCGGCCCCGCCCAGTCCGGCAAAACCACCCTCCTCCGCGCCATCAACCGCACCCTCGAGTTCACCGCCGGTTCCCGCATGGAGGGCACCATCACCGTCGACGGCGAGGACGTGCAGAAGACCCGCGACGTCTACGGCCTGCGCCGCAAGATTGGCATGGTCGCCCCCCTCCCGGTCGGCCTGCCCCTCACCATCTACGACAACGTCGCCTTCGCCCCCCGCTCGGCCGGGATCAAGGACAAGGCCTTCCTCGACGCCCACGTGGAGAAATGCCTCCGCCAATCCGCCCTCTGGGACGAGGTCAAGGACCGCCTGGACTCGCTCGGCACCAAGCTCTCCGGCGGCCAGCAACAACGCCTCACCATCGCCCGCGCCCTCAGCCACCAGCCCGAAATCCTCTGCCTGGACGAGTTCAGCATCGCCATCGACCCCGTCACGACCATGCGGATCGAGGACGTGCTCAAGGAACTGAAGAAGGAGATGACCATCATCCTGGTCACCAACCTCGTCCAGCAGGCCCGCCGCCTGGCCGCCCGCACCATGTTCCTGTGGAACGGCGAGATCGTGGAACTGGACCGCAACGAGGTCATGTTCAGCGACACGCCCAAGGACCGGCGCACCTACGAATACGTCAACGGCATCTTCGGCTGAACCCCGCCCCCGACCATCCCGCCATGAGCAGCGCCGACTCCCTCGCCATCACCACCCGCGACCTCAAGCTCTGGTACGGCAAGTTCCAGGCCCTGCTCGGCATCGACGTCGACATCACCAAGGGCCGCATCACCTCCCTGATCGGGCCCTCGGGCTGCGGCAAGACGACCCTCCTGCGCTGCTTCAACCGGGTCAACGAACGCTACGGCTACGTCACCACCACCGGCGAAATCCGCATCCACAACAAGAATATCTACGACGCGGACGTCTCCCTCATCGAGTTGCGCAAGAGCGTGGGCATGGTCTTCCAGCGCCCCAATCCCCTCCCCATCTCGGTCTACGAGAACGTCGTCTTCGGGCTCCGCATCCATGATGACACCGGCCTGAGCAAGAGTGACTGCGATCTGGCCGTGGAGAAGGCCCTCACCGAGGTCGGCCTCTGGAAGGACCTCAAGGACCGCCTCGACACCAAGGCCACCACCCTCCAGCTGGAACAGCAGCAAAAGCTCTGCATCGCGCGTCTCCTCCCGCTCAAGCCCGGCATCATCCTGATGGACGAGCCCTGCAGCGCCCTCGACGTCAACGGCACCAAGGCCATCGAGGAGCTCATGTTCGCCCTGCGCGAGCGCTACACCATCGTCATCGTCACCCACAACATGGCCCAGGCCCGCCGCGCCTCGGACGAATGCATCTTCATGCTGATGGGCGAACTCATCGAGCATTCCCGGACCGAGGATCTCTTCCTCAACCCCCGCAACCCCAAGACCGCCGAATACATCGAGGGCCGCTACGGCTGACCCCCGGCGCGGGGGCCTCTCCGGCCCGCCTGCCGCAGGCGATGGGGTGCGGGGTGCGAACAGTCGGGGGGCGCGCGACAGGCTCTCAGGAAGCGTCGCGGAGGCGGATTGGAACTCTGGGAGGACGCTTCGGGCTCAACAGGCGGGACGCCGGCGCGCCCCACGGAACCATAGTTCTTCCTCGCCCCCTCCCCGCGCGCCCTGCTAGCCTCCGGACATGAATTATGTCGGCATCGGCTACGATGTCCATCAACTGGTCCCCGGCCGGAAGCTGGTCCTGGGCGGGGTCGACATCCCGCACAGCCGCGGGCTCGACGGCCATTCAGACGCCGACGCGCTGCTGCATGCCATCACCGACGCCGTGCTCGGCGCCCTCGGCGAGAGTGACATCGGACATTTCTTTCCCAACACGGATCCGCGCTGGAAGAACGCGCCCAGCCGCGTCTTCCTCGAGGAAGCGGCCCGCCAGGTCGGGTTCCGGCAGGGGCGCGTCGTGAACATCGATGCCACCGTGATCGCCCAGCAGCCCAAGCTGGCCCCGCACATCCCGGCCATGAAACTGCACATCGCCGAGGCCCTCGGCATCCCCGTCCGCCGCGTCGGCCTCAAGGCCACCACCAACGAGCACCTCGGCTTCGTCGGCCGCGAGGAGGGCATTGCCGCCATGGCCGTGGCCAGCGTCGAACTCCCCGAATAATGGCCTGGAAAGCAGAAATCGGCTGGGCCCGCCGCGACGAGGAGGGCAACCGCTGGGAGGTCTCGGCGCGCCACGTCAGCAAGCGCTGGGAATTCTTCATCCGCCAGCGGCGCTTCGAGCAATGGCAGCCCGTGCCCGAGCCGTCGCTGGAGGACTGGCTCGCCCTGCTGGACGCCCTCCAGCGCCTCATGGTCCGCCGCCGCTACCAACCCGACGACATCGAGCGTGTCCGCCGCACCATCCGCGAGCGCTTCCCCGAGGCGAAGCTGGGCAAAGCCTAGGCAGTGAGCGAGTAAGCGAATTGGAGGCCCGGGGGGAGGCTGGCGGCCGGCGTGTCGATGGCGCAGCTGACTCACCCGCTCACTCACCCGCTAATTCACTGACTTCCTGTCGAGTTGTTGGCGGACGAGGCGGAGGAGTTCCTGGTTTTCGAAGGGTTTGTGGAGGAAGGCGACGCCGGGCAGGCCGCCGAGGGGATCGGCCCCGTCATGGACGCCGCCGCTGAGGACGACGGCGGGCACGGCGGGATCGAGGGCGCGGATTTGGCGGAGGGCGTCGTAGCCGTTGAGGCGGGGCATGTGGATGTCCGTGACGACGAGTTGGACCCTGGGCTGGGCGTCGCGGAAGGCCTCGACGGCGGCCTGGCCGTCCTCGGCCACCAGCACATCGTAGCCGCGGTAGGCGAGGATGGCCTTGATGACCATGCGGACGAGTTCCTCGTCCTCGGCCACGAGGATGCGTTCGCGGCCCTCGAGCAACTGAGGGTCGGGAGCGGGGGCCGGGCGGGCAGCCTGTTGCTCCTCGCGGAGGCGGGGCAGGAAAAGATGGAACTGGGCACCCTGCCCGGCGCGGCTTTCGGCCTCCATCCAGCCGCCGTGCTCCGCGATGACGGCGGCGGTGATGGACAGGGCGAGGCCGGGCCCGCGGCTGGGGTCCTTGGTGGAGAAATAGGGTTCGAAAAGCCGGCTGAGCGCCTCGGGTGACATGCCATGGCCGGTGTCGGCCACGGTGACCTGGACGAACTCCCCGGGCTGCCGCGGGGCGGGGAGATCGGCGCCCTCGAGGGTGAGGTTGCGGGTGGTGAAGGTGAGGGTGCCGCCGGCGGGCATGGCATCGCGGGCATTGAGCCCGAGGTTGAGCAATGCCTGCATGAGCTGGGTGGCATCGGCGCGGACGTGCCAGGCGGCCGGGGCGGGTGGCGTCCAGCGAACCTCGATGCGGCGGTCGATGCTGCGCCGGAGCATGAAGACCACCTGGTCGAGCACCTCGGCCAGGTTGACCGGCCCGAAGGACGGCTTGTTCTGGCGGCTGAAGGCCTGGAGTTTGCCGACCAGCTCGGCGCCCCGGCGGGCGCTGGTCTGGGCGTAGATCAGGTTTTGGCGGAGGTTCTCGGGGAACTCGGGGGTGTGCAGGGCCAGGTCGATCTGGGAGATGACCGCGGTGAGGATGTTGTTGAAGTCGTGCGCGATGCCGCCGGCGAGGGCGCCCACGGCCTGCATCTTGCGCGCGTCGTAGACGGCCTTTTCCATCTGCTCCTGGTGGGTGAGGTCGCGGAGGATGGCCGTATGGAAGACATGCCCCTCGCCGTGGAGGGCGGAGACGCGGCCGCCGAGCAGCCGCGGCCCCGGGGTGCCGGCGGGCGGCAGACGGAGGCTGCGGGCGGCGTGATCGCGCCCGGGCTCCGGGGTGATCTCGGCAAGGTTCAGCTGGGCGACGGCCTCGGCGAGGGCGGGAAACTCCGAGACGGGCCGGCCGAGGGCGTCGGCGCGCGGGCAACCGAAAAGGCGGGCGGCCGTCTCGTTGAGGAACACGACGCGTCCGCGGTCGTCGACGGTGAGGACGGCGTCGTCGAGCGAGTTGAGGATGGCATCAAGTTCCATCGCAGGCGGCCGCAGCCTAGACCGCCGTTGACAGATTTGAAGCGGAAAAGGGATAGTCCGCCCTTGGGCCCGCCCGCGGGGGTTGGCCCCGCCCGCCATCCCGATTTCACGCATGGACGCCCCACTTGAACTGGTCTTGCAGCATTGGCCGGGAGTCCTCTTCCGGCAGGGCCCGGACGGGGGGTTCACCCAGGTGGGGGCGCGGGTCGAGGAGTGGACGGGGCACCCGGCGGCGGCGTGGCTGGCGCGCCCGGGGCTGCTCGGGGAGTGCGTGCATGAGGCGGACGCGGACGCGGTGGAGCGTTTGAGCCGGCCGGAGGCGGTGACGGCGGCGGGAGTGACGACGCGGTTTCGGCTGCGGCATGCCACGACGGGGCGGGTGACGTATGTGACGGAGTTCCGGCGGGCGGCGGCGGGAGGGGGGACCGAGGGTTACTGGATGGACGAGACCCGGCTGGCGGTGGCGGAGCGCCGCCTGGCGGCGGCGGCCTGGAAGGAGACCCTGGCCCTGCTCACCACCGGGCTGGCCCATGACTTCAACAACATCCTGGCCGGCGTGCATGCCCTGAGCGAGTCCTTCCTGGAACAGTTGGACACCGCGCATCCCTTCCACGAGGGGCTGACGCTGATGAAGCGCAACACCCAGTCGGCCTCGCAGCTGGTGCAGCGAATCATCCAGCTGCATCACGTGCGGACCGGCCAACGGGCCTACCACGACCTGAATGCGGCGGCGGGCGAGGCGGGCGAACTGGTCCGCAAGGTGATCCCGCGCCGGATTGAGTTTTCCACCCGGCTGGCCGGCGAAGCGCTGCCGGTCTATGCGGACGCCGTGGAACTGCAGCAGGTGTTGATCAACCTGGCCCTGAATGCCGCGGACGCCATGAGCGAGCGGGGCACGTTGCAGTTTCGCACCGCCGCGCATGCGGCGGCCCCGGCGGCGGCGGCCGGCGGGGTGGGCACGCCGCCGGCAGGACCGTGCGTGAGCCTGGCCGTGGAGGACACCGGCTGCGGGATCGCCCCGCGGCATCTGCGGACCATCTTTGAGCCGTTCTTCACCACCAAGCCGATGAACAAGGGCTCCGGCCTGGGCCTCTACAACGCCCGGCTGTTCGCGGAAAAACACGGGGGGGCCCTCACGGTGGAGTCCACCGAGGGGCGGGGGACCACCTTCACCCTGTGGCTGCCCCAGGCGGACTTCACCGAGGCCGACCAGGCCCGGGAGCGGGCCGGGCGCCGGCGGCGCAGTCTCCTCCTGGCGGGCCCGCCGGGCGCGGCCCTCGCGGCCACCGCGCAGTTCCTGCGCCAGCAGGGTTTCCATGTGGCCGCCACCTCCGCGGAGGCCGGGGAGATGCTTGCCTCGGGCGACCACCACTTTGACGGGCTCTACCTGCTCCTGGAACCGCGCGACAGCCAGTTCCTGCCCGTGGTGCAACAGGTGCGCAAACAGGCGCTGCCGCTGCGCGTCATTGTCCAGACGGTGGGCTGCAACCAGGACGAGCTGGACGCCCGCCTGCTGGCCGAGGCCGACCTCGCCATCGACGCCGACCTGCCGCAGGAAACCATCCTGGAAAAACTCACCGCCACCCTCGGTCTGAACCCGGCATGAACGACCAGCCGCCCCCGCCCATGGCCTCGGCGCCCGGACCGGCCGCGCCGCCGCCGGGGGCCCGCATCCTGGTCGTGGACGACGAGGAGATTGTGCTGGTGGCCCTGCGGCAGACCCTGGTGCAGCTCGGCTACCAGGTGACCACGGCCCCCGATGCCATCCAGGCCCTGGGCAAGCTGCGTGAGCAGCCGTTCGCCGTGGTCATCAGCGACCACCAGATGCCCACCCTGACCGGCCTGGAGCTCCTCGCCCAGGTGCGCGAACTCCAGCCGGAAGCCAGCCGGGTCCTCATCACCGCCGTCCTCCAGCTGGGCACGGTCATCGAGGCCATCAACAAGGCGGAAATTTTCCGTTTCCTCATCAAGCCCTGGGAACGCGCGGAGCTCATCGGCACCGTGCGCGCGGCGGTGGAGCGTCATGACGCCATCCGCAGCCGCCGGGAAGCGCTGACGGCCGCCCAGGGCGAGAACGAGACCCTCCGGGCGCGGGTGGCGGCGCTCGAGGCCGAACTGGCCGGGGTCCGCCCTTCCCCGGGCCCCTGATGCCGACCCGGCCGGGCCCGGCCGAGGGAACGCAAGCCATTGCGGGACAATCCAGTGGGGCAAGCGGCCGCGGGGCGGCCGGCACCGGCCCACGGCGACTTGCGCCCCCTCCCCCTCCCCTTCCCGGCCATCAGGAGGCTCAAGAATGTCGAGGAATTGGCCGATAACCGGGGACAGGGTGCATCCGGCGGCCCACCCTCCGCCTGAAGGCTCCCCTGCCACACAGACCTTGTTGTCATGATCAGAACCGGAACCATCCGCCGCGCCGGGCCCAGCCAGGGCCGCGGGGCGCAGGGTTTTACCCTGGTCGAGGCGGCGGTGGCCATGGCCCTGGCGGGGGTGCTGTTCGTGGGTCTTTACGCCAGCCTGGCGTGGGGGTTTGCCTCGCTGCGGCTGACCCGGGAGAACCTGCGCGCCACGCAGATCCTGACCGAGAAGATGGAGACGATTCGGCTCTACAACTGGGAGCAGCTGACGGTGGTCTCCAACTTTCTCCCCACCACCTTCACGGCCACCTATTACCCGCCGGGCGAGACCAACAAATACGGCACCGGAACCATCTACAGCGGCACCCTGCGGGTGAGCCCGGTCGCCTACGGCACGAATTATGACGACGACCTGCGGAAAATCACCGTTGAGGTCGTCTGGATCACCGGAGGCCTCCGCCGCCAGCGGAGCCTGAGCACGTTTGCGTCCCAGTATGGTATGCAGAATTACATCTGGTAACCGCCCGCGCGCGGGCGGCACCCTGGCCGAACTGCTCATGGGCATGGGCCTGTGCGCCGTCGTCCTGCTCGCGGTGGTGGCGACCTCCATCTATGGCGGGAAAAGCCTGCTGGGCATGTGGAACTACGTCGACCTCGACCAGCGCAGCCAGCTGGCGGTGGATACGCTGACCAAGGAGGTCCGGGAAACAACCTCGCTGCTGGAGTTTACCACCAACCGGCTGACCTTCTCCGACTCGGACGGCCGGACACTGGTTTATGAGTATTCGCCCGTGCGGCGGACCCTCGAGCGGGTGAAGGGGACCAACCGGACGGTGATGCTGACCGAGTGCGACGAGCTGAGCTTTTCCATTTTCCAGCGCAACCCCAGCAACGCGGTCTACGACTATTTCCCCACCGCCACCGCCACCAACTGCAAGCTCATCAACGTGAGCTGGGTGTGCACGCGGCGCATCCTGGGTTCGGCCATCAACAGCGAGAGCGTGCAGACCGCCAAGGTGGTCATTCGCAAGAAGTAGACGGACACGCACCCCCCCGACGCCATGCAGACCCGCCCATCCCAACGCCGTGACCGGGGCTTTGCCATCGCCTTCGCGCTGACCACCATCACCATCCTGGGCCTTGTCATCACGGCCTACCTGTCGCTGGTGACGGCCCGCCACAACGCCAGCATGCGCTCGCAGGCCTGGAACGCCTGCATCGCCGTGGCGGAGGCCGGGGTCGAGGAGGCGCTGTCCCACGCCCGCGAGAACATCGAGACCAACATGCTGGCCAACGGCTGGACCCTCTCGGGGACCAACTACTTCCTCACCCGCCAGATCGACAGCAACTACTTCCGCGTCTTCATCTCGACGAGTTTCCCCTACGTCGTCCGCTCGGAGGGCTACGTGCTGCTGCCCTGGAACCGCCGCTACGTCCGGCGCACGGTGGTGGTCGAAACCATCTCCCAGAGCATGTTCAGCAAGGCGATGGTGGTGAAGAACGGCATCTACATGAACGGGAACAACGTGCGCGTGGACAGTTATGACTCGCGCGACCCGCTCAAGAGCACCTCCGGCCAGTATGACCCCCTCAAGGCCCAGGATAACGGGGACGTGGTCGCCTCGGGGGGCATCCAGGATCCGCTCAGCATCGGCAACGCCGACATCTGGGGCCGCATCGTGACGGGCCCCCAGGGGTCCGCCTACGTCGGGCCGGGCGGCTCGGTCGGCAGCCGCCAATGGCACCTCGACAACCGCCTGGGCGTCCAACCGGGCTACTGGCTCAACGACATGAACGTGAACTTCCCTGCGGTCAAGGTGCCCTTCAGCGGGGCGCCCAGCCCGGGCACCAGCGCCAACTGGTCGCATGTCGTCGACAACGGGAACTACAAGGTGGCCAGCGTGAACGGCAACCTGCTGGTCAAGGGCCCGGGGACCGCCACCCTCTACATCGTCGGCAGTGCCAACATCCCGACCCTCCAGATCCTGAACCGCGGCAACCTCATCCTCTACGTCGGCGGCCCCAAGTTCACCCTGGGCAACATCAAGAACGACAACACCTCGATCAATGCGACGAACCTGGTCCTCTACGGCCTGCCCACCCTCAAGCAGTTCGACATCAGCCAGAACACCGACCTCTGCGGGATCGTCTACATGCCCGATGCCTATTTCAAAATCTACGGCGGGCTGCAGGTGGCCGGCTGCATCGTGGCGGGCGACTGCGAGTTGACCGGCCATTCCCAGTTCCACTACGACGAGGCCCTCTCTCCCCGCGGCCCGCCGCGCGGCTTCCTGGTCAGCGCCTGGTACGAACGATGACCGCCCGGCCTCCGGCCGGGCGTTCCCCCCCAGTCCATCACCCCAGGCTCAGCCCAACGGCGCCTGCTTGGCCCGGCGCAGCGCCACCTGTTCCTCCAGCAGCGCGGCCATGGCCTCCGGTCCCAACCCCGGCTCCAGCAGGCGCTGCCGACAGGCGGCCAGGGCCCGGTCCAGGTAATCGTTCCGCAACAGCCGCACCGCCTCCATGATGTTGCGGGACACATAGTCCTGCATCTCCTGCGCATCCTCCTTCACGCGCCCGCCCCCTGCGGTGGAGGTCTCCGTGACCAGGCGCGCGGCCGCGGGGTCGTCCAGTTCATCGCACAACGCCGGCACCCCGCGCCAGGTGTCGTGGACATGGGCGGCCAGGCGCGCCCCGATGATGCGCCGGACGAGGGGATGCACCACCCAGTCCAGGTTGAGATGGCGCGCCAGCCAGTCCACCTGGTCGTCATGGGAAAGGACGAAACGCAGCAGCCAGAACTCGCGCTCCGAGGGCGGCGGCAGCGTCATCCCCGGCGGACCCTCCCCCGCGTCCCCGCCGCCCAACTCCGGGTCGGGGCCGGGATCCCTCGGCTCCTCCTCCACGCGCGCGCCCGGGCCAGGCCGCGCCCGGCCGCGCTTGCGGAACTCCGCCCGCACCGCCCCCGGATCCACCCCGAGGCGCAGCGCGGTCTTCTGCGCGTAGGTGTCCAGGAGCACCGGGCTGCCCGTCTTGTGCAGCGCCTCGGCCATCTCGTGCACGATGGCCACCCGGCCGCGGTCGCTGGCCGCGTCGTGCACGGCCGAGAGGCGCCGGAGATAGAAATCGAAGAAACCCTCCGCCTCGGCGATCCGCGCGGCAAAGGCCGGGCCGCCGAACTCCTTGATGTAACTGTCGGGGTCGTGGGGGGACGGCAGCGCGGCCACCCGCACGGCCAATTCGGCCCCCAGCAGGCTGTCGAGGGCGCGCACGGAGGCGTTTTGCCCCGCGTTGTCGGAGTCGAAGCAGAGGACCACCTCGCTGGCGTAGCGCTTGAGCAGCCGGGCGTGGTCCGGGGTGAAGGCGGTGCCCTGCGGGGCCACCACGTTGCGCACCCCCGCCATGTGGCAGGCGATTAGATCCAGCTGCCCTTCGCAGAGCACGGCGCAACCGGCATCCAGGATGGCGCGCTTGGACTTGTCGAGGCCGTAGAAGACGCGGCCCTTGCTGAAGATCGGGGTTTCCGGCGAGTTGACATACTTGGCCGCCTTGGCGTCCGGGGTGAGGAGGCGCCCGCTGAAGGCGACCACGCGGCCCTGCTCGTCGCAGATGGGGAACATGAGCCGGCCACGGAAGCGGTCATAGTGGCGGTCGGTGCCCTCCTTGCGGAGGATGAGGCCGGCCTGCTCGACCAGGGCCAGATCGTGTCCCTTGCTGCGGGCCCAGTTGACGGTGTCGTCCCAGGCCTCCGGGGCCGCGCCGAGGCGGAACAACTGGACGGCCTCCGGCCCGACGCCGCGCCCGGCCAGGTAGTCACGGGCGGCCTGCCCGGCGGCATCGTTGGCCAGCACGGTTTGCCAGCGCTGGCAGATTTGCTCGTGGATCAGGAGGAGGGAATCCTTGAGGGCGCGGGCCCGGCCGGCCCCCGGGGTGTTCTCAAACTCGAGCGGGATGTTGGCCCTTTCGGCCAGGCGCCGGACGGCATCGACGAAGGAGAGATTCTCATAATCGCGGACGAACCCGAAGACATCCCCGCCCTTGTGGCAGCCGAAGCAGTGATAGATCTGGCGGCTGGGGTTGACGTTGAAGCTGGGGGACTTTTCCCGGTGGAACGGGCAGAGGGCGACGAAGTTGGCGCCGGCGCGCTTGAGGGGGATGGCCGCGCCAATGACATCGACGATGTCACTGGCGGCGCGGATTTGCTCGAGTTTGTCCGGCGGGATCAGACCGGCCATTCCCAAGGCTGGCCGGGAGCCTTACTTCTTTTCAAGGATTTGATCGACCATGCCCTCGCGCTGGCGGGCGATGCGCCGTTCGCGGACGGCGTTGGTGCCGACCGGGGTGCGCTGGATGAGGACGACCGGGAGGTAGGCGCGGGTGAAGCGGCCGGAGACGGACTTCTGGAAGACGTTGTCCTGGAGGTCGGCCAGGCCGGGGAAGAAACGGGCGCCGTAGTTCAACTCCTGCTGGCGGACGCTGGCCAGGCGCTCGGCCGGGCTATAGTAGCGGGCGTTGAGGAAGGCCATGCCCACGAGGATGATGCACAGGTAGCGGAAGGCGCCGCCGAACATGCCCAGGTAATACTCGCCGTTCCCGAACACCTCGCTGGAGACCAACTTGCTCCCCAGGCGCTCGCGGACGACGGCCATGACGAGGGTGATGGCGAAGGCGATGAGGAGGTAGGCCATCACGTTGCAGGAAAGCGGGCTGAAGACCTTGAAGCTGGCCAGCCAGCGGCTGCCGGGGCGGTAGAACAGGGCGGCCACGACGAGGATCAGGACCCACTTGATGATGTCGAGAATCTCCTGGGACATGCCCCGGGTCTTCCCGCGCCAGAGGCCCAGGACCACCAGGAGCAGGACGACGACGTCCACCCAGTTGAGATTGACGAGTTTCATGAACGGACCGGTTCCGACCCGC
Source organism: Verrucomicrobiota bacterium (assembly GCA_046048995.1). GTDB lineage: Bacteria > Verrucomicrobiota > Verrucomicrobiia > Limisphaerales > JADJPG01 > JBJOEZ01. The sequence goes on along the minus strand of JBJOEZ010000007.1, from coordinate 60,225 downwards.
GCCGGGCGGGAAGAATCGTTGCCGAGGTTATCGGCGGGTCGGGGGGATCCCTTGAGCGCCGCCGGGGTGGGGGCCTGGAGGGCGCCGCCGGGGTAAATTGTGGCTTTATCGAAGGCGACGGAGATGATTTAGTACGCGGCATTCCCGGCTCCGGCACCGCGTCGTGTCATGGTCCATGCCGTCCCGGGCATCAACGCACTGGAACCAGCCATGAAACGCCTTCCCCTGCCCTCCCTGACCGCCACCCTCGCCCTCCTGCTGCTTGGCATCGCCGGGTCACCCGGCCAGGTTCTCCTGGACACCTGGCGCGCCGACAGCCTGGGGTTGAATGACGGGGATTTTGTGACCACGTGGACCAGCACCAACGGCCGGGTGGCCAACCCGGTGTCCGGCACGGGCAACGCCATCCTGAAGCGCAACGTGACCCCGGCGGGGGGGAGCGCGGTCCGGTTCAACCGCAATCTCCTGACCGTGGGCAGCAGCCCGGTGGGCGGCCGGACCAGCTTCTCCATCGCCTACGTCTTCCGGCCCGACGCCGTCGGCGTCAGCGCCTCGGGCAACAATTGGTATGGCAAGACGGGCATCGTGGACGCCGAACAACCCGGCGTGACGGCGGACTGGGGCACCGTGCTGACGGAGACCGGCAACGTGGGGTTGGGCATTGGCGGCACCGACACCAGCACCTATTCGACCGGGGCCTCGCTCGTCGACAGCAACTACCACATCGCCTGCTTCACGTGGGGCGGCGGCCAGCAGGCTGTCTACGTGGACAACCGCGCGCCGGTGTCCGCCACCTCCCCCACCGCCGCGCGCAACGCCGCCGGGGTCGCCTTCGGCGGCATTGCCACCGACGAGGCCGCGCCGACCCGGCGGTTCGTCGGCGACCTCGTCGAGATCCGCTTCTATGACAGCGCCCTGACCGCCGTGCAGGCCAGCAACGTCATCGCCGACCTCCGCAACACCCACATTGACGCCAACGTGCCGCGGATCCTGTCCTTCACGGCCGCCACCAACTTCCTTTACCTCGGCCAATCGACCACCCTGAACTGGCAGACCACCAACGCCACGGAGGTCCGCCTCGACAACGGCATCGGCGCGGTGGCCGCCTCCGGCAACCGCGTGGTCAACCCGACGGTGACCACGACCTACACGCTGACGACCACGAATGCGACGGCGGTCCGCACGGCGCAGTTGACCCTGACCGTGGATCCCGGGGTGCCGGTGGCGGCCAACCTCTCGACCAACACCCCCTACAACACGCCGGTGGCAGTGACGCTCCGGGGCACGGACCCGCAGGGGAGCAACCTGACCTACGCGGTGGTGACCCCGCCGGCGCATGGCACCCTCACGGGCACGCCGCCCAGCCTCACCTACACGCCGGCCCCCAACTACGCCGGCCTGGACAGTTTCACCTACCAGGTGAACGACGGCTCCTTCGATTCCGCCCCGGGGACGGTTTCCATCCAGGTGGTCCCGCCGCCGACCCCGCCCACCGGCATCGTCCTGAGCACGACCAACCTGCCGGCCGGGGCGGCGCCGGGGGCGTTCCTGGCCGCGCTGCAGGCCCTCGACGTGAACGAGGGGGACACGCACACCTTCTCGCTGGTGGCCGGGTTCGGGGACAACGGCCGGTTCCAGGTGTCCGGGTCGACCCTGCTGGCAGGGCCCACCTTCGCGGGGGGGCCGGGGTCGACCTTTGCCATCCGGCTGCGGGCCACCGACAGCGCCAGCCTGAGCCGGGACCAGGACTTCACCCTCCGGGTGGTGCTGGCTCCGCCGGGCGTGGTCATCAACGAAATCCACTACAACTCGCCGGACAACACGGTGAAGGAGGAGTTCATCGAGCTGCACAACCCGACCGGCGGGACGATCGACCTCTCCTACTGGCGCCTGCGCGGCGGGGTGGACTTCTTTTTCCCGCTGCAGGCCAGCCTTCCGCCGGGGGGCTACGTGGTGGTGGGCGAGCATCCGGCCACGCTGGCGGCGAGGTATGGCGTGACCGCCTTCGGGCCCTGGGAGGGCGGGCTGCGCAATTCGGGGGAGGAAGTGACCCTGCGCAACGCCCTGGACGAGGTGGTCGACCGGGTTGGGTTCCGCGCCGAGTTCCCGTGGCCGATCGCGGCCGACGGGGACGGCGCCTCGCTGCAGTTGGTCCATCCCTCGCTCGACAACGACCTGGGCAGCTCCTGGCGGCCCGGCACCCCGCCCACGCCGGGCGCCCGCAACGGCGTTTACGCCACCAACGCCGCCCCCCACATCCGGCAGGTGGACCACACCCCGAAGACCCCGCGCTCGACCAACGGCGTCGTGATCACCGCCAAGGTGACCGATCCGCAGGGCGTGGCCTCGGTGGTGCTGCACCACCAGGTGGTCGCCCCCGGCAATTACATCCCGGCCACCCTGCCGCTGACGGCCGCGCAGCTGAACAACCTCAACACGACGCCGCTGACCAACCCGCCCAACCCGGCCTTCGAGGCGGCCACGAACTGGGCCGCGCTGGCCATGAACGACGCCGGGGCCAACGGCGACGCCGTGGCCGGCGACGGCGTCTACTCGGTGACCCTGCCCCCGCAGGCCAACCGCACGCTGGTCCGCTACCGCATCACGTGCACGGACACCCTGGGCGCCGGCCGCCGCGCGCCCTTCGAGGACGATCCCTCGCTCAACTTCGCCTACTACGTCTACAACGGGGTCCCGGATTACCTCGGCTTCTCCGGGGCCTCGCTGCAGACCCTGCCGGTCTTCACGCTGATCACGCGGGACGCGGACATCAACCAGTGCGGGGCCTGGTTCAACACCGGGGACCAGCTGCCGCAGGGGGTGGCCTCCGGGCGCAACCTTGGCCGCCTGTTCTTCAACTGGGAGGGCGCCATGGTCTACGACGGGGAGGTCTATGACCACATCCACTACCGGTTGCGCGGGGCCAACGGCCGGTATCACCCGGGCAAGCGCAGCCTCCGCTACCGGTTCAACCCGGGCCGTTACCTGGACGCCAAGGACCAGTTCGGGCAGCGCTTCCCCACCCCGTGGCGGGAGCTCACCTCGGGCAAGGGCCAGGGCAACCGCGGCTCGGTCACCTTCGCCCTCAACGAGGTGGTCAGCTACTACCTCTGGAACAAGGTCGGGGTGCCGGCGCCGCGCACGCTGCACTTCCATCTGCGGGTGGTGCGCGGCGCGCAGGAGGCGGGCACCAACCAGTATTCCGGCGATTTCTGGGGCCTGAGCTGGGCCCAGGAAAAATACGACGCCAACTTCCTCGAGTCGCACGACCTGCCCAAGGGAAACCTCTACAAGCTGGTCGACAACTACGTGCTGGGGGTGGACGAACGCCGTTACCAGGGCCCGGACGCGGTGACCAACGCGGCGGACTTCTTCAACCTGGAGAACAACCTGACCGGGTTCCAGTCCACGGAATGGCTGCTGGCCCACGCCAACTACACGAATTGGTACCGCTACTTCACGGTGGCGGAGGCCATCCGGCACTACGACACCTGGCCGAGCGCCAACAAGAACGGGGCCTGGTATTTCGAGCCGCCCTACGGGGCCTCCAACGGCTTTTTCGGCCGGGCCATGCAGCTGCCGTATGATTCCACCGACACCTGGGGGCCCACCTGGAACAACGGCGAGGACATCCTCTTCAACGGCATCTTTGCCTCCGGCGCGACCGGGGGCGACGCCGGGCAGAACCCCGGCCTGCAGCTGGAATACCGGAACGTGGTGCGCGAACTGCGCGAGCTGCTCTTTCAGCAGGACCAGATCTACTCCATCATCGACGCCTTCGCGGGCCCGCTGCACACGGTGGCGGCGGCCGATTTCCAGCGCTGGGCCGCCGCGCCGGCCCCCGGCAACTACGGCTCGGTGGGCACCGCCGGCGGGCAGTCGCCCGGGCCGGCCAACACCCAGGGATTCCCGGCCTACATCCAGGACATGAAGAACTTCATGTTCGTGGGCGGGAACAACGCGTGGTGGCTCGACCGCCAGGCGATCGCGGCCGGCGGCTGGATTGGCCGGCTCGACACCGTGGCCGCCGACGCCGACATCCCGACCCGGCCGGTCCTGACCTACGCCGGCGCCCCGGGTTTCCCGGCCGACGGCCTCGTCTTCCAGTCCTCGGCCTTCGCCGACCCGCAGGGAGCCGGCACCTTTGCCGCCATCCAGTGGCGCGTGGCCGAGGTGCTGCCCACCAACACCGTGGTCACCAACGTGGCCCAGCTGCGCCTCGAGTATGACGCCGCCTGGCAGTCGGCCGAGCTCCCCGCCTTCAACGCCACCGCCGCCGTCCCGGCCGGGCTGCTCCAGCCCGAGCGCCTCTACCGGGCCCGCGTCCGGCACAAGGACAACACCGGCCGCTGGAGCCGCTGGTCGGCCCCGGTGGAGTTCCGGCCCCGCGCGGGCGACCTGCTCGCGCTGCTCCGCCGCGACCTGGTCTTCAATGAGGTGAACTACAACCCGCCCCCGGACGGGCTCATCGACGGGGACGAGTTCGAGTTCATCGAGCTGCAGAACACCGGCACGAACACACTCGACCTGACCGGGCTGTATTTCTCCGACGGCGTGGACTTCGCCTTCACCAATGGCACCCGGCTGCCCCCCGGCGGGCTGTTCCTGCTCGCCGCCAACCCCGCCGCCCTCGCCGCCCGCCATCCCGGCGTCGTCGTCCACGGCATTTATTCCGGCCGGCTGAACAACAACGGCGAACGCCTGGCCGTCGCGCACCCGGTGGCCGGCGTGGTGGCTTCCCTCGAGTTCGGCGACCGCGCCCCCTGGCCGGTGGCGGCGGATGGCTTCGGGTTCTCGCTTGTGCGCGACCCGGCCACCGGCGGCTACCGGGCCAGTGCCGTCCCCGGCGGATCGCCGGGCGCCGACGGCGGACTGTCCGCGCTGGGCGGCGTCGTGGTGAACGAGGTGCTGTCCAGTTCCACCCCGCCCCTGGTGGATTTCATCGAGCTGCGCAGCCTGGCCGCCACCAACCTCGACCTCGGCGGATGGTATCTCACCGATGACCCGCAGGCGCCGTTCAAGCATCGCCTCGCCGCCGGCACGATCCTGCCGGCGGGCGGCTACCTGGTCCTCGACGAGGGCCAGTTCAATCCCACCCCGGGCCTGGGCGTGAGCTTCTCGCTCAGCTCCCTCGGGGACGAGGTTTACCTGTTCTCCTCGGGCGCGCCCGGCACCTTGAGCGGCTACAGCCATGGCTTTGCCTTCGGGGGGGCGCCGGACGGGGTGAGCTTCGGCCGCCACCTGAACAGCGTGGGCGAGGAGCAGTTCCCCCTGCAGGCCGTCCGCACCCCGGGGGCCGCCAACGCCGGGCCCCGGCTGGGACCCGTGGTGATCAGCGAGATCCACTATAATCCCCGGGCGGCGACGGATGAGTTCGTGGAGATTCGGAACGTGGCCGCCACCGCGGTGCCCTTGTCCGACCCCGGTGCCCCGGCCAACACCTGGCGGCTGGCCGGGTTGAACTTCAGCTTCCCGCCCGGCGTGAGCCTGCCCCCGGGCGGGTGGGCGCTGGTGGTGGCCGGGGAACCGACCGCCTTCCGCGCGCGCTGGGGGGTCCCGGCGGCGGTTCCGATTTTCCAGTATTCGGGGGCGGACCTGCAGGACAGCGGGGAGAACCTGGAACTGCAGGCGCCGGACCGCCCGGACACCAACGGCACGCCCTACCACGCGGTGGAGGCCGTGCGCTACAACGATCGCCGGCCCTGGCCCCTGGCGGCGGACGGCGCGGGGGCCTCGCTGCAGCGCCGGGAGCCGATCGCCTACGGCGATGATCCGGCCGCATGGTTCGGCGCCGCACCGACGCCGGGCGCCGGCCCCGCCGCCGGCACGGCCCCGGTCATCACCAGCCAGCCCAGCCCCGCCCTGCGCACCAACGCCATCGGCGGCAGCACGACCTTCTCGGCCGGCGCCACCGGCAGTCCCCTCCTGCAATACCAGTGGTCGTTCAACGGCGGCCTCCTCCCCAACGCCACCAACGCCTCGCTCACCCTCGAGAATGTCCAGTTGGAGGCGGCCGGGGATTACTCACTGGTGGTCTACAACGGCGCCGGTTCGGCGGAGAGCAGCAATGCCACCCTCGTTGTCCGGGCGGGCGCCAGCGTGACCCAGCAGCCCACCAACGTCGCCGTGCTCGTCCCGCCCGACCCCGCCGCCTCGCCCACCAACCGGGCCAGCTTCACGGTCGGGGCGGTCAGCTTCAATCCCCCCCTCCGCTACCAGTGGCTCTTCAACGGGCTCGCCATCCCCGGCGCCACCAACGCCACCTACAGCTTCACCAACGTGCAATTCGCCGATGGCGGAACCTATCGCGCCGCCGTCGCCGATGGCGTGGCCGAGACACTCAGCGCGCCGGCCACCCTCACCCCGGTCATCCGGCCCCGCGTCGTCGAGGGACCGTTCGGACCGCAGACCAATGTCATCAACGGCACGGTGACCCTCGGCGTCACCGTGACCGGGTATCCGCCGCCCTTCGTCTTCCGCTGGCTCAGCAACTCCCTCAGCCTGCGCACCAACCTCGTGGCCGGCCCGACCGACTTCATGACCTTCAATGCCCCCACCGGCGTCCCGGCCAGCTTCGTCCGCTACCGCGTGGAGGTGACCAACTTCTTTGGCGTGAGCATCGTGGACGGGGTCAATCGGATCTTCTTCACGAATTACTTCCTGGCCGACGCGGACTTGGACGGCCTTCCGGACAGCTATGAGGCCGCCTACGGGGGCGGGGCCCTGAACCCGCTCGAGGATGCGGACCAGGACGGGGCGAGCAACCTGGCCGAGTACCTGGCGGGCACCGACCCGACCAACGCCCAGAGTTTCCTCGCGGTCGGGGAACCCGCAGTGTTGCCGGGGACCGGGGTGACGCTGCAGGTCGGGGCGGTGGCCAACCGCAGTTACTCCGTTTTCCATTCGCCCTCACCCACCGGCGGGCCGGCGGTGAAACTGGCGGACATCCTGCCCAAATCCTTCTCGCGGGTGGAAACCGTCTCCGACCCCACGTGGACCAGCAACCGGTTCTACCGCATTGTCACCCCGCGGCAACCCTGACCCCGGGCGAGCTCCCGGGGAAACCCCGGGGGCATGACCCGCGTCGCGACAACGCCAGGAATGCGAATCCGGGCTTGAGTTCCATCCCGCACCACGTAGGGTCGGCCAGTTCGCCTTTTACCGAGTCACAGAAGTACTATGCTTAATTCCATTGGCAACCTCTTCAGTTCCAAGTCCGCCAAGTCCCCGACCCCGGCCGGCCCCCCGGTGCCGGCCAGCCTGCCCAGCGCCATGAACCGGCGCGATACCGGCAGCGCGCCGCGCGCCATTTACAGCAAGGTGTTCCGCTGGCACGCGCCCGAGGGACAGGCGCCGGACCGCGTCGAAGTGGTGGGTTCCTTCACCGACTGGCGCACGGTCTCCCTGATGCTGGACCCGGTTTCCAAATGCTGGCAGGCCACCATTCAAAACATCCCCGGCAACAAGACCCACCACTACATGGTGCTGGCCAACGGGGAACCCGTCCTGGACAAGAATTGCGATGGCATCGCGCCGCCGATGGGCCCGCAGGAGGAGCGCTTTGCCATCCAGACAGCCCGCGGCCCGCGGGTTTACATGCTGTTCGCCCAGGCCAAGTAGGCGCCGGGGCGGGCCATGCGCCCGGCCCCCTTGTCCCGCAACGCAACCAAGCCCCGGTCCCCCGGGGCTTTTTTGCTGCCGGGGGAGGCGGGGCAAAAAAAGAAGCCAACCCGGCGCGGGCCGGGTCGGCTTGGGGAAACGATGCGGGCACCGGGGCGGTCGCCGCCGGCGGCCTCCGATTACTGGGCGGCCGCCTCGGCGGCCTTGGCGGCCTTGGCGGCCTTGGCCTTGGGCTTGGTCGCGGACTCCGCCTCCTTGACGAGGGTGGCGCCCTTGCCGATGCGCTTGCGGAGGTAGGTCAGCTTGGCGCGGCGGACGCGGCCGGCGCGCTCAATCTCGACCTTGTCAATGCGGGGGCTGTGGCGGGGGAAGATGCGCTCGACACCCTCGCCGTAGCTGATGCGGCGGACGGTGAAGGTCTCGTTGAGGCCGCGGCCACGCATGCCGATGACGACGCCGCTGAAGATTTGGATGCGTTCCTTGTCACCCTCCACGACCTTGGTGTGGACGCGGACGGTGTCACCCACGTTGAACTGGGTGTCGTCTTTCCGGAACTGCTCGGACTCGATTTTCTGCAACAATGCCTGGTTCATAAAATTGTCATGGCGGCACCGGGCCGCCCTCGGGCGGGCGCGGCAGCAGGTCCGGCCGCCGGCGCGCGGTGCGCAACCGGGCTTGCCCGGCGCGCCAGGCGCTGATCTCGGCGTGGTGCCCGCCCAGGAGCACCTCGGGAACCTTCAGTCCCCGGTATTCGGCCGGCCGCGTGTAGTGCGGATACTCCAGCAACCCATGGCTGAACGACTCATCCACGGCGCTGGCCTCGTCACCGAGGGCCCCCGGGAGCAACCGGGCCACCGCGTCGATGACCACCATGGCGGGCAGGCCGCCGTTGGTCAGCACGTAATCACCAATGCTGACCTCGTCATCAACGAGGGCCTCGCAGACCCGCTCGTCCACCCCCTCATAACTGGGGCAGATGAACAGCAGGTGCGAGTGCCCCGCCAGTTCCCGGGCCATGGCCTGGTCAAAACGACGGCCGGCCGGCGAGGTCAGGAGCACGCGGGTCGTTTCCCCCGCGAGGCTTTCCACTGCTTCAAAGATCGGTTCGGGCTTGAGCACCATGCCCGCCCCGCCCCCAAAGGGGCGATCATCGACCGTCTTGTGCCGGTCGTGCGTCCAGTCCCGGAGGTTGTGCACGCGCACCTCCAGCAACCCGGACTTCCGCGCCCGGGCCACGATGCTCACGTCCAGCGGCCCGGCAAACATCTCCGGGAACAGGGTGAGCACGTCAATCTTCATGCGCTGCCCGGGTCCCCCCGGCAGGGGGGCGGCGGACGCGGTCCCGGAACCGCCCGCCTGGGTCGGATAAAGCTAATCCTCGACGATTTCCAGGGAGCAGCGCAGGCCCTTCTTGGCGCTGCCGGCGGCGAGGAGGGAACGGATGGCGTTGATGGTCACGCCCTGCTTGCCGATGACCCGCCCGACATCCTGCTGGTTGAGCCGGAGTTCGTAGAGGGTCTGGCCGCCGGTCTCAACCGGCGTCACGGAGACCTCATCCGGGTTCTGGACGAGGCCCTTGACCACGTATTCCAGAAACTCTTGCATGGCGGGCGGAGGGGCGCCGACCTCAGGCGGAGGCGGAGGCGGAGGCGGCCCGCTTGGCCTTCTTGATGAAGGTGGCCACGGTGTCGCTCGGTTGCGCGCCGCGGGCCAGCCAGTGGTCGGTCCGCGCCAGGTCGAGGGTGTAATTGGTGCCCTTCTGGTCCGGCAGGTAGGTGCCGAGTTCCTCGATGCACTTGCCATCGCGCGGGCTGCGGCTGTCAGCCACGACAATGCGGAAGGCCGGGGTGTTGCGCGCCCCGATGCGTTTCATGCGGATTTTGACTGACATAAATCGGATATAAATTGGATCGACTCGACGGTTGGCGGCCTTTGGGCCGCGGGTTTTTCCGGTTCCGCAGCGGCGGCTCAGGCGCCGCCGGACGGGCGCCCCGGACCCGCGGGGCGTTTCCCGAAAAAGAGTGGCGAGCCTAGGCACGGCGGGGATTCATGGCAAGTGTTGTTTTTGCGGTGGCGGGGCGGTGCGGGTTTGCCTCCGGGCGGGCGGGGACGGCAGGATGAGGGTCCGTGCTGTTGCTGGGAACATGGATTAATGCCGGGGCCATCCTGTTGGGGGGGCTCTGGGGCCTGCTGGGCCGGGGATTGGCGCCCCGGACGCAGGTGGCCATCAAGGGATTGCTGGGCGTGCTGGTGGTCTTCACGGGGCTGGGGGTGAGCTGGAGCGGGCTGGCCACGGGCGGGGTGGGGCGTTTTGCCAAGCATTTGCTGATCGCCGTGGTGGCAATGATGCTCGGGCACCTGACCGGGCGGCTGCTCCGGCTGCAGGACGGGCTGAACCGCCTGGGGGCGCACGCCGGCCGGGCGGTGGCGGGCACGGAGGGTGGCGGACGGCCGCCGTGGAGCGAGGGGTTCCTGGCCTGCACCATCCTTTACTGCCTGCCCCCGCTGGCGGTGCTGGGGTCGGTCCTGGACGGGGTCAACGGGCATTGGCAGACGCTGGCGCTGAAGGGGGTGATGGACGGCTTGGCCACGATGGCGTTCGTGACGACGTTTGGGTGGAGCGCGATGGCGGCGGTGGTGCCGGTGATGGCGCTGCAGGGGAGCCTGACGATGGGGGTGCGCCTATTGGCTCCGCAGATCCTCAGCCCCGCCATGACGGACTGCCTGCTGGCCACGACCGGGCTGCTGGTCTTCTGCGTGGCGCTGCTGATTCTGGAGATTCGGAAGGTCGAACTGGCCAACTATCTGCCCAGCCTGCTCTGGGCGCCGGCCCTCGCCTGGGCCTGGTCCTGAAGGGGCCGGGGGCTCGGCGGGGCTGGGCTCGCGGCGGGCCGGGCGCGAGCCCAGGCCGGCCCCGGGCAGGCCGAAGAAGAGGCAAAGCCACGGGCGCAGTTCCTCGAACTCGACCCCCTTGCCCGTGGAGATGAGGAAGGACCGCATGTTGTCGGTGAAACCTTCGCCGGCGAAGACCACCAGGCCCGGGATCGGCCACGCCTCAATATCCTTGATGGTGGCGGGAATCTTTTCCTCGGCGGTGCCGCGCACGGCCTGGTATTTGCATTCGAGGCCGAGGGTCTTGCGCGTCTGGGGCTGGATGAGGACCACGTCGATGAAGCGCTCGGCGCCCCAGATGCGGCGGGCGACGCGGACCTGCTCGAGCGTCTCGAGCCCCAGGGACTGGCCAAGGGCGACGACGGCGCGGGTCAGTTCGTCGCCGTTGAAGACGGCATTGGAGCGGCCGGCCATGGTTGTGGGCTGGGGGTTGAGGGTGGGGGCGGGCCGAGGCGCCGGGCCTGTTCGAGGCGGCGCACGGCCAGCTTGAAATGCGCCTCGTCCAGTTCAAGGCCGACACAGCGGCGGCGGGTCTGGAAGGCGGCGAGGGCGGTGGTGCCTGAGCCGAGGAACGGATCGAGGACCAGGGCACCCTCGCGGGTGGCGGCCAGCAGGCAGCGCTCGACGAGGGCGAGCGGTTTCTGGGTGGGATGGCGGCCAAGGCGCTTTTCGTCGGGCCGGGGGGCCGGAAGGCGCCAGACGGATTTCATCTGCTTGCCCCCGGCGATTTGCCGCATGAGGGCGTAATTGAAGCAATGCCGGCTGCGGGAGGAGCGGGCCGCCCACAGGAGGGTCTCGGTGGCGTGGGTAAAATACCGGCAGGACAGGTTGGGCGGCGGGTTGGGTTTCTCCCAGGTGATGTCGTTGAGAATCTTGAAACCCAGCTGCTGGAGGGCGTAGCCGACGGAGAAGATGACATGATGGGTGCCCGAGACCCAGAGCGTGCCATCAGGCCGCAGCACGCGCTGGCAGCGGCGCAGCCACTCGAGGTTGAACTCATGGTTGAGCTCGGGGCCGCGGGATTTATCCCAGTCCCCCTTGTCGACCTTCACCATGCGGCCGGCCTGGCAGGTGATGCCCCCGTTGGACAGGAAATACGGGGGGTCGGCAAAGACCATGTCGAAGAGGCCGTCCGGGTGGCGTTCGGCCAGGGCGTCGAGCAGCTCAAGGCTGTTGCCGCGCCGCAGCCAGATGCCGTGGTCGTCGTCGCTGTAGGCACCCGCCGCGGGGGCGAGGCCGGCCAGCGGGCTGCCGGCGGGCGGGCGCGGGGCGGCGGGGGCGGGGCGGGAACGGCGCGGCACGAAGGGATCATTCGTGGCGCGGTTGGGCAAAAGCAAGAGCGGAACTGGAGGGGCCGGGCGGGTGAGCGGAGTTGCAGTTTGGGGTGGGCTTGCCGATGCTGGCGCCATGACACGGCCGGACGTGGTGGTTTTCGACCTGGGCAAGGTGCTGGTGGACTTCGACTACAGCATCGCGGCGCGGCGCATTGCCGCGCGGGGCACCGTCGATGCGGCGGCCGTGCGGGCGCTCATTGACCACAGTCCCCTGCTCTGCCAATACGAGACGGGGTTGCTGGATCAAGCCGGGTTCTTTGCGGCGGTCCGGCAGGCGACGGGGTTTGCGGGCGGACCGGAGGAGTTCGCCGGGTTCTTCGCGGACATCTTCACGGAGATCCCCCCGATGGTGGCGCTGCAGCGTCGCCTGCGGTCGGCGGGGGTGCCGACCTTCATCTTCTCCAACACCAACGACCTGGCCATTGGGCACATCCGGCGGCATTTCCCCTTCTTTGCCGGCTTTGATGGCTACGTGCTTTCCTATGAACACCGGGCCATGAAGCCGCAGGCCCCGCTCTACGAGGTGGTCGAGCGAATGACGGGCCGGCAAGGACGGCGGATTGTCTACCTCGACGACCGGCTGGAGAACATCGAGGCGGGGCGGGCCCGCGGCTGGGAGGTCATCCACCATGCCGACCCCGCGGAGTCAGCGGCCCGCCTGCGCGAACTCGGCGTGCCCGGCGCAGCCTGAACGGCTGGCGCGCACTCAGGACCCCGCGGGACGCCAGGCCGGGCCCAGCGGATCGGCATCATGGGAATTGCCCGGGCAATCATCTTTCCCGGGGACGGCGCCAGGATAATCACCCGCGCCGCGGCGGCAGGGGGAAGACCCGCCGCGAAGCGGAACGCCCGCAAAAAAAACGCCTCCGGCTGCCCGTGGGGGCAAGCGGAGGCGGGAAGGTGTGGGAAACGCGGACAACCCCGGACCGTCAGGGCTCGCTGATGACCTTGGCCCGCGCGCGGTGATATTCGGAGGGCGTGATGAGGTCGCGCATGTAGGCGTTGTAGAGGTCGGCCAAACGCTGTTCCTTGGTCTTGCCGCCGGCGACCTCCCAACTGCGGACCAACGGGGCACCGGGCGCCGGGGCGGCAGGGGGAGCGGGAGTCGGGGTCGGGGTCGGGGTGGGCGCAGCCTTGGCCGTCTCCTGCTGCTTGCGCGCGGCAGCGGCGGCTTCCGCCTCCTTGGCCGCCTTCGCGGCCTTCTCGGCTTTCTCGGCCTTCGCGGCCTCACGCTGGGCGGCGGCTTCCTTCTTGGCGGCCTCCCGCGCCTTGGCTTCCGCCTCGGCGGCGGCCCGGGCGGCTTCCTTTTTGCGGGTCTCCTCCGCCACCTTGGCCGCCTTGGCGGTTTCAGCCTGCTGACGTTCCTGTTCCCGCGCCATGCGCCGGGCCTCCTCGGCTTCCTTCTGCTGGCGCTCCCGGCGGGCCTTGGCTTCAGCCTTCAATTCAGCCTCGGTGGGAAGGACGGTGGCCGTGGGGGCCGCGGGCTCTGGCTTGGGCGCCGGCGTGATCGCAGGAACCGGCGTGACCACGGGAGCTGGCGTGACCACGGGAGCCGGAGCCGGAGCCGCTACGGGCGCCGGGGTGGTCACCGGGGTGCCCGCGGTCAGCTTCGCCCATTCTTGGTCGAGCAGGGTGCGGGCCTTGGACTCAACATCCTGGGACATGGCGGGTGGCGCGGGGGTGGGGGCCGCGACCGCGGGGGTGGGCCGGGGCGCGGGGGCGGCGGGCACCGGGGTTGGCGTGGGAGCCGGCGTGCTGTTGGACAATTCGGCGTTGATGCGGGCGATGCGCTCCTGCCGGGCCTTTTCCTCCTGAGCCTTGGCGGCATCCACCGGCGTGGCGGGAGTGGCGGGCGCGGCCGGGGCGGGCGTGCCGGCTTGGTTTAGCTCGAGGGTTTTCTGCTGCAGCAAGGCGCGCACGGCCGTTTCCGCATCGGAGGACATCGGAGCCGGCGGGGCCTGGACCGGCGCCGACGCCTGCATGGGCTGGGCGGGAGGGATTGCGGCCGCAGGAGTGGGAGCGGGGGCCGGGGTGGCCGGAACCGGCGCGGGGGCGGACTGGGCAGCCTGCTCGCGCTTTTCCCGGTCCTCGCGGGCGGCCTTTACCCGGGCCTCGATTTCCGCGAGCCGCTGGCGCCGGGCCTCGTTTTCCGCGGCTTCCTTGGCGGCGGCGGCACTGGGATTGACCGGGGCGGCCACGGGATCGGAAACGGGCACCGGGCGCTGGGTGACTGGAGCCGGGGCAGCGGTCTCACGGCGAACCCTTTCGAGGAGTTCGCGCGTGTAAGGATCCAGCTCCGGGGTGGCTGCCGGGGTGGCTGCCGGGGCGGCTGCGGGGGCGGCTGCGGGGGCGGGAGGAGTCGTCACCACCGGGGCAGCCGGGGCCACGGGCGCGGGTGTGGTCGGGGTGGGGGCCACGACCGGGGCAGCCTTGATGGCATTGGTGGGCTGGGCGCGGGGAGCGGGGGCCGGTGTCCCGGGCAGCGGACCCACGATGATTTCGTAGGTCTTGTTATCCATGGCCGGGGAAACCTCGTAATTCATGTCGACCAACTTGCGTCCTTGGGCTCCGGCGGAACGGCGCAGAACCTCGCGGGCCTGCTGCTCCTCCTGGGGAGTCATGGGCCGGGACGGCGCGGCAGGGGCGTTGGTGGCCGGGGTGGCGGGGGCGGGCTGGGCAGGCAACGAGGCCAGGCCCAAATGGGCCACGACGATAATCAAAATCCTTTTCGCGCGGTTCATATGGGTTGAATACTTAATTCACCCCGGGCAGGCAACTGCATTATCCTCGCTGCCGGGCGGCAAGGGATCGGCAGACGGAACAGGGGCTTGAGGAACAGTTTCAGGGCATGTCCTGCCCGCCGGCCTCCCGCCAGAGCAGACGCCAGAGCGGCGGCGCGGGATAGAACAGCAACGAGCGGACCAGCAGGGCGCGGACGGCAGGGCGCGGCACCTTGACGCGGTCATCGGGGTCGAGCGGATTGCGGGTCCGCAGGAGCGCCAGGGTCCGGACCCCGAGCAGGACCGGCCATGCGCAGGCGAGGCGAAGTCGGGGGGCGAGGACGGGAATCTGCCCGGTGTAATTCCAACCGTCCGCCAGGTGGGCGACCGCCTGGTCCAGCAGCGCGTTGTAGAGCGGACGCAACGGAGCCTCGCAGGCGGGATCGAGCAGGTCGGCCGGCTGGAGACCGAGGGCCCGGAGCCGGTTGAGGGGAAGATAGCACCGCCCTTGGCGCAGATCGCGCGGCAGGTCGCGCAGGATGTTGACCAGTTGCAGCCCCTGCCCGAAGCGCCGGCCCGGTTGCTCAAAATCCCGGGCCGCCCCGGCCCGGGCCGGCCCCTGGGCGCACTGGACACGAGCAGGCACCCCAAGACCGTGCGCCAGGCACAGGCGGGTCCAAAACTCGCCCACACACCCGGCCACCCGGTAGGTGTAATCCTCCAACTCGGCCTCGTCCGCCAACGCGGTGATGCGGTCCACCGTGGCCTCGCCAAAGCGCGCCAGATCCAAATCCTGCCCTAATGTGATGGTGTCCAGCACCTGTCGAACAAGGCTGCGGTCCGCGGCGGACAGGGCTGCCAGGCTCGCCAGCGGTTCCTCGAGCCGCTGCAGAAGCGTCCGCTCAGCCGGGTTCCCCTGGGCCAACGTGAGGTCTCCCAAGCCCAGATCACCAGAGCCACCCTGCAATCGTTCCCGCAACCGGCCCAGGGCCGCCCGACGCCGGGACGCGGGAACCAATTCCGTGTCCGCGATGGTGTCCGAGGCGCGGGCCAGCAGGTAGGCGAGCGAAATCTGCGGCCGGACCCGGCGGGGCAAAACCCGGAGCGTGAGATAAAACGAACGCGACACCTGCGCCAACAGACTGGCGGGGAAGGATGGCGCACAGGATTGCATGCGCGGCGAGCAGACCACGAAGCACGCGCCGGTGCCAGCGGAGTTTCAACGGAAACCCGGAGCCCATCCCCCCCTGCCCCACCATCGACAAGCCACCCAGCCAGCCCTCGCCACCCCCCCAGGCTCCTCCATACCTTAACTTGGGAGCACTCATCCACGGGCCACCGCCATCCCCGACACCCTCAGGCCAAGCCAACCACCGCCAGAACAGAATCCAAACCGGATTACGAGACCCAGTCGATTGGCGCAATGAGCAGTCCAACCGGGCATCCAAAATCGAAAAAAGGCATACGTTAACTATAATCATTTTAGGATTTATTTCGAAGCGAGGCTTAAGCATCCCCGAGTGCATGACCCAAAACGGGTCCATTCAGGGCAAAAGCGTCGCCCCGGACAATGCACCTGACCAGAAGCATGAAAACCAATTAACAGATTCCCGTTAACTTTAACCTTTAGCGCATTAATCATGATCAGCCCTGCGGCGCATGGGCAGCGTCAATGAATATCTCGCGTCTGGCGGGAGCACCGGCACAAGACTATACCAACCCGGGCGTGTTCCTGCAGCCTGCGCTCGACCCGCGGAACCGGGGTCAACGCTCGAAGGGCTGGCGGGTTGCGTCGGCCACTTCCAACCGCAAAGAAGGGCGGGGATGGCGGAGCGGAGAAGCCGGCCAACGATGCGGAGCCCAAGCGAAACAGTCCGGAATCCTGGCGGGCGAAGCTTTGCCCTCGACGGCAAGGCGGAGCGACAAAAAGAGAGGGGAGTTCACCTCAACCAAGGGCGCCCGGCGACGACAGTGGCTTGCCGCCGTTTAGGTTCCGCAAAAAAACTATTGTCAAGGTCCGGGCTTTTTACCTACTTTCCGCCCCGGTTAGACCGCTTGGCGCGGGGTTCGCGTGTTCCGTCGCGCAGAAAGAACCGCAGCGCAAGACCTCCTGCCAAGCCGAATAGCGATGAAATCAAACTCATGGACGTTGGTTCTCGGCACCCTGGGCCTGATCACACTGCCGCAAGTGGTTGCCGCTGAGGAGAAGCTGAATCCACTGTTGACCGCGGTTTCCCCCACCACGCTGAGCGGCTACCTCAGCAGTTCCGTGCAGTGGGCCCCCGGGACCGGAAACGCCTACAGTTCGCCCCGCCTCTACCAGGCCGACAAGGCGGATGGATTCAACCTCGACGTGGTCGCCTTGAGCCTCGGGAAGTCCCTCGACGAATCCGCCTGGGCCGCCGGCTACGCGGCGGACCTGTGGTTCGGCCCGGACGCCAACACCTTCAATACGGTCAGCACGGGCAACAACTCGGACCTGGCCATCAAGCAGGCTTATGTTTCCCTGCGGGCCCCGGTCGGCAACGGCCTCGATTTCAAGGTGGGCGTGTTCGACTACATCATTGGCTACGAGAGCCACGATGCCTACAAGGATCCCAACTACACCCGCGCCTATTCGGTCTCCATCCAGCCGCGCTCCCACACGGGCGTGCTGATGAGCTACCAGTTCAATTCCCTGTTCAGCGCCTCCGCCGGCATCGCGAACACCTACGGCCCCACCATCAACGCCCGCGCCAACGGGCCCAAGGCCGAGTCCTTCAAGACCTACATGGGCTCGGTGGCCCTGGCCGCCCCGGACAACTGGGGCTGGGTCTCCGGTTCCACGCTCTACGCGGGCGCCGTCAATGGCTGGAACGGCGACGCCACCGGGGGCGACACCATCCTCAACCTCTACGCGGGGGTGGCCCTCAACACCGGCATCGACGGCCTGCGGGTCGGCGTGTCCTACGACCACTCGCAAAATACGGATGACGCCGTTCCGGGCGGCAGCCAGGAGGAAGTCCAGGCCCAGGCCGTGGCCCTTTACACCTCCTACCAGTATTCCGAACGGCTCGGACTGCACCTCCGCGGCGAATACGCCGACTCCGACTCCAACGTTTGGGGGAGCCAGGCCACCGGCACCCCGGGCGGAACCAGCAAGCTGTTCGGCCTCACTGCGACCCTCCAGTACGATCTCTGGAAGAACGTCATCAGCCGCCTCGAGTTCATCTGGGACCACCAGGCGGGGGACAACGACATGACCGGCTTTGGCGGCCAGCTGGAAAATGGGGCGACCAGCGGAAGCCTCCGCAACCGCTACACCATCGCCCTGAACTTCATCTACAAGTTCTGATCTGCTGGCACACTTTCCAAGGGTGAGCGCCTGCACGGGCACCTCATCCAATCTCCGAGCAAACCAAACCAACCAAACCGCGGAATGATTCCGCACAACAACAGAAGGGACAAAATGAACATGAAACAATGGACTCACGCCCTGGCCGCCCTTGGGCTCATCACCATCCCGGCCGGTCTGCAGGCCGAGGAGAAGATGAACCCGGTGCTCACGGCCCTCAGCCCGACCACCCTCAGCGGCTACATCAACACCTCCGTGCACTACAACCCCGGCACGGGCAACGCCAGCGTCCCCAGCTATGCCTTCAACGCGGGCAAGCAGGACGGCTTCAACCTGGACGTGGTCAGCCTCTCGCTCGAGAAGGCGCTCGACGAGGCCCAGTGGTCCGCCGGTTACCGCGCCGACCTCATCTTTGGCCCTGACGCCAATGCCTACGGCACGCTGAGCAGCAGCGCCGGCGACACCGGCGACTTCGCCATCAAGCAGGCCTACATCTCCCTGCGCGCCCCGGTGGGCAACGGTCTCGACTTCAAGGTCGGCACCTTCGACACCCCGATGGGCTATGAGACGTTCGACGGCTACAAGAACCCGAACTACACCCGGTCCTATGGCTACACCATGGAGCCGTTTGCGCACACTGGCGTGCTCATGAGCTACCAGTTCTGCAAGTGGTTCAGCGCCTCGGCCGGCATCGCCAACACCTTTGGCCCCTCCATCAACGAGCGCGCCAATGGTCCCAAGGCGGAGTCCTACAAGACCTACATCGGCGCCGTCGCCCTGACCGCCCCCGAAGACTGGGGCTTCCTGTCCGGGTCGACCCTGGCCGGCTCCGTCATCAACGGCTACAACTCCACCACCGAGGGTGGCGTGGACCAGACCAGCTACTACCTGGGCGCGACGGTGAACACCCCGCTCAAGTGGCTCAAGGTCGGCGCCTCCTACGACCATCTCGCCACCACGGACGAGAACCTGGGCGACCCGACGGCTGCCAACACCTCCTGGTATGGCAACGCCGCCGCCCTCTACACCTCCATCTCCATCAACGAGAAGCTCAGCCTGCACCTCCGCGGCGAGTATGCCTGGACCGACACCTCCCTGCTCGGCTCCGAGGCCAATCTCGACGGTGGCAACAGCGAGGTCATCGCCGGCACGGCCACGCTCCAGTATGACCTCTGGAAGAACGTGCTCAGCCGCCTCGAGTTCCGCTGGGACCACCAGGCGGGCGACAACGACATGACCCCCTACGGTGGCGACCTGGCCAACTCCGGGCCTGGCGGCTCCGGTGGCAGCCTGCGCAACTACTACACCGTCGCGCTGAACTTCATCTACAAGTTCTAAGCCACGACAGGTCCTTCAACCCCCTCCGGCCGCGAGCTGGAGGGGGTTTTTGCTTTCCGTGCACCGCTCACTCCGACTTCCCAGGACCGCGGGCCACAGGATGGGGGTGACCTGCGGGACGCCGCCAGCCGCCCACCCGGGCCTCCAACCGAAGAGGGCGGCATGGGGGCGGTATCGGGGAGGAAGAGGGGAGACGGGCGGCACCGCACCCGGGAGCCAGGGCCGGCTCAGGCGGTCCACCCGGTGCCGACCACGCCGCCAGGAACCCGGGCCGCGGGGAAGTCCCCGGGGCCCGCCGGGGAGCCGGACGGCGCAGGCCGGGAGGCCCGCCCACCCCCCGTGGTGGGCCACCCTTACTTGGCCATGAACACGGTGTCCTGCTTGGGCTGCACCTTGTTCTCCTCGACCGCGACGTCGTTGGCCGGGGTCTCGACCAGTTGCTTCGGCGCATGGTCGGTCACCGCCTCGTCGGCCTTGTGGAACTTCACGCTGACGATGCGGCTGACCCCGCGCTCCTGCATGGTGACCCCGTAAAGGACGTCCGCCATGCCGATGGTGCGCTTGTTGTGGGTGATGATGACGAACTGGCTGTGCTGGAGGAAGCGCTGGAGCACGCGGATGAACCGGTTGATGTTGCTCTCGTCCAGGGGCGCGTCCAACTCGTCCAGCACGCAGAACGGGGAGGGCTTCACCTGGTAGATGGAGAAGAGCAGCGCCACGGCCGTCATGGTCTGCTCGCCGCCGGACAGCAGGGAGATGCTCTGGAGCTGCTTGCCGGGCGGACGCGCCACGATGTCGATGCCGCTCTCCAGCACGTCGCCCTCGTCGGTGAGGATGAGGTCCGCTTTGCCGCCGCCGAAGATCTCGGTGAACATCACGCGGAAGTTGTCCCGGATCCGGGTGAACGTCTCCGTGAACATCTCCTTGGTCTGGGTGTTGATGCGGTTGATCACCTCCAGCAACTGGGCCTTGGCCGCCACCAGGTCGTCGTTCTGCTGCGTGAGGAAGTTGTGCCGCTGCTCGGTCTCCTCGTATTCCTCGATGGCCACCAGGTTGACCGGGCCCATCTCGTCGAGCTTCTGCTGCAGGGCCGCGACCTGCTGGCCCACCAGATCCCAGTCGGTGGCCACGCCCGCCGCCGCCATCTCCTCCGGGGTCAGGGTCTGCACCCGGGCCGGGCCCTCGTCGGCCAGCGTGATGGTGATGCACTCGCTGCGGATGTCGTCCAGGTTCAGCTGGTACTTCTGCTGGATGCGCTCGCGCAGGTTCTGCACGGACATGGTCTTCTGGGCCAGCTCCACATCGATGGTGCCGCGCTGCTGCTGCAGGTCGGTCAGGTGGCGCCGCTCCGCGCGGAGGCGCTCCTCCCGCCCGGCAATCGCCTGGTCCTGGGCTTCCTTCTGGGTGACGAGCTCGGCCGTCTGCTGGCCGACCACCTCGCGCTCGTGGGCCAAACGGTCCATCTGCCGGCGGCTGTCCTCGATCTCCGCCTCAAACTGGGCGCGCTTCTCCAGGAAGGAGGCGCACTCGGAACGGCGCTGCTGGACCAGCTGCGAAAGCTCCCGCAGGCGCTCGGCCAGGGGCGCCTTCTGGCGGCCAAGGGCCGCGCAATGCTGTTCCTCGGAGGCCAGGGCCACCTTGGCCTCGGTCAGGTGCGTGTTGGCGGTGTCGCGGGATTGCCGGAGCTGCTCGAGCGCCGCGGTCAGCTCCGTGACCTGGCCCTGGGCCGCCTGTTCCCGGCTCTCCACCTCCGCCACCTGGGCCGCCAGGCCAGCGCGCTTTTCCTGGCCCTCCCGGTCGTGTTCCGCCAGGGCCTGCACCTCGTAGACCACCGTCTCAATCTTGTTGTGCAGCCCGCGCAGCGACATCTGCAGGGCGTTGTATTCGCCCTCGTGCGCGGCAATGGCCACCTCCTGCGCGCGCAGCTCCGTCTGGGCCTGCTGCAGCCCCGCCTGCAGGCTGGTCTGCTCGCTGGCCAGCGCGCCCTTCCGGCGGCTGGCCTCGGTCACCTGCGCCTCCAGTTCCGCCACCTGCCCCTGCAGCTCGGCGATCTGGTTCTTGCGGCCCAGGATGGACGCGGGCGCCGCGCCGCCCTGGCCGCTGCCGGCCGCCGCGCCGCCGGTAAAGACACCGAGATGCGTCAACACCTCCCCGGCCTGCGTGACGTAGTCCCACGCCCCCGCCTGGCCACGAAAGGCCTCCGTCGCGGCGGCCAAGTCCGGCACAATGACGGTGCGGGCAAGCAATCCCTCAATCAGGGGCTGCACGGCCGGGTCGGCAGTGACCACGCCCAAGGCGGCCACCCCGCCGGGGGGCAGCGCCACCCCGGGCGCGGCCGAGGCGCGCGCCGGCTGCGCAAGCAGGTCAATGGCCGCGATGCTGGCCCGGCCCTTCCGGCCGGACGCAAGGTCGGCGAGGATCTGCCGGGCCGTTTCCGGCTGGGCGGTCAGGACCAGCTGGAGGTGATGGCCGAGGGCGGCCTCGACGGCGACCACAAACTCATTGGGCACCTGGATCTTGTCCGCCAGCGACCCGAGGACGTCCTTGGACTGGCGCAGGGCGGCGAGGGCGCCGGCACTGAAGCCCTCATGGCTTTCCTGGAGCTGCTCGAGGACGTTCAGGCGGGACCGCTTGGCGGCCTGCTGGCGGAGGAGGTCATCGACGGCGGCGGCCGCCTGGGTCAGCTCGTTCTGGATTTCGCGCAAGCGCGCCTGGCGCTCCTCGACGGTGCCGCGCTGGTTCTGCGCGTCCTGCTTGCGCGCCTGCACGCTGGCAGCAAACTCGGCCAGGCGGGCCTCAAGGCGGGTGCGTTCCTCCTCCAGCTGGATTTTCTCGGAGGACAGCTTCTCCAGGCGGACGACGTTGCCCTGCTTCTGCAGGTCGAGGGCGTTGATCTCGTTGCGGGCGCGGGTGAGGGCCTGGATGGCGGCGAAGGCGGCCGACTGGGCCTGGCGGAGGGCCTCGGCCTGGCGGGCCAGCTCGGATTCCACCCCCGTGAGGGCGGCGCGGCGTTCCTCCAGGGCGGTGCGCTGGGTGGTCAGGGCGGCCTCCGACGCGGCCAGGCGGTCCTTGAGGGCGGCCAACTCGGCCTCGGTGGCCCCGGCGCGTTCCTCCGCCTGGGCAATCTCGGCCAGGGCGCGCCCGTTCTGGGCCTCGAGTTCGCGCAGGCGCTCCTCATTGAACTGGATGCGCGACTCGTGCCGGTCGCTTTGCCCCTTCAGCTCCATGCCACGCTGCTGGCTGGCGCTGATGTGGTGCTCAATCTCGCTCAGGCGCTCGCGCAGCTGCAGGATCTCGTCCTCGGCCCGGAGCACGGTGCCGCTCAGGCTCTCAATCTCGTTGCGGAGCCCCTCGGCCGCCGCATGCCGCGCGGTGATTTCCGACTGCAGGACGTCGAACTGGTGCCGGGCCAGCTGGGTGTCGAGTTGCTGCAGTTCGCCCGCCAGCTGCTTGTAGCGCCGGGCCTTGCCGGCCTGCCGCTGCAGCGAGCCAATCTGCCGCTTCACCTCGCGGATGAGATCCGCCACGCGGAGGAGGTTCTGGTCCGTATACTCCAGCTTGCGCAACGCCTCCTTCTTCTGCGACTTGAACTTCGTGATGCCCGCCGCCTCCTCGAAGACCATCCGCCGGTCCTCCGGACGGCTGGAAAGCAGCTGCGTGATGTTGCCCTGCGCCATCACGGAGTAACTGGTCCGGCCCACCCCCGTGCCCATGAACAACTGCTGGATGTCCTTCAACCGGCAGGGGGTCTTGTTGATGAAATACTCGCTGCCCCCATCCCGGAACACCCGCCGTGTCACCGTCACCTCGTTGTAGCCCACCTCCACCCCGGCCGCCGTCAGGTGCTCCGAATCCACATCGCCAATCGTCAGCGAAACCTCCGCCATGCCCAGCGGCTTGCGCCCATCCGTCCCGTTGAAAATCACGTCCGCCATCTCGCCGCCACGCAGGGCCTTGGCCGATTGCTCGCCCAACACCCATCGAATGGCATCCGAGACGTTCGACTTGCCGCACCCGTTCGGCCCCACAATGGCCGTCACGCCCGGCAGAAAATTGAGCGACGTCTTGTCCGCAAAGGACTTAAACCCGAGAACCGTCAGGTTTTTGAGATACATAGGACCCAATCAAAAGACCACAAGCCCTCGTGCCCCGACAAGGGCAAACCCACAAGATATGGGCAAAAGTTATTCACAACCCCCCGCCCGGGCTTCGTAAAACCTGGGTTTTTTACCTAAGTAACCGCCAGTCACTCTGCAACGGAGCGACCCGGTTCGCTTCCTCGGGGGCCGGGGTCATGGCGAGACCCCGCCAGTCCCAAGGAACCGGCCCTGCCCGGTCCCATTCAGGGTGAATCGCTCCCGCCCCTCCAATCCCCCACGCGCGGCCGCCAAGGCAGCCCACCCCGAATGACGCCCGACTTCCTTCGCTCTTCCTTGCTACTCCCTTCGCTCTTCCTTGCTGGCCCAGGCTGGTCTCGGCTGGCGCTGGGGAACCCTGCCCGGGACTTGTTTGGCAAGGGATTCCCCCAAGTTGCAACCCGTTGCCATGGTGGACTGGGGAGCAGCAACGCTTCCCGACGGATTCATCCCGGCTGAGTCAGCGCGGAATTGGGTCCGGGCGCGGGGAGTCACACCCGCCAGTGGGGGTTGGGCGATGGGGGCGACGGGAGGGGTACGCTTGGCGCGGCCGCTCAGGCGGAGGCGACTGGCAGGGTGATGCCTTGGGCGGCGTTCTTCTCTTCCTGCTCCTTGCACCAGCCCTTGATTTCGACGTCGTTGAAAATCTTGCCAACCACGCGACGGAGGAGGCCCTTCAGGTTGGGATTCTCCAGGTCGCGGAGGCAGCGGATGGATTCCTCCTTGTAGGTCTCCAGGAGGGTGCGCGCCCGTTCATCGGCCTTGAGATCGAGATAGAGCCGCTCGATGTCGGCCGGGGTGGTGCCCACCGGCCATTGGCGCCGCCAGATGGCCGCCAGTTGCGCCTTGGCCGAGTCCTGGGCCTTCTCATGCGCCACCGCCAGCAGGAGGCTCGGACGCAGGCCGGCGATGTCGTTGGTTTCCCCGGAGGCGCCCAGGTCGTTCAGGTCGTCCCGAATCTGGTAGGCGATGCCCATGGCCTCGCTGTAGGTCTTCAGGACGTCGCCGACTTCCGCATGGGCCTCCACGCCCGCGGCGAGGGCGCCCAGGCGCAGGGCCACCTCGAACGCAGGCGCCGTCTTGCGCCGGAAGATGTCCAGCACCTGGCCGCTGGCCAGCACCTGCGGCGAGCGGGCCCAGCACAACTCCGCCCCCTGGCCCCGGCACAGCTCGCGCTGCCCCTGGGCGGCCACCATCAGCATCTGCGCCTTCTGCTCGGCACTCAGCTTGCACGAGGCCAGCAACCGGTAGCCTTCCCCAATCAGCAGATCCCCCACGTTCAAGGCCACCGCCACCCCATGCGACTCATGCAGGGTCTGCTCCCCGTAGCGCTGCGCGTCCCCGTCCTCAATGTCGTCATGGATCAGCGACGCCTTGTGGAAACACTCCACCGCCACCGCAATCTTCTTCACGTCGTCCGAAAGCGGCCTGCCCAGGTCCGTGCGCAGGGCCTGGAAGGCCGCCACGGCGAGAAAGGGCCGCCAGCGCTTGCCGGCGCGCATCAGCCATTCGCGCCCCAACCGCTCGGTCTCCCCCTCGGCATTGCCCATGATGCAGTCCAGCGAGGCCGGGCTGAACCAGAAGTCCACCTCGTCGCGCAGGGCACCCAGGTCCATCCGGCGCGTCTGGTCGTCACTGGTCAAATGGATGTATTCCCAGACCCAGTCGAGGTCGACCGTGGTGTCAATGCAGTCGTCCTGCAGCAGGGGAACGGCCACGCCGGGAATGGCGGCCGCCTCCATGTAGGGGAAGGCGCGCTCCAGCACCGGCAGGCAGCTTACCCCCACGATGGCCTCGATCTTGCCGGTCTGGATGAGGCTCATGACGATGGCGCTGCCCTCGGCCACCAGGACGGCGTAGCCGAGCTTCTCGGCCTCGGCCTGCAGGTCCTGGATGGTGCACAACCCGCATTGCTTGCAGAGCAGCCCGAACTCATCAAACGGCGCCGGGCATTTGGCCTCCACCCGCAGGCACTTCGGCAGCAGCAGCAGGCGCCGCTCAAAGGGCACCCCGGCCAGGGTTTCCCGCCACATCTCGTTGTTGATCAAGACCCCGACGTAATCCCGGTAAATGGGGTCCAACCCCAGCAACTCCAGCACGCGCGCGGCATGCTCCTTCAACTGGTCGGAAGGCAGGGGCGGCACGGGGTTGTATTCCGCCACGTAATGGCGCACACCCTGCAGGACGCGGCTCCGCTCAGCCGGGGTCTGCGGGATGTTCTTGCGGGGCGTGCGGAACCGCTGCTGGACCGCATGCTTGGGGACGGCCAAGGGCGTGAAACTGCCTGCGGGCTTGAGCGTGATGGGAGACATAACGGTAACTGGATGGCAAAAGTAGGGACTCCATTCAAAGGATGCAACGAAAGAGGCCGAGAAGTTCGTCAGTCAGCGGGTGATTGAGTTGCCGAGTCTGCAGGCAACCGTCCTGCCGGAGCCCACTCGCCAGCTCACTCCTCCACTC
This sequence comes from Verrucomicrobiota bacterium, assembly GCA_046048995.1. Taxonomy (GTDB): domain Bacteria; phylum Verrucomicrobiota; class Verrucomicrobiia; order Limisphaerales; family JADJPG01; genus JBJOEZ01. The sequence goes on along the minus strand of JBJOEZ010000007.1, from coordinate 34,391 downwards.
ATCCACGAACCCGCCAACCTTTCCCCTCCTTGTCAGCGGGGTTGGACCCGCTATGGTCCGGCGCATGCATTTCCTGTCCCGGCGTTCCGGCGCGTGCCCTGCCCCGGTCCTGACCCTCCTCCTCAGCCTTGCCCTGGCCGCGTTGGCCCCGGCCCAGACGGCCCCGCCCGTCCGCACGGTCGCCGCCACCAACCTGGCCCGCATCCGGGACGAGGGCCTGAACCGGTCCAAGGTCATGGAGACCATCGCCCATCTCACCGACGTGATCGGGCCCCGCCTGACCGGTTCCCCCCAGATGAAGCGGGCCAACGAATGGACCCGGGACCAGATGGTGGCCTGGGGCCTGACCAATGCCGCGCTCGAGCCGTGGGGCACGTTTGGCCGCGGTTGGTCGCTGCAGTCCTTCTCGGCGCAGTTGACCGTGCCGGAGTCGATGCCCCTCATCGCCGTGCCCAAGGCGTGGTCCCCCTCCCTCGACAAACCCATCGAGGCGGAGGTCGTGTTCCTCGACGCCGCCAGCGATGCCGACCTCGAGAAATACAAGGGCCGCCTCAAGGGCGCCATCGTCCTCATGGCCCAGCCCCGGGAGTTGAAGACGCGCTTCGAGCCGGCCGCCACCCGCCTGACCGAGACCAACCTCCTCCGGTTGGCCAACGCCGGCGAACCCGGCGCCCGCAACCCCCTCCCCTACGAGATCCAAGGCGCCTCCCCCCGCAGCACCCCGCCCGCCACCAACGCCACCCCGGCCCCCGCCCGGACCACCCCCACCCCCGCCGCCACCCCCACCGCCCCACCCCGGACCAACAGCACACCCCGATCCTCCCGCAGCGGTCCCCTCTCACGCACCGCCTTCGTCATGGAGGAAGGCGCCGCCCTCCTCGTCACCCCCAGCTACGCCGGCGAAGGCGGCGCCGTCTTCGCGGAGTCCGCCTCCGTGCCCTCCCAGGTCCCCAACGGATTCCGGCCCCAGACCAACTGGACCGCCAACGGCAACGGCAACACCAACGGGCGCTCCCCCACCAACCAGCTTGGCCGCAGCCCGTGGAGCACCAACGCGCCCCCTTTCCTCCCCCAAATCGTCCTCGCCGCCGAGCACTACAACCGCCTCGTCCGCCTGGCCCGCCGCGGCGAAAAAATCCGGGCCCGCGTCGAACTCCAGGCCCGCTACCATGACGAGGACCTCCAGGGCTACAACACCATCGCGGAAATCCCCGGCTCCGACCTCAAGGATGAACTCGTCATGCTCGGCGGACACCTCGACTCCTGGCACACCGGCACCGGCGCCACCGACAACGCCGCCGGCGTCGCCGTGTGCATGGAGGCCGTCCGCATCCTGCGTGCCCTCAACCTCCAGCCCCGCCGCACCATCCGCGTCGCCCTCTGGTCCGGCGAGGAACAGGGCCTGCTCGGCTCCGTCGCCTACGTCCGCCGCCATTTCGGCCACGTGACCAACCTCACCGCCGCCCAAGTCGAGGCCGGCCGCGCCCAGTCCCCCCACGGACGCGACCAGGCCGCCAGCCAGCGCCGCACCGGGGGCGACCGCCCGGAGCGCCGCCTCGTGCCCGGCCCCGCCCACGACAAGCTCTCCGCCTACTACAACCTCGACAACGGCGCCGGCCGCATCCGCGGCATCTACCTCCAGGGCCTCGAGGCCGCCCGCCCGCTCTTCCGCCAGTGGCTCGCCCCCTTCGCCGACCTCGGCGCCGACACCATCACGCTCTCCAACACCGGCGGCACCGACCACCTCCCCTTCGTCGGCGTCGGCCTCCCCGGGTTCCAGTTCATCCAGGACAGCCTCGATTACTGGACCCTCACCCACCATTCCAACATGGACGTCTACGACCGCATCATTCCCGAGGACCTCAAGCAGGCGTCCGTCATCATGGCTGCCGTCATCTACCAGACGGCCATGCTCGACGAAAAACTCCCCCGCAAGACGAATTAACCCCTCGGGTAGCCGTCCTCGCGCCGCGAGGACGCCCCCTCCTTGAACCCTCGCAGCGCGAGGGTTCCTACCCAGGTGGAAACCCTCGCACCGCGACGGCCTCAGGATTCCCCGCCCAGCCGGGCGAAGCCTTCCTCGATGAAGGTCGTGTTCTGGATGCGGGCCAGCTTGGCGTAAAGCCCGTCCTGCGCCACCAACTCGTCGTGGGTGCCGCGCTCGACCACCTCCCCCTGGCGCACCACAAGGATCTGGCTGGCGGACCGGATGGTGCTCAACCGGTGCGCGATGACAAAGCTGGTCCGTCCCCGCATCAGCCGTTCCAGGGCCTCCTGGATCAGCCGCTCCGTCGCCGTGTCCACGCTGGCGGTGGCCTCGTCCAGGATCAGGATGGGCGCATTCTTCAGCAGCGCCCGCGCGATGCTCACCCGCTGCTTCTCCCCCACGCTCAGCTTGACCCCGCGCTCGCCCACCCGCGCATCGTAGCCCTCCGGGAGCCGGCTGATGAACTCATGGCAGTTGGCCGCCCGCGCCGCCGCCTCGAGTTCCTCCGCCGTGGCGTCCAGCTTCCCGTAGAGGATGTTCTCCCGGATGGTCCCGTTGAACAGGAACGCCTCCTGGCTGACCACGCTGATCTGGCCCCGCAGGGACTCCAGCCCAATCCCGGCAATGTCCTGGCCATCAATCAAAATGCGGCCCCCGGCCGGCTCGTAAAAGGCCGGCAGCAGGTTGACCAGCGTGGATTTGCCCGCCCCGGTCGGGCCCACCAGCGCCACCATGTCCCCGGGTTGCGCCCGCAGGGAAACCTCCTTCAACACCACCCGCTCCGGGCCGTAGCGGAAGCTGACGTTCTCGTAGACCACCTCGCCGCGCACCGGCAGGCGCAACGCCCCGGCCCGGTGCGCCACCGCCGCCTCCGGGGCGGCGTCCAGGATGTCGAACACCCGCTCGCCCGCCGCGCGCGCCGACTGCAGGATCTGGTTCAGCCCGTGCAGCCGCCCGATCGGCTCGTAAAAGAGCGCGAGAAAGAACAGGAAACCCACCAGTTCCCCCAGCGTCATCGCCCCCTGCAGCACCAGCCGGCCGCCCACCCACAACACCAGCGCGCTGCCCAGCGCGGCGGCAAAGCTCATGGCCGGCGAATACAGCGCCCAGACCCGCATCACCCCCAGCATCCCGTGCCGCATGGCGTCCGCCCGCCCGGCAAACCGCGCGTCCTCATGCGCCTGCCGGCCGTAGGCCTTGATTTGCCGGATGCCCTGCAGGTCGTCCATCAGCAGCGCGTTCATGGCGCTGGCCGCCTCGCGCTGCGCCCGGTAACGGCGGTGCGCCGTCAGCGTGTACCACAGGGCCCCCGCCGTGAGCAGCGGGATCGGGATCATCGCCACCCAGGCCAACTGCGGATTCAGGTGAAACAGGAACGCCGTCACCCCCACCACGCTCAGCAACGCCACCGTCCCCTGCTCCGTCCCGTCAATCAGGATGCGTTCCACCGAGTTCACGTCCTCAATCACCCGCGTCATCAGGTCGCCCGAGGCCCGCTGATCGAAATAACCCACCGGCAGCCGCTGCAGCCGCGCAAAGACGTCGCGGCGCATGTCGTAAATCACGTTCTGCTCAAAGGTGTTGTTGATGCGGATCCGGAGGCTGTTGAAGAGATCCCGCAGGAGAAACGCCCCCAGCAACCCCAGTATCACCGGCCCCAGCCGTTCCGCCTGGCCCTTGCCAATCACGTTGTCGATGACGTCCCGCGTCAGGTGCGGGAAGGCAAAGCTGCACGCCGTCGCCAGCAGGGCGCACAGGATGGTCCCCACCGCCATCCAGGGGTAGGGCCGCAGATACACCGCCACGCGGCGGACAATCTCCCAGGTCGAGCGCGACCGGGCCGCGAAGCTCGGGTCGGTGCTGAAGGCGGGACGTCGGGACACAGGTTTGGTTGGGCGGCTCGGGCGGGCTCACCGCCGGGCCGTCTGCCTATCCCCCCGCGCGCCCCCGCACAAGGCAAAAGCCCCCCGCAACCACGACCGCAGGAAACGCCCCGTGTGCGATCCCTTCACCCGCGCCACCTGCTCGGGCGTCCCCTCCGCCACCACCCGGCCGCCCTCCGCGCCGCCCTCCGGGCCCAGGTCAATCACCCAGTCGGCCTCCGCAATCAGGTCCAGGTTGTGCTCGATCACCACCACGCTGTGCCCCGCGTCCACCAACCGCTGCAGCACGCCCACCAACCGCCCCACGTCGCTCATGTGCAGGCCAATGGTCGGCTCCTCCAGGATGAACAGGTGCGCCGCCGGTTCCCCCGCCCGCCGGCCGCGGCCCGGATGCCCGCCCGCCGCCGCCCCGCCCTTCAGGCCGGTCAACAGGTGCGTGACCAGCTTCACCCGCTGCGCCTCGCCCCCGGACAGCGTCGGGCTGGTCTGGCCCAGCTTCAGGTAGTCCAACCCGGTGTCGTGCAACGCCTCCAGCGGACGCAGGATGCGCGGATGCGCGGCAAAGAAGGCCAACCCCTCCTCCACGCTCAGGTCAAGCACCTGCGCGATGTTCCGCCCGCCATACTCGATGTCGAGGGTCTCCCGGCTGAACCTCCGGCCCCCGCAGGCCTCGCACTTCACATAGGCCGGCGGCAGGAAGTTCATCTCCAGCTTGATCACCCCCGCCCCCTCGCAGTCCGGACACCGGCCCTGCGCGCTGTTGAAGCTGAACCGCCCCGCCCCGTAGCCGCGCATGCGCGCCTCGGGGGTCTGCGCAAACAGCTGCCGAATCTCGTCGAAAAACCCCACATAGGTCGCCGGCGTGCTCCGCGGCGTCCGCCCAATCGGGCTCTGGTCCACCTCGTAGACGCCCTTCAGGCCCTCATGCCCGGTCACCCGGCCCGCGCCCCGCGGCCCTTCCCCGCGCCCCCGGCCCCGCACCGCCCCCGTCACCGCCGGCAACAGGCACTCGCGCACCAGCGTGCTCTTGCCGCTCCCGCTCACGCCCGTCACCACCACCAACCGGTTCAACGGTATCCGCACGGTCAGGTCCTGCAGGTTGTTCACCGCCGCCCCCGCCAACGTCAGCCACGACCCGCCGTCCCCCGCGCCCCGGCGCGCCCGCCCCCGGGCCGGCGCGGCCACCGGACGACGCTCGCCCCGCGTCGGATACTGCTTCGTCTCCAGCGCGCGCAAACAGCGGCCCGTCACGGAATCCTCGTGCCGCAGCAACTCCGGCAGCGTCCCCGCCGCGACCACCTGGCCGCCATGCACGCCCGCGCCCGGCCCCAAATCGATCACGTAATCCGCCCGCCGCATGGTCTCCTCGTCGTGCTCCACCACCACCAGCGAGTTGCCGCGGTCCTGCAACTGGTGCAGCGCGGCCAGCAACTGCTCGTTGTCGCGCGCGTGCAGGCCGATGGTCGGCTCGTCCAGCACATACAGCACGCCGCTCAGGTTGGACCCCAGCTGCGCGGCCAGCCGGATGCGCTGGGCCTCGCCCCCGGAGAGCGTGGTCACCGCCCGGCCCAGCTGCAGGTAGCCCAGGCCCACTTCCTCGAGGAAGTTCAGCCGCTCCACCATCTCCGGCAGGATGTCCCGCGCAATCAGGGCCTCGCGCCCCTTGAACTTCAACCGGCGGAAGTACCCGTGGGCCGCGGACACCGACAGGCCCGAGAACTCCTCGATGGTCGGCTCGCCCAACCCCGCCCGCCCGGCCGGCCCCAGGCGCAGCCGCACCGCCCGCGCCTCCGGCCGCAGCCGCGCCCCATGGCATTCCGGGCAGACCTCGCGTTCCTCCGCCCAGCTCCACCAGCTCTCCTCCACCGCGTCCGCGTTGGCGCCCCGCTCCACCTCGGGCAGGTAAAACAGCTCCCCAAAACCCCGGCAGCGCGGACACCAGCCCTGGGCCGAGTTGTAGGAAAAGTTCTTCGGGTCCAGCGGCGCAAACGACCGCGCGCACTTCGGGCAGGCCCGCTCCGTGGAGTGAATGGTCAGCCGCCCCCGCGCATCGAGGGCGAACACGGTCCCCTTCCCCAAATCCAGCGCCTCGTCCACCAGCTGCTGCGGCCTGCGCGGCCCGCCCCCCGACCGCGCCCCGCCGCCCAGCACCCCCACCACAATCTCCACGTCGTGCTCCGAGAACCGGTCCAGCCGGAACGGCTGCGCCGTGTCGTGCATCCGCCCGTCCGCCCGCACCCGCGCATACCCGTGCCGCGCCGCCCACTCGGCCACGTCGGTGTGAAAGCCCTTCCGGTTCCGCACCACCGGCGCCAGCAGGGTCAACGCCCCGCGCTTCCGCCGCTCGCGTTCCAGCCCCGCCGCCACCGCGTCGCGCGTCTGCGACTCCACCGGCAGGGCGCAGTCCGGACAATGCTGCACACCCAGCCGCGCATAGAGCAGCCGCAGGAAGTGATACACCTCCGTCACCGTCGCCACCGTGCTCTTCCCGCCGCCCCGCGTGGTCCGCTGCTCAATGCTCACCGTCGGCGGCAGGCCCGTGATCCGGTCCACCTCCGGCCGGGCAAACTGCTCCACAAACTGCCGCGCATAGGTGTTCATGGAGTCCAGGAACCGCCGCTGGCCCTCCGCAAACAACAAGTCAAAGGCCAGCGTGCTTTTCCCGCTCCCGCTTACGCCGGTCACCACCACGAACCGCCCGCGCGGGATCTCCAGGGACAGGTTGCGCAGGTTGTGCTCGCGCGCACCCTGGATGGCGATGGCCGTGGATGCCGCATACGGCGGCGCCAGTTCGCGCACCGCCTGCCCGGCCGCCCGCCGCGCCGCCCCGGACCCCGCCCCGCCCGGCACCTCGCGCAGGAAACGACCCGTGTGGCTCTCCGCGCACTCCGCCACCTCCGCCGGCGTGCCCGCCGCCACCAGCCGCCCACCCCGATCGCCCGCGTCCGGACCCAGGTCCAGCACCCAGTCCGCGCTCCGGATCACGTCCAGGTTGTGCTCAATCACCAGCACGCTGTGCCCCGCCCGCACCAGCCGCCGGAACACCAGCAGCAGGATTCGCACATCCTCGAAATGCAGGCCGGTCGTCGGCTCGTCAAAGAGGAACAACGTCCCGCGCCGCGCTTCCGCCGGGGGCGTTTTCCCCGCCCCGCCCGCCGCGCGCTCCTCCAGCCAGCGCCGCGCCTCCGCCCGCGTCCGCGCCACCACCACCCCCGCGGCCATGGCCGCCGTCTCCGCCTCCTGCGCGGCCGAATCCGCCAGGTGACTGGCCAGCTTGAGCCGCTGGCTCTCGCCCCCGGACAGGGTGTTCACCGGCTGCCCCAGCCGCAGGTAGCCAAGGCCGACCTCCTGCAGCAGACGCAGCTTCGCCAGGGCCCGTCGCCCGGCCGGCACCCCGGCCTGCGGCGCCAGGAACTCCAGCGCGTCATCCACCGTCGCCTCCAGCATGTCCGCAATGCTCCACGCCGACGACCCCTTGCCCCCCGGGGCCGTGCCGCCCAGCTTCACCTCCAGGATGTGACCCCGGTAACGACGCCCGTTGCAGTCCGGACAGCGGATGAACACGTCGCTGAGGAACTGCATCTCAATCTTCTCAAAGCCCGCGCCCCGGCACCGCTCGCACTGGCCGACCGCGGAGTTGAAGCTGAAGGCGCTGCCGTTCAGGCCGCGCTGCCGCGCCAGCTCGGTCTGCGCAAACAAATCGCGCACGTCATCAAAGGCCCCCACGTAGACCACGGGATTGGAGCGCGGGGTCTTGCCCAGCGGCGACTGGTCCACCAGCACCACCCGCTCCAGCGCCTCCCATCCCTCCAGCGACGACCACGCCGCCCCCGGGCTCGCTTCCCCGTCCTCCTGCTCGCCCGTGTCCCCCGACTCCCCGCCGTTGGCCGCGTCCATCCGATCCGACGCCTTCACCGGCCCGGCCGCCCCACCGCCCGCCTTCAGCCGCGCCTCCAGCGCCGGCAACAACACCTCGCGCACCAGCGTCGTCTTGCCCGACCCGCTCACCCCCGTCACCGCCACCAAACGCCCCAGCGGAATCGCCACATCCACCCCCCGCAGGTTGTGCCGGCTCGCCCCTCCCACCCGCAACCACCCCTGACTCGCTAACTCACTCACCCGCTCACTCGTTGACTCTCCAGCTCGCTCTCCCGCGCTTTTCTTCCCGCTTAAATACTGCCCCGTGAGCGACCGCTCGCATTCCAGGAGTTCGTCCACCGGCCCGAAGAAGACGAGTTCGCCGCCTTTTTCGCCCTGGCCGGGACCGAGATCCACGATCCGGTCGGCCGCGCGCATGACGCTGGCCTCGTGTTCCACCACCACGATGGTGTTCCCGAGATCGCGGAGCTGATGCAGGATGCGGATGAGCCGGTCAGTGTCGCGCGGATGCAGTCCCACGCTGGGCTCGTCGAGGACGAAGAGGGTGTTGACCAGGCGCGTGCCGAGGCAGGTCGTAAGGTTCACCCGGCTGGTCTCGCCCCCGGACAGGGTCCGGGTGGGCCGGTCCAAGGTCAGGTAGCCCAGCCCCACCTCGACGAGGTAGCGCAGCCGGGCCCGCACCTCGCCCAGCGCGAGGGTGACCGGATCCTGCGCCTCGCCGGCGGGACGCCGGGCGGCCAACCCCTCGATGAATGCCAGCGCCCGCTCGACGGGCAGGGCGTAGAAATCGGCCAGTGACAGCGAGGCGGCCCCGGCCGTCCCGTCGGCCGGGCACTGGTAGAGCAGCGCCTCCGCGTTGAGGCGCTTTCCGCGGCACTCCGGGCACAGGGTGTAAGCCCGGTAACGGCTCAGCAGCACGCGCACGTGCATCTTGTAGGCCTTCGACTCCAGCCACCGGAAATAGCCCTTCACCCCATACCAGCGCCGGGGCCAATTGCGCTCCGGATCCTCCATGTCGTAGTCCTGGTCCCCCTGGATGACCCAGTCCTGCACCTCCGCGGGCAGGCGCTCAAACGGCACGTCCATGGGGATGCCCTTGGCCCGGCAGAACTTGGCCAGATCCGCCTGGCACTCCGCGCTCATCCCGGTCTGCCACGGCTTGATGGCGCCCCCGGCCAGCGTCTTGGAGCGGTCCGGGATGGCCAGGTCGTAATCAATCCGGATGAGGCGGCCAAAGCCCTTGCACGCCGGACAGGCGCCCATCGGATGATTGAAGCTGAAGAGCGCCGTGGACGGCTCGCGATACTCCAGGTCACAGGCCGCGCAGTGGTGGCCGGCCGAGAAGCGCCGCTCCGGCCCGCCCGCCTTCCTCGTGGCCGGATCCACCTCAAACAGCGAAAGCCGGCCCTTGCCAAAGTGATAGGCCTGCTCGCAGGCCTCGACAAAGCGCGCGCGGTTGGCGTCCGTCACCGCCAGCCGATCCTGCACCACGACGAGTTCGCGCGCCGCCGTCCCCAACCGGGCGGCGGCATCCTCCACGCGAACCACCTCCGCCCCGAGCAACACGCGCTGGTAACCCTGGCGCGCAACCAATTCCAAGCTCTCCGCGAGCGGCAGCTTGTCGCTCAACGGCACCCGGAAGGCCACCAGCACCTCCCCGCCGCCCGCCGCCCGGCGCTCGTCCCAGATGTGCGCCGGCGGCTCCGGCCGCACCCAACGCCCGCATTGCCGGCAGTGGAGCTGCGCCACATGCGGCCAGAGCAGCTTCAGGTAGTCGCACAACTCCGTCATCGTCCCCACCGTGCTGCGGGTGGAGCGGACGCTGTTGCGCTGCTCGATGGCGATGGCCGGCGGGATGCCCTCGATGCGATCGACCTGGGGCTTGTCCATCCGGTCGAAGAACTGCCGGGCGTAGGGGGAGAAGGTCTCGATGTAGCGGCGCTGGCCCTCGGCGAAGAGGGTGTCGAAGGCGAGGGAACTCTTGCCCGACCCGCTCAGGCCGGTGATGACCGTGAGCTGCCCCAGCGGCAGATCGAGGTCGAAGTTCTTGAGATTGTTATGGCGAACGCCGCGAAGGCGGATGGCGGCGGGATCGCTGGGACGCGTCATGGGCCGCGGAAGTTAGTGAGGCGGAGCCCCCCCGGCAAGGAGCCGTAACCGCGGACGTCAGTCCGCCGGGCCCTGTCGCTCAGCCGGCTCACGCCGGCTGCTACCCCGTAACCGCGGACGTCAGTCCGCGGGTTCCTTCCCCGTCGCCCCCCTCAGTTCACCTTCAGGACCTCCTGCACCGACACCCCGCGCAGCTCGAACAGCCGCCGGATGGCATCCTCGATCAGGTTGTTCGGGCAGGAGGCGCCGGCGGTGACGCCGACGGTGATCTCGCCCCCGGGCAGCCAGTTCGGGGTGGCTTCCTCGATGTGCCGGTGCTGGTTCCAGTGGTGGATCACCTGCGCCGACTCCATCTTGGCCGCGTTCTTGATGAAGTAGGTGGGGAGCACCTTCTCGCCCATCTCGGCCAGGTGGGAGGTGTTGGAGGAATTGTAGCCGCCGATCACGATGAGGAGGGCCAGCGGCTCGGTGAGCAGCTTTTGCAGCGCATCCTGGCGGTCCTGGGTGGCGCCGCAGATGGTGTCGAAGAACCGGAAATGATCATTCAGGCTGGCGGCGCCGTACTTGGCCGCCATGGCCGCGCGCAGCCGCCGCTGCACCTCCTCGGTCTCGCCGCGCAGCATGGTGGTCTGGTTCGCCACCCCCACCGCCTTCAGATGCACGTCCGGGTCGAAACCCGGGGAATAGGCGCCCTTGAACCTCTCCAGGAACTCCGCCTTGTTTCCGCCCTTGAGGATGTAATCGCAGACGTAATCCGTCTCGGCCAGGTTGTAGACGACGAGATAATGGCCCGTCCCGTAGGCCGTGGCCTGCGAGGTGGTCGCCTTGGTCTCCTCGTGCTTGGCCTTGCCATGGATGATGCTGGTGACGGCCTCCTTCGAATACTGCCGGACCCGCTTCCACACGCTCATCACGTCGCCGCAGGTCGTGTCGACCAGGATGCAGCCCTTCTCCTCCAGCTTGCGCCGGGTGGCCACCTCGGTGCCGAAGGCGGGGATGATGACCACGTCCTCGGCGCGCAACCGGCCCATCTCCTCGTCGGTCGGCTTGTTGGAGATGGTCTGGATGCCGAGGTGGCGGATCTGGTCGTTGACCTCGGGGTTATGGATGATCTCGCCGAGGAGATAGATGGGCTTCTCGGCGGGGAACGAGCGGCGGGCGGCGTAGGCCAGGTCAATGGCGCGCTCGACGCCGTAGCAGAAGCCAAATTCCTTGGCCAGCTTGACGGTCAACCCGCCGGCGGACAGCACGCCGCCGCTGGCGCGGATGCGGTCGACGAGTTCGCTGCGGTAGTGGGATTCCACCTGCGCCTGCACGGCCTCCATGATCTCGGGACGGCGGAGGTTGATCTTCTGCGGCGGCGCGCTCGGCGCGGGAGTAGCCATGGCGGCAGGTTAGCAGGGACACCCCGCCCGTCGAGCGGGAAAGCCGCCCCGGGTAGCGCGGGTCGCGCCGCGACCCGCTCAGCCTGAGTAAGCCGCGAGAAGGGCCGCCTGGGAGGCCGGCACCGCTCCCGCGGGTCCCGGCGGAACCCGCCCTACCCCGACCCGCCTCCGGACGTCGGCGGCCACCCGGCAAACAAAGGCTTTGCGCCCATCCCGCCCTGTGCCATGCTTCCGGCGCAATCGGAGCGTAGCTCAGCCTGGCTAGAGCACTTGCTTTGGGAGCAAGACGTCGCAGGTTCGAATCCTGTCGCTCCGACCACCCCCCTGCCCCAGCCCCGACGGGGCGGCTCCAAACCCCACGGGCTCACGCCGTCAGTAGGCCCCCGCCCGCACCCGGTAGAACAACACGTCCACCTTCGGGCTGATCGACTCCGACCAAACCTGCCAAGGGGTCCGCGCGATGAAGGTGTGGACCGGGTTCCACCCGCCGTTCGCCTCATAGGAACTCTCAATCAGGTAATGCTGGTTGGTGACCAACCCCGACAGGCTCAGCTCAAACATCCCCTGGCGAATCCGGGCCGACTCAATCCGCCCCCACCTCGTCCCGTCGGTCGGCAGGTCCCCGGCAAACATCGCCGGCCCGAGCACCTGCACGCGCTTGCCCGCCTCCACAAACTCCGTCACGTTGCGCGAACCGAGATAGGCGCGCAGGGCTGCCCCATCCAGCGCCGCAAAGGGCACCTGCCGCGGCTGCTGCAGAAACCGCACCGGCGCGCTGGCCCGGTAATACACCCAACTGCGCTCCCCGGCCGTCCCCTCGCTCCACCACAAATAAAAGTCACCCGCCGGGATGCTCACCCGGCTCAGCAAGGTGCGCCCGATGCCCGTGGCCGGGTCGCGCTGGTAACTCTCCTCCACGATTCCCTCCCCATTGGTCACCGACCCCGTGGCCCCGTCGAGCAACCGGAACCGGTAGCGCGCCTGGCAATGGCGCACCCCGGGTTCGTCGTGCGGCACCAGCACCTCCCCGGCCGGCTGTTTCAGGAACTCCAGGGCCAGGACCGACTGCCCCCCGACCACCACCAGCGGCCGGCCATGATCCACGCGCAGCGTCTTGCTCCGCACCGGCTCGCCCGCCAACGCCAGCCCCGCACCGCCCGCGGCCAGCAGCAGGGCCAGGGCCGCCTTCCGGAGCGCGCGCAGCGGGGTCTTCATCAACGACAGAATGCCCCGCCCACCGGCCTGACTCGAGGATAATCCCGCGCCCGGGCTACTCCAGCCGCACCTCATGCCGCCGCCGGCTTTCCTCCCGCTTGAAGATCGGTCCCACCTCCACCACGCAGCGGTCGCCCTCGGCCCGGATGTGCGCGCAATCCGGCGAGCCCGGCGAACCCTTGGTCGGATCCGGGTAATAGGCGGAAACCCTCTTCAACGGCGCCTTCTCCCCGTTCAACCGCGGCCGGCCGAACGACACGTTCACCTTCGGGATGCCGGACTTCGGAATCTTCGCCGTCGAGTAAACCTCCACAAAGGCCGAGTGCCGGTCCCAGTAGGTGAAGTCCTCGCCCTCGAACAGGATGCTGCCAATCTCCACCGGATCGCCGCCCGCGTGGTCCCGCACCCGGCAGGTGAACCAGGTCGCCCGTCCACCCTTGTGGTCCACCGTCTCCCCCTTCGTGAGGCTCCACGTATAGGTGCCCTTCTTCCAGGCAAACGGCCGGCGCACGCTGGCGAACTCCCCCTCATAGCCCGCGCTCTCCACCAGGCAGTTCGTCCCCGCCACCCGCACGTGCTCCAGCCCAATCGGCGTCTTCTTATCCGCCGACCACCGCGAGAAAATGGCCCCGCGCCCCGGATGCACCCGCACCCGCTCCTCCCCGTTCCGCCAGCCATTGATGTTGCTCTGCAGCCCGCCATAGAACTGCAGGCCGTTGATCTTCGCCAACCCGCAGGGGGAGATATAGAGGTTGTAGGTCTCCGGCACGTCGCGGTCCACCGTCACGTCCACCTCCAGCGACGTGAAGCGCGCGGCCGGCGTCTCGAAATACCACCAGATGTTCGCCACGTGCCACGGCCGCCGCGGCAGGGTCACCCCGGCCGCCGCCGCCATCTCGTCCGGCGACGGTTGCCGGCACGGATCCGGTTCGGCCCAAACCGGGCCGGCCAGGAACAGGGCCACCAGAAGAAGCAGTCGCGTCATAACTCCCGCTAGGTGGCGGCGAAGGACCGCCGTTGTAAAGCCGGGAACTCGGCCCCTCCATCGTGCCTCACCCAACCTCCGCGGATTTTCCGCCGGGGAGGGTTGCGCACCCCGCACTGCCCGGCTATACCATCCGTCGTCTATGAACTACGCACACACACTTTCTGTCGTGCTCGGCGTGGCTGCCCTGTCCGGCGCCGCCCAGGCCGAGATCCCGTCCGCCGCCGACCTCCGCAAGAAGGCCCTCGAGTTCGTCGCCCCCATCCCCGCCAAAATGCCGGGCGCCGAGAACGACACCAAGGCCCTGGTCGCCCTCGGCAAGCAGCTCTATTTCGACAAACGCCTCTCCAAGAACGACAGCCAGTCCTGCAACAGCTGCCACCAGGTCGATGGCGGCAAGGCGGGCGTCGATCACGAACCCACCTCCCCCGGCGCCTTCGGCAAGCGGGGCGGCCGCAACTCCCCCACCACCCTCAACGCCGGCCTGCACACGGCCCAGTTCTGGGACGGCCGCGCCGCGACCCTCGCCGACCAGGCCAAGGGTCCCATCCTCAACCCCGGCGAGATGGGCATGCCCTCCGACGCCGAGGTCATCGCCAAGCTCAAGGGCATCTCCTCTTACCCGAAGGAGTTCGCCAAGGCCTTCCCCGGCGAGAAGGAACCGCTCACCTACGACAACCTCGCCAAGGCCATCGCCGCCTTCGAGCGCACCCTCGTCACCCGCGACCGCTTCGATGATTTCCTCAAGGGCAAGGACAAGGCCCTGTCCGCGCTCGAGCAGAAGGGCCTGCACGAGTTCCTCTCCGTCGGCTGCACCACCTGCCACACCGGGCCCGCCATCGGCGGCAACGCCTTCCGCAAGGTCGGCATCGTCAATGCCTACCCCAACAAGGACGACAAGGGCCGCATCGAGGTGACCAAGGAGGAGGACGACCTCTATGTGTTCAAGGTTCCGTCCCTGCGCAACATCGCCCTCACCGCGCCCTATTTCCACGACGGCGCCACCAAGTCCCTCAAGGAGGCCGTCCGCCAGATGGCCTGGCTGCAGTTGGGCAAGCAACTCACCAACGACCAGGTCGATGCCATCACCGCCTTCCTCCAGGCCCTCAACGGCAAGGGGATCAAAGGCAAGGACGCCATCGCCTCCGCCGACGCCGGCACCGAGGGCCATGCGACCCTCGCCCTGCCCTGACCTGAAGGGTTAGAAGCCGTCGGGTAGAAGCCGTCCCGCTGGGACGGCTTTTCCTTTTCCCTCCCTCGCCTCCCCTCACCCCAGGTCCTCGCAGCGCGAGGACCTCTACCCGGGTGACGACCCCGCCCGCGCGGTCACCGTCCACTCGGCCAGGACCGCTTGCGCGGTCGCCGGGTCGTTGAGGAACACCACTCCCTCCGCCAGGCGCGGCACGGGCGACCCTTCCAACCGAACCGGGCAACGCCGCCGGGCCTCCGCTGCATACGACGGGAAATCCGCCGCCCCCGCCGCCCGCACCTGCGCCAGGGTCAACAACCGGAACTCCCCGACGCGGCCGGGGCACGCCCGCGCCATCAGTTCCAGGGTGAGCCGCCCCATCGTGTAACGCGGATTCATCTCCACCACCGGCTTGAGCCGGACCCGGCCCGACGCCTCGCGGAACAGAAACGCGTCCACGCCCACCGGGCCCAGGTGGCCGGCCTCGCGCAGCCGGGGTTCCAGCCCGCGCCGCAGTTCCTCATGGAGCCGCGCCACCCGCAAGGCAACGTCGGGCGGGGCCGCCAGCAGGGCGGCCACCGCCGCCGGCGGACGCTTCGCATGGCCCGGCTCCGCCCAGTTGCCCCGATACTGCCCCCGCGCATCGCACCGGAGCCCCGCGTAGCCCCGCCATTCCAGGGCGCGCGGGGTCATCTCGAAGTGGACCGAGAAATCCAGCACCCGCTCACGCCACGGCTCCACCACCACCGGGCCGCGCCGGACGGCCTCGGCCATCCAGCGGCGCTGGGCCTCGAGCAGTTCCGGTTCCCACAGGCGCAGGGCGTTGTGCCCGGCCAAGCCCAGCGCCTGCTTCACCACCACCCGGCCCTCGCCGCGCCGCCGCAGGGTCTCCACCGCACCCAGCGCCTCCTCCAGCGACCGCGCCTCCACGCCCGCCTCCTCCACCCCGCCCAGCCACGGCTCGGCCCGACCGGACAGGAACTCCCTCAGGAACGCCGCGCTCCACGCCTTGGAATAGAGCGGCGCCAACCGGCCGCGCACCCAGGCCGCGTCCGGCCGCAGGCCGCCGCTGGCCGCGCCGTAAAGCGGCTCGAGCAGGGCCACGCTGTCCGGCCCCCACGCCCATGGATGCAACGGCCCCAGCTTGCGCCCGGCCAGGCCGGCCCCGGCCGCCCAAGGCACCCGCCCCTCCTCCAACTCGATGAACTCCGGCAGGGAAAACCCCGCCTGCTGCAGGCTGTCCAGGTGGGCCACCGACGGCCGGCGGGGCACCAGGACCACATCATCCGTGCGGCCGAGAAACTGCGGCAGGTTGGCCAGGTCCGCCATCAGCAGGGCCTGGTGCCGGACCGGCGTGAAGCCGCGGCCCTGGGCCAGGTAGCCCTCGGCAAAAGGGTTGAACACGAAGACCCCCGGGGTCCGCCCCTTGGACCGGGCATAGACATTGAGCTGCGCGATGAATTCCGCATCCAGCCCGGCCGCGCGCCGGCCCTCGGGGTTCCAGTTCGCGCCCTTGGCCCGCCGCGGCGACAGCGGAGACGGCAGTTGCGCACAGTAGGCCTCCCAGTCGCTGCGCCCGGGCGCCTTCCAGCGCCGGAACCATTTCAGCCCATAGGCCACGTGGCCGATTTCGTCCCGGTAAATCCGCTCCAGCAACCGCGCCGTGTCCGCGTCACCCGCCTCGGCAAACCCGCGCCCGAACTGCCGCGCGTAATCGAGGTTCGCCTGCTCAAAGGTCAGGCTCAGCCCCGCCACATAATCGAGCGGGCTCTGCATGCCGGACACCATCCGCCAGAAATACCCGCTGACCGGCAGCTCGCCAAACTCCACCCCGCAGGCCCGCAGGCGCTCCAGGTAAAGCCGCGTGTGCTCCTGCTCCTCCTGGAGGGTGCGCAACACGCCGCGCCGGAACGCCGCCGGCGCGTCCGGGAACCGCAACAGCACCAGCGCCATCAACTCCGTGGCCAGCAACTCGTGGTTGGCAAAAAAATGCAGCACCTGCCCCCGACCCCGCTCGGTGCCCAAACCGTGCAACCCCGGAAACTCCCCGGCCCCGCCCGCCGCCCCACCCCGCGCTTCCTTGAACCCCAGTCCCGCCGGCCGCCCCGGCACCCCCGGCACGCCCAGCGCCGGACCCGGCCGCACATCGGTCAGCTCGCCCGGCCGCCGGAGCTTCTCCTCCAGCGTCGTCGCGAACAAAACCTGCTCGGCAAACTCCCGCAGTTCCATTGTCCAGCACTCTAAGGCAAACCCCCAACAAAAGGCAGCACCAACCACGCCTCATCCCGGCCCACCCCAAAATCCCCAGCATGTGGGCTTCCTGAGGCGTGGGAGGGTGGATGACCAATCCCAACAGCCAATAGCCAATGACCGATCCCAAGCGCCGATCTGATTGGTCATTGGCTATCGGCTATCCGAATCGGTCATCCACCCACACGACCACCCACCGCTCCCGCCTCACCCCGCCCCCCCCGAACTCCTCCGGGCTCAGCCGACCCCCAAACCCCCAGCGGGTAGGCTTTCCTGCAGTTCGGGAGGGTGGATGACCAATCCCAATAGCCAATAGCCAATGACCGATCCCTGACGCCGGTCTGATTGGTCATTGGCTATCGGCTATCCGAATCGGTCATCCACCCACACGACCATCCACCGCTCCCGCCTCACCCCGCCCCTCCGAACTCCTCCGGACTCAGCCGACCCCCAAACCCCCAGCGGGTAGGCTTTCCTGCAGTTCGGGAGGGTGGATGACCAATCCCAATAGCCAATAGCCAATGACCGATCCCAAGCGCCGGTCTGATTGGTCATTGGCTATCGGCTATCCGAATCGGTCATCCACCCACACGACCACCCACCGCTCCCGCCTCACCCCGGCCCCCCGAACTCCTCCGGGCTCGGCCCACCCGAAAACCCCCAGCGAGCTTCACTTCACACTTCCCAGCCTGCGTGGGACTGGCCAAGACTCGGCGAGACTGGACCTGAACCCATGTCCCTGACCATGAGCCGATACACCAACGCCCTGCTGCTTGCCCTTGGCCTGCCCCTGGCCGCCCCCGCCGCCGTGCTGGAGGCCGACATCGCCGTCTTTGGCGCCACCTCGGGCGGCATCGCGGCCGCCGTGCAGGCGACTCGGATGGGTCGGAGCGTTGTGCTGCTGGAGTCCGGCCGTTACCTGGGTGGCCTGACCACGGGCGGGTTGGGCGCAACCGACATCGGCAACAAGGCCGCCATCGGGGGTGTGTCCCGGGAGTTTTACCAGCGCATCGCCCGGCATTATGCGCGGGACGAGGCGTGGACGCTGGAATCCCGCGCCGATTACTTTGCGCGCCGGCGCGGTTCCCAGACGGCGGCCACGGATCTCTCGGCCACCAACGCCACCATGTGGACCTTTGAACCGCACGTGGCCGACCTGGTGTTTGCGGACCTGCTGCGCGAGGCGAAGGTGCCGGTGCACCTGAACTGGCGCCTGGCCGGGGCGCGCAAGGAGGGGGCGCGCCTGATCGAGATCACCTCGACCTCCGGCGATGTCTGCCGGGCCGCCATGTTCATCGATGCCACCTATGAGGGCGACCTGATGGCCGCGGCCAAGGTGTCGTTCCATGTCGGGCGGGAGGCCAACGCGACCTATGGGGAAACCCTCAACGGCATCCGCGCGTCCACGCCGAAGCACCAGTTCACGGTGGCGGTGGACCCCTACGTGAAGCGCGGGGATCCGGCGAGCGGCCTGCTGCCCTTCATCCAGCCCGGGGACGGCGGCCGGCCGGGCGACGGGGATCATCGGGTGCAGGCCTACAACTACCGTCTCTGCTACACCACCAACGCCCTCAACCGCCTCCCCCACGTCGCCCCGCCCGGCTATGACCCGGCGCGCTACGAACTGCTCGCCCGTTACATCGAGGCCCGCCTGGCCGCCGGCCGGGCCACCCGCCTGGACGACTTCTGGCATCCGATCTGGATGCCCAACCACAAGACCGACATCAACAACAACGGGGGCTTCAGCACGGACTTCATCGGCGCCAATTACGACTACCCCGCCGCCGACTACGCCACCCGCGAGCGCCTCGACCGCGAGCACGAGCATTACCTCCGCGGCTTCATCCATTTCCTCGCCACCAGTCCGCGCGTGCCGGAGAACATCCGGCGCGAGATGGCCCGGTGGGGCCCGGCCAAGGATGAGTTCCGCGACACCGCCGGCTGGCCCCGGCAGCTCTACGTCCGCGAGGCCCGCCGCCTCGTCGGTGAACTGGTCATGACCGAGCACCACTGCCGCGGGAAGGAAAAGGTCCATGACCCCGTCGGGCTGGCCGCCTACGCGATGGATTCCCACAACTGCCAGCGCATCGTCAAAAACGGCCGGGTCGAGAACGAGGGCGACGTGCAGGTGCCGCCCAGCAGCCCCTATCCCATCAGCCATCGCGCCCTGGTCCCCAAGGCCGCCGAGTGCGTCAACCTGCTCGTCCCCGTCTGCCTCTCCGCCTCCCACATCGCCTACGGCTCCATCCGGATGGAGCCCGTCTTCATGATTCTCGGCCAGTCCGCCGCCACCGCCGCCAGCCTGGCCCTGGCCGACCGCGTGCCCGTGCAGCAGGTCGACTATGCCCGGCTGCGGGCCCGCCTGCTTGCCGACGGCCAGGTCCTCGAGTGGACCGCGGCCGCCCGCGCCCAGGGCGCCAGCCGCCCGGCCGATGTGGCCACGATTCATCCCCGCAGCCTCCCCGGCACCGTCCTCGACGACGCCGACGGCGTGCGCACCGGCGACTGGACCGAGGGCAGCGTGCCCGGCGCCCGGCGCGTGGGGGTCGGTTACCTGCACGATGACAACGCCAACAAGGGCGGCGCCTCCATCACCTGGACCCCAAGCCTCCCCGCCGCCGGCCTGCACGAAATCCTCATCCTCGCCCCGCCCCACTCCAACCGCGCCAGCAACGTGCCCGTGACCGTCACCATCCAGGGCTCCGCCCCGCGCACCTTCCGCATCGACCAGCGCAGCACCACCGAGGGGGGATTCTTTTCCCTCGGCGAATTCGAGCTCCCGGCCGGCCGCGGCACCACGGTCACCCTGGGCAACGCGGGCACGGATGGCTACGTGGTGGCCGACGGGGTGCAGTTCCTGCCCCTGGGGAAATAACCCGCCCGATCGGGGGGGGACGCCGCGCGGCGGACCTCAGAGCTGCGAGCGGAACGGCGCGCAGAGCAGTTCCATCACCCGCGTCCACAGGCCGCGCCGCTTCCATTCCTGGTAGGTGACCTCCCGGCTGCGGGCCAGGTCGGCCTCGAAAACCCGCACCTGCTCCGCCGCGAACTCCCGCGAGTACACGTTCAGGTTCGCCTCGTCGTTCAGGCGGAACGAGCGGTTGCCAAAGTTCGCCGATCCCACCGACACGAAGAGGTCGTCCACAATCATGACCTTGGCGTGATACATGGTGGGCTGGTACTCGTAGATGCGCGCCCCGGCCTGGAAGAGCGGGCCCCACCTCCCCCGCGAGGCGTGCTGCACCAGGATCGAGTCCGTCTCCGCGCCCGGCAGCAGGATCTCCACCTTCACCCCGCGCTGCAGCGCCTCAATGAACTGCTGCGTGGTCAGGTCGTCCGGCACGTAATAGGAGGCGCTCAGGCGGATGCTCTTGCGGGCCGCCGCGATGCACAGCAGATACATGAGCCGGATGTCCTCCGTCCCCTCGCGCGGCGAACTCTTGAACACCTGGGCCGGCATGTTCCCCGCCGGGGCCAGCGGCGGGAAATAGTCGTCCCCGTCCAGCACCCGCGCATTGGTCTTGGTCCAGTTGTCCATGAAGGCCGCCTGCATCTGCGCCACCGCCGGCCCCTCCAGCCGGTACATGGCATCCCGCCAGCGCCCCGGCCCCTCGGCGTCACCCCGCCACAGGTCGGCAAAACCGGCCCCCCCGATGAACCCCACCCGCCCGTCCACAATCAGCAGCTTCCGGTGATCCCGGTGGTTGATGCGGGTCAACGCATACCAGACAAACGGATTGTAACGCTCCACCTCCACCCCGGCCTCGCGCATGCGGGCCAGCAGCGCATTGTCGATATACCTCGAGCCAATCCAGTCGAGGATGAGATGCACCTTCACCCCCGCGCGCGCCCGCTCCATCAACGCCTCGGAAAACTGCCGGCCGATGTCGCCGGACCAATAGATGTAGCTCTCGAGGCAGATCGACCGCTGCGCCCCCCGCACCGCCGCCAGCATGGCCGGAAAAAACCGGTCGCCATTGATGAACGTGGTGACGTGGTTGCTGGCCAGGATGCCCGGCTCCACCAGGCTGCCCATGTTGCGCAGGAAGTCCGGGTCCTCCGTGGAATAGCGGTGGGAAATCTTGTACTGGATCCCTCGGCCCGAAAAATGGGTGCACCCGGTCCCAAGGATCAGGACCAGCAACAACACCGGCAGCCACCGGCGCAGGCACGCACTCCAACCAGGCATCGGCCGCGGATGGTAGCGGCACCCCCGCCCGCGCCAAGCCCGGAGCATCGCCCCCCGCCGGCGGCCCCGCCCCCCGGCCGAACCGGGCCCACCCGGCCGTTTTCACCGCGCTGACCCGCATAATTCGCTGGCCCCGCCCCGCCGCGGCCTATAATTTCCGCGCCGAATGAGCGGTGCGCGGAAAGCGGATGACGTGAAAATCACGAAGGAACTGACGGTCCTGAACAAGCAGGGCATCCATGCCCGGCCGGCCGCCCTCTTTGTGAAGACCGCCAACCGGTTCCACTGCGAGATCTTCGTCGAGAAGGACGGCGAGCGGGTCAACGGCAAGAGCATCATGGGCCTCATGATGCTGGCCGCCGGCCCCGGCAGCCGGCTGCTCGTCCATGCCGACGGCCGCGACGCCCACCACGCCGTCCTCGAAATCGAGGCCCTCATCCTCCGGAAGTTCGACGAGGACTGAGCCCGGGATCCCTCCGCCCGATGGCTGACCCCGCCGCCGCCCGCGCCCCCCGGTTGGGCTGGCCGCTGCTCTCCCGCTGGCTGCCCGTCGTCCTCTGGTGCTTCCTCATTTACAGCGCCTCCGCCGATTCCCAGTCGGTCCGCCGCAGTTCGCGTTTCATCGGCCCCTTCGTCCGGTGGCTGGTGCCCGGCGCCACCGACGAGACGGTTTCCCGGGTGCAGTTCGTCGTGCGCAAGGGGGCGCACGTGACGGAATACGCCGTGCTGGCCCTGCTGCTCTGGCGCGCCCTGCGCCGCCGCACCCCGGCCTGGGATCCGCGCGCCGCCTGGCTCGCCTTCGCCGGAGCCGTCCTCTTCGCCCTCAGCGACGAATGGCACCAGGCCTTCGTCCCCAACCGCCAAGCCCACCCGCTCGACGTCGTCATCGACGCCTTCGGCGCCGCCCTCGCCCTCCTGCTCCTCCGCGCCTGGCTCCGCCTGCGTCATCCCGCCAAGGATTGAGGTAATCCATTCCCCTCCGGCGGCCGGGGCCTCGGAATGCGATTGCCACACCCCGCCGACTCCCCCCATCCTCGGGGTGCCAGTTAAGGAGGCAATCATGTCCGCAACAGTTCATACCCCGGCCGGGCTCCGCCCTGCCCACGTCCAGCCATGAAACGGCCCCTGCTGTCCGTGGCCCTGCTCTATGCCCTCGGCATCGCCGCGGGCGAAGCCGGCGGACTCACCCCCGCAACCCCGCACGCGCTGCTGTTCCTGCTCTCGGCCACCGCCGGCCTGGCCGGGATGGCCCTGCTCCTGCCCCGCGCCCGGCCTTGGCTGCTGGGATTGCTCCTCCCCGTGGCCGGCCTCGCCAACCTGGCCCGGCACGACCTTCCCGTGTCGCCCCACGACCTGCGCCGCGTGGCGACCGGGGAGGCGGCCCTTGTCACCGTGCGCGGACGGTTGGTGGCCACGCCGGAGGTGCGCGAGTACAACACCGACCCCGACACGGAACCCACCCGGCGCACCCAGGGCGTCCTCGAGATCGAGTCCCTGCAACCGCGCGGCCAGCAGCCCAGGGCCGCCTCCGGCCGAATTATCACCCACACCCAGGGCCTGCTCCCGGGGGAGTTTCATGGGGACCGGTTGGTGGAAGTGCACGGCGTGCTCGCCCACCCCCCGGGACCGGCCGCGCCGGGCCAGTTCGATTACCAGGCCTACCTGCGGCAGCACGGGATCCACTTCCAATTGCGGGTCGAATCAGCCGGGGACTGGCGCGCCCTCCCGCCCTCTGAAGTTCCCCTGCCCTGGTCCGACCGCTTCACCGCCTGGGCCCGGCAAATCCTCGCCCGCGGCCTGCCCGACGACGAATCCCGGCGCCTGCTCTGGGCCATGGCCCTGGGCTGGAAAACCGCCCTCCAGGGCGGGATCGCCGAACCCTTCATGCGCTCCGGCACCATGCACGTGTTTGCCATCAGCGGCCTCCACGTGGCCCTCATCGCCGGCATCCTCGTCCTCATCCTCCGCGCGCTGCGTGTCCCCCGCGCCGCCGCCGCCTGGATCATCATCCCGCTGCTGTGGTTCTACACCCACGCCACCGGCGCCCAGGCCTCCGCCATCCGGGCCACGCTCATGATGACGGTGGTGCTGGCCGGCGACGCCCTGCGGCGCCCCAGCGACCTGCTCAACTCCCTCTCGGTCGCCGCCTTCCTCCTCCTGCTCTGGGATCCCCGGCAGCTGTTCCAAGCCGGATTCCAGCTCTCGTTCAGCGTCGTGCTCTGCCTGGCGCTCTACCCCGCCCCCGCCCACAACCCGGACCCGGCCCCCAACCCCGCAGCCGATCCGGCGAACGAATCGACCCTGCACCGCCGCGTCCGATCCCTGCCTCTCATCGGGCGGTTGCTCGAGGATCCAATGCTCCCGCCCGCCCTGCGCCCCCGCTGGCGGCGATGGCTCGACGCCCCCCGCCGGGCCCTCGGTCACGCCGTGTCCACCTCGCTGGTCGCCTGGCTGGGTTCCATCCCGCTGGCCGCCCATTACTTCAACCTGTTCACCCCGGTCAGCCTCGTGGCCAACCTCGTCGTCGTCCCGTTGAGCAGCGCCGCCCTCGCCGCCAGCCTCGGCAGCCTCGCCGTGGGCGGCCTCTTTCCCGCCATGGCCGAGCTGTTCAACCACGCCGCCTGGGCCTGCATGCACCTCATGATCGCCTTCAGCCAATGGACCGCCGACTGGCCGGGGGCCTGGTGCAGCGTGCGCGCCCCGGGCGCCGCCGGGTTGGCCCTCTACTACACCCTGCTGCTGGGGGCGCTCACCGGGACGCACCGCCACCCGCAACACCGCCGCTGGCTCGCCGCGGCCGGGGCCCTGCTGGGATTGGTCTGCGCGGCCGGGGCCATCCGCGATCGCGCCAGCACGCGCCTGACCCTCCTGCCGCTGGGCGGGGGCCAGGCGGTCTGCGTCGAGTCGCCCACCGGGCCCGGCCCGTTGCTGATCGATTGCGGCGACGAACGCGGCGCCGACCGGGTCGTGAAACCGTTCCTCCGCTCCCGGGGCCTCGACCGCCTCGGCACCCTCGTCCTCACCCACGGCGACATCCGCCACGTCGGGGGCGCCGAACATCTGGGACGGGAGTTCCGCATCGACCGGGTCATCACCAGCCCGCTCCCGTTCCGGTCCACCGCCTACAAGGCGGCCCGGGCCGGCGCGACGGAGGGCCCCTGCCAGCGCGGCGACTCCCTCGGGCCGTGGACCGTCCTGCATCCCGCGGCCGGGGACCGGTTCGCGCAGGCGGATGACGGCTCCCTCGTGCTGCGCGGGACCCTCGGTGGCGTGCGCGTGCTGCTCCTCTCCGATCTCGGCAAGCCCGGGCAGGGCGCCCTGCTCACCCGCGAGACCAACCTGCTCGCCGACCTCGTCATCGCGGGCCTGCCCGCCCAGGGCGAACCCCTGGCCGGGGCGCTGCTCGACGCGGCGCAGCCGTCGTTGATCGTGGTCATGGATTCCCTCTTCCCGGCCTCCGCCCGCGCCCCGGCCCGCCTGCGCGAACGCCTCGCCGCCCGCGGCATCCCGGTCCTTTACACCCGCGAGACCGGCGGGCTCAGCCTCGAACTCCGGCAGGGCACCTGGCGCGTGCGCAACAGCGAGGGCCGGGTGGTCGCGGAGCACCGAACGCAGCCGCCTTGAAGGACGCAGCGAAAGAGGGAGTGCTTTTGGCAATCCAAGTGTGTCCGCAAAACCCCGCCGGAATCAGGGTGGCCAAGGCGCATGCAATGCCCCCTGAAAGCCGCCCCCACATCCCTCCAATGAAAACGACCGCCGCCAGCCTTCTCCTGCTCGCCGCCACCATGACCCCACTCAACGCCCAGACGCTCCAGTGGGCTTCCCCACTGCCGGTGCCGGACGGATACGAGGTGAGACTCGACCATTCCAGCCTCGATGGGGTGGGCGGCTCGGCCTGGGTCATCAACCTCTTCAATCGCGAGAATCTCAACGGATTCACCCGGATCGTCTGGCTGGATCGCCAGGGCAAGGCGCTCTACACCAACGACGCACCCGCCGTCATGGGCTACACCAACCTGGTGCGTCTCGTCCGGATGACCCCCAACGAGTTGGCCTTGACCATCACCACCTTCCAGATCGATGTCTCCCCCACCCGGATCAGCCAGAGCCTGAACCGGGTGCAACGGAAGGGGAAATCAGTGGTCGTCCGGAACACGGACCTGAGCTCGGGCGAATTCATGGTCGGGGAAGCCACGTTGGTCGATCGCTCGGGATTCTTCAGTTTGGGGCAGGCCAATCCCACCGGCGACGTGCTGGTCCGCCGCTACAGCAACCTGTATCCGCCTCCGCGCTAGATCGCGGCCTCAGGCCCGCCCCCGCGTCAGCCGCACCGCCACATGGCGGGCTTGGGGAATGATGAACTTCTTCACCTCCACGCTGACCTGCCGGGGCTTGAACTCCTCCAGCACCATGGACGCGATCTCCGCCGCCAGGGTCTCGATGAGTTCCCAGTGGCAATCCTCCCCGAACTCCAGCAGGCGCTCGCAGACCTTGGCGTAGTCGATGGTGTCCGCCAGGTTGTCGCGCGCGGCGGCGGTGGCGAAGTCGTGGTCCATCTCCACCGTGACCAGCAGCCGCTGGGGCTGGCTGCGCTCCGCCTCGGTCACCCCCACCCGGTAGTGGACCTCTAGGTCGGCAATCGTGATGCGGTCGGGATGCTCAGGGGACGCGTGGTTCATGGGGTGAAATCAGGGCTCAGGATGCGGCGGCGGGGCGGAAGCGGGGATCGGCGGCCAGGGTCTCCAACAGGATCCGCGTGGGCCGGTTCAGCGCCAGTTGGAAGGCCCCGGCCAGGGGCAGCCAGCGATACTCCACCGCCTCGTCGTTCAGGCGGACCTCGTTGGTGCCCAGCCGGCGGCAGGTGTAGTTGAGCAGGAGGAAATGCTCGTCCCGGATGAATTCCCGGGAGTGGATGCAGTCCTGGACCTGGACGAAACGGACATCGCCCACCTCGAGGTCGGTCTCCTCCTTGAGCTCGCGGTGCAGGGCGTCCTCGGCGGGCTCGCCAAACTCGATCTTGCCCCCCGGGATGCCCCAGAGGTTCGACCACTTGGGCGTGCGAATCATGAGCACCCGGCCCTGGTCATCAAAGATGGCCGCCCCCACCGTGGCGATGGGACGCCGCACCGCCGGGCCCGCCGGCGCGTCGGCGGCCGGATGCAGCCGCATCTCCTGCCGCTCGAGCAGGCTCCGCAGCTCGCCCAGGTGCTGCACCAGCAGGTCGGGGCCCGCCGCCCGGAGTTGGTCGGCCTTGTTGTAGCCCGTCAGCACGGCCGCCGACCCGATGCCCCCGTGCCGCGCCGTGGCAATGTCGTGCTCCATGTCGCCGATGAAAATCGTCTCCTCCGGCTTGAGCCCGTTCTCCGCGAGGATCTCGTGGATCTTCGCCTTCTTGTCCCAGATGCCCACATAGGGCCGATCCAGGTAGCCCCCCAGGCCCGTGCTGGCCTGCTGCACGGCAAAATGCATCTCGTGCACCGTGCTCAGGAGAAAGGTCCGGATGCCCCGCGCGCGGCAGAACTCCAGGAACTCCCGGGCATGGGGCAGCGCCACCACCGAGTCCTGCGCCTCCTTGAAGTGGCTGTGAAACCACACCTCCAGCTGGTCCAACCCCACGTGCGGGACGTAGCGGTCGTAGAAGGGCTTGAACGGCAGGCAAAACTCCGCCCGGAACTCCTCCAGGGTAATCTCCGGCACCCCGGCCATCCGGAACACATGGTTGCTCGCCTGCCACACCGCCGGCAGGTCGTCCACCAGCGTGCCTGACCAGTCGAAGATGATGTTCCGAATCACCCCGCCAACGTAGGCCGCCCGCCGCCCGCCTCAAAGCGGAATCTGCCCCGGGACCCGGGCCACCCCGGGCCGCCTTACCGCGAGCACCCGGATTCTCCGGCCTTGCCGCCAGCCGCCTTGCCACGGTAGGTTCGCCCCCGTTCCACCTCCCGGGAGGGGGCTTGCCTTGGGCCGTCCTGTCCGTCACCAACCCATCCTCGCTCCCCCGGCCAGCCGCACCGACCCAGACCCTAAACCAAATACCATTCCCGCCATGTCCCGCCATTCCCGTCCCACCATCCCCGGGCTGCTCGGCCTGCTGCTCACCCTCCTGGCCATCCTGGGCCTTGCCCCGCACGCAGGGGCCGCCCCGCTGCGCACGGTCATCCCCCCGCCCGCGAACCTCTGGGAGCGCGACAACCTCTACGTCAGCGACAAGGACACCAACAGCGTGATCCTCAATGGCAACGCCCTCTACGTCGCCTCCCTCACCCCCTACTTCCCCGAAATCCGCACCCCGGAGGATCTCGTGGGCAAGACCGACTACGACTTTTACCCGCCGGCTGACGCCGAAAAGTTCCGGGCCGACGATGCCCGCGTGATGACCTCCGGCGTGGGCTATCAGACGATCGAGGAAAACCAGATCGAAGGCGGCCAGCGCTCCTTTGTCTTCGTCGACAAGCAACCCCTGCGGGACGCAGCCGGGGTCATCTTCGGGGTGCGCGTGAAGTTCTACTTCATCCCGCAACCCAACCAGACCCTCATTCCCCCGCCCGCCAACCGCTGGGAGGCCGAGCATCTCTTCATCCTCGACAAGGACACCAACAGCACCTTCATCAACGCCAACGATCTCTACCTCCGCTCGCTCCAGCCCGCCTTCCCCGAAATCCAGTCCATCACCAACTTCATCGGGCGCAACGACTACGCCTTTTACCCCGAGGACCTGGCCAACAAGTACCGCGAGGACGACGCCCGCGTCATGGCCTCCGGCGTTCCGCTCGAGACCATCGAGGAATACACCCAGGACGGCGTCCGCGGCTACGTCTTCACCAGCAAGACCCCGCTGCGCAACGCGGCCGGCGTGATCTTCGGCCTGCACATCGAGTTCTACCTCATCCCGGCCCCCAACCAGACGGTCATCCCGCCGCCCCGCAACGCCCACGAGGCCGCCACGGTCATCATCATCGACAAGGACACCACCAGCACCTTCATCAATGCCAATGACCTCTACATCCGCTCCCTCCAGGCCGCCTTCCCCGAGATCAAGTCTGTCACCAACCTGATCGGGAAGAACGACTACGCCTTCTACCCCGAGGACCTCGCCGAGAAATACCGCGCCGACGACGCCCGCGTCCTCGCGACCGGCCGGCCCTTCGTCACCATCGAGGCCAACGAGGTGGGCGGCGTCCGCCGCTTCGTCCACGTGCGCAAGGAACCCCTGCGCGACCGGTCCCGCCGCATCTTCGGCCTGCGCATCACCGCCTTCCCCATCCCGGCCAACGAACAGGCCCTCGACAACAACTTCCGCGGCGGCGCGGTCAATGCCCCCCGGCGCCTGCCCCAGGCCGCCACCCAGACGCCGCGCCCGGCCAGGGGCGTGAAGCGCTGAACGGCGCCAGGTAGCGGTCCTCGCGCCGCGAGGACCCTCCTCGGAGCCCGCCCGGCGCACTCTAGTGCGGCAGCCCGAACGCGTAGTAGGCCGCGCAGAGGGCGAACAGCACCCACGCCCCGGCGTTGACCTCCCGCCCGCGCCCCGCCGCCACCTTCAACAGCGGCTGGGCCACCAGCCCGCCGGTCAGCCCGTTGGCGATGTTGTAGGTGAACACCATCAGCCCAATCGTCACCAGCGCCGGCACCAGCTCCGTCGCATCCTCGAAATCAATCTGCCGCACCGACCCCATCATCATCACGCCCACCATGATCAGGGCCGGGCCATAGGCGAAGCGCAGTTCCTGCAGCGGCCCCACCAGCGGGATGAAGAAGAGCGCCGCCGCGAACAACGCCGCCGTCGTCACGGCCGCCAGCCCCGTCCGCGCCCCCTCCCGGATCCCGGTCGCCGACTCGATGTAGGCCCCGCTCGTCGAGGTGCCCACCAGCCCGCTGAACATGCAGGCGAGGCCGTCCACCAGCATCGGCTTCCCCAGGTCCGGCAGGTTGCCGCGCTCGTCCAGCATCCCGGCCGCCGCCCCCACGCCCACCAGCGTCCCCAGCGTGTCCAGGAAGCTCATCAGGAACAGCGTCAGCAACACCGGCAGCAAACTCCACCGCAGCACCCCCGCCACATCCAGCTGCAGCGCCACCGGTTGCAGGCTGTAGTCCCCCGTGAACGGCAGCGCCAGCACCCGCGCCGGGGCCTGCCCGTGGCCCAGCAGGATCCCCGCCGCCGCCGTCACCGCCATCCCCAGCAGCAACGCCCCCCGCACCCGCCGCTGCACCAGGATCGCCATCAGCAAAAAGCCTCCCATCGCCAGCAGCACCAGCGGGTCCCGCAGGTTCCCCAGCTTCACCGGCACCGCCGGCGCCCGCAGCACCCCGCCCTCCCCCATCGCCAGCTGCCCCGGCGGCATCCCGGTGACAAAGCTCGTCACCATCCCGGTCTCATACAGCCCGATGAAGGCCAGGAACAACCCGATGCCCACCGCAAAACTGTGCTTCAGCGACGGCGAGACGGACCGGGCCACCCACGCGCGCAGGCCCAGCAGGGTCAGCGCCACCAGCAACGCCCCGCTCAGGAAGACCGCCCCCAGCCGCTGCTGCCACGTGATGCCCAAGGCGGCCAGCCCAAAGGCGAGGAACGCGTTCTCCCCCATGTAGGGCGCCACCGCAATCGGCCGGTTCGCCAGCAAACCCATCAACAGGCAGCCAACCACCGCGGCCAAAATCGTCGCCACCGTCCCCGGCCCCAACGGGATGCCCGCCGCGCTCAGGATGGCCGGGTTCACCACAATGATGTAGGCCATCGTGATGAAGGTGGTCACCCCGCCCAGCACTTCCACCCGCCACGTCGTCCCCCGCTCGCGCATCCGGAACAACCGCTCGAGTGTCATCATGGCTGCAGCCTGCCCGGCTCACCCTCCACCACGCAATGCGGAACACCCGGCCCCACAGCCGCGGGGTAGCTCCGGTCCCGCCGGGACCGGAAAACCACCCCATCCCTCAGGGCAGCGCCTGCACCCGGTAAAACTCCCGCACCAGCACCGGGACCGGGTTCGTGAACAACGTGGTGCCGCCATAGGCCGTCAGCACCCCGCTGCGCGCCTGCCACGGCGCCAGCAGGTTTGTCGTGGCCCACACCTGGTAATTCCGCCCCGGAACGCTCTGCCAGCTCACCACCCGGCCCGCCCCCGCCAGCTCCGTCACCCGCAGCAAACTCGCCGCATCCTGCGGGTTCGTCCCCGCCAGGTACTCCTCCAGGTTGCGGAAACCGTCCCCGTCCGGATCCCCCGCCGCCCCGCTCGCCCCGGCTGCACCGGCCGGGTTCAGCCCATTCTGCGTCTCCCAGAAATCCGGCAACCCGTCGCCGTCGGTGTCCGCCAGGCCCACCAGGTTCACCCGCACCAGCCGCGCCGCCTCCAAGGCCAGCCCGTCCCCCACATACCGCACCTCAATCAGGTGCTGCCCCGGGCCCATCCCGCGCCAGTCAAAGCGCAGCTCGTTCCTCCCGTCGCCGGGCAGCTGGTCGTCCATCCGGTAGGCCGCGCTCCCGTCCGGCTTCACCCGCGCCTGCAGGGACCCGTCGAGGATCACCGCAAAGCGCGCCGGGTCGGGGGTCAGGGTGTCGCTGAACCGCGCCACCACCGTGTAAACCCCGTCCTGCGGCAGGGTCAGCACCTCGCCGTCCACCGCCGGAAAGGCCACCTGCAACGTCTGCGCCGGGGCCGCGCACGCCACCGTGCGGACCAGGGTCCGGTAACGGTTCGTGAAGGTGGCGGAGGTGAACTCCCGCAGCCGCACGGTCACGACCGCCCCGCCCGCGGCCGGCACGGCCAGGTAGGTGAAGCGGAACTCGCGCGGATACTGCGGCCAGGCCGCAGCCAGGCCCGGGCCGGGCGTGACCGCCGCCGCCATGGCCCACGCGTTCGTGCCGTTCCCGTTCCGCTGCCCGGTCACCGCATCGTCGTTGTTCGGGTCGGCGTCGACGATGTTGTACTCCACCGCCGTGGTCGTCTCGTCCGCCCGCACCACCACGCCGTAGTCGACCGACCGCAGCACCGCGCCGTCCGTGTCCGGGAACGCGATCACCCCGCCCGGGGGCTGGGCGTCGTAGTAAAAGGTCTGCACATGGGTGCCGAACACGCTGCTCTTGCCGTCCCGTGGCAGGAACGCGCGCGCCCGCAGCACATGAAAGCCCTCCTCCAGCCCCACCGCCGCATCGCGCGGGTTCAGGTTGTTGTGCCGCCAAATCCGCGCGCTCGCCGGATCCCACCCCCCCAGCCCGAACGTGGTCAGCGCGTACCGCTTGCCGTCCTTGTAGTCCTCCAGCGGGTCCACGCTGTTGTCCTGCAGCCCGATGCGGTAGCGCACCACCGTCCCCGCCGGCTGCGCCGGGATGCTGGCCCGCCACCAGTCCACCGCCGGGTCCGACCGGTCCTCGCCGACAAAGCTCCCGGGCGCCACCAGGGTCGTGCCCTGCCCCACCCCGTGCGCCCCCAGCGGCTCGCTGCCGTCCACGGTGTAATACAAGCGGCACCGGTTGACCTGCAGCTCGTAGCCCACCTTCACGTGCACATCCACCCGCGTGAGCGGCGCCGTCGCCGAGCGCTGCGCCGCATCGGCCACGCCCGCGATGGTCGTGACCGCGGCCGGATCATGGTAGGCCCACGCGCAGGTGGCCGTGCTGTAGTCCGCCCCGTGGCCGTCCCCGGCCGCCGTCGTGTTGGTGCCACCCACGACGAAGAGCCACGATTCCGCCGTGGCCGCCCGCACGGTGTTCCGCGCCACGTTGCGCGCGGCGAACTTCTCCGGGCCCACCCGCGACCGGAACTGCATCTGCTCATACCCCAGGAACACGTCGGTGGCCGACCCCGGCTTCTGGTCGCGCAGGTCCGGCAACCCGCCGGTCAGGGTGTTGGTCGGGCCCAGCCCGAGGTGGCTGTTCAGGTCCACCCCGCCGTCGAGCTTGAGCAGGACGTTCACCGCCGACCCGTCCACGCGCGCGAGGAACTCCAGCGGCCCGGCGTTGGTCACCACCGGCACGCTGATGGCGTAGGTGCGGTTGCTCACGTTCTGCCCCGCCACCACGTTCCCCAGGGCATCCACGCTGCCGCGCGCCCGAAACGGATACACCGGGTTGAACCCGGCATCGCCGTCCGGCCCGTCGGTGCGCTGGAGCAGGATCCGCGGCACCACCCGCCCGTTCTGCAGGATCACGATGGCATCCTGCTGGGTCACCACCCCGGCCGCGTTGGTCACGGTGTTGTCCACCCGGCTGGCCTCGGGCCACTGGTAGCCGTAGGCCACGTATCCGCCGCTGGGGATCTTGCACTCGACGGCCCCGCCCCCGGGCGCCAACGCCTGGCCACCCACGTAGACCTTGCGGTTGACCGGGTTCGGGTCGGCCGCGCTGGCCTCCGCCTCGCCGCGGACGTTGGTCGCCGCCCGCACCAGCAGTTCGCGGCAGGCCCGGTCGTCGCCCGGGGCATCGGCCAGCTGCCGCAGCCGCGACCCCGGCGGGAAACCGACCACCAGCCCCTGCCCGCGCGAGTTCACCACCGGGTAACAGGTCGAGGGCATCCCCGCGTCGTCCTGCGCCACCCCGTCGTCGAAGCTGATGTCGCCCGGGTTGCCGTAGTTGTCGTTCATGGCGAACAACACCACGGTCTGGTCCGCCGCCGACCCGCCCTCGCGGGCGTCGTGCCGCTCGAAGGCGCACACGTCGCTGTCCCCCCAGCGCGGCCGCGTGCCGCCCCGGCTCAGCGAATGGTGAATGGTGGCCAGGTTCGGCATCGTGTTGTCGCCGAACTGCCCCAGGTAGGGGGCGTCCGCATGGCGCGGAAAGGGCGGGTTCCCGGATTCCTCATGGTAGGCGTCCGTGTAAATCAGCGGCACGCCCTCGCGCAGGAAATAGTAGGCGTTCTGCAGCTCGCGCCGGGCCGCGTAGTCGTTGTCGTGGCTCTGCGCATGGGTGACGCTCACCCCCGCCGACAACCCGCCGCCCCCCGCATACTCCAGCCCGGCCAGGCTGGCCCCCGGGTTGCCCAGCACGCTGTTCAGGTGGTTGCGCAGCGGGTTGTCCAGCAGCCGCATCCCCGCGTCGCTGTACTCGTCCAGCCCCGGCGGCGACCCCAGGTGCTCGCCGAAGATCAGCGCGTCGTTGCGCGGCAGGTCAGGATCGAAGTTCGAGTTGCGCTGGTTCGAGTCGGTGAACCCGTGCGTGAGGTTGAACTGCAGCTGCGCCTGGCCCACGTAGCCCGAGGTGTCCTGATCCTTGCCCGCCCCCGACTGCAGCCCGAAAAAGTAGGACGGCACATGCTTCACCGCGTCCAACCGCAGCCCGTCGCACCGGGTCACGTCCATCAGGTAGCGCACGCTCCGGATCAGGTAGGCGTTCGCGTCCTCGCGGTAGCCGGCCGGGTTGGCCGCCAGGTCCGCCGCGGTCACCGACCCGAACCCCACCCGCACGCCGTTCGAGTTGAAGTCGTAGTAGTCGGGCCGGTCCGCCTGGCGCACCAACACGGGCTTGGGCAGGGTGCTGCCCACGCCGGGGCCATGGTTGGCGTTGGGATTCTCGTGCGCGATGTCGACCAGGCCGAACAGGCTCAGGTTCTGCACCTGCCACACGTCGTTGTAGTTCCAGATGTTGTCCGTGTTCCGGTAAAACCCGCCCGCCACGGTCTTCAGGTGAAAATCCCCGGGCACCATCCCCGGATACAGGTTCGTGGGCGTGTTCGCGTCATAGCGCGGCACCTCGAACGCCCGGTGGTTCATGATGTTGTCAAAGTAGACGCGCAGGCCGAACCGGTGCGCCAGCGCGACCAGGCGCAGCAGCTCCTCCCGCGTCCCGTAGCGCGTGGCCACCGTGCCGCGCTGGTTCACGTCCCCCAGGTCGAACGGGTCCCACAAATCGTAGCCGATCGAATACCCGCTGGCCCCCTTGGTGGGCGGCGGTAGCCACAGGCTGGTGTAACCCGCCTCCGCAATCTCCGGCAGCTTGGCCGCCACCTCGTTCCACGAGAGGTTGAACAGCTGGAGCATGGCCTCCCCGCGCGCCGCCCGCGGCGCCAGGCCCAAGCCCGCCGCCAGCAGGCAGGCCAACAGCCACGGACCGGGGAACGACCAGCGGGACATCATGGGTAACAGCCCGCAAAACTGGCATCCGAACCCCGCCCCCGCAAGGGGGCCCGACCGCATTTAACATCCTCAGGACGGCCTAGATCCCAGGACCGCCCGCCCGGGTGCCAGCGGTCCCGCCCGGGTAGCCCCGGTTCCGCCCGGGTAGCTCCGGTCCCGCCGGGACCGGAGAACCACCCACCCCGCCTTCCGTCTTCCCCCGCAGGCCGGTTTTCCGGTATGAGCCTGCATCGTCCAACGGCCATCCCCAGCCATGAA
>JBJOEZ010000006.1:0-142999 GCA_046048995.1 Verrucomicrobiota bacterium | reverse complement strand
GCGACCAAGCTGCGTTGCCAAATCACCTTGCCGTCGGCCGCCTGAAGGCAGGCCACATTGCCCGCAAGACCCATCACATACAGCCGGTCGCCATCCACGGTCGGAGTGGCACTCGGGCCTTCCTTGGACTGTGGCCAGTTCTGCGGTTGAGCCGGCGCGATGCGGACGGCCCAGACCTCCTTGCCGTCCTTCTCGGACAGAGCCCAAACAAACTCGTCGCCTCCGCGATGGCTCATTCCATAGATGCGGCCGGCGGCAACCGAAGGCGTGCTGTCGCCCCCGCCCAGGCCTGTGACTTTCCATGCGAGAGGCGGACCATCCTTCGGCCATTCCTTCAGGAGGCCGGTTTCCTTGGATTGAGCCGTGCGGTCTGGCCCCTGCCACTGCGGCCAATCAAACTGTCCGGATAATCCGCGTGGGGCGAATGCCGCCATGGTGAGAAGAAGTGCGATGGTGCGATACATGGGTGTGGGTGTTCAGATT
The DNA here is from genome assembly GCA_046048995.1 of Verrucomicrobiota bacterium. Taxonomy (GTDB): domain Bacteria; phylum Verrucomicrobiota; class Verrucomicrobiia; order Limisphaerales; family JADJPG01; genus JBJOEZ01. Next base: position 142,516 of record JBJOEZ010000006.1, on the reverse strand, counting down.
CGGCTTCCGCTCATTCTTTAATCTTTGGGTGGCCGGGGGGCGCAAGTCACTAGCGGTTCACGCCTGACCAAACCGGCCCGATCGCAGGCGATGCGTGGGTGGGGGAGAGGCCGGCAGCTGGATCCAGCAACCCCTTGGAAAACTTGGAGGCGAGGGTCGGAATCGAACCGACGAATGCAGCTTTTGCAGAGCCGTGCCTTACCACTTGGCTACCCCGCCGAAGGTGAGGGGCATTATCGGCCAGAAATGGGCGCAGGCAACCCTTAAAAGTGAGTGGGTTAGCGAATGGGGGCAGGTCACGCTCGAGCCGGTGGCGGGTCCGTTTTGTGGATTGCGGCGGCGCAGCTGCCGCTTTGCCCCGGCGCGTTTCGCTCCAGCCCTGCTGGCGCGCGGAAAGCGGCAGCTGCGCTGCCGCACTCCAGGGGTGAGTGCATGGAGCCGGTCTCGACGCCAACGCCGGCGAGGTCGATGAGTTAGTGGGTCAACGAGTGGGGGCATGCAGCCAGCGAGTCCGAAGGAAGTCCGAAGGAAGTGGGCACCGACTGGCGGGGGGGCTACCCGGAAAGAACGTGTCTGGGTTTCGGTCCGGTGACGGCTGGGACATGAGGGAGATGACCGGGTCCGTTTTCTGGAGTGCGGCAGCGCAGCTGCCGCTTTGCCCGCGCCCGCAGAGCTGGCGCGAAATCCACCAGTGCGAAAGCGGCAGCGTTGCTGCCGCACTCCATGCGGGGTTAGTGCATGGAGCCGGTCTCGACGCCGGCGCCGTCGGCGCCACCGCCGTCGAGGTCGATGAGGATGTCGCGGGGTTCGGCGCCCTTGCTGGGGCCGACGATGCCGCGTTCCTCGAGGACATCCATGATGCGGGCGGCGCGGCCGTAGCCGATTTTCAGGCGGCGCTGGAGGAGGGACACGCTGGCTTTTTGCTCGCTGCGGATGACCTCGATGCAGCTCTCGATGAGTTCCTCGTCCTGCTCGCCGCCCTCGCCGCCGCCGGCGCCGTCGAAGCTGCTGGCGGGTTTCTGGAGCTGCTGGTGAATCTCGACCTCGTAGCTGGGCTTGCCCTGCTTGGCGATGAAGTCGACGACGTCCTGGATTTCCTGGTCGGTGATGAGGACGCCCTGGGCGCGGATGAGCTTGGGGCTGCCGGGGGGGAGGTAGAGCATGTCGCCCTTGCCGAGGAGCTTGTCGGCGCCCATGGCGTCGAGAATGGTGCGGCTGTCGACGCGGCTGGCGACCTGGAAGGCGATGCGGGCGGGGATGTTGGCCTTGATGACCCCGGTGATGACATCGACGCTGGGACGCTGGGTGGCGACGATGCAGTGGATGCCGGCGGCGCGGGCCATCTGGGTGATGCGGGCGATGGCCATCTCGACGTCGGCGGGGGCGACGAGCATGAGGTCGGCGAGCTCATCGATGATGACGACGATGTAGGAGAGCTTGTCGGGGATGACGATGTCCTCGTCGCGGGGCACGACAATTTCCTCGTCGATTTCGACGGCGAAGCCCTCGGCGCCGGGCTCGACCTTTTCCTTCCTGGAGGTCAGGGGCAACTCCTGCTGGGGGGCGGGGGCGGCCTGCTTGCCCTTGGGCCGGTCGTTGAAGGACTTGATGTTGCGCACGCCGACCTTGGCGAAGATCTGGTAGCGCTTCTCCATCTCGTTGACGACCCAGCGGAGGGCGAGGATGACCTTCTTGGGATCGGTGACGACGGGGACGACGAGGTGGGGGAGGGAATTGTATTGCTGCAGCTCGACGACCTTGGGGTCGATCATGACGAAGCGCAGCTGGTCGGGGGAGAACTTGTAGAGGAGGGAGGCGATGATGGAGTTGATGCAGACCGACTTGCCGGAGCCGGTGGAGCCGGCGATCAGCATGTGGGGCATCTCGGAGAGGTCGGAGATGATGGGGTGGCCGTAGACATCCTTGCCGAGGGCGAGGGGGATGCGGGCCTTGGTGTTCTTCCATTCCTCGGACTCGAGGAGGTCCCGCATGATGACCTTGGTTTTGACGGCGTTGGGGACCTCGATGCCGACGGAGGACTTGCCGGGGACGGGGGCGAGGATGTGGATGCGCTCGGCCTTGAGGGCGGCGGCGATGTTGTTGTTGAGGCCGGCGATTTTCTCGAGCTTCACGCCCGGGGCGGGGTGGAGCTCATAGCGGGTGATGGTGGGGCCCTTGGTGATGTCGCCGAGCTGCACGTCGATGTCGAACTGGGCGAGCGTCTGCTGCATGAGGCGGGCGTTGGCCATCATGTCCTCGCGGGTTTCCGTGGGCTTGACGGTCATGTCCGGCAGCTGGAGGAAGTCGAGCGAGGGCAGCTGGTAGTTGCCGATCTGGGGGGTGGCGGCGACGGCGATGGGTTTCTTCTTCGGCAGGGGCCGGCGGCCGAGGCCGGAATGGTCGCTGACCTTGGGGTCGGCGGGTGGGGTGGCCGGGGCGGAGACGGCGGCGGCGGCGAGGGCGGGTTCCGGGGTGTCCGCTTGGGCGGCGGGTTCGGCGATGGGGGCCGGGGCTTCCGGGGTGGCTGGGGTGGGGGACGGGTTGGTGGCGGCCTGGCGGGAGAGGGGGGCGTCCTTGCCGAGGATGTCGGCGGTGGTGGCGGCGGCGACTTCGCGGGCGGGGATGACTTCGCCCTCGAGTTCGTCGGGGGCGACGGCGGGTTCCTCGAGCTTCGGGCGGGCGGGGCGGCTGGGGCGGGCGGTGGGGATGCTGAGGTCGCGGACGTTGGGTTCGGGGACCGGCTGGAGGTCGGGGCCGAGGGCGCCGGCTTTTTCGGCGCGGGCGGCCTCCTTGGCTTCGCGGGCGGCCTGTTTCTCGGCCTCCTTGGCCTCGCGGAGGGCCTGTTTTTCGGCTTCCTTGGCCTCGCGCAAGGCCTGTTTCTCCGCTTCCTTCGTCTCGCGGGCCTTGGTTTTGTCGAGTTGTTCCTGGAGCTTCCGGGTCTGTTTTTCCAGCTCGCGGGTGCGGCGGGCGAGCGCTTTTTCCTCGGGGGACCAGTCGGGAGAATCCTCTTCCTCCTCGTCCGCGGCGGCGGTGGCGCCGTTGCGGCCAAAGGGCACGCGGGCGCGGAGCCAGGGACCGAGCTGGAAGTTGGTGAGGAAGAGGATGCTGATGAAGTAGGCGGCGCAGAAGATGATGGTGGCGCCGGGCTTGCCGAGGTGGCGGAAGACGAGGTCGTTGAGGATGCGCCCGAGATGCCCGCCGGCGCCGGGGGCGTTGATGTTGTGGCGGAGGGTTTCCAGGGAGGAGGAGTAGAGATCGAAAAAGGCCAGGCAGGTGATGAAGAGGACGGAGGCCCAGGTCCAGCGGCGGCGGAGGTAGGAGAAGAACTCGAACAGGTAGCCGAGCCCGAAGATCAGGAGGAGGAGGGGGAGGACGAAGGCGCCGGCGCCGAAGAGCTGGAAGAGGAGGTTGGCGCCCCAGGCGCCGGCCCCGCCGATCCAGTTGTGGGCGGTCTGGTTGGGGGGGACGCGGTTGGAATTGACGTCGTAGCGGTCGAAGGAGACCTGTGCGAGGAGGAGCAGGAGGGCGGCGACGAGGAGGAGAACCCCGACGATGTCATGAACGCCACGATGGGCCGGCACTGCGGTTTTTGAGTCCTTCCGAGCCATGAGGGGGGAGCGTAGAAACGGGGGCGGGGGACTGCAAGGACAAGTGAAGGCGAGGTTAGCGCGGGAGCGAGTTCATGGGTGAGCGAGTGGCCGGGGCCACGCGGGGGTGATGGACAGCGGGGGGAGGGGGGCGTTCAAAGGCGTGGTGGAGGGCCCGGAGGCGGGGGCGGGGCAGGTGGAAAAGAGGAGGGGCGGACTTGCGTCCGCCCCTCGCAAAAGGCCGTGGCCCGGGTCAGGGCAGGATGACGCGGTAGAAGGCGCTGGGCTGGGGGGGATTGGCATCCTGATATTCCATGAGGCCCTGGAGGGGGGCGACGAGGGTGGAGACGGTGGTCCAGGGGCCGTTGGGTGCGGTCGAGCGCTGGACCTGGTAGGTGCGGCCGGGGATGCCGGCGAAGCGGATTTCGAAACCGCCGCCGGGCAGCGGGTCGAGGCCGACGAGGTTGGGGGCGGGGATGTCGCTGTTGAGCACGACGACCTCGACGTAGGTGGTGGTGGTGAAGGTGCCGTCGCTGATGGTGTAGCTGAAGCGGTCGATGCCGAAGAAGCCGGGGGCGGGGGAGTAGGTGAGGTCGGAGACGCCGGTGGTGACGGTGCCGCCGTTGGTGCTGGTGGCGGAGGCGTTCACGAAGAGGACGGGGGCGCCTTCGGGATCGAAGTCATTGTTGATGAACTTGAAGATCGGGACGGTGACGGATTCCCCGCTGCGGGTGGAGACGCCGTCGGGGGTGGCGACGGGCGGGCAGTTGAGGACGGTGACGGCGAGGGTGTTGGAGACGGAGGGAGAGCCGGCGATCCAGGCGGTGACGGTGGCGGAACCGCAGCGGAGAGCCTGGGCCACGCCGGCGTCGGAGACGGTGAGGACGCTGGGGTCGCTGGAGGTGTAGCGGACAGCGGGCGTGCCGGTGAGGTCGAGGCCGGGCGCGTTGGCGAAGATGCCGTAGAAGGACAACTGCTGGGAGTTGGTGGCCGTCATGGTGGTGGGCCCGGCGAGGGTGACGGAGTTCAGCGTGCCGAAGTTGGGGTCGGCGCCGAGGGCGTAGCTGAAGGCGATTTCGCCCTGCGGAAGGACGCGGTTATGGATGCGGAACTCGTCGAATTCACCCTGCATATTGTTGTCCCCGTTCCAGTTTGAGCGCCCGAGCCACACATTGACGTCGTTGATCTGGCTCATGGCGTCATCGGTGGTGACCGTGGCGACCTGGGTGCCATTCTGGTAGGTGCGGATCTGGCCGGTGCGCTCGTCCCAGGAGACGACGATGTGGGTGTCGACGTTGAAGTTGGTGGTGGCGTAATCGACCGTGACGATGCCGCCGCCGGCGGGGTCCTCGTTGCGCAGCTCGATGCGACGGGTGTTGCGGTCGCCGCCGACGACGGCCGAATGGAAGAAGTAGTCGAGGCCGGCGCCGCCGCCGCCGGGGCCGGTTTGTTCGCCGCCGACACCACCGCCGATGTCACTGGAGCCGATATCGAAGATGCGGGACCAGTTCTGGACGCCGGTGACCTTGACCCACATCTCGACGGAGACGGCGCCGGGGCCGCCGTTGTTGGTGCTGTTGATGGAGAGGAGGCCGTTGGGGAGATCGACGTAGGCGGCGCTGCCGGAGGAGCCCCCGGCGAGGGCCAGGCGCGATCCCAGGAAGGCCGCCCCGTTGCCCTTGACGGTGCCGTCGGCGGTGCCGGCGAGGTCGGGGACGAGGCCGCCGGTGGCGTTGGCGACGGGGGTGCCATTGAAGCTGTAGCGGTGGGTGAGCCCCTTGACCGTCAGGTAATAGGTGCTGATCTGGCTGCCTGGGAGGATTTCATTGAGGCGGGGGGCGGTATCGGTGACCAGGCTGACCTCGACGGTGACGAGGCCGAGGGGGAGACGATCGAAGAGATTGAGGGTCACGCGGTCCTGGGAGGGATGCAGGTCGATGGTATTGATGGCGACCGGTCCGTCGGCGCCGTAGACCGTGTAGTTGACGGAGTCCATGGCGGTGGCGGTCTCGACGATCTCGGAGTATTGCAGCTCGATGGTGGTGGGGGAGCTGACGCGGGCGCTGACCAGGGTGGGTGGGAAGACATCCTCGAGCACATTGACCACGCGGGAGCCGGAGATGCCGTTGAAACTGGCGGTGATGGTGGCGACGCCGCCGGTGACGACGGTGAGGACGCCGGAGGGGCTGACGGTGAGGACGTTGGGGTCGCTGCTCTGGAAGGTGAGGCAGCCCGAGTTGACGAGGTTGAGACTGACGCCGCCGGGGAAGTTGACCAGGGCCGTGGCCTGCTGGGTGGGCCCGGGGAAGTTCATGTTGGTGTTGGCGATATTGACGGTGATGGACTGGGGAGCGCCGATGGAGTTGTCGGGGCCGAGGGCGGCGTTCTGGGCGATTTCGGAGGCGGAGAGGAGGCGGTTGTAGACGCGGAACTCGTCGTATTCACCCTGCATGTTGGCATCGACCGTCCAGTTGGAGCGGCCGAGCCAGACGTTGACGTCGTTGATGTCGCTCATGGGGGCGACGGTGGTCATGCTGGTGACGAGGCTGCCGTTTTCGTAGACTTGGATGACGCCGGTGGCCTCCTCCCAGGTGACGACGTATTGGAAATCCTGGTTGAAGTTGTTGATGCCGTATTCGGCGCCGCCGCCGCCCAAATTGCCCTGGTCGCCGTTGTAGAGGTCGAGGCGGCGGGCGCCGGTGTTGCCGCCGATCTGGGCGGCGAGGAAGAAATACTCGGTGCCCTCGGAGCCGCCGCCGCCGGGGCCGGTGATTTCGCCGGCCTGGTTGGCGCCGAAGTCAAAGAGGCGGGCCCAGCTTTGGTTGCCGGTCACCTTGGTCCAAGCCTCGTAGGTGACGCGTCCGGTGCCGCCGCGGTTGGTGCTGTTGTTGGAGAGCAGGCCGTTGGGCAGGTCGACGTAGGGGGCGGTGGCGGAACCGCCGCCGGCGAGGGTGACGCGGGTGCCGGTGAGGGTGGTGGCGCCGCCGCCGCTCTTGATGAGGGCCGGGGCCCCGCCCTGGAGATTGGGCACGGAGGTGCCGGCGGCGGTGGCGGTGGGGGTGTTGTTGAAGGTGTAGCGGTGGGTGAGGCTGGGGGTGGCGAGGCTGAGGAACCCGGCCTTGCTGTTGGGGGCGACGGGGTTCTGGGCGGTGGAGACGTCGCGGACGTTGTTGACCGTCACCTCGTAATAGGCGCAGCCGAAGGGGGCATTGACGGTGAGGCGGGCGGCGCGGGGACCGCTGCTGACGGCGCTGACGATGAGCAGATTGGTGCCGGCGGCGCGGACTTCATAATTGATGGCGTCGGCGGCATCGGCGGCATCCACGGGTTCGGAGAAGGTGACGAGGATGTCGGAGACCCCGGCGGCGGCGGCGCTGGCCAAGGTGGGCGGGGTGAGGTCGGCGTTGACGGTGAGGGTGGCGACCTGGCTGGTGGCAAAGAAGCTGCCGGTGCCCGGGATGAAGTTGGAGGCGACGCAGAAGAACTGGGCGCCGTTGTCGCTGAGGGGGATGGAGTTCAGCGTGAGGGAGTTGGCGTTGGCGCCGGCGATAACCGAGGCGGGGGCGCGGAACCATTGGTAGCCGATGACCGGGTAGCCGAGGGCATTGACGCCGAAGGTGGCATTGCCGAGCTCGTTGGCGGTCTGGTTCTGGGGTTGGGTGCCGATGGAGACGGGGTCGGCGGTGGCGAGGTTGTTGGCGCCGGCGTCGAAGCTGGCCTTGACCTGCTCGGCGGGCAGGACGCGCGGGTAGACGCGGAACTCGTCGTATTCGCCCTGGAAGTTGTCGTCGCCGCTCCAGTTGGAGCGGCCGAGCCAGACATTGACGTCCTGGATGGTGCTGAGCTTGTCGTTGGCGGGGTTGACGTTCATGCCGCCCACGAGGCTGCCGTTCTCGTAGGCGAGGATTTCGCCGGTTGCTTCCTTCCAGGTGACGGCGAAGTGGTAGTCACGGCCGGACCTGTCGGTGCCCCAACCGGAGCCGATGTCGCTGCCGGCGGGCGGGATGATGTTGCGGAGGGAGAGGATGTGGACGTAGGGGTTGCTGCCCTCGCTGGCGCTGAGGAACAGGTAATCCTGGCCCTCGAAGCTGCCGCCGACGTCATTGACTTCCCCCGCCGAACCGCCACCGAAGTCGAAGACGCGGCCCCAGTTCCTGGAACCGTTGTTCTTGACGAAGCCCTCGATGGTGATTTCGCCCGGGCCGCCGTTGGCGGCGCCGAGGGAGGAAAGGAGGCCGTTGGGGAGATCGACGTAGGCGGCGGTGCCGGAGCCCCCGCCGGGGAGGGAGAGCCGGGAGCCCGTGAAGGTGGCGCCACTGCCGCGCACGACGCCGTGTTTGGTGCCGACCGAGTCGCTGATGACCGCCCCGGCCGAGGCGGCCCCGCTGGCGTTGTTAAAGCTGTAGCGGTGGGTGGGTCCAAAGGGCAGCGGAGCGCCGCCGTCGGAGAACCCGCCGCGCTCGAAATTGTAATTGTTCAGCACCTGCCCGTCCGTCAGGGCCTCCGAATGGATGCGGAGGCGGGCGATGTGCAGGGAACCGCGGAGGCCGCCGGCGACCACCGAGTCGTCGTCATATTGGCCCCCGATGCAGACAGCGGGGATGGGGAAGATGTCCAACCCCACCGCCTCGGTGTTCTTGAGGACGCCATCGGCATAGAGCTTCTGGGTGGCGCCATCGAAGGTATAGACGAGGTGATGCCAGACGCCCGGGACGGGATTGCCGGACGGATTAAACCCGGCGGAGCTGCTGGAGGAATCCCAGCCAATATCGGCACCGCCCCAGTGACCCACGGCACCCCAGGCGGCATCCCAGCCGTAGTTGAAGGACATGTTGCGGCCATCGGACCCGCGGTGTCCCCAGGCGACGATGGTTTCCTCCTGGCTGAGGCTGGGATTCAGCACCCAGGCCTCCACCGACATGGTGGGGTTAACCCCGGTCAGGGAGGGACTCGCACCCAGGACGGCGCCGCCGACGGAGGAGACGTGCTGGAGATAGTCACCGCCGTCCAAGCGCATGGCCCGGGTGCCGTTCCCGTTGACGGGGCCGACCACAGGGGTGGCGCCAGCCCCACCGCGAGCCTCAAAAAAACCTCCCTGGGTGCCGGAATTGGTGATGCTGGAAAGGCTGCCGAGAGGTGCCGAGGTGGCGTCCACATTCACCAACAGGCTCCCGGCCGTCTGGAGCTGGGCTTGGGCACTGCCAATCAGGCCGGCCGCAGCCAAGGCAGCCGTGACCGCGGGAAGCAGCCGGGCCGTCGCCATGTAGGAACAGGTCGTCTTGTTCGTCGTGTTGTTCATGGTGTGGAGAGGAGGTCAGGCCAGAGGCCGGGAGCCCCCAGAAAAGCGGCCAAAAATGAGTGCGCAATCGCCCTGCGGACGCGGGGATGCGCGCAGGAGACACGGGCACAGGGCCACGAACGGGGTCACGAAGTCACTTCTAACCAACGCCGCCGGGCAAAAGCGAGCCTTTTTTGCGGGGCTGCCGTTTGGCCGGGACGGTTCGCGGGCTGGTTGACGGGGGCGGAGCGGGGGGCCGGGATGGGGGCCGGTTTTGGTTTGCCCGGCTGCAGGGCGGGGCCTTAACTGGCTGGGTGACCTCCGAACTTCCCGCCGCCTTGCCCGACTGGCTTCGGGCGCGTGGGGCGGCCCAGGCACAGCTGCAGGAACGGGCGGCGGCGGTGGCGCGGGCCCAGTTTGGTCGGCGGGTGTTTGTGCGGGCGGTGGTGGAGGTGTCGAACCACTGCCGGGAGAACTGCGCCTACTGCGGGATGCGGCGGGACAACCGGGACCTGGACCGTTTCCGGGCCCGTCATGAGGAGCTGGCGGAGCTGCTCATCCATCATCGCCCGGGGTGCGTCACCGACGTGAACATCCAGGCGGGGGAGGACCCGGTGGCGGTGCGCGAGGTGGTGCTGCCCCTGTTGCGCACCCTGCGGCGGGAGACTTCCCTGGGGTTGAGCGTTTGCCTGGGCACCCTGAGTCCCGGGCTTTATGCGGAGCTGCAGTCGGCGGGGGCGAGCGTTTACATCCTGAAGTTTGAGTTGGCCGAGGCGGCGGCCTACCAGGCGCTGGGGGCACCGGGGACGCTGGAGGAGCGGGTCCAGCACCTGCGCCACCTTGCGGCGAGCGGCTGGCATGTGAGTTCCGGCTTCATTGCGGGTCTGCCGGGGCAGGCGGAGGAGGGGTTGGCGGCGAATTTCGCGCTCGCGGCGGGCCTTCCGCTGTCGGGGTGCAGCGTGAGCCCGTTCATTCCCGGGGAAGCGACCCCGCTGCGCGGGCGGCCGGGGGCGGATCTGGACCTGGCCCTGAACTGCATGGCGGCCCTGCGGTTGGTGCGCCCGCACTGGGTGATTCCGGCGGTCAGTGCCCTGCAACTGGCCGGTTCCGGCGAGGGCTATGAGCGTGGGCTGGCCATGGGGGCCAACCTGGTCACCATCAACCTGACCCCGTCGTCGGTTCGGACTGACTACCTGCTCTACCGGCGGGATCGCCAGGTCATGACGGAGGAGCGGGTGCTGGGAGCCCTTGGGCGGGCGGGCTTGGAGGCCTCGGAACAGAGCCTGGCGTCCTACTGGGACGAGGCCCGGGCTGGCGCGGGCGGCGGGTCCCGGGTGATGGCGGCCCTTTGAGCTTCCGCTCGAGCCGGAGCCTTTGGTTTAGTGGGGGCCAGATGATGCAACGCAAGGCAACGCTGAAGCGCGACACGCAGGAAACGCGGATCACGGTTTCCCTGGAGGTGGACGGGAAAGGCCGGTCCTCGGTGGCGACCGGGATTCCCTTCTTTGACCACATGCTGACCCTGCTGGCGCGGCATGCGGTGGTGAATCTCCGGCTGCGCTGCCGGGGGGACTTGGAGGTGGACGCCCATCACACGGTGGAGGACTGCGGGATTGCGCTGGGGCAGGCGTTTCGGCAGGCCTTGGGGGACAAGAAGGGCATCCGGCGCTATGGGACCGGATTTCATCCGGATTCTGGTGGGCAAACCCTTAAGGGTGAGGCTTTTGTGCCGATGGATGAATGCCTGGCGCGATGTGTGATCGACTTTAGCGGGCGGCCTTACCTGGTCTGGCGCGGGATGGACGGATTGTCCTTCAAGCGCGTGACGGCGGCGGAACGGGGCCAGGACATGTCGAGTGCCTTCCGTTTCGGGCTGGCCCGGGAGTTTTTCCAGGGTTTTACCAATGCAGCCGGCTGCAACCTGCATCTTGAGCTCTTATATGGGGAGGAGCCCCACCATGTGGTGGAGGCCCTGTTCAAGGCCTTTGCCAAGGCGGTCGATTTCGCCTGCCAGCGGGATCCCCGCATCGCGGGGCAGGTGCCCAGCACCAAGGGCCGGCTGTGAAGCGCCCTGAATAACCCCGAAAGACCCCCCGTCCATCCGTGGCGACGCTTCCGACACCCCCCGAGGTCAGCGACGATACGCTGGTACGGCGTGCCCAGAGGGGGAACATGGCGGCCTTTGAAGAGCTGGTGGCGCGGCACCGCGACAAGATTTACGCGCGCGCCTTCAGCATGATGAGGAACGAGGACGAGGCGTTGGATCTTTCTCAGGAAGCGTGGGTGAAGGGCTGGCAGCGCCTGAAGCAGTTTCAGGGCGAGTCCAGCTTTGTCACCTGGATGACGAGAATCGTCATCAATCTTTGCCTGGATCAGCTGCGCAAGCAAAAGCGGCAGCGGGCGGAGTCCATCGACCACCTCGAGGAGGAGCTCGGTGGGGTGGAGCGCCAGATGGCGCCGGTCATCATCAATCCGACCGAGCGGCTGGAGCGCACCGAACTCCGCAAGCGGATCGACGAGGCGCTGGCCAAGCTCTCGCATGAGCACCGGACCGTTTTGATCCTGCACGAGTTTGAAGACCTCGAGTACAAAGAAATTGCCAAGCGGATGCAGTGCTCGATTGGCACGGTGATGTCGCGGCTTTTTTATGCGCGGCGCAAAATGGCGAATTTGATGATGAGTTGGAAACGTGAACATCAGGGATAGCATGAACGACGAGAATTGGTTGCGTTTGCAGAGCTGGGTGGACGGCGAGTTGCCGGAAGCCGAGGCCGCCCGCGTGGCGGCCTGGGTGGCGGAGGACCGCGAGGCCGCCGCCTTGGCGGCGGAGCTCCGCATGACCCGGCAGGTCCTGGCGGAAAACGAGCCGCAGGCTGTGCTGCAGGAATCCCGCGAGTTTTACTGGAGCGGCATCCAGCGCGCCATCGAGCGCGAGGAGGCGGCGGCCGCCGCCAACGCCCCCGCCGGGGGCGGCCTCCCTTGGATGCTGGCCCTGCGCCGCCTGCTGGTGCCCATCACCGGGTTCGCCCTGGTGGCCCTGGTCACGCTGCTCTCCACCCGGGGGCTGAACCGCCCGGACAGCCTCCTCGACTTCGGCCAGCTGGTCGAGGTGGAGAACCTCTCCGAGGGCGTCGATTCCATGGCCTACAAGTCGCAGTCGGAGAACATGTTCGTGGTCTATGTGTTCAACCAGGAATCCGCCGCCACGTCGTCCGAGGGCATGGAGGACGGGGAGCCCGACCTGTTCCTGGATGAGGATGGCATGCTCCAATGAAGGCCGTTTCTCCCTTGCGTTTGTCCCGCAGCTGGACGCTGCTGGTGGCCCTGCTGCTCTGCGCCCTCCCGGGGATCGCCTCCGCCCGGGAAATCCGGCTGGAGGCCAAGCTCGTCTGGGGCACCAATGACGAGAAATCCCCCAAGAAGGAGCACGCGCCCGTCGACAAGGCCACGGCCGAGAAGCTGCGCAAGGTCTTCAAGTGGAAGAATTACTTCATCGAGAACAAGGTGGTCGGCACCGTCCCCAACCGCGGCAGCAACCTGTTCAAGCTGAGCCCGCAATGCACCATTGAGATCACCGAGCTGGAGGGGCCCAAGGTCGAGGTGAAGCTCGTGGGCAACGGCAAGGCCGTCCACCGCATGGTCAAGGAGATCAAGAAGGGGGAATGGTTCGTGTATTCCGGCGATGACAAGAACGAGTGCGCCTGGTTCGCCATCATCACGGAGCTCGAGGACGCCAAGTAATCCCCCCCGCCCCGCCGCCGTTCCCCTTCCCTGCGGATTCCCCCCCTGCCCCGGCCGTGAGCGGGGCTAAGGGCCCGGCCTTGCCCTCCGGCGGCGTCATGGCAGGATTCCCAGCGGAACCGCGCCATGCGCCCCATTGTCCAGGAAATCGCCACCAGTCACTCGCCGGCCTCGCTGGCGCGGCGGCTGCGTGACGCGCCCGGCCTGGTCCTGCTGCACAGCGCCGCCCTCGACTTTCCGCAGGCGCGCTATTCCTTCGTCACGGCGCGCCCTTACCTGACCCTGCGCACGTGGGGTTCGCGTGGCGTCACCAGCACCCCGGCGGGGGAAGTCCGCGTCCATTTCGGGAACCCATGGCATCTCCTGGATGCGCTGATGGCGCGCTACGAGGTGCTGGATGAGGTGGACCTGCCCTTCCCGCTGGGGGGATGCTTTGGCTTCTGGGGCTACGACCTGAACCGGTTTACGGAACCCCGGCGCAGCCGGCGACCGCTGGACGACCTGGAACTGCCGGACTGCCAGGCCGGTTTCCATGACAGCCTGGTGGTCTTTGACCATCACCTGGGCAGGGTGTCGGTCATCTCGACCGGGCTGCGGCCGGATGGTTCCCGGGATGAAGCGCGGGCGGTGGAGGCCTTGGAAGGGTGGCGCCGGCTGCTGGAGGAGGATCCGGACCTCACCGCCACCCCGGACCTCCCTGGCTCCGCGGGCGCAGCGGATCGTCCGGCCCCGGCCCCGGTGTCCACCTTCAGCCGGGCAGGGTTCCTGGCCGCGGTGGAGCGCGCCCGGCGCTACATCCACCAGGGCGACATTTACCAGGTGAACCTGGCCCAACGGCTTTCGGTGCCCGCCGTCATGGGGGGATGGGATTTTTATGAGCGGCTGGCGGCGGTGTCGCCGGCGCCGTTTGCGGCCTATGTGGCCGGGGACGGTTTCCAGCTGGCCTGCTCCTCGCCGGAGCTTTTCCTGCGGTTGAGCGGTTCCCACGCCACGACGCGCCCGATCAAGGGCACGCGGCCGCGCTCGGCGGATCCGACCCGGGACGCCCAGCTCAGCTATGAGCTGCAGACGAGCGCGAAGGAGATGTCCGAACTGGTGATGATCACCGACCTGCTCCGCAACGACCTGGGTCGGGTCTGCGAGTATGGGTCGGTGCAGGTTCCGGAGCTGGTCCGGCTGGAGCGGCATCCGCAGGTGCAGCACCTGGTCTCCACCGTGGAGGGACGGCTGCGCCCGGGCGTGACGCATGGCGAGGCCTTCGCGCGCTGCTTCCCGGGCGGCAGCATCACCGGCGCGCCCAAGATTCGGGCCATGGAAATCATCGACGAACTGGAGCCGGTCACCCGGGGTCCCTACACGGGCTGCCTGGGCTACCTGGGCTTCAACCGCGAGAGCCAGCTGAACATCGCGATCCGGACGGCGGTATGCCGGGCGGACCGGATCCATTTTCATGCCGGCGCGGGCATTGTGGCGGACTCCAGCCCGGAGGCGGAGCATGAGGAGACCCTGGCCAAGGCGGCGGGTTTCCTGGCGGCGGCGGGGGCGGGGAGGGGTGTCCCGCAGGCGGCGGGCGGGCGGGCCTGAGGGGGGTGCGGACTCCATTCTTGCCGGGAGCCGGGGCCCATTCATGATGTGGGGGCGATGCGCATACTGGTGGTTGAGGATGACGGCAAGATTGCCTCGTTTGTGGTGAAGGGGCTGAAGCAGAGCGGCTATGCGGTGGACCACTGCATGGACGGGGAGGAGGCGCTGGCGGTGGCCCAGGCGACGCCGTATGACGCGGCCGTGATTGACCTGATGCTGCCGAAGCTGGACGGCTTGTCCCTCATCCGGCGGCTGCGCGCGCAGGGCAGCCGGACGCCGGTGCTGATCCTGAGCGCGAAGGCCTCGGTGGACGATCGGGTGAAGGGGTTGCAGGCGGGCGGGGATGACTATGTGACCAAGCCGTTTGCCTTTTCGGAGCTGCTGGCGCGGGTGCAGGCGTTGATCCGGCGGGCGACCCAGTCCAGCGAGCCGACGCGGCTGAGCGTCGGGGACCTGTCGCTGGACCTGCTGGCGCGGGAGGCGCGGCGGGGAACGGAGCGGGTGGAGCTGCAGCCGCGGGAGTTTTCCCTCCTGGAATACCTCATGCGGAACCCGGGCCGCACGGTGACCAAGACCATGATTTTGGAGCACGTGTTCGACTACAGCTTCGATCCCCAGACCAACGTGGTGGACGTCCTGGTGCACCGGCTGCGGTCGAAGGTCGATCCCGACAAGACGCGGCTGCACACGATTCGCGGGGTGGGTTATGTCCTCCGGCCTGCTTGAGCGCCTGCACCGGAGCTTCAGCCTGCGGCTGAACTTCTGGTATGCGCTGGTGTTCTGCGCCAGCACCGCCGGGTTGTTCGCGCTCGTCTATTACCTGCTGGCCGCGGCCATCGAGAAGAAGGAGCGCGAGGTCATCGTGGCCCGGCTGAAGGAATACGCGACCCTCTACCAGACCCGGGGCGCCGCGGTCATGCGCGACTACGTGCTCCGGGAGAATGCCTCCCCCGAGGAGAAATCCCTCTTCGTCCGGCTGGTCAAGGGCGGCGCGGGCGTCACCGCCTTTCGTGTGCCGCCGGAATGGGTGACCTACAAGGATGCGGAGGCGGGGGCGTTCGGCTACGCGCGGCAGTTTGAGGTCAACCGCATCCCCAAGGACGCCGAGAAGGACTTCGCCATCGGGCAGGCCACCCTGGTGGACGGGGCCATCCTGCAGGTGGGCCGCAGCACCAACAACCGGGAGACCCTGCTCAAGCCCTTCCGCCGCACCTTCCTCATCGTTTCCGGGATCATTGTCGTGATCGGCTTCCTGGCCGGCGCCTTTTTCGCCCACCGCGCCACCCAGCCGGTGCGGCAAATCGTGGCCACCGCCCAGTCCATCATCCGCACCGGGCGGCTGGACGAGCGCGTCCCGGAGCGCAATTCCAATGACGAGCTCGACGAGCTGGTCCGCCTGTTCAACACGATGCTGGACAAGAACCAGTCGCTCATCCGGGCCATGCGCGAGAGCCTGGACAACGTGGCGCACGACCTGCGGACGCCGCTGACGCGCCTGCGGGGCACGGCCGAGCTGGCGCTGCAGGGCGGGGGCGATCCGGCGGCGGCGCGCGAGGCGCTGGCGGACTGCGTGGAGGAATCCGAGCGGGTGCTGGCCATGCTGAACACCCTGATGGACATCGCGGAGGCCGAGGCCGGCATGATGCGGCTGGAGCGGCGCGCGGTCGATCTGTGCCAGCTGCTGCGGGAGGTGGCCGAGGTCTACATGTACGTGGCCGAGGAGCGCAAAATCGCCGTGCACCTCAACCTGCTGGAGCCCTGCGAGATCTCGGTCGACGTCAACCGCCTGCGGCAGGTCTTTGCCAACCTGATCGACAACGCCATCAAGTACACCCCGGCCGGGGGTTCGCTGACCGTGACCACCCGCAACCGGCCGGGCGAGGTGACCGTGCGCTTCCAGGACACGGGGGTGGGCATCCCGCCCGAGGAGCAGGACAAGATCTGGGTGCGCCTTTATCGGGGCGACAAGAGTCGCAGCCAGCGCGGCCTGGGCCTGGGCCTCAGCCTGGTGAAGGCCGTGGTGGAGGCGCATGGCGGACGGGTGACGGTCAGCAGCCAGCCCGGGCAGGGCGCGGAGTTCCTGGTGGTCATTCCCCATGCGTCCGGGCCGGCGGAGGGCGTGGAACAGAAAGCAACCGGGATGGGCCGGGGCGGCAGCTGAAGCGGGGCCGTGGGGCTCAGGCCCGCAGGGGCCGGAAGCGCCCGGGGACGGCGGCGGGGGCCGGGGCGGCGGGGGTGCCGGGGGCGGGCACCGCGGCGCGGGCCGGCTGGGTGGCCGGCTGCGCCATGCCGCCATTCAGGCTCACGCTGAGGCCGACGAGGGCGGCCAGGATGCCGAGGTCGACGTGAATCTGGCCGAAGACGACAAAGAAGAAGACCACCTTGGCGAGGAAAAAGCCGAACAGCAGGGTGTTGATCGGGCGCAGGGCGGGGGTGCCGTGGCGGTAGTTGTTGTGGAGGACGCGATAGGCGACGGCGAGGAACGCGAGGAACGCGAGGGCCCCCCAGATGCCGAACGGGAGGATGACGGAGAGGGGTCCGTTGTGGTAATCGCCGGCCAGGAGGGACAGTTCATAATGCCGCATGAGGCCGCGCTTGGTGGACTCGGACGCGAGGTAGAAGTCCGTCTCGGAGGTGGAGTAGCCCTTGCCGAGCAGGAGATACTTGGGAATCTGGGGTGCGAGGGCCTCCCACATCTGGAGGCGCCACTCGGTGGACTCGCGGGCGTTGGCCCGCACGGCCGCATCCACATCGAGGGGCAGGACGGACAGGCTGCGCTGGACGGAGAGCGGGAGTTTCTGGACGAGGGGGACGAGGGCGGCGAAGCCGAGGACGGCGCAGACGGCCACGGCGGCGGCCAGGCGGGTGCGGTGGAGGCCCTCGAGGAAGAACTGGAAGCCCATGAAGAGGGCGATGAGGAGGAGGCCGGAGCGGAACCCGGACATCATGCAGAGGACGAGGGCCAGGAGGAGGGAGAGGAGGCGCCAGGGCTTGGTGACGTCGAGGAGGCCGCGGATGCCGTGCTTGGCGAGCATGAAGCAGAGGAACGCCTGGGCGGCGGGGGCGAAGCCGACGAGCCGGCTCATTTTCATCCCGACATGCCCGACGGCGAAATCCTCGGTGGCCTGGCCGAGGGCGAAGTCGACGGGGAAGAAGTAGTAGAGCCACCACAGGTTGGGGCCGGCCATGTAGATGAGGTTGCTGAGGACGGCGGTGAGGGCGGAGAGGAAGTAAAGGCCGGTGTAGAGGCGGGCCTTCTCCGGGGGGATGCGGACCGTGCTGATGGCCAGGTAAACGACGAGGGCGAAGGCGATGAAGATGTAGCGTTTGCCGCCGAAGTTGGAGGCGCCGAGGGCGCGCATGCCGAGGCCGCCGGTGAGCTTGGCGGTGATGAGCGCGACGAGAACCACGGCGGCGAGGGCCCAGGTGACGGAGGGCACGTGGATCAGGCGGATTTCCTTGTTAAGGATTCGTGAGAGGAGGGTGACGCCGAGGCTGACCAGGGCGAGCAACATCCAGAGGTGGGGTTTGCCGGGGAGGAAGAAGATGTCGATGGTGGCGTTGAGGCTCAGCACCACGAGGGCATGGTGATGCTGGATGATGACCGGCATGAGGATGAGCCCGAGGATGGCCGAGTAGACCACGATGCTGGTGTAGTCGAGCGGCCCGGCCAGGAGGTAGCCCAGGAGGGCCGCCACCGGGAGCACCAGGATGAGGATCAGGGCCTTCTTCGGGATGGGGGAGCCGGACATGGAAGGGACTCAGGGTCGGACGACGCCGGCCGGGCCCGTGGGGGGCCGGCGGCGGGCGGCAGGGCGGGATGGCCCGAATGGCATCATGATGGATTTTGACCCAGGGCGGCCTGATATGCCTCAAAAAAATTCCGGGCCATTTGTTCGGGGGACAGGTCGGCCCGGACGCGCTCGAGCGCGGCGGGGGAGACCCGGCCTTGACCAAATAACGGATGTTCCGCGGCTTGCTTGAGGGCGGAGACGAGGCCGGGCACGTCGCCGGGGGCGCAAAGCAGGCCGTTTTCGCCGGGGAAGACATAATCCACCACCCCGCCCACGCGGGTGGAAACCACGGGGACACCGGCGACCACGGCCTCCTTGACGGCGTTGGGGCTGGTGTCGGCGCGGGTGGGGAGGACGGCGAGGGTGGCCTCGGCGAGCTCGGCGGCCACCTCCGGGGGGGTGAGGCCGGGGAGGAAGGCCACCTTTTCCCAGAGCTGGGGGGACAATTCCCGGCGGAGGCGGTCGAGGAGGGCCGGGTCGGCATGGCCGACCACCCGCAGGGTGAAGGGGATCTGGTCGACCAGCTGGTTGAGGGCGCGGAGCAGCACGTCGCTGCCCTTGCGGTAGGCGAAGGTGCCGACGGTGAGCAGGCGGAGCGGCCGGGTGACGGGGCGGCGCTGGATCTGGTGGAACACGCGGTTGGGGGCGTGCTCGGCCTTGAAGACCCGCAGCCGGGGATGGCGGGCGCGGAGAAAATCGACGGCGAAATGGGACTCGGTGGTGACGACGCGGGAACGGCGGAGGCTGAGGCGCTCGAGCAGGGCGGCAAAGCGCTCGTAGGCATTGAGCGGGACGACCTGGCGGTACCAGTCCAGGAGGCCCTGCATGGTGACGACGCTGGGATAGGGGAGGCGGGAGGCGACGAGGGCGGCGCCGCGTTCCGTGCCCCAGGCGTGGACGAGGTCCGGCTGGAGGGCGCGCAGGCGGCGGCCGATCAGGTGGGTGTCGATCCAGAAGAGGGACGGGGCGCGCAGGCGGCCGGGCGTGCGCAGGACATGGAAGGTGGCCCCCTGCCGCTCAAAGGTGACGTCCGCCGGGATGCCCTTGCGGAGCAGGAGGACATGGAGGGAGATGTCCGGGCGGCGGGTGAATTCCTCGAGCAGGACGGGCATCCAGGTGGCCGGATGGCCGCGCGGCCGTCCCCGCAGGGCCTCCGGGGGGTCCGGCATCCACTCGACGGGATAGTCGGAAATCCACGCGACCTTCATGGTCAGGATCCGGCGGCCCGGAGATCAGGCCTTCTTCTCGAGGACGTAGTTGCCGAGGGCCAGGACATCGAGCCCGTTGTCGTAGAAACAGCGGATGGCCTCGCGCGGGTGGCAGACGATGGGCTCGCCCATGATGTTGAAGGAGGTGTTGAGGAGCAGGTGCTCGCCGGTCAGCTTCCCGAACTCATTGAGCAGGCGCCAGAAGCGGGGATGGAAGCTGTCCTTGACCGTCTGCGGCCGGAGGGTCTGGTCGGCGTGGACGACCGCCGGCACGCGGGCGCGGCGGGCTTCCTTGCAGGTGAAGGACGTGATCATGAAGAACTCGTCGCGGGCGTTCTCCAGGTAGTCGTCCTTCTTTTCCCAGAGCAGCGACGGGCAGAACGGGCGGAAGGCCTCCCGGAACTTGACCCGGGCGTTGATGACGTCCTTGTTCTCGGGGCGGTTGGCGCTCATCAGGATGGAGCGCCCGCCCAGCGCGCGCGGGCCGCTTTCCATGCGGCCCTGGAACCAGGCGACAATCTTGTTCTCGGCCAGTTTCTGCGCCGCGTAAGCCTCGATGTTGTCCACGCGGCGGTATTCCAGCCGGCGCAGCTTGAGCACCTCCTCGATTTCCGCGTCCCCGTATTCGGGGCCGAAATAGAGGTCCTCCAGCGGGTGGATGGGGGCCAGGGGGTTGTTCTGGTAATACACGTGGAGGGCCGCGCCCACGGCGAGGCCGGAGTCGCCGGGGTTGGGATAGGTATGGTGGCGGGCGATGCGGCCGGATTCCCAGAGGCGCTGGTTGAGCTTCACGTTGAGCATCACGCCACCGGACGACGACAGGTTGCGCGTGCCCTCCTTTTCCATCCAGGGGAAGACGATGTTCTTGACCTGCTCCTCAAGGACCCGCTGGCCCTCGGCGGCGATGTGCTCGCGCCCGTGCCGGGCGATCAGGTCGCGGATTTCGTAGGCCTCGTCGAAGTGCCACTGGATGGCCCCGCCCTCGTTCCAGTAGCAGTGGCGGCCGAAGTCGTGGTGTTCGACCAGCTCGCCGCGCTCGTACTTGGGCGTGAAGCGGTCCAGGACCCCCGTGCACCGGGAGGGATCGCCGTAGGGGGCCAGGCCCATGGTCTTGCCTTCCCCGTCGCCATGCCACCACCCGAGCCCCTCGGTGACGTTGCTGTAGAACCAGCCGAGGGAACCCGAGGTGGGGAAGGCATGCAGGCGCTCGATGCGGCCATGCTCCCCGCGCCAGAGCCCGACCGACACGCCGTCGCCGGCGCCGTCAATGGTCACGATGAGCTGCTTGTCCCGGGTGCCGCTCGTGTAATAGGCGGACGCCGCGTGGGCCAGGTGATGCTCCACATGCACCAGCTCGGTCTTGGGGTGCAGCGGGAAGCTCTTGATGTAGAGGGGGGGCCTGACCTCCGGCTTGTTCATGACCCCCTGGACAAATTCCAGGGCCCGGCGCGGGGCGGTCTTCTGCTCGGCCCGCGCCCCCTTCAAATCCAGGAGGAAGTTCAACTCCGGCAACCCCCCCACGGACGGGATCGCCACCGCGTCCAGGTCCTCCATGGTCAGGCCCTGCGACTTCAGGCAGTAGTCGATCGAGTGGATGGGCAGGCCGCAGTAGTGCTTGATGCGGGTGAACCGCTCCTCGGCCACGTCGGCCAGGATGCGGCCGTCCCGGATGAGGGCCGCGCTGCTGTCGTGCCCGATGTGAATTCCCAATACGTTCATGCCATGTGGTTGGGCCGCCGCGCCGCCGGCCTGTCGGGGTTCATCGGCGGTTGCGCCGAGGTCGTGAGGAGAAATTGATCCGGCATACCCTCCTGAATTGCAAACGCCGTTTTGGCCGGGAGCCGCCCCGCAATCCCCCAACCCTCACCCCGCCGGTTGCCCTCCATCTCCACCGCGCCTCCCTCGGTGCGCCTCCCCATCCCCATCCAACAGGCAAAACATCCAAGGTTGTCTTTGGCCCAAAACCGCGCTACCAAGGGAAACTCACAGCCAGTCGTTCAGCCCATGAAAACCCGCCTGGCCGGCTTTGCCGGCCTGTTCGCAGCCCTGCTGTCCCTGGGCGTCCTCCTCCACTCCCGGACGGCGGTCCAGCCTCCCGGCTCCCCTCCCGCGCTGCCATCCGAAGCCCATGCCGGCCATGCGCATGCGGGGCACTCGCATGGGGAGACCGACGACGCCACCGCGGCAGAACGGGCTCCCTGGGCCCCGCCCCGGGGTGGCACCTGGTCAACCCGCCCTGCCGAACCTGCCTTTGCCGCCTTTGCCGAATGGACCCGCCGTCATGCGGCGGCCGATCCCGGCGGGAAGGTTCGCCTCGAGCACGAGGGCATCCAGCTGGCCCGGACCCGCCTGGGCGCCCTGGCCGACCTCCTCCAAACCAATCCCGCGCGGGCCCTGGAACTGGAGATTCCGGCGACCGTCCGCTCGCAGCTTCCGGCGGCGGTGGCCGCGCTGCTCGAGGAGCCGATCCATGCGCGGGGCGATCTGGAGGTGATTTGTTTCTATCCCCCGCCCGGCAGTCCTGGGCCGGTCACCCCGATCGTTCGCTACGCGGTGGTTGCGGGTGAGCGCAGCCAGGTGTTCACCTACGGGGCGGGGCTGGAGTTCGTGACCAGGAAGGATGTTCCGCTGAATGGGTTGCGCGTGCCCGCGGAGGCGGCGGCGCGGCCGCCCAGTCCCAACGGGCTGCCGCCGGTCGCCTCGCTGATGGCCCTGCATGAATCGCCAGCCCGGCTGCTCGACCCGGCGGAGGTGGCGGCGGGACGGCTGGCCGTCAACCGGGATCCGGACTGCGCGGTTCCGCGCGAGGCCACGCCGGTGGCCCTGGCGTTTGGGGGCCGGACCCTGGCTTTTTGCTGCCAGACCAACGCGGAGGCCTGGGTGGACGGGGCGGTGGCAGCCGAGGGCATGAACCTGCCGGCGCCGCCGGAGCGGCCGGGGACCGCGGCCAGCAGCTACACCGAGGGTCGCAAGCGGATGCTGCTGCTCCGGCCGTATTGGTCGGACCAGGCGGTGGCCATGAGCACGAACTCGGCGCTCACGCATTTCGCCAATTTCAGCAACTACATGCACCAGATGTCCTATGGGAAGCTGGTCTTTGCCCCGCTGCGCCAGGGCTCGGACATCTCGCCGGAACTGCTCATGCCGGGCAGCGTGGCCAGCTATTCCTCCGGGCTGGGGTCCACCTTCACCGCGGTGAAAGACGTGGCGCGCACCAACTACGGCCTGGACAGCGCGGACTACGACTTCGTGTATTACGTCACCGGGAGCCAGCCGCCGGCGAGCTATGCCGGCCTGGGTTTCGTGGGCGGCGTGGGTTTTCACCTGGCCAACGGCTATTTCGACGCGGCCACCTCCGGGCACGAGTTCGGCCACAACCTCGGCCTGAACCACGCGAATTTCTGGCAGACCTCCCCGCGCACCACCATCGGGGCGGGCAGCAGTGTCGAATACGGGGACAGCACCGACCCCATGGGTGGCGGGGGCAATCCCAACCAGTTCAACAGCCGCTACAAGAATTACCTGGACTGGATTCCGGACACGGACGTGGCGGACGTCAAGGCCCTGGGCAGCGGGACCTACCGTCTCTATGGCTTCGACCTCGACCAGGGCGTGGGACGGCGGGCCCTGAAGTTTGCCCGGACCAGCTCGCAGAACTACTGGGTGCAGTTCCGGCAGCGCATCGGGAGCCGGTCGCTGCAGGATGGCGTGCAGCTGCTGTGGACGGGGAACGGGAACGGGAGCAGCCTGCTGCTCGACGCGCGGCGGACCGGGGGTTCCGGCAACAACGGGCTTGTCATTGGACGCACCTTCAGCGACGCGGCGCAGGGGCTGCACATCACGCCGGTTGGCAAGGGACGCACGCTCCCGGAATCCATGGATGTGGTCGTCCACATCGGGACGTTTGCCACCAACACGGCCCCCGTGGCCTTCGTGCGGGCCAGCGCCGCCACGGCCGCGACCGGGCAGTCCCTCACCTTCACGGCCAGCGCCACGGACGCCAACGGCGATCCGCTGGCCTATTACTGGACCTTCGACGACGGCGACTACAGCAGTGACAACCGCGCCACGGTCAGCCATGCCTTCGCCGCCGCCGGGGAGTACACGGTGCACTGCGTGGTGAGCGACCTGCGCGGCGGCACCGCCCGGGATTCGGTGGTGGTGCGCATCGGCAATCCCTCCACCTTCCGCATCAGCGGCCGGGTCTTCAACGCCCAGGGCCGCCCGCTGGCGGGCATCCAGGTGTCCGCCGACGCCAGCCACGAGGCGCTCTCGGACAGCGACGGCGCCTATGTCATCAGCGACCTGGCGGCCGGGAGCTACACCCTCACCGCCCTCGAGCCGGTCAGCGGCACCACCTCCTTCATCACGCCGTTCTTCAGCAACCCGGTCACGGTCGGGCCCAGCGCCGGCAACCGCGATTTCATGGTGGGCACTCCCGTTCCCCCGCTGGTGCTCGTGGCGACCGGCTCGTCCTGGAAGTACCTGGACAACGGGACCGACCCGGGCGCCGACTGGGCCTCGACCAACTTCAACGACGGCGCCTGGGCGGCCGGCGCGGCGGAGCTGGGCTACGGCGAGGGCGACGAGGCCACCGTGGTCAGCTTCGGCCCCAATGCCAGTGCCAAGTACATCACCACCTATTTCCGCCGGGCCTTCACCCTCGCCAACCCGGCGGTCTACACCAACGTGACCGTCAACCTGCTCCGCGACGACGGGGCCATCGTCTACCTGAATGGGACCGAGGTGTTCCGCAGCAACATGCCCGGGGGCACAGTGACCCCGGCAACCCTGGCGTCCTCCTCGGTCGATGCCACCGCCTTCGTGGCCGGGCCCGTTCCCGCCGGCCTGCTGCGTGCGGGGACCAATTTCCTCGCCGTGGAGCTCCACCAGTCCGCCGCGGACAGCTCCGACGCCAGTTTCGATCTCAGCCTGACCGCGGAGAGCACCACCAACGTCGTCTCCGCCCAGCTGGTCTACCTGACCGCCCCGGACGATGGGGCCGTGGTCATCACCCCCACCAACCTGACCCTCACGGCCAATGCGCTCATCAGCGGCGGCTCGTTCACGAACGTGGAATTCCTCGATGGCGGCGTGAAGATCGGCGAGGACGCCGCCGCCCCCTACACGGCCCTCCTCACCAACCCCACGCCCGGCCTGCACCTGCTGACCGCCGTGGCGATCACCGGCACCGGCACCCGCCGGACCTCCGCCCCGGTCAACCTGACCGTCACGGTCCCCGCGCCGGCACCCATCGCGCAGGCCCTCGTCACCACCGGGGCCGTGTGGCGTTACCTGGCCGGGGCCAGCGCCGCGCCGGCGACCTGGACCAACCTGTCCTTCAACGACGCCACCTGGACCAACGGCGCGGCCGAGTTGGGCTTTGGCGACGGGGGCGAGGCCACCGTGATCAATGGCGGGCCGGCCGCCAACCGTTACCCGACCCTCTATTTCCGGCGGGCCTTCCCCGTCACGGACCCGGCGGCCGTGACCAACCTCGTGCTCCAGCTCAAGCGCGACGACGGGGCGGTGGTCTACCTGAACGGCAGCGAGGTGGTGCGGGACAACATGCCGGCGGGCGCCGTCGCCTACACCACCCTGGCCACCGCGAGCGCGGCGGATGACGGGGCGTCGTTCCTCCCCTTCACCGTCCCGCCCGGCGCGCTCCGGGTCGGCACCAACCTGCTCGCGGTGGAGGTTCACCAGAGCGCGCTCGACTCCTCCGACCTGAGCTTTGACCTGGGCCTGACCGCCCTGCTGGCCACCAACCGCGCCCGCGGCTGCTGGGTGTCCGCCCCCGCCGCCGGGATCAGCGTGGCCCTGCCGGGCAGCCTCCGCCTGCGGGCCGACGTGGTCGCCGGGGGCAGCCTCGGGGTCGGCCTGGTGGAGTTCTACGCCAACGGCACCCGCATCGGCCAAACCGCCGCGCAACCGTTCACCCTGGACTGGGCGCAGCCGGTGCCGGGCGCCGTCACCCTGACCGCCGTCGCCACGGACACGGCCGGGGGATCCATCACGAGCGCCCCGGTGAACGTCACCGTCGTGCCCCCGCCCGCCGGCACCGCCCTGGTCAGCCTGGGCGACGTCTGGCGCTATCTCGACGAGGGCACGGACCCGGGCAGCTCGTGGAAAAACCGCACCTATGACGACCGCCTGTGGATGGCCGGCCCCGCCCGCCTGGGCTACGGGGGCGACGGCGAGGTCACCACGGTGAGCTTCGGCACCAACGCCGCCGCCAAGCATCTCACCACCTATTTCCGGCGCTCCTTCACGGTGGCCAACCCGGCCGCCTTCAGCGGCCTTTACCTGCGCCTGCTGCGGGACGACGGGGCGGTCGTTTACCTGAACGGCACGGAAATCGTCCGGGACAACCTGCAGGAAGGGCTGGTCAGCTGGAACTCACTTGCCGTCGCGTCCATCGACGGGACGGCGGAAACGACCCCGCTCGAGTTCCGGCTGCCCGCCACCGGCCTGGTGGCAGGGACCAATGTCATCGCCGTCGAGATTCATCAGGCCTCCGCCGGCAGCAGCGACCTCGGCTTTGACCTCTCCCTGACCGGCCTGACGGATACCAACACCGCGGCCGGGGTTTATCTTTCCAGCCCGGCGCAGGGCGCCCACTACAACAGCCCCGCCCAGGTTCCGCTGGCCGCCTTTGCCGCCGCGCCCAACGGCGTGACCCTGGTCGAGTATTTCGCGGGGGCCAACCAGGTTGGCCAGAGCACGGTGGAACCCCATGGCCTCACCTGGAGCAATGCCCCGGTCGGGGCGCACGTGCTCACGGCCCGGGCCACCGACGGGTTGGGCACCATCGTGACCAGCCCGCCGGTCTCCATCGTGGTCGGGGATCCGCCCCCGCCCATCACGCCGATCTACCAGGTGCCCGTGCCGGCCGGGAGCGATTGGAGATACTGGGACAACGTGACCGCCCCCGTCGCGAACTGGGCCTCGCCCCTCGCCAATGACGCGGCCTGGCCGGCTGCCAGCGCCCGCTTTGGCTGGGGTCTCGACGGCGAGCGCACGGTCCTCACCGAGGGCCGCATCACGCATTATTTCCGCCGGTGGTTCAACCTGACCAACCCCGCGGTGCTGTCCGAGCTGGTCTTTGACCTGCAGCGGGACGACGGCGCGGTGGTCTACCTGAACGGCCGGGAAGTCTTCCGCAGCAACATGCCCGCCGGACCCGTCACCGCCGCCACCCTCGCCTCCAGCTCCATCAACACGCCGGACGAGACCACGTTCTACCGCACGGTCATCCCGGTGCCCGGACTCGGCCTCACCACCGGCAGCAACCTCGTCGCCGTGGAGCTGCACCAGGGCAGCGCGACGAGCTCGGACGCCGGCTTTGATCTGCAGCTGGCGGTGGTCGGAACCAGTGAGCCGCGCATCCATTTCGCCTCCCCGACCAACGGCCTCGTCCTGCCCACGGGTTCGAACGTGACCTTCCAAATCGCCGCCTGGGCCGGCACCGGCCGCAGCGTCCAGCGGGTCGACCTGCTGGCCGACGGTCTGCTCCTGGCCTCGTTGACGAACGAACCCTACCAGCACACCTGGTCGCAGCCCTCGTTCGGTCCGCACACCCTGGTGGCCCGCCTGACGGACAACCTCGGGGACACAATCGAGGCGACCCTGCAGCTGACCGTCGCGCGGGAGCTGGTCACCACCACGCTGATTGCCAGCAACTCGGTCTGGCGTTTTGCCGACGCCGCGGCGGCCCAGCCCACCAACTGGGCCCAGCCGGGCTTCAGTGACACGGCCTGGAAGAGCGGCCCCGCCCGCATCGGGTTCGGGGGCGACGGCGAGGCCACGGTGGCGGCGGGCCAGCCCACCATCACCTATTACTTCCGCCGCAGCTTTGTCGTGCCGCCCGGCGTGACCTACACCAACCTCAGTTTCAACCTGGTGCGGGACGACGGGGCGGTGGTGTGGCTGAACGGGCGCGAGGCCTTCCGCACCACCAACATGCCGGCCGGCGCCATCGCCTACGCCACGCGCGCCCTGTCCTCCGTGGGCGGCGCGGACGAGCAGACCTTCTTCCCCACCGTCGTCACCCTGACGAACCTGCCCGCGGGCACCAACCTGGTCGCCGTGGAGGTGCACCAGGTGGATGCGACGAGTTCCGACGCCGGGTTCAACCTCGAGCTGGTCGGGCGCGGCTACCTCGAGGACCTCACGCCGCCCACCCTCTCCATCCTCCTGGCCGACGGCCTGGTCGAGCTGTCCTGGCCCTCGACCTTCACCGGCTGGATTCTCCAGAGCGCGCCGACGGCCAGCACGCTGGGCGCGGGCTGGCAACCCGTCGGCGTGACCCCCATGCTGGTGGGCAACCGTTTCCTGGTGGCCCTGCCGCCGGCCGACAGTTCCCGGTTCTTCCGCCTTGTCCGACCCTAATCCATTCCTGCCCTGACCCATGACCATGACCCCGTTCCCTGCCCGACCTGCCCTGTCCCTCCTGGCCCTGGCTGCCACCCTTATGTCCGCCGCCGGGGCGGACTGGGAATCCCTCTTTGACGGCCGGACCAGCCAGGGCTGGCGCGCCTACCGCAAGGCGGACTTCCCGGCTCAGGGCTGGAAGGTCGAGGACGGGATGCTCAAGAAAGTTGCCGGCGTGCGCGGCGGCGACATCGTGACGACCCGCGAGTTCACGGACTTCGAGTTCTCGTGGGAATGGCGCATTGCGACCAATGGCAACAACGGGGTGAAGTACCTCGTGACCGAGGAGCGGCCGGGGGCGCCCGGCCACGAGTACCAGATGCTGCACGACGCCGGGCATCCGGATGGGAAGGTCGGCCCAAAACGGCAGACGGCCGCCTTCTACGACGTGCTGCCGGCGCAGGTGGACCGGCCCCTGCGTCCGCCCGGGGAATGGAACACGTCCCGGCTCCTGGTGCAGGGCAACCATGTCGAGCATTGGCTCAACGGCACCAAGGTCCTGGCCTACGAGCTGGGCAGCGCCCAGGTGAAGGCGGCGGTGGCCGCGAGCAAATTCAAGAACACGGCGGGTTTCGGGGAAAAAATCCGGGGTCGCCTGATGCTGACCGACCATGGCGACGAGTGCTGGTTCCGGAACCTGAAGGTGCGCGAGCTCAAGTAACCGGCGCGGAGGCCGCCGGCAGCACGCGGGCCAGCGAGGCGGCGAGGACGGCCGCGGCGGAGGCCGTGCGGCGCTGGAGCCGGAGCAGCGCCGGGATCTTCCAGGGCGCCCCGGCAATGGCCAGGGCCAGGCGTCCGGCGTGGAGGCGGAGGTCCGGCGTGGTGAGGGCGTTGAAATCCAGCGGCAGATCCTCGCCGGCGACGTCGGAAATCACCCGCAACGTCGCACAGGGCACGGAGCCGCCGCGGCACAGGGCATGGATGACGGCGGACTCCATCTCGACCGCGCAGGCGCCGGTCGTGGCGCGCAGGGAGGCTTTCTCGGCGGCGGTCACGGCCATGCGGGTCGCGCAATGAAAGCGGGCCGCCCGGAGTCCGGCCGCCCGCAGGCGCGCGGCCAGGGCTTCCTCGGCCGTCTCGAAGAGCACCGCCCCATGGTTCAACGCGGGGTCGAGCCCGCCGGCGAAGCCGCAGGTCAGCACGCGGGCCGGGCGCCATTCCTCGAGCAGGGGCGCCACGGCGCGTTCCGCATTGCGCGGCCCCATGCCATGGATGACCACGCGGACCGGGCCAAGGCGGGCGGCCGCAGACTCCCGCTGAAACGGGCGGGCTTCCTCCGGCAAGGCAAAGCAGACGAGCGTCTCCCCGGCGCCAGTCATGGACCCGGGTTCCCTCACTTGACCCCCGCCAGGCGCTCGCGCCAGACGCGGTGCAGCTCCACCGTGGCCCGCACATCGCGCAGGCAATACTCGGCGATGTCCCGCTGGCGGCCCTCCGCCAGCAGGCGGGGCACATCGGTGCCGGTCACGCCCTCGGCCTTCGGCGAGTCGATGCCAAAGGCCTTGCAGTAGAAATCGAGGTTGAACTTGCGCGCCGCCCCCTCCCGGCCGCTCACGCCATAGAAGGTCAGCTGCTCGGCCAGATCGCAATGCGGCTCGGTCGCGTAGCGGTAACCCAGCCAGTCCCGGCGCGAGATGGGCACATTAAGCACCGCGCTGCGCAGATAGAGGAACGGCACGTCAAACCCGCGCCCGTTGAAGGTCACCACCCCCTCATAATGCCTGGCCACGTCCCAGAAGGCCGTCAGCAGTTCGGCCTCGTCCACGCAGGGCACGAACTCAACCGGGCCGCCCTCGGCCTCGTCCTCGTAGTCCTCCGCCAGGAACAACACCTGCCCGCGCTGGCTCTCGGCGTTGAGCATGGCCACGCAGACCACCTGCGCGGTCAGGGGCCACAGGCTCATCATCGGCTCAATCTCCGCCCGGCGCGCGTCCCGCTCGGGTCCCTCCGGCAGCCGCAGGGCGTCGCGGAAAAGGTATTCCTGCTGGACCTCGTCGAAATGCTCGACCGGCAGCGCGGAGGTTTCGATGTCGAAGACAAGCTTGGCCATGTCAGTCAGGGTGGAAGGTGAAAACAGCGGGGAATCGCGGACGCCGGCGCCGGAGGCCGGCAAAAAAAATCAGGGTGGAAAACCCGCCCATACGGCACGGATTAACCACCCTGAGGAAACAGGACTACTTCTTCTTACCCTTCTTCGCAGCTTTCTTTTTCTTGGCGGCCATTTTGCGTCACCTCCGATCGCGACTGGCGGGTTGGTGAAAAAGGATCACCACTCGGTTTGCCAGGAAGCCGTGCGGTGACATGGTGCGCATCTTCTGGATCGGGACAAACCTCAACGCAAGCATGAAAACGATCTTCTTCACGGGCTGAGCACGCTCACTCGATCCACTTTTCGTACACGCGCGGACCAAAATAGACATAGTCCTGCTCCGCGCGCGGCGTGCCGGCGAGCAGCGCATGGATGACTCCGTTGCGTTCGACCTGCACGGTGTGGAGCACGGCCCGCTCCGGGTTTTCGCGCAGCCACAGCTGCACCCGGCCATCCAGCGCGCGCCATCGCTGCCAGCCGGGCGCCTCCTCGCGCGTGAACGGGAACGCCGCCATCAGGTCGGTGCGCATGAGCTGGCTGCGGCCCCATGTCCCACCCGCCGCGCTCACCACCGGCCGCCCGTCCAGCAAGGCGCGCGCGTCGTCGTAGGCGAGCACCACCAGATGCCGCCGCGGCGAGCCCGCCAGCCACCGCGCCAGCTTGGTGTCATGGCCCTTGGCCGGGTCATACGCATAGTTGCTGTCGAGGAACGCGATGCGCTCCACCCGGTCCTCCACCGCCTCCACCGCGTCCAGGTAGCCAAAGGTCAAGCTGCCGCCCCCGCTGTGCCCGGTAAGCGTCACCCGCACCGGGGCATTGGTGAAGCGCGCCAACAGCCCCTCGACCAGGTTCCGGATGCCCGCGGACGCGTCGGCGTGCGCCCGCCGCCACGCGGGCCAGCTTTTCTGCGCCGTCTCCAGGTAGGCCACCACCAGCGACTCGTTGGTCACCGCCGCCCGCACCCAGCGCGCCTGCGCCGCCACATGCTGGATGTCGAAATGCCAGTCATCCCCGGCCCGGACCCGGCGGCCCTCCGTCCACTCCACCGTGTTCCCGTTCGGCAACGCATACAGCACGAGGTGCACCGGCCGCCCCGCGGACCCGGCGCCCGGACCCGGCTCGTTCAACACCACGCGCACGTCGGGCCGCGGGCGCAACTCGGTCCGGACCTCCCCGAACCGGCGGGAGCCTTCCCCCGGGTTCGCCCCTGGAAGGGACGCCGCCGGGGCCGTGGCTGGTTCCTGGCCAAGGAGGGCGGCCAGGGCGGGGTCCGCCAGGAGCGCCGTCACGGTGTTCGATCTCCCGTCGAGGAGGACCACTGCGTGGACCAAACGCACGCCGTGACTGTAATCGACCCACGTGTTGGTGTGGCCCAGGTAGAGCGGCTGGATGGGTACCCCGTTGGTCCGGTGCCAGCCATAAAGGGCCACCCGGCCCGGGACCGGGGCACGCTGCGGGTTCTGTACGACGTCCTTCTTGTGCCCGGCGGTCAGCGTTCCCCACGGCGCCTCCACGAGGCGGGCCAGGCGCTGTGTGCGCACAACGGCGTTGTGCCGGTCGAAGTACTCCACCGTGGTCATGGCCGGACCCGGAGGAAGGGGGGCGGGCGCCAGGCGCAGCGGCGCAGCGGCATGAATCGCATCCACCATCCGCGGCGTGGGCAGCACACAACCCATGGCCGCGGCCAGGCGCTCTGCCGTGGCGGGCGTCAGCGGCGCCAGGAAAAAGTCGGTGTCGGATCCCACCGCGAGGTAGTCGGGCGCCGCCTGGAAGACGAGGACATGGCCGTCGTGGTGGAGCGTGACCGGCTGGAGGCGGCGCAGGAAGGAGGGGACATTGCCGCGCAGGAACTCGGCGGCGAGCCGCTCCTCGCGTTGCGGCAGGGACAGGCCGGCCAGGCGCCGGACCAGGGCGGTCCCTTCGGGTGCATCGGCCGGCCGGGGCGGCAGGGGGAGCACCGCACCCGCGCCGGTGGAAACCATGGCCACCACGAAGGCCACCACGAAGGCAGCCACCAGGGCAGCCAGGCCGGGGCCCCGCCCGCCCGGCAACCGGGCCCACGCCTCAGCGGGCCGCCCAGGCATCCAGTGTGTCTCGTTCGAGTTCACCCCAGTAAGCGCGGACATCCTCGAGCAGCCCCTGCCAGGGCAGGGCGGTCTCATAAAGACCCACCCGGCTGCCGGGATCGGCCCCGAGGGAGAAGGTTTCGGCCGGCTTGGCCGCGATGCCGTCGCATTTCACGGACCCGACGGCCTTGCCGTTCACGAGGAGGCGCAACTCGGCGCGCGAGGTGAGGAGGGCGGCGACGTGGTGCCATTCATGGAGGGGCAACCGCTGGTTACCGCGCACCACCGCGAGCTGGCCGGCCGTGCGCACCGCGACGCACGGGACGCCCTCCTGCAGGTAGAGGGAGAATCCATGGGAACCGCCACCCAGCGAGAGGATCACCCCGCTGGCCGATTCCGGCCGGCACCAGGCGCCCACCGTGAAGGGTTTGCCCGCCGGATTCAGCCCGCTGCCGGGGGGCTGCAGGGACGCGCCGTTGCGTTCCAGCCGGAGCGCCCGGCCCTTGCGCCCGGGCACGAGCACCGCGCCGGGAAAGTTGGCGTCGCCGGAGGCAAACACCTGTTCCAAGGGCACCACCCGAAGCCTTTCGCCGTCGCTGGCCAGGTCGGCGAACTGATCCCGGTCATCCAGGTCGCGCCGCAGGCGGGCCAGTTCCTGCTTGAGCGTCGCCACCGTCCCGGCGTGGGCGGGATCGGCGTAGAGGTTCCTCATCTCGCCCGGATCCTGGCGGAGGTCATACAGCTCCCATTCATCGAGCTTGTTGAAGTGGATCAGCTTGTGGCGTTCCGTGCGCACGCCGTAGTGCGGCTGCACCTGGTGATCGGCCGGGTAATGGTAGTAGCGGTAGTACATGGACGTCCGCCAGTCGCGCACCGGCTGACCCCGGAGCAGCGGGGCGAAGCTGCGGCCCTGCATGGAATCCGGGACCGGCAGCCCGGCCAGCTCGAGCAGGGTGGGCGCAAAGTCCACGTTCAGGACCATGTTGCTGTTGAGCGAGCCGGGGGCAATGCGGCCGGGCCAGCTGACCAGCAGGGGCATGCGGAGGGATTCCTCGTACATGAAACGCTTGTCGAACCACCCGTGATCCCCGAGGAAGAAGCCCTGGTCCGAGCTGTAAACAACCACCGTGTTCGAGCGAAGCCCGGTGGCCTCAAGGTAATCGAGCACGCGCCCCACGCTGTCGTCCATGGCCTGCACGACCCGGAGGTAATCCTTGATGTACTGCTGGTAGCGCCACTCCGTCTCCTGGGCGGGGGTCAGGCCCGGGGGCACCGGCGCCTTCAGGTCGGTGCTGCGCAGGTGGCTCATGCGCATGGTCGCCTCGGTGGCCGCCTTGGCTTTGCCGGCGTAATCGTCGCGGAACGTGGCCGGGAGGGGCAGGTTCGTGCCCACGAAGAGGTTCGTGTAGCGCGCCGGGGGCGACCATTCCCGGTGGGGCGCCTTCGGATTCATCATCAGGCAAAACGGGCGGGCGGGGTCGCGCTTCTTCAGCCAGTCGAGCGAGTAATCCGCAATCAGATCGCTCACGTAGCCCTTCAGCCTGTTGGTCTTCCCGTTCTCGATCATGACCGGGTCATGGTAGAGCCCCTGCCCCGGCAGGATGTTCCAGTGATCGAACCCGGTCGGGTCGCTGAAGAGGTGCCATTTGCCGATGATGGCGGTCTGGTAGCCGCCGGCCTGCAGGTGCTTGGCCACATGGGGACGGGAGCCGTCAAAGCGGTTGAAAACCGTGACCCCGTTCTTGTGGCTGTACTGGCCGGTGAGGATGGCCGCGCGGCTGGGGGTGCAGATGGAGTTCACCACGAAACAGTTGCCGAAGCGCATGCCGGTGGCGGCGATGCGGTCGAGGTGCGGGGTGCGGTTCAGGACGCTGCCGTAGCAGCTCAACGCATGCGCGGCGTGGTCGTCGGACAGGACGAAGACGAAGTTGGGCCGGGCCGGAGCCGCGGGGGCGGCCGGGGCCGGGCTGAGCGGGAGGGCGAGGAGGGCACCCAGGAGAAGCAGGCGGCAGGACATGGGTGGACAGGGTAGGCGCGCCGCGGCGAAAGGGAAGCCGGGAGAGGGGGGCGAGGGCCGGCGCGGGCCCGTTCTTCCCCTGAATGCCGGCCCGGGTTGCGCAGTCCGATTCCGGCCGGTGGCGCCGCGCATTGCCTTGCCCGGGTCCGCCGACGTATCCTGAACATCGCATGCCCTTGACGACCCCCACCCATCGCCGGGCCGCCTTCACGCTGATCGAGCTGCTGGTGGTGATCGCCATCATCGCCATCCTGGCCGCCATGCTCCTGCCCGCCCTGGCCCAGGCCAAGGAACGCGCCCGGCGCATTGCCTGCATCAACAACATCCGCCAGCTGAACCTGTCCATGCGCCTTTACCTCGACGAGAACGAGGAACGTTTCCCGACGCGCCGGAACCGGGAATGGTGGCCGGCGCTGCTGCAGGATGGCTTCCAGTCGCTCACCATCCTGCGCTGCCCCAGCGACGTGGCCACGCCGCAGACCGCCGGCAGCCCGGCCTCGCCGCCGGCCGACCGGGCCCCGCGCAGCTACATCATGAACGGGTTCAATGACTTTTTTGGGACCTTGAACATGACGAACTCGATCAGCGAGAACGACATCCGGGAACCGTCCGCGACCATCCTGTTTGGCGAGAAGGAATCGCGCTCCGGGCACTACTGGATGGACTTCCTCGAGGGGGGGTCCGGGGGGCTGGTCGGCAATGACTTCACCGAGATCGAGCAGACCCGGCACAGCTCGCGGGGGAGCAACAACCCCGGCGGCGGCGGGTCCAACTACGGGTTGGTGGATGGCAGCGTGCAGTACATCCCGTTTGGGAAAACCCTGGCCCCCATCAACCTTTGGGCCACCACCCCCGCCTGGCGGACCAACGCCCTTTTCTGAACCGGCACCGCCGCGTCACGGATTCTTCACTTGAGTTCCGGGCGCTGCGGCCGATCCTTGGGTCCGGCCATGAGCACCATCCCCTTACAGAAACTGCTCGGGAAGGAAGACCGGTTCTTCGACCTTCTCGAGGCCAGCGCCACCGAGGCCTGCGCCAGCGTCCGCGCCCTGCGGGAATTCATCCGCAACCCCGGCCCGGGCGCCTTGCTCGACCCCCTCATCCAGTGCCGGGTGAAGAACAAGGGCATCATCGGGCAAATCAACGAGGCCCTCTGCACCAGCTTCGTCAGCGCCATCGAGGCCGAGGACATCGAGGCCCTCTCCAACAGCCTCTACAAGATTCCCAAGACCGTGGAAAAGATCGCCGAGCGCATCCACCTCGCCCCGGAACACCTCGCCGGCATCGACCTCGGCCCGCAGCTGGCCCTCGTGGAGCAGGCCGCCGAGGCCCTTCGCCGCATGGTCGGCGAGCTGCGCAAGGGGATCAGCCTCGCCGGCATCAAGGTCCACAATGAACAGCTGCATGCCGCCGAAGGCGACATGGACAAGGCCCTGAACGAACTCGTGCGCGGCCTCTACCACGCGACCGAGCACCCCGGCCGCGTCCTCTTCCTCAAGGATCTCTACGAGCTGCTCGAGCGCGTCACCGACCGCTGCCGCGACGCCGGCAACATCATCGCCCGCATCGTGCTCAAGGGATCCTGACCTCGGCCGCGCCGCCGAAGCCTGCGCCGCCTTGGCGCCCGTGCCGCAGGGCGTGGCCGGGTCGGGCCCCCGTGTGGACGTCGTCCCGCACCACGGGAACCCCGTTCACCAACACCCAGGCAAACCCCGTGGCGTATTGGTGAGGCTGCGCAAAAGTCGCCCGGTCCTGCACCCGGGCGGGATCGAAAACCACCACGTCCGCCCACGCGCCCTCCCGCAGCACGCCGCGGTCCCGCAGCCGGAACACCGAGGCAGGCAACGCCGTCATGCGCCGGACCGCATCCTCCAGGCGCAGCACCTTGAGCTCCCGCACGTAGCGGGCGAGGAGGCGGGCGGCATTGCCGTAGCCGCGCGGATGCGGCACCCCTTCCCCGAACTTCCGCACCCCGCTGTCGCTCGCCACCATGGTGTTCGGGTGCGCCAGGAACGCCTGCAGGTCCGCCTCGTGGATGCCATGAAAGATCCCCGAGGCGCCGCCGTTGGCCTGGATCTCCAGCACCAGCTCAATCTGCTCGTCCAGCGTGTCGCTGCCCCGCTTCTTGCGCGCCGCCTCGCGGACGTTGAGCCCGTTCAGGGAGGGATCCTTCTCGTAGCGGGCGATGACCGCATAGGCATAGTCCCCGCGCCCATTCTTCCGCAGGCGCTCCTTCATCCCCGCCACCAGCTCCGCCTTCTGGGCCGGATCGGCCAGCCGTTCCCGGAACTTCCCGCCTTCCCGCCACTGCTCCGGCACCAGCTGGCTCAGGCCCGTGCTCGACGCGGTGTAGAGGTACTGGTCCTGCGTGATGTCGAGCCCCTCCGCCCGCGCCCGCTCCATCGCGGCCAGCACCCGATCCGGCTGGCCCCAGCTCGCGTTGCCCGACAGCTTGACGTGCGAGACC
Source organism: Verrucomicrobiota bacterium (assembly GCA_046048995.1). GTDB lineage: Bacteria > Verrucomicrobiota > Verrucomicrobiia > Limisphaerales > JADJPG01 > JBJOEZ01. The sequence goes on along the minus strand of JBJOEZ010000006.1, from coordinate 106,252 downwards.
TGCGCCCGCAGGCCCCCTTCCCGCGCAATGCGGAACACTTCCTCCAACGCCTCGCCGATCTTCAGTCCCTCATCCCGCATGTGGCTCGCATAAATCCCCCCATGCCGCCCCGCCACCTTGGCCACCGCCACCAGCTCCTCCGTCTTCGCAAAGGTCCCCGGCAGGTAAATCAGCCCGGTCGACAACCCAAATGCCCCGTCCCGCATGGCCCGATCGACGTAGTCGCCCATCCGGCCCAGCTCCTCCTCCGTCGGCGGCCGCAGGAAGGATCCCCCCATCACCTGCGACCGCACCGTCCCGTGTCCAATCAGCGTCGCCACGTTGGGGGAAATGTTCGTCGCCTCCAGCCGGGCCAGGAAACGGCCGACGTCCAGCGCGGAGGTGCCACAGTTGCCCAGCATCAACGTGGTCACGCCCATCCGGACAAAGTTTTCCCCGAGCGGCAACTCGTCGATCTCCTCCGCATGGGTGTGCACATCGATGAAGCCGGGCGCCACGACCAGTCCCCGCGCGTCCACGACCGTCGCCGCCCCGGCGTCGTCCTGGGTCAGCCGCCCGATGGCGGCCACGCGGCCGTTGGTGATCCCAACGTCGGCGAAGAAGGCCGGATTGCCGGTCCCGTCGATGACACGCCCGCCCCGGATCAGGAGCTCGAAGCGCGCCGCGTCAGCCCCCGGGGCCAGGGCCAGCAGGGCCGGCAACAGCAGGAACAACGGACGAAGACCGCGCATGGGGTGAGGCTAGCGGATGGCCGGGAGGCTGGCGACGTTCATCCCGGCAGGACCCAGTCACCTAGGTAAAACGGGTCCACCGTGGGGAATTCCGGCCCGGATCGGCACGAAAACGGCCCCCGACCGATCGACCGGAGAGGCCAGGATGAGCGGACGGAAAGCGAAGGAAGTCCGAAGGAAGTCGGGGGCACTCCGGACTCGCTCCGGGCGGGTCTCTGACCTAGGTGATGGGGCGCTGGGGGTGGACACTGTGGAAGTGTTCCCTGAGAAGGGTTGGCTGCGGCAAGCAGGCCGGCGCGCGGGCGTCCCGCCCGCTTAACCCGATCAATCCTCCCAAGGAAACAGTCGCCTTCAGGAATGCTAAAACCCGGGGGTTGGTTTGCGGTGAACCCGCGAGAGGATACTCCCCCATCGGCAACTGGATGCGGTAAGCGGGCCGGAGGCCCGCGCGCCGGCCTGCTTAACCCGACCGTTCCTCCCAAGGGTTCGACGGAAGGCGATGTCTCTGACGACGCCACCAAGCCACAGAAATCAGATCCAACAAACTGGCTTTTGCATGGGGCGCAAAGCCGCCAAGCCTTGGCCGGGTTGGGTTTCGCGTCTCCAAGAAACTCCTTGGTCGCCGCTTAGGGCCCTCTCGACAGGAAGGAAAGTGAAAACTAACGTGAGAGACCTTAACCCAATATACCCACCCTTTGGTTGGTGAATCCCAAGGGTAGGCCGCTCCATACGCCATGAGTTCCACCGACACCGAGTTGCTTGAGGTCATCAGCGAGTTGCGGCGTGTTTACCCCGACTGGCGGATCGGTCAGTTGGTTTGCAACGTCGCGACGTGGGCGCGAGGAACAGAGGCGAGCGCAGTTTGGGATGTCGAGGACTCCGAGTTCATTCGCGCGGCCCGCGAGCATTTGCAGAGGACGCAGTCATGAGCATGTTACAAAGAATGCGGCCCAACCCTGCGCTGCAGCGAACGCGGCGGCTGCGGGATCGCTGAGCCTGGCTCGTTCGGCGGCTTCGTGCGCGCCTGGCAAGCACCAGCACAGAACAGACATGCAGACACTCGCGCGATTCATCGGAACACTGGCGCTCCTGGCCATCACTGGCTTCTGCGTCTTGGGTTTCATGGCGAGCTTCGAGTATGCCGAGTCCGCAAAGCGATTGCCGTGGCAGATAGGCTATAGTTCGATGGCTCTTGTCTGCCTTGTTGGAGCAGTGATGATCCTGCGCCCTCGTCGTCGCAGCGGCCCACAGAACAGCAACGACACTTCGCCCTGACCTATGGCACGATGCCGCCCAACCATGTGCTGCAGCGAACCCCGCGGCTGCGGAATCGCCGGGCGTGGGTCGTTAGGATTCATATCATGACACAAAACAAGCCCACGACGCCCAAGGTAATCGGGTTATACGCATCATTGCCGGCACGTTTGCGAGTGTTTGCCGTTGCTCTGATATCGCTGGTGTTTTCAGCGACCGGGCTCTGCATCCTGGTCGCGACAAAGACATTCATCATTTCCCCCGCCCTGTTCTTTCTCTGGTGTTCCGTCCTGGCTGGCCCATTTTCAGCGCTCTGGGTTTTTCCCGAGAATCCCAACCTGACCTTTAGTTTCATCAACCTGGCACTGCTCTTCGCGCACCCAGTTTGGCCCAACCGCATCATGGCCACCCTTACATTCCTTGCGTTTGCCTCATGGCTGCTCTGGGGAATGGCCATTTCATTGAGCGGGGTATAGCCAGGTATCCTGACCAGAGCGCTGCAGCGAATCCCGCGGCCGCGGGCTCGCTGAGCGCGGTTCGTTCGCCGCAAGAACAAGCCAACTCCAAGATGAAGACATCGCTCGTTTTCCTGTTCTGCGCAGTCGTGCCATGGGCCGCCCTGGGGGCCGCTGACGCGACCCGCCTGGAATTTGACTTTGCGGCGTCCGACCATGGATTTGTTGCTGGTTTCGCGGACCACCCCTTGGATGATTCCTTCGCCCTGTATCAACTCACCAATACCTGGCGGGCCAGGCCCGCAAATCTGGGAGGATCCCCCGCCCTCTTCATCTCGGGGGTCAATCGCAGCGATGACCTGTTCATGTTCTGGAAGAGGCGGATTACCGGACTGCCAGCCAACACCCCGGTCACGCTGACCATGCAGGTCCAAATGGCCTCGAAATACGCGGAGGGACTGTTGGGCGTTGGGGGATCGCCGGGCGAGGGCGTCACGGTGAAGGCAGGCGGGGTGGCCTTCGAACCACAGGCCGTGGTGGCCCCGGGCGACGGGTGGCTGCGCATGAATCTGGACAAGGGAAACCAGCGCGTCGGTGGCACGAACATGTTGGTGATTGGCGACGTGGCCAAACCCGCTGATGGGAACCAGGATTACGTCCTGCTCCAGCGGCACCATCATGGACGGCCGTTCACTGTGACCACCGCGGGTGATGGCTCCCTCTGGTTGATCTTTGGGACAGACTCGGGATTCGAGGGTCAAACCGCGCTCTACTATACACGCCTGACCGTCTGGATTAACCGCGCCGACCAGCCGTATCTGTGGCTGGAACGAGACAGCCTCCCCGGCACCCTGCGTGTGATTTGGAATCAGGGCACTCTACGCAGCAAAACCGCCCTTGAACCTGACTGGCCGGCGGTTCCCGTCACCACAAGGCCCTACACCCACAACATGCAGGCGGAACCAACACGCTTCTGGAGAATCTCCCAGCCATGATCTCCGCGCCCCACTCGGCGACTGCGGTCCCCGGGGAGGATGGGGGGGCCGGCCGGCGCGCGGGCGTCCCGCCCGCTTAATCCAACCGCTCCTCCCAGCCGTTCGATGAACACCAGGGACTCCAAGACTCACAAACAAAGGGGCAATCCGGTTCCTCTGCTCCACGCTCGGCGAGTACGGTCCCCGGCGAGGATGGGGGGGCGGTAAGCGGGCCGGAGGCCCGCGCGCCGGGGTCAGTGGGGGTGCTGGTGTTCCTGGATGTATTCCTGCTTGAGGCCCAGTTCCTCGGGGGCGTGCAGCACGAGCATCTTCATCCGGATGTCGGCGGGCACCGCGCGGGCGGTGAGCTTGGAGACGACGATCATGAGGAGGATGGCGAGGGGGACGGCCCAGATGGCGGGCTGTTCGCAGAGGATGCGAAGGAGTGGATGGGCGGCCCAGAAGTCGTTGAGGGGGGCGAACCCGGCGAAGAGTTTGCCCATGGGCCCCTTGTCGAGCGCGAGGTTGCTCACGTTGGTGAGGGTGGCGCCGGCGAGGGCGCAGAGGCCGCCGGCCAGCATGCCGGTGGCGGCACCGCGCGCGGTCATGCCGCGCCACCAGACGGACATGAAGAGGAGCGGGAAGTAGCTGGCGGCGGCGATGGCGAAGGCCTGGCCGACCATGAAGTTGATCTCGAGCGGCTCGACAAAACTGCCCAGCACGATGGCGACGAAGCCGATGAGCACGGCGGCGAACTTGAACATGCGCAGGCGCTGCTCCGGGGTGGACTGCGGCCGCAGGATGCGGCCGTAGACATCATGGGCCAGGGCGCCCGTCATGGACACGAGCAGCCCGCTGAACGTGCTCATGAATGCCGCGAAGGCGCCGGCGCAGGTGATGCCGCTGAGGATGGAACCGAGGTAGGGCACCTTTTCGTTGAGCAGGATGGGCAGCTTGAGCACGACCTGGTCGGTGCCCTTGATGCCGGCGAGGCCGGTATAGAGATCGGGCATGAGGTTGCGGCCCATGACGCCGAACACGGGCGGGAAGACGTAAAAGACGCCGATGAGGATCATGACCCACATCGTGGTGCGCTTGGCCGCGACGCCGTCGGGGTTGGTGTAGAAGCGGACGAGGATGTGCGGGAGCCCGGCCGTGCCGCAGACGAGGGCGATGATGAGGGAGTAGGTGTAGAGGAGCGAGTAGGGCTTGGTTTGTTCGGGGGAAAGCTTGGCCGCCTTGGCCGCCTTGGTGGTGAGGGGGCCGAAGGGGGAGATCCAGGTTGAATCGGCCGGGGCCTTCTCGGGCAGCGGTTTGCGTCCGAGCTGGGCGGCGGCTTCCGCCGTCGTCGCGGTGTCCCCCTCGGAAATCACTGCCGCCGGCGGGACGGGCGTGCGCTGGTTGGCCTGGAGGTGGTTGCCGTAATGGCTATAGACCGCCATCAGGACGAAGACCGGGACCGAGATGGCGAACATCTTGGCCCAGTATTGGAAGGCCTGGACGAGGGTGATGCCCTTCATGCCGCCGAGGGCGACATTGAGGGTGATGACGGCGCCGACGAGGACGACGCCGGCCCAGTAGGGCAGGCCGGGGAAGATGTAGGCGAGGGTGGTGCCGGCGCCCTTCATCTGGGGCATGGTGTAGAAGAACCCGATGAAGAGGACGAACACGACGGCGATCTTGCGGAAGATGGGGGAATCAAAGCGGCCTTCGGCGAAGTCGGGGATGGTGTAGGCGCCGAAGCGGCGCAGGGGGCCGGCGATGAACAGGAGGAGGAACAGGTAGCCGCACGCATAGCAGACCGGATACCAGAGCGCGTCGTAGCCGCTGCTCATGACCATGCCGGCGACGCCCATGAAGCTGGCGGCGCTGAGGTATTCGCCGGAGATGGCGCTGGCGTTCCAGCCCACGCTCACACTGCGCCCGGCCACGAAGAAGTCGCTGGCGGTCTTGGAAGTCTTGGCCGAGCGGAAGCCCATCCAGATCGTCACCACGACGGTGACGGCCGAGAAGGCGAGGATGAAGGGGTCGAGATTGGAAAACACGGTCAGGTTAATGAGTTAATGAGTCAGATTGACTGCTCCGGGCTTCTTTGGCCTCGGCTTTCTCGAGGGCGATGGAGCGGCGGATGAAGAAGTAGGAGATGGCCCAGACGAAAGGGAAGAAGAGGACGCCGAGGATGAGCCAGGTGAGGGTGAACCCGAAGACGCGCCGGGCCATGAGTTCGGGGGCGAGGTAATTGAGGAGCGGGAGGGCGAGCAGCGCCACCATGAAGGTGGCCGCGCAGGCGATGGACAATCGCAACTGCCGCCGCATGAGGCTGTGCAGGAAGGCCTCGCTGTGGATGTCCACAGGGCCGGGGGAGGGGGTCTGCATGGGGAGGGGTTTAGCAGAGCCGGCCGGGGGCACCAAGGGTAAAGCGGGCCGGCGCGGCTTTGGGCTTGGAACGCGGGCGGACGGACGGTAGAGCTACGCCCGTATAACCATCATGACTGGCTCCCGTTCCCCCATGAAAATGACCCTGCTTCTGCTGACGGCCGCCCTGGCCACCGTTGTCCTTGTCGCCTCCGCCGCCGACGTCCGGCCCGGCCCGGTCCGCCTGATTCGCCGGGTGACCGGCGAGCTCAAGCCGGACAGTTCCAAGAAGCTGCTCCATGTGGTGGCCTTCAAGTTCAAGGCCAGCGCCACGCCGGAGCAGATCAAGGAAGTGACGGACGGCTTCAGCGCCCTGCCGAAGCAGATCAAGGTCATCAAGAGCCTTGAATGGGGCGTGAACGTGAGCCCGGAGAAGCACGACAAGGGCTTCACGCACGGGTGGGTGCTTTCCTTCAAGAGCGAGAAGGACCGCGATGACTACCTCGTGCATCCGGCCCACGAGGCTTTCGTCAAGGTGGTTGGCCCCGTGGTCGAGGACGTGTTCGTCATCGACTACTGGGCGCGCGAATAGCGCGCGGGCGGGCGCGGGCGCGGGTGGGACGCGGCGGCCGGCTAGTAGCCGCCGCCGGCCGCCGGTTTTTGGGGCGGCTGGATCAGCTCGATCTCGTAGCCTTCGGGGGCGTCAATGAAGGCGAACCCCCCGCCGTTCTCCTTCAGGGTGGGGCCATCGGAGTATTTCAGGCCGTGGGCGGCCAGGTGGCGGCCAAACGCCTCGAGGCTCTCGACTTCGAAGGCGAGGTGGGTGAGGTCCGGCTGCACCTGGACGGGCCCGCTGGAGGGAAAGTGGCACAGCTCAATGAGTTCCTCGCTGCCCGGGGTGCGGAGGAAGACCAGCTCGGAGCCGCGGGGAGACTTGTGCCGTTTCACCTCCTCGAGCCCGAGGATTTCCTTGTAGAACCGGACGGACTTCTCGAGGTCGTTCAGGCGGTAACGGGTATGGAGGAGTTTGCGGACGTGTGCCATGGCTGCAGAGTAGCGGGCGGCGGAGGGCTGGCAACCATGCGATTGGGCATTGCGCGGGGGAAAGCCGATCAGGGAGAGTGACCCCATGAGCGGCACGGGAACATGGCGGGCGAGGGGGCGCGCGTCGTGGATCCGCCTGGCGGCGGCGGTCCTGGCGGGCGGCGCCCTGGGGGCTTCCGCCCAGATCGACCCCACCAAGCGTGAGCTGGTGCAGCTGGGCTACAATCAACCCCTGGAGGGCCAGGGTCCCATCGCGGCCTACGCCTTTTACTTCATGAATCGGCCGGGGTTCCTGGAACATTCCAACCTCACCCTGCGCCTGGCGGTCGCGCCGGTTTACATGGACTCGGAGGTTGGCTTTGGCGGGGCGCTGGGACAGGACACCGATCTGGCGCTGGGGTTGGCGGGCGGGGGATTTGCGGACAGCTATGCCGAGGTGCGGGACGGCAACTATCGGAAGTCGGAATCCTTTCTTGGGCACGGCACGGAGGTCAGCTCCAGCATCTATCATCATTTTAATCCCGCAGCCCGCATTCCACTCCATGGGGTGGTGCGGGTGGCGGCGCGTTATGCGGCCTATGCGGGGGATCAAAACACGGCGGACGACTTTGAAGTGCCGGACGACCAGGTCTCCTTCCGGGTGCGGGCCGGCCTGCGGTTTGGGGGGCGCGAGCCCGTGATGATGCCGGAACTGGCGATGGAACTCTCCGCCTGGTACATCGGGGAGGCCCGCACCGATCCGCACCGGTATGGCTTTGATGACGACCGGGCGGTCAACCGGATGACCCACCAGTTCTGGGCGCGTGGCCTGCTGACCTACACCCTGCCGGAGTCCCATCATAACTTTGGCATCATGCTGACCAGCGGGACCGGGCTGAAACTCGACCGGTTCAGCGCCTACCGACTCGGGGGAAACCTTCCCCTCTATTCCGAGTTCCCGTTAACATTACCGGGGTATTATTTTCAGGAATTATCGGCTGAATCCTTTGTTTTGCTGGGGGCGACCTACAATCTGCCGGTGGATCGGAAGCAGCGGTTTTGGTTGAATTTTACGGGGTCGACCGGGGGGGTGGATTATCTGGAGGGGTTTGAGGAGCCGCGGAAGTGGCATTCTGGGTTGGGGGGAGGGTTGGTGTATCGGACGCCGACGGATCAGTGGCAAGTGGCGTTGGGATATGGGTATGGTTTCAACGCGCGGCGGGATGGGGGTTATGGGGCACAGAGCCTTTTGTTGCTGGTGCAGTTTGACTGGCACCGGACGAAGACGCGGTTCTTTGATCCGACGGCGAATGTGGGGCGGTCGCGGGGGTTGGATTCGCTGATGCGGAGTATTTTCCGCTGATTTGGGGTGGGTGGCTGCTATTGCTTTTGGCGGGTCAGCCGATACTTTCGCCGCATGGAACGATACGAGCGGCCTCCGATGGATCCGGAGCTGAAGAAGCGGATAGACGACTTGATTCGGTATAAGGGGGGTGGGGCCAACGAGGATTTGGTGGCCGACATCCTTGAGCAATCGCTCAAGCTGCTCAAGGACGTGGAAAACCGGGGGGATGTGCGCGTCATCCAGACCGCCGTGCGGGAGCTTCGCTACGCCTTCAAGCTGTTTGCGCCCTACCATCACATCCGGAAGGCGACCGTGTTCGGTTCCGCCCGGACGGCGCCGAGCAAGCAGGAGTATCAGCAGGCCGTTGATTTTGCCCGCCGCATTGCCGGGGCGGGCTGGATGGTGATCACCGGGGCGGGCCCGGGCATCATGCAGGCCGGCCACGAGGGGGCGGGCCCGGAAAAAAGCTTCGGCGCCAACATCCGCCTCCCCTGGGAACAGAGCGCCAACCCGATCATCCAGGACGACAAGAAGCTCATCACGTTCAAGTACTTCTTCACCCGCAAGCTCACCTTTGTCCGCAACTCGGACGCCATCGTTCTCTTCCCGGGCGGCTTTGGGACCATGGATGAAGGCTATGAGGCCCTGACCCTCATGCAGACCGGCAAGGCCCGGTTGATGCCCTTGGTCCTGATGGACCGTCCGGGTGGAGCCTATTGGAAAACCTGGGACAAGCATGTCCGCGAACACCTCCTGCGGAACGGCTTAATCTCGCCGGACGACCTGAACCTTTACCACATTACTGATAACTGTGATGAAGCTGTCCGGGTTATCACCCGGTTTTATCGGAATTACCACTCCATGCGGTTTGTGAAGGATATGCTGGTGATCCGGCTCCAGCATCCGCTGACGGAAACGGCGGTGGAAGGCCTGAACGAGGATTTCTCGGACATCATTGCGGCCGGGCGGCTGCGGGTCATCCCGACGACCCCGGAAGAGCTGGAGGACAACCAATTCGTTGACCTGCCGCGCATCGGGTTTGAGTTCAACCGGCGCGATTACGGGCGGTTGCGGCACCTGATCGAGGTCCTGAACAGTTTCTGAGCGTTGGCGGGGGCCGGTTCCGGGTGACCTCCGCGTGACCCGGTTCCTTGTGGAGGTGACCAACAACCTCTGAACAACCCGGCGCATTGTCCGTGAACAGCGGACGAGACTCCCGGAAAAGTCGGACTTGGCGGTTTTCCGGGCCCTGAATCGACAGGGTTTTCCCGGTTCACCATCCCGCTCTAACCCGTTGGTGCAGACCTTGACACGTGATCCTGTTTCCCTTATTCACACCCCTTAATATTACTGAATTGGATCGGATCCAGAATCTCTTCATAAAGGACCAATGAATCTGTCGATTGCCAAAGACCAGCTCCTGGCCGGGCTCCAGTCGGTTCAGAATGTCGTTGGCAGTCGGACCACGCTCCCGATCCTTTCCAATGTTCTCCTGCGCGCCGAGGGGACCCGCCTGGAGCTGACCGCCACGGATCTCGACGTCACGGTGAGCTGCTCGGTGGAGGCCAAGGTCTCCAAGCCCGGCGCCACCACCCTGCCGGTCAAGAAGCTCCTCGGCATCGCCAGGGAGCTGGCCACGGCTGAGATCGACATGGAGGTCGATGACAAGAATGTCTGCGCCGTCCGTTCCGGGTCCAGCTTCTTCAAGATCCGCGGCCTGTCCGCCGACGAGTTTCCCCCGGCGCCGCAGTTCAAGGAGGACCGCAAGGTGGTCCTCCCCCAGGACAAGGTGAAGGGCATGCTCAAGAAGACGGCCTTTGCCATCTCCACCGACGAGAGCCGCTACGTGCTCAACGGCATCTGCTTCAAGCTGAAGGATCACAAGCTCACCCTGGTCGCCACCGACGGCCGCCGCCTGGCCCTTGTGGACGAGGATGTGGAGGTTCCCCCGGCCAGCCACGGCGATTTCATTGTCCCGGCCAAGGCCGTCAATGAACTCACCCGCCTGCTGCAGGACAAGGGGGACGTCGAGATCAAGTTCAGCGAGAACCAGTGCTCCTTCACCCTGCGTGACGACAAGGGAGGCAGCGTCTACATCGCGTCCAAGCTGATCGAGGGCAATTATCCCAACTACGCCCAGGTCATCCCCGCCGACACGAAGGAAAAGGAACGCATCACCCTTGCGCGCGAGGAACTCCTGCATGCCCTGCGTCGCGCGGAAATCATGACCAGCGAGAAGCAGAACTCGGTGCGCATGAGCTTCAGCAAGAATAACTTGGCCATCACGGCCAACAGCCCTGACGTCGGCGAAGCCCGCGAATCCCTTGCCATCAACTACAAGGGCAAGGACACCGCCATTGCCTTCAATCCCGGCTACCTGATCGAACCCCTCAATGCCCTCACGGTGGACGAGGTCTACTTCGAGCTCATCGACGAACTCAGCCCGGGCGTCCTGAAGATCAACGGGTCCTTCCTTTACGTGGTCATGCCCATGCGGCTGAGCTGAGCAGCCCGGGCCTCCGGCCTCCCCCGCCTCCCCCGGTTCCCCCGGTTCCCCGGATTCCGCGCCCCCGCCCATTGGCGGGGACGATTTCCTTGCCCGCTGCGTGGGGGCACCGCATTCTCCTGCGCCGCGCACCCGGTTGCGCGGTTCGTTCCATGAGCACTGAGCCAGCCATCACGCCCGAACTTGTCCAGAAACACAACCTGACCCCCGCCGAGTACGAGCGGATCCAGGAAATCCTCGGGCGCGCCCCCAACTACACGGAACTGGGCATCTTCTCCGTGATGTGGAGCGAGCACTGCAGCTACAAGAACACGCGGCCCCTCCTCAAGACCTTCCCCACCAAGTCCCCCAAGATCCTCGTCGGCGCCGGCGAGGAGAACGCCGGCATCATCGACATCGGGGACAACCTGGCCATCGCCTTCAAGATCGAGTCCCACAACCATCCCAGCGCGGTCGAGCCCTTCCAGGGCGCGGCCACCGGTGTCGGCGGCATCATACGCGACATCTTCACCATGGGGGCCCGTCCCGTCTGCGCCCTCAACTCCCTGCGCTTCGGTCCCATCACCGACGCGCAAAGCCCCGCTGCCGCCAACAACCGCCGCCTCTTCGCCGGCGTGGTCAGCGGCATCGCCCATTACGGCAACTGCTTTGGCATTCCCACCCTCGCCGGGGAGGTCAACTTCGACCCCAGCTATGAGGGCAATCCCCTCGTCAATGCCTTCTGCCTCGGCGTCCTGCGCCATGACCAAATCGCCCGTGGCGCCGCCCGCGGGGTCGGCAATCCCGTCTTCTACGTGGGCCCCGCCACCGGCCGCGACGGCCTTGCGGGTGCGGCCTTCGCGTCGCAGGATCTCACCGAGGAATCCGCCGAGCAGCAGCGCGGCGCCGTCCAGGTCGGCGATCCGTTCATGGAAAAACTGGTCTGCGAGGCCTGCCTCGAGCTCCTCGCCACCGGTGCCGTCGCCGGTATCCAGGACATGGGCGCCGCCGGCCTCACCTGCTCCACCTGCGAGACCGCCGCCCGCGCCGGGACCGGCATCGAGATCGAGCTGGACAAGGTCCCCCAGCGCGCCCCCCACATGTCCAGTTATGAGATCATGCTCTCCGAGTCCCAGGAGCGCATGCTCATCATCGTGAAGAAGGGCCGCGAGGCCGAGGTGAAGCGCATCTTTGACAAGTGGGATCTTCCCTGGGCCGAGATCGGCTTCGTCACCGACACCGGCCGCATGGTCGTCAAGCACCACGGCCAGGTCGTGGCCGACATCCCGGCCAAGAAGCTGGCCGACGAGTCCCCCGTCTACCATCGCGAAGCCATCCAGCCCGCCTACATCGAGGAGGTGCGCGCCTTTCGCCTCGATGGCATTCCCGACACCACCGACCCCGCCGGGGATCTCCGCCGCCTGCTCGAGTGGCCCACCATCGCCTCCAAGAACTGGGTCTATCGCCAATACGACCACATGGTCCGTGACGGCACCGTGATTTGTCCCGGGAGCGACGCCGCGGTCATCCGCATCAAGGGCGACGGCATTCCCCCCCTGCCCGGCCAGGACAGCACCAGCCTGCCTGCCACCGGCGTGCCGGAAAAGTTCGTCGCCCTCACGGTCGACTGCAACGGCGTCCATGTCCGCCTCGATCCCTACGAGGGCGGCAAGGCCGCCGTCACCGAGGCCTGCCGGAACCTTGCCTGCTCCGGCGCGGTGCCCCTCGGGGTCACCGACAACCTGAACATGCCCAGCCCCCTCCAGCCCGGGCTGTTCTGGCAAATCCAGGAAAGCGTGCGCGGCCTGGCCGAGGCCTGCCGCGCCTTCAACGCGCCCGTCACCGGCGGCAACTGCTCCCTCTACAACCAAAGCCCGGCCGGCCCCATCGACCCCACCCCCACGGTGGCGGTCGTCGGCCTCATCGACCGCCCGGAGCACATCACCACCCAGTGGTTCAAGGACGAGGGCGATGCCATCCTCCTGCTCGGTGAACCCGTGGATCTCAAGGATCCGCTCCAGGGCCTCGGCGGCAGCGCCCTCCTCCAGGTCAAGCACGGCCGGAAAACCGGCAGCCCGCCGCGCTGCGATCTCGAGCAGGCCAAAACCCTGCACACCACGCTGCTCGGACTCATCCAGTCCGGCCTCGTCAAGAGCGCCCACGACTGCAGCGAGGGCGGCCTTGCCGTCACGCTGGCCGAGAGCTGCATCAGCCAGCAGGTCGCGCGCGAAACGCCCCGCCTCATCGGCGCCCAGCTCGACCTCACCGCGCTCGCGACGCCCCCCTCCCCCACCAGTCCCCTGCCCCGTCTCGACGCCCTGCTGTTCGGCGAAACCCAGAGCCGCGTGGTCATCACCACCAAGCCCCTCGATGCCGTGAAGGCGGTCGAGCGCGCCAAGATGATGGGCGTGCCCGCCGTCCGCATCGGAACCGTCGGGGGCGACAAGCTCGTCGTGAAGACCGCCGCCGGGGAGTTCAGTGCCCCGCTCACGGAACTCCACGATGCCTGGTGGAACGCCCTCGCCCGCGCCATGGGCTCCTGAGCCGGCGCCCGATCCCTCCCCAGCCCGCCGCGCCGCCTCTCCGCGTTACACAAACTTGCCGGGATTCAGGATCCCGCGCGGGTCCAGGGCCCGCTTCACCCGCCGGTGCAGATCGCGCACCGGGTCGGACGCGGCCTGCGGCCACCAGCGCAGCTTGGCCAGTCCGATCCCGTGCTCGCCGGTGATGGCGCCGCCCCAGGCGATGATCTGGCGGAACAGGTCGTCCAGCGCCGCCTCGGCCCGCCCGTCCAGCCCCGTGAGGTTGGGGTCCAGCATGAGGTTCACATGGATGTTGCCATCCCCGGCATGGCCGAAGGCGGCCACGGGAATTCCATGCTTTTTTTGGAGGCGCGCCGTGAACCGGAACAGGTCCTCCAGGCGGCCGCGCGGCACCACGATGTCCTCGTTCAGCTTGGTCAAGCCCGTGTCCCGCAGCGAATAGGAAAACTCCCGCCGCAACGCCCACAACCGCTCGCTTTCCTCCGGCCCAAACGCCCGGTCCACGAAGAGGGGGCCGCCCTGGCGAATGACCTGTTCCAACCGGCGCAGGTCGCCGCGCACCGCCGCCTCCTGCCCGTCCAGCTCGACGATGAACAGCGCGTGGCACCCTTCCAGGCGCCGGCTCCCGGTCCGCTTCCGCGCCGCCGCCAGGGTGAACGAGTCGGCCAGCTCGAGGGCGCAGGGCAGGAACCCGGCCTTGAAAATGCGCTGGATCGCGCGCGTGGCCTGGCGCGTGGAATCAAACCCGCAGGCCAGGCAGGACCGGTAGGGGGGCTTGGGCAGCAGCTTGAGCGTGGCCTCCGTCACCACCCCCAGCATCCCCTCCGAGCCCACGAACAACCGGTGCAGATCAAACCCCGTCTTGTTCTTGTGCGTGCGCGTGCCCAGCCGCGTCACCGTGCCGTCGGCGAGCACCACCTCCAGGCCCAGCACGTAATCCCGCGTCACGCCGTACTTCAGGCAGCGGGGCCCGCCGGCGTTGGTGGCGATGTTCCCGCCCAGCGAGCAGTCCGCGCGGCTGGCCGGGTCGGGCGGGTAGAAGAGGCCGCGCCGCTCGACCGCATCCTGGAAGGCCTTCGTGTTGACCCCCGGCTCGACCACGCCCACGAAGTCCGCCGCGCTGATTTCCTTGATGCGCCGCAGGCGCTCCAGCGACAGGACCATGCCGCCCCGGTTGGGCACGCACCCGCCCACGTAGCCGTAGCCCGCGCCGCGTGCGGTCACGGGGATGCGCCGGGCGTTGGCAAAGGCGAGGATCCTGGCGACCGATGCGGTGGAGCGCGGGAGGGCCACCGCCTCGGGCAGGCTGGAGGCAAACCACTTGTCCGCGGCGTAGCGGGCCCGCGTGTCGGCGTCCAGGTGCAGTTCCCCGGCCGGCAACAGCTGGCGCAGGCGGGCAAGGTCGCGTCGGGAGGTCATGGCGTGGGGGGTTCGGGGGAAGGCGGCGGGGCCTGGGAGGCGATGATGGCGCGGGCATCCTCCACCTGGTCCTCCGGGACCTGCACCTGGATGCCCCCCACCCCGAGGGCGTAACCTTCGGTGGTGAGGGCGGCTGTTTCGTGGAGAACCTCGGCGGGGATGGAGGCGGATTCCAGGAGGGATCGGATGACCTGGGCTTCCACGGCGCTGAAGGATTTATGGATGGTGACCAGTTTCATGGGGTGTCCCGCCGGGGGTGTTGCGAGCCGGCCCTGAGGGACGACCCCACCGATTTAAGGCCCTCCCGCGTCCGGACGCGAACGAAATTGAGGCGGCGAAATTCCCCGTTGACCCTGCGCGAACCCGTTACCTAAGCTGCGCCCTCGTCGGACAACCAAACCATCAAACGCACATTTATGTCTGAAAAGTACGTTCCCCTGATCAGCTCCGGCACCGCCGGCCCGCTCGGCGTCCTGCACCTGCCCCGCCTGTGGCAGAAGGTCTCCCTCGAAGCCCGGGGCAAGCTCGCCGCCGGTTATCCCGGCATTGGCAAGGGCTACGACATGATGACCATCGGCGCCCTCGGCCTGAACGCCGACGCGGTGAAGAAGTTCATCACGGACACCAAGCCCACCTACGCCCAGTTCGAGGCCTGGGTGAAGGCCCAGCCCGGCGTGAAGCTCGACAAGGCCACCGTCTACAAGCACAACGCCGCCATCATGGGCTACATCCATGACGACGCCACCCGCAAGGGCATCCTGTCCGCCAATGGCATCACCGACGAATCCTCCGTCAATCCCGGCGCCGTCGACCTGAACAACCTCGACGACTGGTACGAGTTCCACCAGGCCGTCCTGAAGTAATCCCTGCCCTTTCCATGGCCGGTCAGCCCTTGGGTTGACCGGCCTTTTTGTTTCCCCGCTGCCTGCAGCGCGGGATTGCCAAGGGCGTGGCCGGGTTCTACAACATTGCCGCAACCCATGGCCTCCCGGCCCATTTCCCCCATGAAACAACTCTGCCTTGTCCTTGTCCTCCAGTCGCTCCTCGTCATCACCGGCTTCGCCGCCCCGCTGCGCTATACCTGCACCCCGGGCCATTTCGAGGAGACCCCCGGCGGCAGTTCCCTGGGCGCCTGTCATGGGGGGGTCGTCCTGGACCGGGCCGGCAATGTGTATGTCACCACCGACACCAAGCGCGGCATCGTGGTCTTCTCGGCCGACGGCCGTTATCTGCGCTCGTTTGGGCCCTCCCACATCCACGCGTTGGAGATCCGGGAGGAAAAAGGGGTGGAGTATCTCTATGCGGCGCGGCCGTCCCGCCACGAGGTGACCAAGCTGACGCTCACCGGGGAGACGGTCTGGACGCTTGGCTGGCCGGAGCAGGCGGGCCTTTACAAGGACGCCAACGGGTTCAATCCCTGCGCGGTCACGGTTGCGCCCGACGGTTCCATTTTCGTGGCTGACGGCTATGGGTCCAACCATGTGCTCAAGTTTGATCCGGAACGCCGCTTCGTGAAGGCGTTTGGGGGCCGCGGCCCCGAGGAGGGCAAGTTCAACACCTGCCATGGCATCGCCCTCGATGCGCGCCAGGGCCGTCCGCTCCTCTTCGTCTGCAACCGCAACAACAACCGCGTCGAGCACTGGGACCTGGAGGGCAAGCTGGTGCGCGTGCTGCAGAAGGACCTGCGGATGCCCGCCGCCGTCCACATCCAGGGCCGGCATGCGGTGGTGCCCGAGCTGCAGGGACGCGTCACCGTGCTCGACGAGAATGGGGCCATCGTGGCCCAGCTCGGCGACAACCCGAACCCCAAGCAGCGCGCGAATTACGGCCTGCCCCGCGACCAGTGGAGCGATGGCATCTGCAATTCCCCCCACGGCGCCTCCATGGACCCGGCCGGCAACCTGATCGTCACCGAGTGGAGCGCGTTTGGACGCCTCCAGCGCTTCGTGCTGCAGAAATAGGCCCGGGCTCCGGTTGTTCTTCCGCTTGACGGCGGACCGCGCGGCGGCGAATGCTGCGCGCAGGTGGTTTATTCCGTTCGCAACCTGGGCGTGCCATGGCGTGCCCGGATCGGGGTCATGCCCGATCCGGCTGCGTCCAGTTCCACGCTGCAGGAAGCCAGCGATCTCCCGGCCGAGCGCCTGGTGCAGGCCATCTGGTGCCACCAACGCCTGCGCCGGGATCAGCTGCGAACGGTCGATGGACGCAGCCTGCGGGTCCTGCACCCGGGCTTTTGGAACCGGGGACCCGGCCCGGATTTTCGCGGGGCCATGGTGCAGTTTGGCGACGATGCACCGCGCAGCCTGGATGTGGAGGTGGACCTGCACGGTTCCGGCTGGTGGTTGCATCGCCATGACGTGAATCCCGCCTTCCGCGACGTGGGATTACACGTCGTGTGGCGGCCGGAGGGGTTGCGTGACGGGGAGCTGCCGACCCTCGTTTTGTCCGCGGCGCTGGATGCGCCCTTGGAGGAGCTGGCGGAAACCCTGGCGGGCGAGGTGCCCGGGGTGGTCCCGTTGGAGTTCGTGGGGCGTTGTTGTGCCCCGCTGCGCGATTGTCCGCGCGATCAACTCCGGACGCTGCTGCGTGAGGCGGGTCTGGCCCGCTGGCAGGCGCGCGGGGCGTGGATTCATGCCCGGGCGCGCGAGGCCGGCTGGGAACAGGCGCTCTGGGAGGCCCTCTTTCGGGGGCTGGGTTACCGGCACAACGCGTGGCCGATGCAACGGATGGCCGAGCTGCGCGGGGAATTCCTCTCCGGCGCCTCCGCGCCCATGTCGGTTCTGCAGTGGGAGGCCCTGCTCCTTGGCGTGGCCAACCTGCTCCCGCCCGACTGGCCGGCCCGCGGCGATCATCGTCATGTGCGGGCGCTCTGGGATGTGTGGTGGCGGGAGCGGGACCGATGGAGTAGCCGGGTGCTGCCGCGCGCCCTGTGGCGGTTGGGCGGTGTGCGTCCGGCCAATCATCCGCAGCGCCGCCTGGCCCTGGCCGCCCGCTGGCTGGCGGCAGGCGACCTGCCCGCCCGGCTGCTGGATTGGGCCTTGGCCTCCTGTCCGAGGACGCGTCTCCGCCAGTCGTTGGCGCAGGTTCTGCAGCCGGGTCCGGACGAGTTCTGGTCCCGGCACTGGACGCTCACCTCGGCCCGGACACGGGGTGCGCAATCGCTCCTTGGCCTGGGGCGGCTGACGGATTTGGCGGTGAACGCCATCCTGCCGTGGCTCTGGGTGCGTGCCGCGGAGGGCCGGCAGGAGGCGTTGTGCGGCGAGATCGAACGGCGCTACCTTGCGTGGCCGGGCGCGTCGGACAACGCGGTGCTGCGACTGGCGCGCCTGCGGCTTCTGGGCGGTGGGGTGGGACCTCCGCTGTGGGGTGCTGCCGCCCAGCAGGGACTGCTGCAGATCGTCCGGCAGTTCTGCGAACACTCCAACGCGCTCTGCGGGGAGTGCCGGTTTCCGGAGATGGTGCGGCGGGGACCGCCCGGGCCGTCGGAGGAATGAAGGGGCCGATCGCCGTCAGGAATCGGATTTCACCTCAAGATTGGCGAACGGGTTGTTCGCGAATCCGCCGGTTTCAGGCGTGTCGGCTCCTGCGGGGGACGTGGAGGGCTTCGGCTTGCCTGGGGTCTCCTCGCTCTCCGGCGCCTCCTCGGTTGCCCGCGGATTCTTGGCGCGTTTGTTGCGCGGCAGCGGGCTGTACATGACCGTGATGGCACGTCCAGCCAGCTTGGCGTCGTTGTCGGGGTGACCGTAGGGGGCCACCTCGCGGGTGAATTTCTCGATCTGTTGGAAGCCGATTTCCTTGTGGGCCATCTCGCGGCCGCGGAACTTCAGCACGACCTTCACCTTCATTTCCTCGCAGAGGAAGTCGATGGCGTGCGAGAGCTTGACCCCGAAGTCATGGGGGTCGATGCCCGGGCTCAACTGCACCTCCTTCACCTTGTTGGCGTGCTGGTGCTTCTTGGACTCCTTTTCCTTCTTGTTGAGCTCGTATTTGTACTTTCCGAAATCAATCAGTTTGCAGACCGGCGGATTGGCGGTGGCCGCGACCTCCACGAGGTCCACGCCCTTGGCGCGGGCTGCATTGAGCGCGTCGGGCAGCGACATGACGCCGAGCTGCTGCCCTTCCGGGCCAATGACGCGGACTTCGCGGGCACGGATCTTTCCATTGACCCGAATGCCGAAGTGGGAGGGAGCGGAACGAGGAGGGAAGGGGCGACTCAAAGCACCCCCAACGGTTGAAGCTTGTTCATTCGGACTGGCGAACCCTTATGCGTTGCATGAAGGCAATCAATGCCATGAGTAAACGAGAGCGGGCGGCTTCTGGCAAGAGGAAAACCCCGATTTAGCGCGGGGTTTCAGGTTCGCTGGGGGTTGCCGTGGCTCCTGCGGGTGGCGTCGGGGCCTGGAGTTGCCGGGCAACGGGAAACGTGAAGGAAGGGCGGCCGGCCGCTAGGTGTGCCCCGAAACGCAGCATGGCCTCGTGTCCGGCCGGGTCGATGGCGATGGGCTTCAGGAAGAGGTTGGCCGCCATCCCGACCATGGTTCCCCCCAACCGGGCAAGGAAGCTGTTGCCGGCGTCCTTGGGTCGCACGGAGTCGACCGTCACGGACATGCGAGGCCTGGCATTGGTCGTGGCCCGAAATGACAGGACATTGATGCGTGCGACCTGTTCGTTCACAGGCACAACCGCGTTATCGATGAGTTGGAAGTCCGTCAACCCGATGGATACCGGACTGGGTTGGCCCGCCTGGGCGAAGCGCAACCGAACCTCCGTCACCTGCGCCTGACCATTGGTAATCACGCCATCCACTTCAATCGTCCCCTGCCCGGCACCTTGCACCGTGATGCTTTCCAACTGCCGCTCCAATCGGCGACCCTCCCGCAGCCGGGACATCTCCTTCTCCACTTTCTGCCCATGGTCAAAGATGCTCTTGAGATAGCCGCTCCCGGCGATTTCAAAAGGGCACTCCACCTGGAACACCCCACGATCCACCCGGTGGTTCACTGAGGTAATGCGCGCGACTTGGGAATTGGCCGGGCTCATCTCTGTCCGGACCGGGTCCGGCGATGTCAGCGGCACAAAATACATGAAAGAATCGATTTTATTGCTGGAGATAACATTACAGTAATCCAATTGGAGACTGGGGCCCGCTAATCCGGCCGGGAGACTGAATAGGCTGGGGGGAAATGGCAGCTGACTCCCCTGCCCTGCGGGTCCACGAGGCGCGGTGCGACAACCTGTGCCCAGGAAACTCCCCCAAGTCAGAAAGAAGACCAATCCGATGCCAGTCCAACCCGAGCAACCACGCCGTCGATCTTCCGGACGGCGCTGGCCGGTCCACGCGCATGACTGGAGCTCTAGCTGGGCCATGGGATGCAAGACTGAGATTCCATCACTACGCTGCACCGAACGCGGCGGCAAACTTTATCTAAGGGTCAGGGAATAGTATAATGTATTAGATTCAGCTCGGCGACCGCCGGATTCCCCTCTCATTCCCCAAGTGATTTAAAGTTCGCCCGCGCCTTGTTCCATGTGGAACATTGGTCGCATGTCGTGGGTTGCCCTCATCGAGACCTTCGGCAGGGTTTATTTTCTTCCGTGATGTGGGGAGAACGGGATAGAGGCCGCCTCGGAGCCTTAACTCGAGGCTTGGCCGGGGTTGGCATCCCGCCGTCCTCGCTTGATATGAATCATCACAATGCTGATGTCGCTTGGGTTCACGCCTGAGATTCGGGAGGCCTGGCCCAGCGTCGATGGACGGATCTTCGCTAGTTTCTGGCGCGCCTCTGAGCGGAGGGATGGGACGAGGCCGTAGTCGACCCAGTCCGGGATGGTCGCATTCTCCAACGTCTTGAAGCGCTCGACCTCCTCCGCTTGGCGCTCCACATAGCCCGAATATTTTAGGTCGAACTCAACTTGCTGGATGACATCCTCAGGGAGAGTTATCGCGCCAGGAAGGTCCGCATAGGGAGTTTCGGGTCGGGCGAGAATCTGGGCCAATGTGTGTGGGCCATGGCGCGTGGAGCGGAGGCGCTGCAGCTCGGCCGTCACGGCCTCCCGCTTGGCGACAAGCCTCTCGTGGCAAACCGATGGAAGCAGGCCAATCTCATATCCCACTTGGGAGAGCCGAAGGTCGGCATTGTCCTGGCGCAGGAGCAGGCGGTATTCCGCCCTGGAAGTAAACATCCGGTAGGGTTCGGTCGTCCCCTTGGTGACGAGGTCATCAATGAGAACCCCGATGTAGGCCTCATCTCGACGCAGAACCACTGGGGGTTTCCCTTGGACCCGGCGTGCGGCGTTGATGCCTGCCATGAGTCCTTGGGCGCCGGCCTCCTCATACCCAGAGGTTCCATTGATTTGGCCCGCCAGAAAGAGGTTGCGGCATGGCTTGGTCTCGAGGCTATGGGTGACTTGGGTGGGGAACGAAAAATCGTATTCCACCGCATAGGCCGGCCGCAGGATTTCTGCTCGTTCGCAACCAATTACGGACCGGACCATCTCCAGCTGGCACTCGAACGGAAGACAGGTCGAGAAGCCATTGACGTAGATTTCGTCTGTCGAAACCCCCTCAGGTTCGAGGAAGATCTGGTGGTCCGGCTTCTCGGCGAAGCGAACAATCTTATCTTCGATGCTCGGGCAATAGCGAGGCCCAACCCCCTCAATCACCCCGGAATACATCGGTGAGCGATGCAGGTTCTCCCGGATAATCTCAGCCGTCCTGGTCGTCGTCCGGGTGAGATAGCATGACGTCTGCGCACCAGTGCGTGCCAGAACGGATCCCTTTGGGTATGGCCCGGCCGGGGTATCGTGGTTCCTGGGCGAGGAATGTTCCATGTGGAACATCGGGTCGTTCCACACCTCATCCTTCCAGAAACTAAACCAGGGCACGGGTTCATCCCCCGGCTGCAATTCGGTCCGGGAGAAGTCGATGCTTCGGCGCAGCAGCCTGGGTGGAGTCCCTGTTTTCAGCCGACCGAGCTCCAGGCCGATTTTGGACAAGGATCCAGACAAGGATTGGGCGGCGGCCTCACCAGCACGTCCGCCCGACTGCTGGGCTTGGCCGATATGCATCAGCCCACGCAGAAAGGTCCCGGTCGTTACAACGACAGTCTCGCCTAAATACCGAATTCCAAGGTTTGTATCGACACCTTTAACAGTATCGCACTCCACAAAAAGGGCGGCGGACTGGCCTTGTTGGATATCCAAGCCGTGCTGGCGTTCACAAACCCATTTGAGGCGGAATTGGTAAGCCTTCTTGTCGCATTGTGCCCGCGGGGCCCAAACGGAAGGACCCTTCTTGGTGTTCAGCATCCGGAACTGGATGCCGGTGAGGTCGGTGTTGCGCCCCATTTCGCCGCCCAAGGCATCGATTTCCCGGGCCAGGTGACCCTTGGCGAGGCCCCCAATGGCGGGGTTGCAGGACATCTGCCCGATGGTGTCGCAATTCGTCGTCAGAAGCAGGGTCCGGCACCCCATTCTGGACGCCGCCAGCGCTGCCTCCACCCCGGCGTGGCCGGCGCCCACGACGACCACGTCATACCGCTGTGGATAAACGAACATGCAGCCCACTCATATCGCGAACGCCCAGACACGCCAAGAGGTAACAGTGCGAGGCAGGCGGAACCGCACTGTGCAAACCCATGCCACGGCAATCCAACGCGCCTCTCGAAGGCCACCCTACCACTGACGGTAAAGGGTCAGGCATTGGTATTGACATGGGCTGGGGTGGGCATGAACGATGGGGTTGTGGCGCGCAGGATTCGTATTCAAGCGGCAGGGGCGTTTTATCATGTGATGAGCCGGGGGGATCGCGGGGAGCCGATTGTGGCGGATGAGGTGGATCGGGGCCGGTTTGTGGAGACGTTGGGGGAGGGGTGTCAAAGGACGGGTTGGCAGGTGCATGCCTATGTCCTGATGCCGAATCATTTTCATCTCCTGTTGCAGACTCCGGAGGCGAACCTGGTGGAGGGGATGCAATGGATGCTGGGCACCTATACGGTCCGCTACAACCGGCGCCATCAGCTTCAAGGCCACCTTTTTGCCGGGCGTTACCGTTCGCAGTTGGTCTCACCCGAGGGAGGCTTCGTGGAGGCGGTGGCGGATTACATCCATTTGAATCCCGCCCGGGCCGGGCTGCTCGGGTCGGATCGACCGTTGCGGGAGTATCCGTGGAGCAGTTGGCGGGCTCTATTGCGCCTGGATCCGGCTCCACCTTGGTTGGCGGTGCGGGATATGGATGCGGGTAATCCTGCGGCCATCGCCGGCTTGGAGGAGCGCTTGGAGCGACTGCGCATCCAGCCCGAACCGGAGCTGTTCGGCCTGGTCCGCCGCGGCTGGTGTCTCGGTGAGGATCGGTTTCGGGAATCGATGCTGGCCCGCGTGGCGGCCGCGGCTGGCGACCATCATCATGGGGAGGAGCTAGCCGCCGCGGCGGCGGCCAAGGCGGATATCCTCGTGGCTCGTGAACTGGCTCGGTTGGGGTGGACGGAGACGGATCTGCGGACGCATGCCAAGGGCGACGCCCGCAAGCTGGCCCTGGCTCATCGGCTGCGGGCGGAATCCACCATGACGCTGCAGTGGATTGCGGACCGGCTTGTCATGGGCACAGCCGGGCATCTGTCCCATTTGCTTTACTGGAGTCGTCGCGGGATGAGGCCGCCCAAGCCGGCCCTGGCCAGCCAGGGCAGGGCAGGGCAGGGGACCGCCCCGGTGCCGCGTGGACGACGTCTGGCCGTGCGTGTGGAAACACCGGACATGCCTGGGGCGGGTGCGAAGGAACCGACCATGGCGGGGTCGCCTCCTCCGGCTGCCGTGCCCGAAGAAACGGGGCCCTTTGTCTTCGATACGGCGTTTGACTGAGGCTGCTGCCGACCGACCGGGCCGGTCAGGAGAGGCTCAGGTTCGCCACCACGCGGGTGGTGGAATGAGCCTTGTTCAGGGTGTAGAAGTGAAGCCCGGGCACGCCCTCGCGCAATAGTTGGGCGCATTGCTGGGAGGCATGCTCAATTCCGAACTCCGTGGTCGCCTCGTCGTTCGGCCCGAAGGACTCGAGTTTCTCCAGGAGCGGCCCCGGGATTTTGGCCCCGCAAAGCGTGGTGAACTTCTTGATCTGCGACGCGCTCAGGATGGGCAGCACCCCCGGGATCAGCGGGACCTTCACCCCGCGTTTCTGCAGGTAATCGCGGAACTGCAGGTAATCCGCGTTATCGAAGAACAGCTGCGTGATGACGAAGTCCGCGCCGCAATCGATCTTGGCCTTCAGGCGGTCCCAGTCCGTCTCCTTGCCTTCGCGGCAGGCAATGTGGCCCTCGGGGAACCCGGCGGTGCCCACGCTGAAGCCCCCCAGCTCGCGCAGGAATTGGACCAGCTGATAGGAATACTCAAAGCCGCCCTCGACTGCCTTCCACTCCCCCGTGCCTCCCGGCGGATCCCCGCGCAGGGCGAGGAGGTTCACGATCCCCTTGGACCGCGCCGCCTCCACCACCTCGCGCAGCTGCGCCTGGGTCGAGTTCACGCAGGTGAGATGCATCATCGCCGTCAGCCCATGCTCGCGCTGGATCCGGTCGACGATCGTCAGGGTCTTGTCCCGCGTGCTTCCGCCGGCCCCATACGTGACCGAACAATAGTCGGGCCGCACCGCCATCAGCGCAGGCAGCGTTTTCTCCAGCAGGTTCCGGTCACCCTCGTCTGTCTTCGGCGGGAAAAACTCAAAGGAAATGACAGGTTTCCCCGCCTCGTGCCGGGCCGCGTGGATGTCACGTATCAGCTTCACGCCCGCAGGATCGTCAAAATACCCGAAAGCTCAAGCCGCCAATCCGGGACCCTCCCCGCGCCGATGCGCCTTCAGGCTCGCCTCCAGCCGGCTCACCTGCCATCCTCCCACCCACCCCAGACCGCATGATACGCCCGCTCCTGCGCCTGTCCGCCCGGCTTTGGCTGCCTCTCCCGATGCTCCTGGCCCTCGTGGGCCCAGCCGTGGTTCCCGGTCACGCCCCCGGGGCCCCTCTCCAGGTGGGCGCCGCTGCCGTCCCCATCACCCCACCCGCCGGCATCGGCATGGCCGGCTATTACCACGAGCGCTCCCAGGAGGGTTCCCTCGACGAGTTGCAGGCCAAGGCCATCGTCCTCGATGACGGCGAAACCCGCGCGGCCATCGTGGTCTGCGACCTCATCGCCATGCCCGCCTGGATCGCCAAGGATGCCCGCCAGCGCGTCGCTGCCCTCACCGGAATCCCGGGCTCCAATGTCCTCATCGCCGCCACCCACACGCATACCGCCCCCGTCCTCTACCGCGAATGGAACCGGGACAGCTTCGACGGCGGGGACAAGCCGGTCTCGCTGGCCTACAGCCGTTCCCTGCCGGACCGGATCGCCGAGGCGGTCCACGCCGCCCAGCAGGCCCGCCAGGCCGCCCGCCTCGCCGCCGGGCGCGGCCACGAACCCGAC
Organism: Verrucomicrobiota bacterium; assembly: GCA_046048995.1. Taxonomy (GTDB): domain Bacteria; phylum Verrucomicrobiota; class Verrucomicrobiia; order Limisphaerales; family JADJPG01; genus JBJOEZ01. Next base: position 81,225 of record JBJOEZ010000006.1, on the reverse strand, counting down.
CTCGCCCACAACCGCCGTTACTGGATGCGCGATGGCACGGTCGCGTGGAATCCCGGCAAGGGGAACACCAACATCGTCCGCCCGGCCGGCCCCATCGATCCCGAGGTCGGCGTCCTCTGCGCCGAGCCGTCCGCCGGCAAGGGCGGCCGCTTCCTCACCTTCGTGAACTACGCCCTGCATCCCGACACCACCGGGGGCACCCGTCTCTCCGCCGATTACCCCGGCGCCCTCGCCCGGACCCTCGCCGCCTGCCAGGGCCCCGGCCTCATCACGGTCTTTGCCAACGGAACCTGCGGCAACATCAATCACCTCGATTTCCGATCCACCTTCCCCCAGGGCGGACCCGGCGAGGCCGCCCGCCTCGGCACCATCCTCGCCGGCGCTGTCCTCAAAACCTATCCCCGCCTCCAGGCCATCCCCCATCCCGGCCCGCTGCGGGTCCGCCGCGAAGTCGTCCCGCTCCCGCTCGCCCCCTTCACCCCCGCGGAACTCGAGCAGGCCCGCTTCGACGTGCGCACGGCCCGGGACAACCAGCGGGCCGGCTTCATGAAGCTGGTCCGCGCCTACCGTGTGCTCGACACCGCCGCCCGCGAAGGCCGTCCCCTCGAGGTCGAGATGCAGGTGATCGCCCTCGGGCGCGAGGTGGCCTGGGTCTCCTGGCCGGGTGAAATCTTCGTCGAGCTCGGCCTCGCCGTGAAACGCGGTTCCCCCTTTGCCCACACCTATAACGTTGAGCTGGCCAACGGCACCATCGGCTACATCCCCAACCGCTCCGCCTACGCCGAGGGCAACTACGAGGTCGAAAGTGCGCGCGTCGCCGCCGGCGCCGGCGAACTCCTCGTGGCCAGCGCGCTGCGCCTCCTCGAGGACCTCGCCCGCGAGGCCGGCCCCGCCCCATCCCCCGCCGCCCCATGAGCCGCGCCTCCAAAAACACCCCTCGCGCAGCCCAGCCGGGGTCCGAGCCGCCCGGGTCCGATCGCCTCGGATCCCTCGACGCCTTCCGTGGCTTCGTCATGCTCCTCATGATGGCCGAGGTTCTCCGGCTCTGCGCCGTGGCCAAGGCCCTGCCCGGCGCGGGTTTCTGGTCCTGGCTTTGCTGGCACCAGACCCATGTCGAGTGGGTGGGCTGCACCCTGCACGATCTCATCCAGCCCGGCTTCTCCTTCCTCGTCGGCGCCGCCCTGCCGTTCTCGCTGGCCAGCCGTCGCGCCCGGGGCCAGTCCACCGCCCGCCTGATTTTCCATGCCGCCCTCCGCGCGCTGATCCTCGTGGCGCTGGGCATCTTCCTCCGCAGCGTGGGCCGGACACAGACCCACTTCACCTTCGAGGACACCCTCACCCAGATCGGCCTCGGCTATTTCTTTCTCTTCCTGCTCGGCCTGCGCTCCGCCCGTTGGCAATGGATCGCCGGCGCCCTTCTGCTGGTAGGCTATTGGCTGTTCTTTGTCGCGCGGCCCTATCCGCCCCCGGATTTTGACTACGGCCGCGTGGGGGTGACGGCCGACTGGCTGCGCGCGCATGGGCTGCCGGGCTTTGGCGCGCACTGGCAGAAGAACAGCAACCCCGCCTGGGCCTTCGACCAGTGGTTCCTCAACCTCTTCCCGCGCGAGAAGCCGTTCACGCACAACGGCGGCGGCTACGCCACGCTGAGTTTCATCCCCACCCTGGCCACCATGATCCTGGGGCTCCTCGCCGGCGGGGTGCTCCAGGGGAATCGCGCCCCGTGGCGCAAGGTGGCATGGCTGGCCGGCGTCGGCGTGGCCGGGCTGGCCATCGGCACGGTGCTGGACTGGACGGGCTTCTGCCCCGTGGTCAAACGCATCTGGACGCCCGCCTGGGTCCTTTACAGCGGCGGCTGGTGCTGCCTGTTCCTGGCCGGATTCCACGTGGTCATCGATCTGGCCGGCCGCCGAGCCTGGGCCTTCCCCCTCATCGTCGTCGGCATGAATTCCATCGCGGCCTACCTCATGGACCACCTGTTCGGCGGATTCATCCGGTCCGCCCTCCGCCGGCACCTTGGTGACGGCCTTTTCCAGGTCGCCGGCCCGGCCTGTGAGCCGCTGCTGCTCGGCGGCGCCACCCTCCTCGTCCTCTGGGGGTTGCTCTACTGGATGTACCGGAACAAGGTTTTCCTCCGCATCTGAGCCCGTCCGCCCGGCGTTTCCCCCTGAAGCCAGCCCTGCCGATGCGCGTCGAAAACCGCCCGCTCATGAAGTCCCTCCTGCTCGTCGCCGCCCTGCTGGGGTCCGCGCTGGCCTCGCCTGCGTCCGCCCGGGAGGCGCTCACGTTCGAGAAGGACATTCGCCCGCTGCTCAAGGCGCATTGCTTCCATTGCCACGGGGAAACGGAGTCGCCCAAGGGCGGCGTCGATCTCCGGCTGCGCCGGTTCCTGCTCCGATCCACCGGGCACGGTCCCATCCTGGTGCCCGGCCAGCCCGAGGCCAGCCGCATGATCCAGGTCATCCGCTCCGGCGAGATGCCCAAGGGCGAAAAGAAAATGAGCGCCGGTGAGCTGGCCCGGTTGGAACGCTGGATCGCCACCGGTGCCCGCACGGCCCGCCCCGAACCCGAGTCGTTGCCGCCCGGGTTCACCGTCACGGAGGAGGACCGCGCCTTCTGGGCCTTCCAACCCATCCGCCGCCCCGCCGTCCCGGTCCCGCCTGCGGCCTTCCGCCGCCTGGCCCTGACCAATCCGATTGATGCCTTCGTGGCCGGGCCGCTCCGGGAACAGAAGCTGACCTTTGCCCCGCCGGCCGCCCCAGTGGATTTAATCCGGCGGGTGACCCTCGACCTGACCGGGCTTCCCCCCACGCCCGCCGAGGTGGACGCCTTCGTCACGGACCGGCGGCCGGACGCCTATGAGCGGCTGGTCGATCGACTGCTCGACGCGCCCGCGTATGGCGAGCGTTGGGCGCGCCACTGGCTGGATGTGGCCGGTTATGCGGACTCCAACGGGTTCACGGAGAGCGACTCCGTCCGGCCCCACGCCTGGCGCTACCGCGACTACGTGATCCGGTCGTTGCAGGCCGACAAGCCGTTCGACCGGTTCCTGGTCGAGCAGATCGCCGGGGACGAACTGCTTGGGCTCACGCAATCCAACGCGACCGCCGTGGCGACCAACGAGGCTGCGCGCGAGATCCTGGCCGCCACCGGCTTCCTGCGCATGGCCCCGGATGGCACGGCTGACAATCCTCCCGACCAGAACCTGGCCCGCAACCAGGTGATCGCGGAGACGCTCCAGGTGCTGGCCTCCGCCACGCTGGGCCTGACGGTCGGCTGCGCCCAGTGCCACGATCATCGCTATGACCCCGTTTCGCACGAGGACTATCATCGCCTGCGCGCGCTGTTGGAGCCGGCCTATGACTGGCGGAACTGGCGGGCGCCGGCCGCCCGGCTGGTTTCGCTGCAGGGTGAGGCGGATCGCCGCCAGGCGGCCGACATCGAGGCGCGCGCGCGCCAGCTGGACGAGGAGGCCGAGCGGATGCGGCGTGAGGCGCTGGAGCAGGTCTTCGAGCGGGAGATGACCAAGATTCCCGCGGCCGACAGCAACGCCGTGCGCGCCGCCCGCCAGACGGCCCGGGCCAAGCGCACCGCCGACCAGCAGGCGCTGCTGAAGAAGTATCCCGCCGCCGATGTGCAGGGGGCCCTCGATCTCTACGACCCGCCGGCGCACCGGAAGGTCCAGGCCAGGAAGGAGGAGGCCACCCGCCTGCGCGGCACCAAGCCCGTCGAGCCCTTCCTGATGGCCCTCACCGAGGTGGCCGGGCGCGTCCCGGAAACCCGCCTGCTGCAGCGCGGCGATCATGACCAGCCCCGCCAGGCGGTTGCCCCCGGTGAGCTGTCCATCCTCGCCCCGCCGGGCTTCGCCCTCGCCCGCCATCTGCCACCGCGCCCCGCCGGCCAGGCGCCCCTGGCCTCCACCGGGCGCCGCCTGGCCTACGCCCGTTGGCTGACCAGCGGGGAACATCCGTTGACCGCCCGTGTCCTGGTCAACCGGTTCTGGCTCCACCATTTCGGGCGCGGCCTCGTCAACACGCCCGGGGATTTCGGGGCGCTGGGCGAACGGCCCAGCCACCCCGAGCTGCTCGACTGGCTGGCCAGCGAGTTCCAACAGGGCGGCTGGCGCCTGAAGCCGCTCCATCGCCTCATCGTCACCAGCCGCACCTACCGCCAGTCCGCCGTGCACGAGGCCTCCCTCCGCGCCGATCCCGACAATCGCTGGCTCGCCCGCTGGAAGCTTCGCCGGCTGGATGCCGAGACGCTGCGGGACTCGCTGCTCGCCGTCAGCGGGAAACTCAACCCGCAACCGTTCGGGCCCCCCGTCGCGGTGGCCCGCGATCCGGCCGGGCGCATCGTCATCGGCACCCAGAAGGCCGATGGCAACGGCGACCCCGTCGGCGTCGATTCCCTGGGCGAGTCCGAGTTCCGCCGCAGCGTCTACGTGCAGGCGCGCCGCACCCGGCCGCTCACGGTCCTCGACGCGTTCGATCTCCCCTTCATGGCCCCCAACTGCGACGCGCGCGCCATCACCACCGTGGCCCCGCAGTCCCTCGTGCTCATGAATGATGTCTTCGTGGTCGCCCAGTCACAGTTCCTCGCCGAGCGCCTCCGGCGCGAGGCCCCCGGCGACCTGCGCGCCCAGCTCACCCTCGCCTGGCGCCTGCTCCACGGGGCCGCCCCGTCCCCCGCCGAGCTCGAGCGGGCCCTCGTCCACGTCGCGGAGCAGGGCGAGGCCATCCGCGCCCGGGCCGCCACCCTGGAAGCTGCGGGTCCCGGGAAGGAGAAGGACAAGCCCGCCCCGCCGGATGATTCCCTGCGGGCCCTGGCCAGCCTTTGCCAGGTGTTGATGAGCGCGAACCGGTTTCTTTATGTCCAGTGATCCTCCCGTTGCCGCCCGCGGCGCCCTGCCCGGGGTTTGTTCCCGCCGCCATTTCCTCGGCGCGTCATCCTTCGGCCTCGGCAGCCTCGCCCTCGCCTCGCTCCTGCGCGAGGACGGCCTCCTCGCGGCGCCGGTCAAGCCGCATCTCGGGCCGGCGACCCATGACCTGACGCCCAAGGCGCCCCATCATACCCCCCGCGCCCGGGCCATGATCTCGCTCCTGATGATCGGCGGCCCCAGCCAGATGGACCTGTTTGATCCCAAGCCGATCCTGGCCCGCTACGACGGCCAGCCTTTTCCCGGCGAGATCAAGTATGACAACGCGGCGGAGGCGTCCTCGAAGGTGTTCGCCAGTCCCTTCCGGTTTTCCCGCCACGGCCAGTGCGGCATGGAACTGAGCGAGCTCCTGCCGTGGCTGGGCCGGGTGGCGGACGAGCTCTGCCTCATCCGCTCGATGCGGACCGGGGTCAACAACCACGGCCAGTCCCTCCATGCGCTCAACACCGGCCGAATCACGGCGGGACGGCCCGCCCTGGGCAGCTGGCTCGGCTACGGTCTGGGCAGCGAGACCCAGGATCTGCCGTCCTACGTGGCGCTGATGAGCCCGCATGGGCAGCCGCTCCTGGCGCATGAGAACTGGACCAGCGGCTGGTTGCCGGCCGTTTACCAGGGCACCCTCTTCCGGCCCAAGGCGCCCCACCTGCTGAATTTGGATCCGCCTCCCCACCTGGCGGGCCGGCCCCAGGAACGGCAGCAGGCCTTCCTGCGGGAGCTCAACCGGGATCACGCCGCGCAGCATCCAGGCGAGCTGGACCTGGAGGCGCGCATCGCCAGCTATGAGCTGGCCGCCCGCATGCAGACGGCGGCCCGCGAGGCGCTCGATCTCTCCGGCGAGCCGCCCTCCATCCGGCAGCTCTACGGGCTGGACCAGGACGCCACCCGCGATTACGGCACGCGCTGCCTGATCGCGCGGCGGTTGGTGGAGCGGGGGGTGCGTTTCGTGCAGGTGCTCAACCAGGGCCAGAGCTGGGATCATCACGGGTCCCTCATCACCGGCCTGCCCGCCTCCTGCCGGGCCGTGGACCAGCCCTGTGCGGCGCTCGTGCTGGACCTGAAACAGCGCGGCCTGCTGGACAGCACGGTGGTGCATTGGGGCGGGGAGATGGGGCGGCTGCCCGTGCTGCAGAATGATGCGGGCCGGGCCAAGTGGGGCCGGGATCACAACACCTACGGGTTCAGCCAATGGATGGCGGGCGGCGGTTTCCGGGCCGGCCATGTGCATGGCGAGACCGACGAGTTCGGCCACCACGCGGTGAAGGACGTGGTGCACCACTACGATTATCACGCGACGCTCCTCCACCTCTTCGGGCTTGACCATGAGCGCCTGATCTACAAGCGCAACGGCGTTGACCTGAGCCTGACGGATCGACAGGGGGGCCGGGTGGTGCCCGGTCTGCTAGGCTGAGGACAGCATGAGACTTTCGCCCTTCGCGTCCCGGGTGTTCCGCTGGCTGTTGGTTCCCGCCTTGCTCGCCGCCGGGCTCACGGCGGTCTCCGCGCTGGAGCCGGTGCTGCGCCTGCGCGGCGAGGCGGGCCGCCAGCGCCTGGTGCTTGGCCGGCACGACGCGGCGCCGCCCGCCTCCGGGGAGGTGGAGGGGCCCCTCTTCCTGGCCCTGCCTGCGACCAACTGGTGGCCCGGCTGGGTGCCGGTCTACGGGCAGGAACGGGATGGTCGATTCACGCTGCGTCGGCGCCCCCCCCGCGGCCAGGAACACCTGGTGCAGCCGCTCTTCCTCGCGCTGCCGCCCGCCGACGAGCCGGATGCCGCCCGCATCGCCGGCCGCTGGGAATGCACCGCCCTGCGCGACGGGGAGGAGAACTTCCTCGTCTGGGAGTTCGCCCCGGAAGGCCGCGATTTGGCCGGCCGGTTTGACGAGGAAACCGGACATCAGGTGGCCTTCATCCGGGGTGGCACCTTCAGCCGGGACCGCATCGTGTTCACCGTGGAGAACAACGACGATTTCTACGAGCTGACCGGGCGCCTCCGGGACGGGGTGATGACGGGTGAGTGGCGTCAGAAGGGTGCGAAGGACCGGGGCACCTGGCGGGCGGTGCGCCCGCGCTGGACGGCGCCGGGCGTGGACGCCGGCGCGGCGATTCCGTTGCATGAGTTTCGCCGGGCGCGGGACGACGCGCGGGTCTATGCCGTGGACCCGCAGCCGCCGGGTCGGGATTGGGAACGCCTGCCCCGTCCGGTCTGCCGGGTGTGGCCGGTGCGCCGGCATCCCTCCCCGCGCGCGTCCCGGCGCCGGTCCCGGCGGGCCTGAGCCACCCGCCGTCCTTGCCTCGGCCGGGCCGCCCGGGAATCATGCCGGCCCATGCAACCCCTGCATCACCTCCGGGCCGGCGTCATTGGCACCGGCTTCATCGGTCCTGTCCACATCGAGGCCCTGCGGCGGCTCGGCGTCCAGGTCACCGCCGTGTGCGGTTCCACCCGCCACGCCGCCGCCACCGCCGCCCGCTGGGGCATCCCGGAGGTCTACGGCGACTACGACTATCGCGCCCTGCTGCGGTCGCCAAACGTCGACGTGGTCCACATCACATCCCCGAACAAGGTGCATGTGGCGCAGTCCCTCGCCGCGCTCGCCGCGGGCAAGCATGTGATCTGCGAGAAGCCGCTGGGCATGACGACCCGGGAAACCGCGCGCGTGGTGGCCGCGGCCGGACGCCGGGGCGCGCCGGTCTTTGCGGTGAACTACATGTGCCGCTTTTTCCCCGCCGTGCTGCAGATGCGCGCGATGGTGCAACGGGGCGACCTTGGCCGCATCCTGCATGTGCAGGGGCACTTCTTCCAGGACTGGCTCCTGCACCCGACCGACTACAACTGGCGCCTGCTGGCGCGCGAGGGGGGCAGGCTGCGCGCGGTGGGCGACATCGGCACGCACTGGATCGACGCCGTCAGCTTCATCCTGGGGACCCGGGCCAAGTCCGTGTTTGCCCACCTGGAAACCGTGCATCGCACCCGCTACCGCCCGCGGGGCGAGGTGCAGACCTTTGCCCGGGTGGACCCCCGGAAAATGGTGGCCTACCGCTGTGACACGGAGGACTTCGGGAGCGTGCTCCTGCGCTTCGGCAAGGCGCGCCACGGGTTTGTGGACGGGGTCCATGCCAACGCGTCCATTTCCCAGGTGGCGGCAGGCTGGAAGTGCAGCCTGGCGGTGGGCATCTACGGGACCCAGGGCAGTGTGCGGTGGGATTTCCAGCAGCCGAACGAGATCGTGGTCGGGCGGCGCGACGAGCCGAACCAGATCCTGCAGCGGGGCACGGCCGGGTTCAGCGAGGACGTGGCCGGGTTCACGGATTACCCGGGCGGCCATCCGGAAGGGTTCCCCGACAGCCACAAGATGCATTACCGGGCGGTCTATGAGCACATTGCGGGCGGCCGCCGGTCGCCGGTGCTGTTCGCCACGGCGGACGACGGGCATCACGAAGTGCGGCTGTGCGAGGCCATCCTGCGCAGCAGCCGGGCGCGCCGGTGGGTCGCCGTGTGAGGGGCACCCCGGGTTCGCCCCGTCACTCGTCGTGCAGGCAGCGGTCGAGCTGGCGGGCGGCGTCGAGGCGGGTGGCGGCGGAATCGCGCAGGATCCGCTTGAGGCCGGGCGGGATGAGGCCGTCGCCGAGCTCGAACCGGGCCCGGAGCACGCGCTTGAAAACCTGCTCGAGGCCCCAGCGAATCAGGCCCTGGTTCTCGATGCGGAACCGGATCAGCGACTTGGCGGCCGGGACCGCGCCCGGGAAGGCGGCCCGGACATGCGGATCCACATGAAAAAGGTCGGCCGCATCCTGCGCGTCGCAGGTGCCGATTGAGTAGGCGTAGACCAGCAGCGAGAGATGGACGCGCGGCTGCCAGGAAGGGCGTGATTTCAGGATCGCCACCAGCTCGGGATTGTCCCAGTGCAGGGTGGCAATCTCTTCCCGGACCCAGGCCAGGAGCTGGTCCTTGGGCGTCCACTCCGACAGGTTCCACGGGAGGGTGAACCGTCCGGCGGCGCCGGGGATTTCAACGCGGGCAGTCATACGTCAGGTCAGTGTTCAGTGTTCGGGTGGCCGACCGGTGCATGCCTGCCCCGGCCGGTGCCCGGGAAGACCATCGCCGGGTCCTGTGACAGGACGGTGACAGGAAACCAACGATTGTGGGACATGCAAATGACGGGGGAGACGGGCGGGTTGAGCGGGGGGTTGAGCGGGGGTGGGCGACCGCCTATGCTTCGCGCCCATGAAGACCCGGATGCCGCTGGTTTGCCTCCTGCTGGGGGCCCTTGTGTTCACCCCTGTGCCGGTGCGGGCCGACTGGCCGGCCTGGCGGGGTCCTGACGGGCAGGGAATCACGACGGATCGCCAATTGCCCGTGCGCTGGAGCCCGACGGAGAATGTGCGCTGGAAGGTGGCGCTGCCGGATCGGGGCAACGCCACGCCGGTGATCTGGGGGGACCGGGTGTTTGTCCCGCAGGCGCTGGAGAAGGAACGGCGTCGCACGTTGATGTGCCTGTCGCGGCAGGATGGACGGATTCTGTGGCAGAAAGGGGTGGCGTATGAGGCCAAGGAACAGACCCATCCGGACAACCCGTATTGCTCGGGCTCGCCGGCGACGGATGGCGAGCGGGTGATTGTCTGCCATGGGTCGGCCGGGGTGTTTTGCTATGACATGGAGGGCAATGAGCTCTGGCGGCGCGACCTGGGCCCGCAGAAGTTTGACTGGGGCAACGCCACCTCGCCGGTGCTGCACGGCAACCTGGCCATCCTGTATTTCGGTCCCGGGGCGGGTTCGCACCTGCTGGCGCTCGATCGGCGCACGGGCAAGACGGTGTGGAAGTTTGAGGAACCGCCGGTGGACGTGCGCGGGCGCACGGACGGGTTTCGCGGCAAGGAGCCAGGGATTGTCTGCACCTACAGCACCCCGGTCCTGGTGAAGGCCGGGACACGGGAGGAATTGATCATGAGTTTTCCCGGCGTGCTCCAGGCACTGGACCCCGCCACCGGCCGGGCGCTCTGGCATTGCGGGGGCCTCAATCCGCTGGTCTACACGTCGCCGATCCATGCGGAGGGCATCGTCGTGGCCATGGGCGGTTACTTTGGGAACAGCCTGGCGGTCCGGACCGGGGGCAGCGGCGATGTCACGGGCGCCCGGCTGTGGCATCAGGTGCGGGCCAAGGGCGGCATCGGTTCGGGGGTCATCCATGACGGGCACTATTATTTCATGAGCATGGACGGCATCGCCCATTGCCATCGCCTGGCCACCGGGGAAAAGGTGTGGAGCGAGCGGCTGCGCGGGCCGGGGCCGAAGGGGGACAGCTGGTCCTCGATGGTGCTGGCCGGGGACCGGATCTATATCCTCAACCAGAGCGCCGACTGCATTGTGCTCAAGGCCAGCCCGACCTTTGAGGTGCTGGCGGCCAATGGGTTGGGCAACGAGATGTGCAATGCCTCCGTGGCCCCGTCCCGCGGGGAGATCTTCATCCGCACCTACCAGCACCTGTGGTGCATTGGCACCGGGGGCAAGGGCGGGAACGGGCCGCGGGCGGCCTTGGCTCCCGCCGGGAACTAGGCCGCAGGCCGGGTTCCCGGATCGGCAGGAGGGCGGGCTGGGGCTGGGCCCCTCAGCCCATGTGCGCGATCAGGTTGTCGCCGAACTCGCTGCACTTGATCTCCGTGCCGCCTTCCATGAGGCGGGCGAAGTCGTAGGTGACGCGCTTGCTGGTAATGGCGCCGTTGAGGCCCTTGAGGATGAGGTCGGCGGCCTCGACCCAGCCGAGGTGGCGGAACATCATTTCGCCGCTGAGGACGACGCTGCCGGGGTTGACCTTGTCCTGGTTGGCGTACTTGGGCGCGGTGCCGTGGGTGGCCTCGAAGATCGCGTGGCCGGTGACGTAATTGATGTTGCCGCCGGGGGCGATGCCGATGCCGCCGACCTGCGCGGCGAGGGCGTCGCTGAGGTAGTCGCCGTTCAGGTTGAGGGTGGCGATGACGTCGAAGTCCTCCGGACGGGTGAGGACCTGCTGGAGGGTGATGTCGGCGATGGCATCCTTGATGAGGAGGCGGCCGGCCTTGAGGGCGGCCTTCTGTTCCTCATTGGCGGCGGCCTCGCCCTTTTCCTTTTTGGTGCGCTCCCACTGGGCCCAGGTGTAGACCTTGTCGCCGAAGATGCGTTCGGCGGCGCCGTAGCCCCAGTCGCGGAAGGCGCCCTCGGTGAACTTCATGATGTTGCCCTTGTGCACAAGGGTGACGTTGCGGCGCTGGAAGCGGAGGGCGTATTCGATGGCGGACTTGACCAGGCGGATGGTGCCCATGGCCGAGACCGGCTTGATCCCGACGCCGACGCAGACCTCGGCGCTCCTGGGGGTGTGGTCGGGCGCGGCCAGCTTCATGTAGTCGATGCCCTTCTGCTGGGTGCCGAACCGGATCTTGTTGAAGTCCTTGGGGAATTCCTTGGCGAGGAAGTCGAGGACCTTCTGGGCCTCGGGCGAGCCGCCGGCGTATTCGATGCCGGCGTAGATGTCCTCGGTGTTCTCGCGGAAGATGACCATGTCGACCTTCTCGGGGTGCTTCACGGGGGAGGGCACGCCCTGGAAGTACTGCACGGGACGCAGGCAGACGTAGAGGTCGAGCATCTGGCGCAGGGCCACGTTGAGGGAGCGGATGCCGCCGCCGACGGGCGTGGTCAGGGGGCCCTTGATGCCGACGAGGTATTCCTGGAAGGCGCGGACCGTGTCATCCGGCAGCCAGTTGTTGAACCTCTTGAAGGACTCCTCGCCGGCGTAGACCTCAAACCAGGAGACCTTGCGCCGGCCGCCGTAGGCCTTTTGCACGGCGGCGTCGAAGACGCGCACGCTGGCCGCCCAGATGTCCGGGCCGGTGCCGTCGCCGCGGATGAACGGGAGGATCGGGTTGTCAGGGACGTTGAGCTTGCCCTGGGTGATGGAAATCTTGCCGCCGGACGGCGGGGTGACGTCTTGGTAGGACATGGATGGAAATGCGGGATGGAGGGTGCGGACTTTGGGGTGGGGCCGGATGAGGCGGGGCCGTCGGTTACCGGGTGCCGCTGGCGAGGCGGACGGCGATGGCCTTCTCCAGGTGGGCGGCCAGTTCGACGTCGGCGACGCCGTTCTTGCGGGCCTGCACGATGACGCGGGTGACGCCCTTGTCGATGGCCTCGACGGCGATCCAGACGTTGGCCTTCTCGACCACGCCCTGCATTGAGCTCCGCACGTTGTCCTCGCTGGTCAGGTTGCCCTGCTGGCGGAGCACCTCGCGGGCCGCGGCCATCACGTCGGCCGCCGGCCGCTCGTAGCGGCCCTCAATCCGGTCGCGCTGGAACGGCAGGCCGGCCCGGTGCCGTCCATCGACGGTCTCAACACAGCCGGTGACCAGGAGGGTGAGGGAGGCAAGCGCCAGGGAGGAAAACCACTTCAAATTCATAGGCGCTGATGCAACCACACCGCCCCCGGGGGTCAAGCCGGTTTTGCCCCCCGGCCCGTTTCACCAGTCCGCGGGTTTGTAGTCCTTGAGGAACTGCCCCCAGACATGCTCCCCCGTGTTGAACCCGGCGATGATGGGGTCCACGATCCGGGCCGCGCCATCGACAATGTCGAGCGGGGGATGAAAGCGGTGTTCCTCCTGCTTGCGGGCGGCGATGGCCACCGGGTCCTCGTCCGTCACCCACCCGGTGTCCACGCTGTTCATGTGGATGCCGTCGGCATGGTAGTCGGCCGCCGACGTGCGGGTCATCATGTTGAGCGCGGCCTTGGCCATGTTGGTGTGGGGATGCCGCGTGGTCTTGAACTTCCGATAGAACTGTCCCTCCACGGCGGACACATTGACCACGTGCTTGTCCCGGGACGGCACCCGCAGGAGCAGGGGCTTCAGCCGGGCATTCAGGAGGAAAGGGGCAATGGCGTTGACCAACTGCACCTCCAGCAACTCCACCGAGGGCACTTCCGCCAAGGTCAGCCGCCAGGAGTTCCGGTCGCGCAGATCCACCTGCTGGAGGTCCTGGTCCAAGCGGCCTTCCGGGAACAAATCCCGTTGCGCGTCCAGCTCCCCGGGCAACAACGGCACCTGCGACAAGGCCGCCGCATGGGTCAACCCGCTCAGCCCCGACAACTCCTCCAGCCGCGCCGGCATCCCCGCCTCCCGGCCCTCCGGCAACAGGTGATACCCCCGCAACCCCTCATACGCTCCCACCAACCGCCGCGCCGAATCCGGCATGGACTGCACCGAGGCCGTCTCCCGATCCATCATGTGCCGATAGAAATCCGGGGGTCTCCGCACCGTTTGGCAGGCATTATTAATGATAAAGTCCAGCCTGGAACGGGTTTCGATGAGGTGGCGGCAGAAGGCCTCGACGCTGGGGGTGTGGCGGAGGTCGAGGCCGAAGATTTCGAGGCGGTCCTGCCACTGGGCGAAATCGGGTTCGGCCGCGTAGCGGAGGGCGGAATCGCGGGGGAAGCGGGTGGTGACGATGAGATGGGCGCCGCACCGGAGGAGCTTGAGGCCGGCTTGGTAGCCGATTTTGACGCGGCCGCCGGTGAGGAGGGCGACGCGGCCCCGCAGGTCGGCCAGCTCGGTGCGTTTGCGGAAATTGAACTCGGCGCAGGCAGGGCAGAGCTGGTCGTAGAAGGCGTGCAGGGCGCGGTAGTCCTGCTTGCAGATGTAGCAGTTCTGTGGCTCCACCAGCTCGCGGAACTCCGCCTCGGGATGCTCCTGCTGCACGAATCCCTCCGGTGGGAACACGTTCGGCGTGGTGAAGACCTTCTGGCGGCGCAGGGCCCGGATGCCGGTGTCGTTCAGGGCGGACTGGTTCTGCTCGCGCCGGTCGGCCTTGCGCTGGCGGATGGTGGCCTTGACCAGGCGCCGCCGCGCCGTCACGTCCGGGCAATACACATCGCCGGCCGCCTTGAGCAGCCGCGCGCGCTCCTCCACGCCGAGGGCGGCCAACAAGGCCCGGTCCGCAGCCGCCTGCTCCAGAATCTCCGCGGCCGCCCGCAGCCGTTCCACGGCACGCAGCCGTTCGGCGGCGCGGGCGTCACCGGGGTCGGGGGCGGCAGGGACGGGCTGGTCGGGCATGCGGCTCGCACGCTAGCAGGCGGCGCCCTCCAGCGCCAGCGAACGGGCGTCCGCACCCCTTGCAGATCGCGCCCGGCTCCCTACAATGCCGGCCCTGCTGCGCCCAGCGACCTATGCCCACCTACGAATACCTCTGTCAGAAGTGCGGAAAGGAATTTGAAAAGTTCCAATCCATGAATGACCAGCCCTTGACCGTCTGCCCCGCCGAGGTCTGCGGCCTCAAAAAATGGGGCAAGGGGAAGGTCAAACGACTCCTCAGCGCCGGAAGTGGCCTCATCTTCAAGGGCTCCGGGTTCTACATCACGGATTACCGCAGCGAGAGCTACAAGGCCGCCGCCAAGAAGGACGCCGGCGGCGGCAGTGGCGGCGGCTCGGCCTCCTCCGGCGGGGAAAAGAAACCGGCGCCCAAACCGGCCAAGGGCGGCGACAAGTAGGTCCCCGGCCTGCCATGACCTTTCCGCAGGGTTCCCGGCCCGCCTTTCTTCTCCGCTGGTGGCAGGGAGGGCCATGGATCCCCGCTGGCCTGCTCCTGCTTCTCGTGACGGGGGTCGGCCAGCCCTGCCCGGTCGTGGCCGCGCCCGCCCCCTTGGGCGGACAGGAACCGGTCACCGTGCGCAGCACGTCGGGGCAATTCACGGTGCGCGGGCTTCCGCTGGGTCCGCCGGTGGGCGGACGAGGAACCTCGGAGGTCAGTTACCTGCGCCTGGATCCCACCCTCACCGCCGTTTCCCTCGAACGCATCCGGCACGCCCTCGGATCCGAGCTGGGGCTGACGGAGGGCTGGAAGGGGCCCATCAACGTGCAGACCTTTCCGGTGGTGACGGATGACCCCATGGTGACCGTCACCTCGGTGAAGTTCGCCAACGGCTGGGGTTACCGGGTGGAGATGCCCGAAGTGGTGGACAAGCCGCGTTTCATTCGGACAGTGGTGACGGTTCTCCTGCTGGAGTTTGCCCATCGCACGGCGCTGGCGCGCGAGGTGGAGCTGCCGCCCTGGCTGGCGGATGGCCTGGCGGCGCAGCTGGAGGCCACGGCGCTGGCCGGGCTGGCCCTGGAGCCCGGGACGGCCATGGTGGGAAATGCGGCCCGGCCGGACCCGTTGCGCCGGGTCCGCGAAGTCCTGCGGGAACGAGGCGTGCTCAACTTCGACCAGCTGAGTCACCCGGGCACGGGCGGGGTGGACCCGGCGCATTATGCGGCGGCGGCGCAGCTGTTTGTCCATGAGCTGCTGCGGCTGCGGGGCGGGCCGGACAAGCTGCGGGACCTCCTGGTGCGGCTGCCGCGGCACCTCAACTGGCAGACGGCCTTCCTGGGCGCTTACGCCGCTGATTTTCCGCGACTCCTCGACGTGGACAAGTGGTGGCTGTTGGTGGCGATGCACCAGGCTGGGCGCGAGGTCCGGACGCAGTGGGCGGTGGGGGCGGCGCTGGCCCAGCTGGAGGAGGTGCTGGGCACGGCGGTGGAGGTGCGGACCGGGCCCGGCGCCCTTCCCATCCAGACATCGATCCCGTTGCCGCGGATGCTTGGGGAGTGGGAGTTTGCGCGGCAGGCGCCCGTGCTGGAGGCCAAGGTGGCCCGTCTGGAGGCGCTGCTGCCGCGCTCCCCGCCGGAGGTGGCGCTGCTGGTCGCGAATTACCGCCAGGTGCTGCAGGGATATCTGCGCCAGCGGGCCAAGCCCGCCCTGGAGACCAAGATCACCCCGGCCGTGAATCCGCGACTGCTGGTGCATGAGACCCTGCGCACGCTGGAAGAGCTGGACCGGCGCCGGGACGCCCTCCGGCCCTCGGGGACGGTCCCGGTGGATCGGGGTGGCGGGTCTCCCGTGGCGCCCTGAACCTGGAAAGGCCGCCGCCCGGAACCACCGAGGCGGTTCCGGGCGGACGGGAAGGCAGGGAAGCAACCGGGGTCCGATTACTTCTTGTTCACGGTCTTGTAGGACTTGGGCACCGTGACGTAGACGTCGCGGGTGGCGGCGTTGCCGGCCCGGTCCTTGGTCTGGATGGTGACGGTGTAGATGCGGTCGCCGGTGCTGCCGTCGCGCTCGCTGCGGAGGTCGGAGAGGACGCTGACGCTCAGGCTGCCGGTGATGATGTAGTCCGGGGCGGTGGTGCCATCGGCGCCGCCATCGACCGGCTGGTTGCTCTTGACCGCGATGATGCAGTTGGTGACCCAGCCGCAGTTGTCGACGGCGTTCACGCTGAAGGAGACCGGCACCATCTTGTGGTTGGGGGGCCAGAGGACCTTGTTGGTGGGGGTGATGCTCTTGATGACCGGGGCCTCGGTGTCGAGCACGATGACCCTGAAGGAGCCGAGGGTCCGGTTCCCGGCGGCATCGACCGCCGTGCAGCGGACGGTGTTGGTGCCGACGGCGAAGACCGAGCCGGACGCCGGCACGCTGGTGACGGTGGCGGCCGAGCAGTTGTCGGTCGCGGTGGGATTGAAGGTGACGACGGCGTTGGCCTTGCCGGCGCTGCAGGGGACGGTGATGTCGGCCGGGACGGTGAGGCGGGGGCCCTCGCTGTCGGTGACCTTGATGCAGAAGCCCTTGACGGCGGTGTTGCCGGCGGCGTCGGTGGCCGTGCACTGCACGAGGTTGGTGCCGGCGGGGAACTCGCTGCCGGACGGGGGCACGCAGAGGAGGATGGCGCCGGGCACGTTGTCGGTCACGGTGGCGGTGTATTCGACCACCGCGGAGCAGCGGCCGGCGTCATTGGCCACCACCATGTTGGTGGGCACGGTGATGACGGGCGCCTGCTGGTCGAGGATGGCGACGCGGAAGGTGCAGGTGGAGGCGTTGCCGGAGGAGTCGGTGGCGGTGCAGGTGACCGGGGTGGTGCCGAGGGCGAAGGTGCTGCCGGACGGCGGCGCGCAGGTGACCACCACGTTGGGGTCGGTGTCCTGGGCGCTGACGCTGTAGGTGACGATCGCCGTGGTGCCGCCGGGGATGGCCGGGCGGGACATGTCAGCCGGGCAGGCAAGGGTGGGGGCCTGGCCGTCGAGGACGGTGATGCGGAACTCGGCGCGGGCCGTGTTGCCCGACCCGTCCACCGCGGAGCAACTGACGGTCGTCACGCCGATGGGGAAGGAGTAGCCGGAGGGCGGCGCGCAGGAAACGCTGACCGAGCCGAAATCATCGGAGGCCGTGGCGCTGAAGGTGACGGTCTTCTTGCTCTCGCCGGGCCCGGTGGTGGTGGTGATGTCGGCCGGGACGTTCAGCGTGGGCATGGTGTTGTCCACGATGTTCACCTGCACGACCGCGGTGCCGCTGAGGTCGCCGTCCGTGGCCGCGAAGACGACCTGGTTGGAGCCGAGGTCAAACGGGCAGGTCAGCGAGAGCGTACCGATCGTGATGGGCGTGCTGCGCGCGATGGTGCCGGTCGACATCAGCTTGTTGTTCATGCTGATGGCCGTGATGAGGGAGTCACCATCCAGGTCGCTCACGCTGGCCTGCAGGGTGATGGCCTTGGGGGTGTTGAAGACCTGCACCGGCTCGGCCGTCACGGCCGGGGCGCGGTTGGTCAGCGTCGGGTCATCGGGCGGGGCCGCCCCGGCGGGGAGGTTCATGATGGCCGCAACCAGGGCGACGCAGTCGCCGCTGCTGCTGTAGAAGCCATGGCCGAGGCGCAGGTAATTGGTGCCCACGCCGAGGAAGCGGGTGACATCCCAGCTCTTGATGTCCCAGAGGCGCCCGTTGTTGAGCGGGCCGTTGTTGTCGCCCGGCACGCTGGCGCCGGAGAAGACGGTCCCCTCGGAGACCAGGGTGCGCCCGTTGATGAAGAGGGCGGGATCCCGGTAGGTCTGGCCGTCCGACACATGCATCTGGAGGCGCACAATCCCGTTGGTGTAGCGGATGCCGCGCAGGAGGACGACCCAGTCGGAGGAATCGTAGCCGTTCGGGGCATTCGAGTCGTTGCCGTCATAGAGCACGATGTCGCGGTTGTTGGAGGCGTGCGGGTCCTGGTAGAAGACCATCAGCGAGGCGCCATTCACGTTCACGTTGGTGCCCTGCTTCATGAAGCCGCTCAGGCTGTAGGCGCCGTTCTTCTTGGGCGCCACCACGTCGGTCACATCGGCCCGGTAGGCGAAGCTGCGCTTGTATCCCCAGCTGTTGTCGCTGGTGGTGCCGATGTGCTCGCCCATGATGAACTTGCCGTCGATGGAGACGGCGGCGTTGGCGGCGGCGTTGGTCGGGTTGCTCGGGCCGGCCCAGTAGAGCCAGGCGCGCTGGACCGTCCCGGTGACGCCGGTCAGGCTGATGGTGCCGCTCCCCACGTTGCGCATGCCGCCGACCCCGGCGGTGGCGAAGTCGGTGTTCCGGACGATTTCCCGGAAGGTGATGTTGCTGGCCCAGGCGGCCTGACGGGGTCCGCCAAGGATGCCGAGCACGCCGATGGCCGCGGCCACCCAGCCGCGCCCCGCGCGCCGAATCGTGTTCAGTTGGAGCTTTGTGATCTTCATACGTGTGTGTGTGTTGCGCAATCGACCGGCCGATCGCGGCTACGCAGAAACTCCCCCATGGACAGGGCGGGCGGTATTGGGGGAGGCACGCAGGCTTACCCCCGCATCCGAACCGGGTGGCCGACCGGGGAAACGCCTACAAATCAGGTGGGAATCATCCGTAGCCAGAAACACAAATCCCTTGAAACAAAGGACTTATGGATTCCGGTGCGGCCGGAGGAGGGGAAGGGGTCCGGGGAAGGCCCGGCGTTCAGCGGGCGCGGGAAGTCAGCGCCATCTTGCCGATGTCGGTCAGCACGTCCCAGGCGGGGCCCGGGAACTTGTGCATCTGCACCAGCACATCCTCGAAGGCGTCGAGGAACCAGCGCACATCCTCGTCGCTGATCACGAAGGGAGGCAGCAGCTTGATGACGTCAATGTTGTGGCCGGCCACCTGCGTGATGATGTGATGCTTGTCCATCAGCGGGATGATGGCAGCCTGGGGGAACAGGCTCTTGTCGAGCTTGTGGGTGATGGTCCAGGCGGCCTTGAGGGCGAAGGAGCGCGGCTCGCCGAACTCGATCCCCATCATGAGGCCGCGCCAGCGCACTTCCTTGAGGAACTCAAAGCGCGGCAGCATGGCCTGGAGGGCGTTCCCGATGCGGTTGCCATACTGCTCGGCCCGCGCGATCAACCCGTGCCGGTCGATCACGTCCAGCGCGGCCAGGCCGGCGGTCATGGCGAAGCTGCCCTGGCTGAAGGTGGACGAATGGACCACCGAGCGCTGCATGCTTGAGAAGACCTTGTCGTGGATCCATTTCTTGGAGAGCACGGCGGCGACGGGCACGAAGCCCGCGGAGAGCGTCTTGGACAGCACCACCATGTCCGGGTCAACCCCGGGTCCGTCGTGTTCGATGGCGAGGAAGCGGCCCGTGCGGCCCATGCCGGACTGGACCTCGTCGTCGATGAAGAGGGCGCCGTACTTGTGGCACAGGGCGATGGCCTCCCGCAGGTAGCCGGGGGCGGGGATGTTCACGCCCTTGCCCTGGATCGGCTCGACCACGAAGGCGGCCACGTCGCCCTTGCGCAGTTCCTGCTCGAGGGCGGCCAGGTCATTGAAGGGAATCTTCCGGCAGTCGGTCAGGAACGGGGCGAAGCCGTCCCGGAAACTCTCGTCGCCGTTGAGCGAGAGCGCCCCGTAGGTCAGGCCGTGGTAGGCCTTGGCGCAATGGATGATGCCCGGCCGCCCGGTCGCGCAGCGCGCGTACTTGATGGCCGCCTCCACGCCCTCCGCCCCGGAGTTGGCGAAGAACACCATGTCGAGCTGGTTCGGCATCCGCTTCTTCAGCTCCTCGGCCAGCAGGCCGCAGAGCAGCGGCGCCTCCATCTTGACCAGGCTCGGATACTCGGCCTGGAGGAAGTCGGTCAGGATCCGGCGCACCTCGGGATGGTTGCGGCCCAGCCCGAACACCCCGTAGCCGCTCAGCATGTCCAGGTACTTCACCCCGTCCACATCCCACAGGTGGGCCCCCTCCGCCCGCACGTAGCAGCGGTCGAATCCAATCGTCCGCAGGGTGCGCACGTTGGCCGGGTTGACGTGCTCGCTGTGCAGGTCGTAGTTGCGGCCCGCGTGCTGTTCCAGCAGGGCCCGGATGTCCAGCGGCGGCCGGGTCGCGGCGGCCGGTGCGGGCGTGGACGTGGTCCCGGCCAGGGGGGCCGGGGCCGGGGCGGGGGCGGCAAGGGTGTCGGTCTTCATCGGCGATACGGCAGGTGCCTCAACGCTCCAGTCGATAGGCGTCCAGCACCTCTCCCAGTTCAGCCTGAATCCACTCTTTCGACAACCCGAATTCCTCCAGGGTGTAGTCGTGCTTGCTCTGGAACCCGGCCTGCTGGCGGGTCGCCTCGTCCAGGCGCGCCGCCAGCGCGGGCCCCACCGGCCAGCCAAAATGGGCGTAGGCCTGCTCGATGGCGGCCCGGGGGTTTTTCACCAGCTCCCGGTAATCGATGCAGTGGTAGCGCCGCGGGTCGATTTTTTCCCGGAACCGGAACAGGTGCCGGTACCATTCCACCGCCAGCTGGGCATAGTCGCGCGCCACCGGGCCGTCCTTGGCAATCTCCGGCGAATGGGCCTGCCAGACCGGGACGAAGAGGCTGACATGCGAGGCGACCGAGCGGTAGGGATGGCGGATGATGGTGATGAAGCGGGCGTCGGGGAACTCCTGCATGAGCGATTCCACGGTGCCGGACGACTGGGTGGCCTTGGAGAGGAGGGTGCGGGTGGGGCCGTTGGCGTAGAGATGCCGCTGCAGGCAGCTGCGGTAGTAGGCCATCAGGCGCCGCCGGTCGTCCGGGGGCAGCGCGTCGGGGAACCCCGCCTCCCAGAGCGGTTTCACGAAGGGAAACAGCATGTAGATGGCCTCGGAGGCAAACGCGTAAAGGAAGAGCGCGTCGTCCTCCTCCGGCTGGTTGAGGCGCATCTTGTGCATGTCATCCCAGCCGCCGAACCATTTTCGTTCGCACCAGCCCAGCAACCGCTCGGCCGGCCGGCCCAGCCGGCGGTCGATCCACGCCACCGCGTCGAACAGCCGCTGGAAGCACACGGTCGGGAAGATGGTCTGGTACATCTTCAGGTGCACGAACCGTTCCTGGTCGAGGCTGAACAGGCGCTGGACGAGGGTGGTCCCGCTGCGGGGCGGGGCGATGATGAAGACCGGCTGGGTCACGGCCTGCCGCCGGTGGCCGGGGAACAGGATCCGGTCGAGCAGCCGTCCGAGGGCGACCAACCCGAGGAAGACGAGGAACAGCCCGCTGAAAAAGAGGACGTAGGCCCAGCGCCGGAGGCGGAAAGGTTGCCCGAACAGCGACAGCCGGAGGGCCCGGCCGAACATGCGCCAGTTGAAGTACATGGGGTGTGGCGGGGGACTAGAGGGAGACGACCTCCTGGAGCCGGGGCAGGATGGCCTTGATGCGGTGACGTTTCTGGAGGCAGGCGGCGAGCGCGGCGCGGGGGCCGTCCTCACCATGGGTCAGGACCACCTGCGGCTTGGCCGGGGCGAGCAGCTGGAACCAGTTGAGGAGGTCTGATTGCCCGGCGTGGGCGCTGAAGCCGCCGAGGGTGTGGACGCGGCCCTTCACGGCGATTTTCTCGCCGAAGATGCTGACCTCGCGGGCGCCTTCGACGAGGCGGCGCCCGAGCGAGCCGTCGCCCTGGTAGCCGACGATGAGGACATGGGACTCGGGCCGCCAGAGGTTGGCGCGCAGGTGATGCAGGATGCGGCCGGCGTTGCACATGCCGGCGCCGGCCATGATGAGGCAGGGGCCGGGCTGGTCATTGATGGCCTTGGATTCCTCGGCGGAGGTGCACATCTTGAGGGTCTGCAGGTCGGCCATGAGGGGTTTCTCGGCCAGGTAGGCGCGGGCCGCCTCGTCGAAGAGCTCGGTGTTGCGGGCGTAGATGGCCATGGCCTCGATGGCCATGGGGCTGTCCAGGAAGATGGGGAAGGGCTTGGCCCGGCGGGTGCGGAACATCCAGCCGAGCAGGCTGACCAGCAGCTGGGCGCGCCCGACCGCGAAGGTGGGGACCAGGATCTTCCCGCCCGCCGCCACCGCCTCGTTCACAATCTGCACGAACTCCCGCACCGTCTCGTCAAACGGCCGGTGGTCCCGGTCGCCGTAGGTGGACTCCAGGAACACCATGTCGGCGTGCTGGAAGGGTTCATAGTCGCGCAGGATGGGAATCCCGCGCGGGCCCAGGTCGCCCGAGAACACCACCCGCCGCGTCCGGCCCTGTTCCTCCACGAGCAGCTGGATGCTGGCCGAGCCCAGCATGTGCCCGGCCTCGCCCCAGAGGGCCTTCACCCCCGGGGCCACCGCCACCGGCTCGCGATAGGGCACCGGGCGCAGGCATTGCAGGATGGCCTCCGCGTCGGCCGGGCCATACAGCGGGTCCAGGGGCGGCTCGCCCGCCCGTTGGCGCCGGCGGTTCTGGCGCTCGGCGTCCTGCACCTGCAGCCGGGCCGCGTCCCGCAGGATCAGGGCCGTCATCTCAATGGTGGCCGGCGTGCAGTAAACCGGCCCCGTGTGGCCCGCCTTGGCGAGCAGGGGCAGCCGGCCCGTGTGGTCCAAATGCCCGTGCGTCAGCAGCACGGCGTCCAGCCGGCGCCCGGCCGGGACCGGCGTGCGGTTGAGCGCTTCCGACCGCTTGCCCCCCTGGAACAACCCGCAGTCGATCAACAGCCGCGCCTGCGCCGTCTCCACCAGGTAGGCGGAGCCGGTCACCTCGCCGCCCGCCGCGCCAATAACTCGGATCTTCATGGTTTCAGGTTCCGCCGTCCCCCCGGGGGTGCCGACGAAGACCCGAGCTTGCCGCCGGGCCCGCCGCCGCTTCAAGCCCGGGGTGTTCATGGCCCGGTAACACCCATTTTTGAGTCAACAGGGCTGCTCCAACCGCCGGCCCGGTCCGCCCCGGACTTGCCTCCGGGGCGCTCCTTGCCTATCCTCTTTCCCCTGATGGACGCGCAGCTCCAGCAATACATCCCCATCCTGCTCCTCGGCCTGGTCGCGGTCGGCTTTGCCGCCAGCACCCTGGCCTTCTCCCTGTTCCTGGGCTGGCGCAACCGCCGCAGCAAGGCCAAGGACATCGCCTACGAGTGCGGCATGATCCCCGTCGGCGAGGGCAGCACCCGCATGTCCGTGAAGTTCTACCTCGTGGCCATGCTCTTCATCCTCTTCGATATCGAGGTGGTGTTCCTCTATCCCTGGGCCGTGGTCTACCGCGATTTCCTAGCCGTCCCCGAGATGCGGGACGTCATCTTCGCCGCCATGCTTTCCTTCCTCGGCGTGCTCTTCGTGGGCTACCTCTATGCCGTGAAGAAGCGGGCCCTGGACTGGAAGTCCTGAGGCCCCCGGCCCCCGGCGCGGCCCCGCGCTCTCCCATGATTCGGCCCCTCCTGCAGGATGACGCCTTCCTGGCGGACGTCGAGCGTGCCCGGCGCGAGGCGCCGCGTTCCCTGCACCTGTGGTGGTTGGGGCAAAGCGGCTTTCTGTTGCAATGGCAGGGCCGGCATCTGCTCCTGGATCCCTACCTCTCGGATTCGCTGACCCGGAAATACGCCGGCACGGAGCGCCCGCATGTGCGGATGACGGAGCGGGTGGTGGCCCCGGAACGGCTGGGGTTTGTGGACGTGGCGACGTCCAGTCACAACCACACCGACCATCTCGACGCCGCCACCCTTGGCCCGCTCTTGCAGGCCAATCCCCGGCTGGAGCTGGTCATCCCGGAGGCCAACCGCGCCTTTGCGGCCGACCGGCTCGCCCTCGCGGCCGACCGTCCGCTGGGGCTGAACGCGGGCGGATCGGTGACCGTGGCCGGGTTCACCGTGCAGGCGGTGCCGGCGGCGCACAACCGGCTGGAATGTGACGAGGCGGGCCGGCACCGGTTCCTGGGCTATGTGGTGGAGGCGGGGCCTTGGACGATCTATCATGCGGGGGATACCCTGCGGTATCCCGGGCAGGAATCCTGGCTGGCGCGCTGGCGGGTGGACGTGGCGCTGTTGCCCATCAACGGCGACGACCCCGCCCGCGGCGTGGCGGGCAACCTTGACGGTCCGCAGGCGGCGCGGCTGGCCCGCGACATCGACGCCCGCCTGGCCATCCCCTGCCACTACGAGATGTTCGAGTTCAACACCGCGGACCCGGCCGTGTTCGCCGCCGCCTGCCGCGAGCTGGGCCAGGACTGCCGCATCCTGCGCGCGGGGGAAGGCTGGAGCAGCTCGATCCGCTAGGCCGGCGCGCACTTTGCCGTGGTCAGCGCGGGGTGGCTGGGTTACACCTGCGCTCATGCCCGCATCCACGGGTGGCTCCGCACCGCCGCCTTCCTCCAACCCGCCCCCAACGGCGCCTCCGCCGGCCGGCGAGGGCAACTGGGCCAAGACCACCCTGTGGGGGGTGGTCCTGTTGTTCATCACGCTCAACGTCGTGTTTTTTGTGAAGACGTGCCGCGAGATCCCCGGCCGGACCCTCGACCAGGCCGGGTCCGCCCTGGCCAGCATCGCGGCCGCCTTCAAGCAGGGAACCGTCACCACCTCCTTTGTCAGCTATGCCACCACCCTGACCAACCATCAGCGGCTGCAGGTGGCCACCCTGCGGGAGATGGCCGTCTTCACGCAGACCAACCAGATGAGCACGGCCTTCGGTTATCTGCCGCTGCCCGACGTGGTGGTCGAGGCGCGGGCGCCGGTCGAATACACCTATTACCTGGACCTGAACGCCCCCTGGCAGCTGGTGCTGGAGGAGGGCGTGATCCGGGTGCGGGCGCCCCGGCTGCAGGTCAACAAGCCCGCCGTGGACCTGGCCGGGCTGACCTACGAGGTGCGCAAGGGCAGCTTCAAGACGGACGAGGCTCTGGAGGATCTCAAGCGCTCCATCGGGTCGCTGGTCGTGCTGCGCGGCCGCGAGGGAGTGTCCCTGATTCGTGAGTCCGCCCGGCGCGAGACGGCCGCCTTCGTCGAGAAATGGCTCATGCGCAGCTTCCACGACGCCAAGGCCTACCCCGTGCAGGTGACGTTTGAAGGTGAACCGGGTTCGCCCGTCGGGCCGGTCCGCCGGCCGGAATCGCCCCGTTAAGGTCGCCCCTGCCCCCTGGCCTAGCGGCGCAGGCGGAAGAAGCGGGCGGGGTTGGTGGCGGGCAGGATCACCGAGTAGGTGCCGTCACCCAGGATGGGGGTTTGTCCGACTGTGGTCCATGGATGCGCGGGACTGAGGGACGCGCGGCCCTCGAGGAGGTAGGCCGCGCCGCTGCTGGACGGCCAGGAGATTTCGACCTCGCCGTTGGCGGCCTCGATGCGGAGCCGCGGCGGCGGGTCGCAGCAGGAGGCCTCGGTGCTGACGAAATTCAGGCTCCAGCCGCCGGCGATTTCCCCCGCGTCGCTCCCCGAATCATCAAACGCATAGAGGCGCCAGGTGCCGTTCGGGTTGCTCCCGGCAAAGGTGGCCAGGGAGGTGGCGTAGGGCGCCTCGGGGGCGGGGAAGGGCAGGGGATCGGACGGGTTCAGCGGGTCCGCCAGGTTGCCCGGGGCATAACGCCCCGCCGCCAGCGGCAGCACCTGTGGCAGCGCCGGCGCGCCGTCCTCGAAGGTGATCGTCGCGTCCACGTTGTGCCCCGCGCCCGCATCCGACATCAGCATCACCGCCTGGCCCCCCGGGCCGGTCAGGAGGATGTCCACGTCGGCCGGGTAGGTGTGGATGAACCGGTGCAGCGTCACGCTCACGTTGGTCACCGGGCCGGCGAGGCCGGACACCGTGATTTCCGACGGGTAGGGAATGGCCTCGTTGTCGTCCTGGATGATGACGGGGGCGGCGTTCGAGAAGCTCCTTCCGCTCGTGGACAGGCGCCCGAGCGGGAGCGGGAAGGTGACGGTGCCAAAGCTGGCGCCGCCGTCCCGCAGCTCAAGCGTGAGGGTCAGGGTCCCGCCGCACTCGCCGCTGGCCAGGAACGTGTAGGGCCGCGCCACCTCGGGATCCCCGGCGGCGATGTAGCCGTAGTTCTGGGGGCCGTCCGGCTGGAGCACCCCGCCGGTGGGCAGCAGCGTCGCCTCCAGGTTGAACACGTCCCCGCTCCCCGTGTTCTGCAGGGCGATGTCCACGGTGACCAGTTCGCCCGGGTCCACCGCCCCGTTGGCCGGCTGGCAGTTCTCCGCCGAGAGCACCGCGTCCCACACACGGAACATGGCGCTGCCCCCCAGCGCGACCCGGGCCGTGTAGATCTCCATGCTCGCGGCCCCGGCCGGGTTGTCCCCGGTGCTGTTGGAATTGTCCGGCCAGGCCGGGATGGCCGTGCCGCCCTGGTAGGCCAGCGCGAGGTATTCCCCGAAGTTGTTCCAGTTCATCGAGGCGGCCGCGGCCGAGACCCCCTCGCTCACCCGCAGGTTCGGCGACCACGTCAGGCCGCCGTCCAACGAGGACGCCAGGAACAGGCGCACGTCGTTGTTGGTCCCCGGCGTGCGGTCGGCCGGCGAGCCGTCCCCCGCGTCCTCCCGCGCGTCCAGCCAGGCAATGGCGGCAAAACCCGTCACCGGATCGCAGGCAATGCGGGGCAGGAAATGGCTGCGCCCGGTGAGATCGTTGTTCACGCGCCGCGCCGCGCTCCAGCTGGCGCCGTGGTTGTCCGAGTGGCGGACCACCACATCCGTGGTCCCCGACCCCGTCCCCGCCTGGTCCACATAGACCAGGAACAAACGGCCGCTCCACCGGTCGTAGGCCAGCCCCGCCGCCGCATCAATGCCCCGGGTGGGTTGGGCCGGAATCGATTCGCCGTCACCCACCCCGCTCACCGCGGCCAGCCCCGGTGTCCCGAACCCCGCCGCGCCCAGCCCGTCCGGATCCAGGGCCGTGTAAATCAGGCTGGGCCCGTGGTTGGTGCCGGTGGTCTGGAAGGCCACCGCCACCTGCCCCTGCGGGCCGAGGGCCAGGTCGCCGAAGTTGCCGCCGGCCGACGCCGGCACCGCCTGCGCGCCGCTGAAGGGCAGCACGTTGCCCAGCCCCAGCACGCGCGCCCCATGGGCCACCACCGGCGTGCCCGCCTGCGCCGTGTCGCTGTAGGTCACCCACACCGCCGCGTTCGCGCACCCGGGGTCGCACCCCGCCGCCACCGTGGGCTGGCCGGCCGCGTGCCCGGGAGCCAGCGTGGCGTAATGCCGGAAGCCCTGCCCCCCGTTCGTGCTCAGCAGCACCACAATCCCCGACGGGGCCGCCGTCTTCAGGTAGACCAGGAAGAAGTTCCCGTAACGGTCGGCCGCCAGGCTCACGCTGGCGTCACAGCAGGACTCCGGCAACCCATCGCCTCCGTCCGCAATGACCCGGTCCACCGCATCCACCGGCGTCCAGGTGTTCCCCCCGTCCGTGCTGTAGGCCACGAACAGGCCGTTGCCGTCCTGGACGTTGGCCGCCAGGACCGCCCGGGTCGGGTTGGTCGGGTCGATGGCCACGGCCGGCTCGGTCTTGTCGCCCGCCATCCGGGTTGCATTCCGGTTCGGCCCGACCAACTGGGCCGTGACCGTCGTCGCCGCCAGGCAAAGCAGGGCCACGCCCGCGCGCAGGGCGCGCCGGAGCCGGGGCCGGGGTGGCTCGATCATGAGTGATGACGGACGGGACCCTTCCTTGGGGATGAACACCGCAATGTAACGCCGGTTGGCCCGGCGTAAAGCCGCGTTCCACGTGGGAACTCCATCGGCACGGCCGGGCGTCTCCTGCAGTCGGGCCCAACCACGGGGGCCCAGCCTTATTCCGGCCAGGGATCGTCGGCCGCGATGGGCCGGCCTTCCCAGGTGGCCAGGCCGTTGGTGTAGATGAGGATGCGGTGGGCGCTGCCCGGGGCGGGGGGGGCGTTGGTGCGCGGCAGCCAGCCAGCCAGCTCCTGTTTGCGGATGGCCAGGGCCGCCCGCGCCGCCACGTTGGTCCACTCATGCGGGTCGGCGCGCAGGTCGTAGAGTTCCTCCGACCCGTCGGCGTAGCGGATGTAACGCCAGTCCTCGGTGCGCACGGAGTGGTTGTCGTGGTTGTGCGTGGTGATGGCCGGCCAGGGCCGGGCGGCGGCCGCGTTCGTCAGGAGCGGGCGCAGGCTGCGTCCCTCCAGCCCCGCCCGCGGCGGCAGGCCGCAGAGGTCCACCAGCGTGGGATACAGGTCGAGCAGTTCCACCGGCCGGGTGCAGCGCGCCCCGCGGGCCACGCCGGGCCCGGCCACGATCAGGGGCACCCGCGTCGAGCGTTCCCACAGGGTGTTCTTGCCCGTGATCGCCTTCTCGCCCAGGTGCCAGCCATGGTCGCTCCAGACCACCACGACCGTGTTGGAGGCGTGGCCGAGGTCGTCCAGCGCCTGCAGCAGTCGCCCGGCCTGGCTGTCCATGAACGTCGTGCTGGCCAGGTAGGCGCGCACCAGCGGGCGCCACTGGCCCTGGCCCTGCAGCCAGGCCAGCCGCGGCTCGGGCAGGCGCCAGTGCAGGTAGCCGGCAAAGCGGGGCAGGTCCGCCCGGTCCCCTGCCAGCACCGGGGGCAGCACCACCTGTTCCTCCGGGAACAGGTCGAACCACTTCTGCGAGGCAAAGCACGGGACGTGCGGCAGGCGAAAGCCCACCGACAGGAAAAACGGCTGCCCGTTGGTGCGGGTCCGGAGATGCGCGATGGCGGCGCTGGCAATCTTCCAGTCCCCCTGCTCCTCGTCCCGCTCCGGGAACACGCCCCAGTCCATGGCCCGGATCGGGTCCGGGGTCCGGACCAGCTTCGACTTGGGATACGGCATCGGGCCGGGCTCGCCCCACACGTCGAACTCCGCGGCCCGCAGCCGGGGCGGGATGGCGCCGTCATGGTGGATCTTGCCAAAGCAGGCGGTGTGATAGCCCTGCCGCGCAAAATACTGCGGGAGGGTGACCGCGTTGCTGACGCTTGTGACGGCGCGCAGGCCGGGGGCCAGGCCATAGATGCCGGTGCTGGAGGGGCGCAGGCCGGTCAGGAGGCTGGTCCGGGACGGGTTGCAGAGGGGGGACTGGCAGTGGGCATTGGCGAAGAGGGTGCCCCGGGCGGCCAGGCGATCGAGGTGGGGCGTGCGAGCCTGGGGATGCCCGCCGAGGCAGCCGATCCAGTCGTTCAGGTCATCGACGGCGATGAGCAGGACGTTTGGCCGGGCGGGTGCCTGCGCCCCGCGGGCGCCCGGGCAGGCCCAAACCAGCCCAACCAGGATCACCACGGCCGCCCACGCCATCCTGCGGCCTGCCTCATGCCGGACCCACCGCGTCATGTCAGGTCACCTTGGGGAAGCCGTTCCGCAGGGATTTCCACGGTTCCTCCTGGGAGACATCGACAATGCCGGGCTCGGCGGCGTTGGCGGGGGAGAGAATGGCGAGGAAGACAAGGCGTTCGTTGAAGGGGTTGTAGGTGCCGTGCACTTCGCCCTTGGGGATGAGGACCATCTCGCCCGGGCCAAGGATGCGATGCTCGCGCCCGCACCATTGCTCGGCGCGGCCGGAAAGGATGAAGATGATTTCCTCGCGGGTCGGATGGGTGTGGAAGGGATGCGACCGGAACGGCTCCATGTTGGCGCGCACCATCAGGAGTTCCTGGTTCGGGACCACATCCGCGCGGCACAGCCATTCCTCAAGGGTCCACGGGGAGAGGAAATCCACCTTCTCGGCGGCGGTGACGAAGCGGCGCTGGAGAATCTTGGGGTCGGGTGTGCTCATGCGGTTGCGGGTCAGGGTTGATCCCACTTTGGCTCCGGACCGACGGGGAAGGCGAGCAATTCCTGACGGGGCGCGGCGGCCCCGTGGCAGTGGTTGGCGGGTCAGCCGTGGCGTTCCTGGAACAGATCGTGCGCGGGCCAGGCGGTGACGGCCCGGGCGGCGCGGGCCAGCAGCGGATCCAGCTCGGCATCGGTCTTGGAGCGCTGGTTGAAGAGGGCGGCGTAGCTGATGCCGTCGGCGCGGCGGACGAGCAGGGTGCAGGTGCCGGGCAGGCTGCCGGTGTGCCACGTGTTGACGCGGCCGTCGCGGCCGACCGGGCGCACGAGCCAGCCGCACCCATACCAATGATCGGCCAGGCTGCCGTCCGGGCGCCGGGCCACCGGGGCGGCGGGCGCCGCGATCATTTCCCGGTGGCTGGCGGGCGAAAGCAGGCCGGCCGGCCGGCCGGTGTCGAGGGCGGCCGCCCAGCGGGCGAGGTCCAGCACGGAGGCGATCCAGCCTCCGTGGGCGTCCATCGCCTCGAGATGGAAGCCGCCATAGGGATAATCCACGGGCCCGGGCGCGCCCGGGAAAACGCTGGGGGTGCGCTCGGGCGTGGCCGTGTGGTAGGTCGCCTCGCCGGGGGCGCGGCCGTCCGCGCGGCTGGCTCCCAGGCGCATGGTGCGGAGGCCGGCCGGGGCCAGGACCTGTTCCCGCACGAACTGCCCGTAGGACTGGCCGCTGACGGTCTCGATGACCCGGCCGAGGAGGCAGTAGCCGAAGTTGGAATAGGCGTAGCGGGTGCCGGGATCGAAATCGAGGGGTTGACCGAGCATGTAGCGCACGACCGCCTGGGCGCCTGCGGGCGGCGCTTCGCCGAGGGCCTCGGCGATGACGCGCGGCCGGAACATCGGGTCAAAAGTCCGGTCGCGATCCCAGCCGCCGGTGTGCTGGAGCAGGTGCCGGAGGGTCACGCGCTGCCAGCGCGGATCGAGGTTCCGCCCGGGCGGGCGCTTCGCCTCCAGGGCGAGCAGCGCGAAGACCGGCGCGTCGAGATCGAGGCGGCCGCGGGCGGCCAGCTGCAGGATGGCCACCGCCGTGACCGGCTTGGACAGGCTGGCGATGCGGAAGAGGGAGCCGGGCTCGACCGGCGCTGCGCCGGCGCGATCCAGACGGCCATACCCGCGGGCATGGACGAGCCGGCCGTCCTTGACCACGGCCAGCGCGCCCCCGGGCACGGCGCGTTCCTGCATGAAACGCTCAACGACGGGATCGAAGGCCGTGGCGGGCGAGATGCCGGGCGGGCGGGGGTCCGGGGCGGCCCGGCCCGTGACGGCGGCGGCGGCGAGGGCGGTGCCGGCCTGCAGGAACCGGCGGCGGGTGCAGGCGTTCGTCCGGGCCATGGGGGTTTAGTCGACCTGCAGGACGCGGTAGTAGCGTTCCGGGCCGCTGAGGGTATCGGTGAGGCTGGCCGAGACGTTGCCCGCGACGAAGTCGCGATCGATCTGGGTCCAGTTGGTTTCGAGCAGGCTGTTCTTGTAGAGGACGCGGTAGGTGCGCCCGGCGATGGCCTGGAAGGAAAGGGTGAACCGGCCGTCGGCCGCCCCGAGGGCATAGATGGCCGGGCCGTTGGTGGTGATGACCACGGGAAGGGTGGGGGCCTGGACGCGGAAGGTGAGGTTGAGGGTGGCGCTGCGGGGCGGGGTGCCGTTGTCGGTGGCGCGGATGGCGACCTGGTAATCGCCGAGGGCGGCGTTGGTGGGGACGATCCAGCGGTAGAGGCCGCCTTGGTTGAGGATGTTGGTGCCGGGCGGAGTGGGGGAGACGAAGGCGTAGGTGCTGAACTGGGAGGGGTCGGGATCGCTGACGCGGATGGTGAGCGTGTTGGTGCGGCCGGGGGCGGTGAGGAGGGTGCCGAAGACGGGGAAGCGGGGGGCGCTGTTGTAGCCCGGGATGCCGTTGGGGGCGCTCGGGGTGGCGGCGCTCATGAGGTAACGGTTGGTGGCGCCATCGGCGTAGCGGCCCTCGCTCACGTCGTTGAACTGGTTGGTGTAGGTGATGAAATCCACCGGCGTGACCCCGTCCGGGGCGAAGAGCCCGATGGACCCGGACCCGTTGGTTCTCCCGAGGGAGAAGTTGACGTGGAGATTGGTGCGGACGGGGCTGTTCTGGGCGGGCTCGGCGTCGGCCCAGACGACGAGGTAGCCGCCGGGTGCGATGCGGTATTGGCCCGTCGCGGGGATGCGGTAGCGGGTGGGGACGGAGGCGTTGTCGGTGAGGTAATAGTTGCCGAGGTCGATGGTGAAATCCTCGGCGTTGTGCAGCTCGAACCACGGCTCGCGGGAATTGTCGGCGATGTCCACGATGCCGTTCACGTTGCGGGCCATCCATTCGTTGATGAAGACGCGCAGGGGCGGCTCGGTGTTGCTGGCGCCGGGGGTGGGCTGGTGGAGGACGAAGCGGTTGAAGGACTGGCCGCTGGGGGCGCCGCCCTGGCTGGTGTTGGCGCCGAGGCCGCTCCAGACGAGGTGATCCACGATCTGGAGCTGGCCGCCGGTGAAGCGGACGAGGGCGAGGCGGCCGTCCTCGGCGAGGGCGAAGGGCGTGTGCAGCTGGGTGGGGGTGCTTTGCTCGACCTGGCCGTCGGCCCAGAGGACCAGGTGCTGGCCGGGGGCGATCACGGTGCCGGGGGGAAAGTTCCAGTCGGCGAGGGAGCCGGTGAAGTTGGTGGCGAGGAAGTAATTGCCGAGGTTGATGGGGGTGGGGCCGGAGTTGTGGAGTTCCACCCACGGGTTGGTTTCGCCGAGGTTATCGACGATGCCGTTGAGGTTCTCGATTTGGACCTCGTTGATCCAGACGGCGTCGAAGGGGGTGAGGGAGCCGAGCACGGCGTTGGGGGCGCCCGGGGTGGGCGCGGCGGCGGCCCAGTTGGCGGCGCGGGAGTTCTCCTGGGAAGGATCGATGACCTGGAAGGACTGGCCGGGAACGATCAGGGGCCAGGGGGCGGCGGACTCGTAGCGGACGCCATCGACCCAGGCATCGCCGGCGGGGGTGGGCTGGACGAGGGCGACGATTTGGGCGGTGGGGGAGGGGGTGAAGGGGAAGGTGGCGAAGACCGGGACGGGGCCGAAGGCGGCGCGGAAGGCGGCGCGGTTCTGGGCGAGGATGAGCGTTTGTCCGTTGGTGACGATGGAACCGGGCGGGAAGGTGAGGCCGAGGCGATCGATGCGCCAGCCGGTGAGGTCGAAGTTCTGGGCGGAGCGGTTGATGATTTCGACGAAGGCGGCGCCGTTGGTGAGGGGGTTGGGGAGGATTTCGGTGATGAGGAGGGATCCGACGGGGTTCGGGATGGGGCCGGTATAATCGACGGTGACGGTGGCGGTGGCGGCGGGGAGGGGATTGCCGGAGCGGTCGAGGCCCTGGAGGCTGATGGAGTTGGGACCGGAGGCGAGGACGAGGCGGATTTGGAAGGCGGTGGCGCTGGTCCAGGTGACCGGGTAGACGGCGCCGTTGATGAGGAGGGACTTGACCTCGACGGGGGCGGTGCCGGTGAGGAGGAAGAGGTTGTTGGTGGTGCTGAAGCTGGGGGGGCCGTCGATGGCGAAGGGGACGGCCACGGTGGCCAGCTGGGTGACGAGGTAGGCGTGGCGGGCGGCGATGTAGGCGCGGATGGCATCGACGGCGGCCGGGTCGATGTTGATGTCGTTGTCGAGCAGCGCGTTCATGCGCGAGTCGATGAAGGGGTCGAGGTAGGCGCTGGTGAAGGGGCCGCTGACCAGTTCCTGGAAGGCGCGCCAGTAGGCGCGCAGGATTTCCGGGGTGTTGAAGAGGGCGAGCACGCGCGGGTCGTTGCTCTCGAAGAGGGGTTCCTGGGGGCCGCGGCCGAGGCCGAGGCTGTAGTCGATGTCCCACGGCATGTGCACAAAGCCGGCCGCGGTCTGATAGAGGTAATCATTCTTGCCGCGCATCCAGCCGTAGCTGTCCCAGTTCCCGACCGCGCGCTGCACCGCGAAGTGGCGCATCCAGGCCTCCCAGTCGACCGTGCCGGCCAGCACGGCCGGGTCGACCACGGGGTTGGTGGGGTTGTCGGCCGGGCTGACCGCGTTGACCAGGGAGAAGATGGGGGAGTAATCGTTGGCCGAGGAGCCCACGTTCACCGAGCGCTTGCGGAACATGTAGCGGTAGGCCCCGGGCAGGAGCGTCGGCTGCCCATTGACCAGCACTGTGCGGCGCGTCAGGTCGGCGTCGTTGTTGGCCGCGATGTCGTAGCCGTTGTCGTGGAACTCAAACCAGTCCTCCACCTTGAACAGCTGCCCCCCGGCGTCGGCCGGGAACCATTGCTCGATCATGTCGCCGTTGGGCTGCTGCGAATCCTCGAAAATGAAGTTGCCCGGCCGCTCCCAGGCGGTGCTGCGCTGGCTGCCGTTGACGAACAGGTGGATGTAGCGGCGGTGATTGTGGATCAGGCCCATGCCCTCGAAGATCCGGTAGACCGTCTGCTCGCCGAGCGCGCTTTGGTCGCTGACCGTGAGGATGTCCGCGTTGCCGGGGTTGTTGAGGACGAAGTCGGTGCTGCCGAGGAAGGCATCGTCCCCGGGGAAGTTCATCTCGTAATCGGTGCGGTTGACGCCGGCCGGCCCGGTCAGGGCGTTGGTGCGGTGCCAGGGGCTGCCGGAGTAGAGGGGCAGCGCGTTGTAGATCACGCGCGCATTGTTGTAGACGAACGTCCCGTCCAGCTCGGTGTTGTTCTGGACCTCGCGCGTGTGCCACCGGTTGGAGTTCACCGCCGAGACCCAGAGGTGGTAGGTCGGGAAATCCCCCGCCATCTGGACCTCCCCCCAGCGCAGCACGCATTCGCGCACGCGGGCGTCGTAGGGCCAGCACCGGTCAAACCCCGGCGCCGGGAAGGCGTTGTGCGGGAAGGTCCCCGCCGCGTTGAGGCCGTCGCGGCCCTCCACATAGAAGGCCGCCATCACGCCCGTGGCCTGCCCCGGCAGGGTGGCGCTGAACAGGCCGTCGCCGGCCACCGCGTCCCCGCCCGTGCCGTCGTCCCGCATCGTCACCCCGGTGTAGGTGGGCGTGGGATCCAGCCGGTATTTCAGGGTCAGCGTGACCGGGTTGTTGTTGTCGATGGCCCGGGCGGTCACCACGACCGGCTGGCCGGCGGCGGGCAGGATCGGCTGATGGAGAACGTCGTAGATGGCGGGTCCGGCGTTGCTGACCCGCCGGCTGTTGGGCAGGCCGGGCGAGCCCAGCCGGCGGGGCAGGGCCATGCGGCCGTAGGCCTCGGTGGCGCTGCCATGCAGGCGCAGCAACACGTCGGGAAGGCCGCGGAACCAGCGGGCCTTGCAGCGGATGGACACGTTGGTGGCGTCCGCCGGGATCGGGCTGGCAAAGGGCGCCGAGAGGATGCGGTTGGACTGGTTGTCGCCGCGCGACCCGGCGCGCAGGTGCAGGCTCTTCGTGCCGGTAAAGCCCTCGTTCTCGAGGGTGGAGAAGTCGTGCGAGCCCTGCAGCGTCCAGCCGTTCAGCCCGTCCTCGAAGCCCCCGTTGGCGACCAGGTTGGGCCCCTGGTTGACCCGGACCTCCACCTCGTCAATCAGGCATTCGCCGACGCCCTGCAGGTAGAGGAGCAGGCGGTCGTTGACCTGGGAGCCGAGCGTTTCCCCAATGGGACCGTTCCACTCAACGTGGGTCCAGAGGCTCTCCCCGGTGTCGCTGCTGTCGGCCCAGTTGGAGGGATGATGCACGTCGGCCTCGGGGTCGATCAGCTCGAGGCTGCTGCCGTCGCCGTCGCTCCAGAAACCCCACTTGCCGCCGTCCCCGTAGATGAGGTCGCTGACCGGCACGGGCAGGCGCTCGACAATCGTGCTGCCGCCCGGGCCGGTCACGTTGTCGTAGTCGGCGGCGGCCAGGGTGAGGCGTTCCCCGCCGTTGGCCAGGGTGCCGGTGTAGGGGCCGAACAGGTTGACGTTGGTGCTGAGGTTGGTGTGGATGAGGGCGAGGGCGGCGGGGTTGCGCGCGATGACCCAGTGGGCCCCGGGGGGCATGGCGGTGGCCGGCCCGTTGCTGGGGAACATGTAGCCGATGCCGACCACGAACTCCCAGGCGGCCAGGTTCACCGTCTGCCCGCTGCGGTTGTGAATCTCCACGTATTCCTCGTCCGTGTTGCCCGAGATCGGGTTGTACATGATCTCGTTGATGACCACCGCGTAGCGCATGGGACGGGCGTTGGCGGCCCCGCGGGTCGGGTTCGCCAGGCCCTGGGTGATGGGGCCGCCGTCCGGGTAGCGGCCGCTCGTGATGTTGTTGGACTGGCCGCGGAAATCCATCACGTCGAGGAGTCGGGTCTGGGCGGCGTTCCAGAAAAAGATGGTCTCACCGCCGGCGAACAGCTCGAAGCCCAGCTGGGTCTGGGTCCAGGACAGGAACCCGCGGGCGGGAATGATGGTGCCGTTGGGGATGCGGTATTTGTTGGTGGAGGGATCGTCGCTCAGCCAGGCCCCGGAGAGGTCCACCGCGGTGTTGCTCCGGTTGTAGAGCTCAATCCAGTCGTCCGGATCGCTGTGGTTCTGCCACTCGTTGATGACCACGCTGGCCAGGGGCTCGACCGGCATTGGGTCCATCCGCCCCGGCGATCCGCCCACCACGTCGCTCTGCGCCCAGGCGCGGAAGTCGTCCTCGCCGTAGGAAGGCCGGGCCAGCACCAGGGAATGGCCGGTGCCGTCGGCCCCCTCGGGCCAGGGCGGGGAATCCTGGTAGTTGATCTCCAGCAGGACCGCCCCCTGCCGGTTGCGCAGCCGGACGGTGTCGCGCTCGGGGGACAGCCGGTTGGTTGTCGCCCCCGGCCAGGGCCCGACCACCGTGAAGTTCGTCCCATAATTGGTGATGACGGTGCCCGGCTGGCGGGCCAGGACGAGGTAGCCCTTGGAGGGCAGGACGGTGTTGGAGGGGAAGGTGTAGCGGAAGGCGGTCGCCTCGATGGCAAACCCGCCCAGGTCCTCGGCCCAGGCATGCGCGTTGTAGACCTCGATGAACTCGGGGCTCTCGTTGGTCCGGGCCGGGTTGACCTTCGGGCCATAGAAGATTTCCGTGATGACCAGCCCGGTCTTCCGGGTGCAGGGCCCCGGGGGTTCCCGGTCGAGGGACAACTGCGCGGGCAGCGGGATAACGGCACCCAGGAACAACCACAGCGTTGTGGACAGCCGCAGGAAACCCCGCGTGCGCAAGGACAGGATCATCATGAAGATGGCCGCTACGACCCCCCGGGTCGGAATCGGTTACGGCGCAGCCGGGCCGGGGGTGCGTGACGGAACTCCTCTGTCTACCATCCCCGGGGTGCTGGGGCAATGCGGACTTCCCGCCCAACGGGCCCGCGCGGGCCCGGCCGCCCATCGAATCTTGCCTTCAATGGTTCAACCTTGTCTTGCGTCGAAGGCCGGCTTAAAAGCCCGCCGGTTCACCGCTGGCGGGTTTTCCACGGTGCCTACTCCAACAACGCCATGAAACACATCAGCTCTCGCCTGGCCCCGCTGCTCGGGGTCACCCTCGCCGCCCTCGTCCTCCCCACCCCTGGCCTGCCGGCGGCCGACTGGCCCGGCTGGCGCGGCCCCCAGCAGGACGGGTCGAGCCCGGAAAAGAACCTCCCCGCCACCTTCAGCCGCACGGAAAACGTGGCGTGGAACGCCCCCCTGCCCGGGCCCAGCGGGTCCACCCCCATCCTGTCCGGCGACCACGTCTTCGTCGCCTCCACCGATGAGGCCGCCAAGACCTGCGTGGCCATCGCCCTCGATCGCAAGACCGGCAAGGAACTCTGGCGGGCCAAGGTGGCCGAAGGCATGGGCCGCGACCGCATGAGCACCTTTTCCAATTCCTCCCCGGTCACCGACGGCCAGCATGTCTGGTTCTTCTACGGCACCGGCGACCTGGCCTGCTTCGACTTCGCCGGCAAACAGCTCTGGCACCGCAACATCGAGAAGGACTACGGCCAGTTCGCCTTCCTCTGGACCTTCAGCACCAGCCCGCTCCTCCATGACGGCCGCCTGTATCTTCAGGTCCTCCAGCGCAACGAGCCCGTCAGCGGCCGCGGCCGCAAGGACGGCCCCATCGAGTCCTACCTGCTCGCCCTCGACCCCAAGACGGGCAAGGAACTCTGGAAGGTCATCCGCCCCAGCGAAGCGCAGTCCGAGTCGCTCGAGGCCTTCAGCACCCCGGTCCCCTTCACCCACCAGGGCCGCACCGAGCTCCTCATCACCGGCGGCGACTGCATCTCCGGCCATGACCCCGCCACCGGCAAGGAACTCTGGCGCTGGGGCACCTGGAACCCCACCCGCATCGGCCATTGGCGCCTGGTGCCCTCCCCCGTGGCCGCCGATGGCATCGTGCTGGCTTGCGCCCCCAAGGATGCCCCCGTCTATGCCGTGAAGCTGGGCGGCAACGG
Organism: Verrucomicrobiota bacterium; assembly: GCA_046048995.1. Classification (GTDB taxonomy): domain Bacteria; phylum Verrucomicrobiota; class Verrucomicrobiia; order Limisphaerales; family JADJPG01; genus JBJOEZ01. Next base: position 43,136 of record JBJOEZ010000006.1, on the reverse strand, counting down.
CAACCTCCCCCGCAGCGCCGTGGCCTGGCAGAGCTTCATCCAGAGCACCGAGGACGCCGCCACCGCCGGCCGCTCCCTCGATGCCCGGGACCTCAGCAGCGACGTCCCCACCCCCGTGTATTACCAGGGCCGCTTCTACGTCCTCAACGGCACCCGCAAAAAGCTGGTCTGCTTCGATGCCTCCGGGAAGGTCCACTGGTCCGGCACCCTGCCCGCCAAGGGCATCTTCCAATCCAGCCCCACCGCCGCCGATGGCAAGCTCTACATGATGAACTTCCCCGGCGAGGTCTTCGTGGTCCAGGCCGGCGGCAACGAGTTCAGGCTCCTCCACACCGCCGCCATGGCCGAGGGCGAGAACAATCTCCGCGCCAGCATCCCCTTCAGCCACGGCCAACTCTTCATTCGCACCAGCCGGAACCTCTACTGCATCGGCAAGAAGTAAGCCCTTTCCGGCACCTCCCCGAGGTGTCTCCCGCGGCCCCGCCGGTCATCACCCGGCGGGGCCTTTGTTTGACGGCATGGGTTGATCCCGGGGAAACCCCGGCCCCCGATTGCGGTCTTGGGTGCCAATTCCAGCTGGCCTGCAGCGGGGCATCCTGCTATAAAGCTAATTAATCCACTGGTCCCCGCCGCCTGACCTCCGGCTGAATTGCGTCCACCGCCATGAACAACCTCCGCTGCCTCACCCTCGCCCTGGCCTGCCTGGCCCTGGTCCCCAGCCTGCGCGCCCAGCCCGGCGACGTCCGCGTCGGCCTCGTCGCCTACTGGCCGATGGATGCGACCGACTCGGTCACGACGCCCGATGCGTCCCACCTGGGGCTCAATGGCCTGAGCCTGCGGGGCGCGCCGACCTTCGACCCCGGCAAGCTTGGCAATGCCGTGACCCTGAACGGGGCCTCGATGTGCCTGACCAACCTGCATTCCCCGAACAACGCGGCCACCGGCTTGCCCGTCTACCGCGCGGGTGCCGCCTACACCGTGGCCATGTGGATCAAGGCGCCGGCGCAGACAAACAAGGTTTTCTTTGGCCTTGGGGCGACCAACGTGGGCGGCGTGACGGCCGGGCAAAACCCGATCCTCCTGCTGCAGAGCGGGACGGCCGCCGCCACCAGCGGCAAGTTCGACGTCATCCTCCGCAACAACGCCAATGCCACCCTCATGAACCACGTTTACTCCACCAACGTGGTCTTCGACAACACGTGGCGCCACGTGGCCTGGGTCGATGACCGGGGCAACTGCCGCCTCTACATCGACGGCAATCCCGACCCGGCCGTCTTCCGCTACACGCCCTCCGGGGTGTTCAGCTTCAACACCACCACGATCGGCGGCCTGGTCCGCTCCACCGTGAGCAGCTTCTTCGCCGGCCAGATTGACGACGTGGCGCTCTGGGAACGCCCCCTCAGCCAGGCCGAGGTGCAGCAGGTGATGAACAACAGCCTCAGCACGCCCATCCCGCAGCTCCAGCCCTACATTTACGCCCAGCCGGTGGGGGCCACCCGCATGGTGGGCGATCGCTACACCTTCCGCGCCGCCGCCGTGGGCACCCGGCCGGTCAGCGTGCAATGGCTCAAGGATGGCGTCGAAATCCCCGGCGCCATCGGGGAGTCCCTCACGCTCAACAACCTCACCCCGGCCGACTCCGGCACCTACAGCTTCCGCGTGACCGACAGCATCGGCTCGGAGACGAGCAGCGGGGCGGTCCTGACCGTCCGTCCGGACCCGGCTCCGGACGTGCGCGCGGGCCTGCTCTCCTACTGGCCGCTTGACGTGGAAAACGGCATCGGCGACGGCCTGTTCACCCCGGACCTCTACAGCGGCAATCCCTTCCAGGAGTTCACCAATTCCTTCCTCGGCGTGCCGGCCGTGTTCGGCAACGGGCTTGCCTTCAACGGCGTCAACCAATACGCCCTCCGGCGCGGGGGTTTCCCCATCTACAACAACCCCGGCTACAGCCTCGCCTTCTGGGTCAAGGGCACCGGCCTCGGCCAGTCCGACCGGCGCGTTTTCTGCGAGACCTCCACCAACAGCAACAATCCCCTCGTCGCCTTCGGCACCCATGCCACCGGCAGCAACGCCCTGCTCCGGCTCTACTTCCGCAACGACACCAACACCGTCATCCTGGATGCCTATTCCACCACCCCGGTCTTCGACGGCAACTGGCATCACGTGGCCTGGACGGAGACCAATGGCTTCGGCCGGCTCTACATCGATGGCGTCCTCGACGGCACGGACTTTCTCTACACCCGCAGCACCCTGACGCTCGACCAGACCGCGCTGGCCGCCATTTTCCGGAACAATTCCGTGGCCAGCTTCTTTGGGGGCACAATGGACGACATCGCGGTCTGGAACCGCATCCTCACCATCACGGAAATCAACCAGATCCGCACCAACAGTGTCCCGCCGCCCATCTCGGTGATCCCGCCGACCATCACCCAGCAGCCGGCCAGCCTGTCGCTGCTGACCCGGTCCCGGGCCACCTTCTCCTTCGCGGCCATCGGCACCAGCCCGCTCCAGATCCAGTGGCGCAAGGACGGCGTGGATCTCACCGACGAGACCAACACCACCCTGTTCCTGCCCAGCCTGGCCCTCTCCGACGCCGGCAACTACGACGTGATTGTCTCCAATGGCGGCGGCAGCGCGACCAGCCAGGTTGCCGTGCTCACCGTGACCCTGCGCCCGCCGCCGCCCCTCAGCCTCAAGATCGACTTCAACAACAACGGCGCCGATGACAGCCCGGCCAACACCGAGCCCGGCTTCGAGTCCTTCTCCCTCCCGGGCGCCGGCGTTGGCCCCTTCACCAGGACCTTCGGCGGGGCGGATGTCACCCTGGCCGGAACCGGCGTGCTCCTGGAAAGCCGCAAGCGGGCCACGCCGACCAACAACGGCGCCTTCACCCAGGAGCGCCTCCTGCAGGATTTCATCTTCGCCCGCGACGCCAATCCCGACCTCGGCATGGATGTCACCCTCGAGTTCCTCGAGAGCAACACCGTCTACCGGGTCATGGTCTGGTCCTTCGACAGCGGCAGCCCCACCCCCAGTCGCATCTCGGACTGGACCGCCAACGGCGTCCTCGTGATGGACAACTGGTCGATCATCGGGACCATCCTGCCCGCGGACGACGACGACTACGTCTTCACCTTCGACGTGCCGTCCGATGCCTCCGGCCGCATCCTCCTCCAGAGCCGCCGCGAGCCCACCACCACCGGCGCCATCAACTGCTTCCTCAACGCCCTCTCCATCGAGAAGAAGGGCATCCGCATCCTCAGCCTCGCCAACTTCCAGAATCTCGACATCACCCTCGTCTTCGACGCGATCAACATCGGCGCCGTCCACAAGATCCAGTCCCGCCCCAGCCTCGGCAGCGGTGCGTGGACCGATGTGCCGGACGCGGTGTTCACGCCGCTGCTCGGGAGCCAGGTGCAGGCGACCTTCGCCGCGCCCTTCCCCGCCACCAGCACCCAGTTCTACCGCGTCGTCCAGGAGCCGTAGGCGGGGCGCCCCACCCGGGGCTGCCCCAACCGGTCGTCCCTGTGGTATGGTCTGGCCCATGATTCGCCCCGCCCGTCCCCGGTTTGCCGTGACCGGACAGGCGGTGCATTTTGCGGCGCGGCTGGCCTGCCTGGCCGCGGTCTTTTTCCTCACCGCCGCCGCCGCCCCGGCCGCCGTCCGCATCACCGAGCTGCTCGCGGAAAACGACGGCGGGCTGCGGGACGCCGACGGGGACACCCCCGACTGGGTCGAGCTCTTCAACGACTCCGCGGCCCCGGTCAACCTCGGCGGCTGGCGGCTGACCGACGCGCCCGGCAACCTTTCGAAGTGGACCTTTCCCGCGGTCCAGCTCCCGTCGGGTGGCCTCCTGCTGGTGTTCGCCTCGGGCAAGAACCGCGCGGTGGCCGGGGCTGAGCTGCACGCCAACTTCCGCCTCGAACAGGCCGGCGGACACCTCGCCCTCGTGCGGCCGGACGGCGCCACGATCGAGGATGCCGTCACCTACCCGGCCCAGCGGGTCAACGTCTCCTACGGCCTCGGCATCTCCAACGCGGTCACCCCCCTCGTCCCCACCGGCGCCACCGCCCGGGTCTTCGTGCCCTCCAACAGCGCCCTCGGGCTGACCTGGAGCCAGGTTCCCTTCAACGACACCGGGTGGATTTCCACCAACCTGCCCGTCGGTTTCGCGGTCGGCGCCAACACCACGCCCATCCTCTCCCTCGACTTCAACGAGCGCGGCCAGGACCCCGCCTCCACCACCGAGGCCGGTTTCCAGCCGTTCCTTCTCAGCTCCAACCTCAGCGCCACCGCCGTCCAGACCCAGGCCACCACCCGCGCCTACGGCGCCATCACCGTCACCGTCTCCAACACCGCCCCGCTCGGCTACGACGACCGGCTCCGCGCCAGCCCCCTCAACAGCGGCGCCTTCACTGAGTCGCTGCTGCTGCGGGACTTTGTCTTCTCGCCCGACGGCACCGGCACCGGCGGCCTCGATGTCTCCCTCGGCGGCCTCACCCCCGGCCAGCGCATCCGGGTCATGGTCTGGTCCTACGACTCGGGCAGCCCGAACAACCGCGTGTCGGACTGGTTCGTGAACGGCACCCAGATCATCGACAACTACACCTTCGCTGGCAGCGCCACGGCCGTCCCCACCAACAACAGCCAGCACCGCTTCAGCGGCGACCAGACGGTGGATGGCGCCGGGCGGCTGCTGGTCGCCGGCCGCCGCGACACCACCAGCACGGGCGGCCTGGGGGTCTTCCTCAACGCCCTCCAGGTGTCCGCGCTGTCCTTCACCGCGCCCACCAACGGCCTCGCCGCCCTCATGCTCAGCAACAGTCCCTCGGCCTACGTCCGCGTCCCCTTCGTCCTCGCCAGCGCCTCCGGCATTTCCTCCCTCACCCTCCGCATCCGTTGCAACGACGGCTTCGTCGCCTACCTCAACGGCCAGCCCGTCGCGTCCCGCAACGCCCCGGCCGCTCCCCAGTGGAATTCCACCGCCACCGCCGTCCGGTCCGCCGCGCTGGCCGAGGACATCCTCATCATCCCGCCGGACGGCCTCCTGGTGGCCGGGACCAACCTGCTCGCCCTCCACGGCCTCAACGTCGCGCCGGGCGATGCGGACTTCACCCTCGCGCCCGAGCTCTCCGCGCAGCAGACGACCGAATTTTCCGGACGCTATTTCCAGCCGCCCACCCCCGCCACCAACAACGGCCCCGGGTTGGTCGGCCTGGTGGCCGACACGAAGTTCAGCGTGAACCGCGGGTTCCACTTCGCCCCCTTCTTCCTCTCCATCACCACCGCCACCGCCGGCGCCCAGATCCGCTGGACCACCAATGGCAGCGCCCCCAGCCCCGTCAACGGCAACCTCTACACCACCCCCTTCCCCATCACCGGCCAGAGCTTCGTCCGCGCCGCCGCCTTCAAGCCCGGGTTCGTTCCCAGCGATGTGGACACCCACAGCTACCTCTTCCTGCGCGACATCCTCCGGCAGTCCAACAACCTGCCCGGCTACCCCGCCGCCTGGCAGGCCGGTTACCCCGCCGATTACGGGATGGATTCCAACCTCGTCCACCACCCCGTCTACGGGGCCACCCTCACCAACGACCTGCGCAGCCTCCACACGCTCTGCATCGTGTCCGAGCAGAACGGCCTGTGGAACTCCGTCACCGGCATTTATCCCAACCCCACCAGCGTCGGCCCCGCCTGGGAACGGGCCGCCTCCCTCGAGCTCATCGCCTCCAACAACACCACCGAGTTCGCCCTCCCCTGCCAAATCGAGCTGCATGGCAACGCCAGCCGCGACAACGTCCGCACGCCCAAGCACTCCCTCCGCCTCAGCTTCAGCGGCGACTACGGCCCGGCCAAGCTGCGCTATGACTGGTTCGGGGGCGGGGTCGAGACGCACGACAAGATCATCCTGCGCTCGTGCGGTTTCGTGGACGGCTGGGCCGGGCGTTACGCCGACACCAACCTCTACGTCAGCACCGAGACGGGCGAAACCTTCCGCGGCCTGCGTTACCGGCCGGAAACCACCTGCTACCTGCGTGATGTGTGGGTGAAGGAATCCTTCCGCGCCATGGGCTGGACGGCCAGCCGCAGCGCCTATGTGCACCTCTATCTCAACGGCCTCTACTGGGGCCTCTACCAGCCCTCTGAACGCATCGACGCCTCCTATTGGTCGCAGCACGCCGGCGGGGCCGAGGGGGCCTGGGATGTCCTCGTGGGCAACGACTTCAACCAGCCCCCCGACATCGTCGATGGCACCAACACCTCCTGGAACGCCGTCCTTGCCCTCGCCAACGCCGGCGTCACCAACGACGCCGCCTACCAGGCCATCGGCGCCGAGGTCGACCTCGACAACCTGATCGACTTCATGCTCCTCCACATCTTCGCCGAGTCGGAGGACTGGCCGTTCCACAACTGGTACCTCGCCCGGCGCCGCCCCACCAACGGGCTCCCCGGCACCAAGTGGACCTGCACCATCTGGGACCAGGAACTCACCCTCGACCGCCTCGTCCGCCGCGATCGCACCGGGGTCGGCGTCACCGGCGGCGAGGTCTACAGCCCGGCCCGGGTCTACAACCAGCTGCGGCCCTGGCCCGAATTCCGCCGCCAATTCGGCGACCGCGTCCAGAAGCACCTCTTCACCGGCGGCGCCCTCACCCCCTCCAACAGTGTCGCCCGCCTCCTCGGCCAGGCCGCCCTCATCCGCAGCGCCGTGGTCGGCGAGTCGGCCCGCTGGGGCGACGCCCGCAAGACCGGCGTGCCCGCCGGGCAAATCGGCACCGGCCAAACCTTCACCCGCGACGAATACTGGCAGCCGGAAATCGACAAGCTCTCCACCAACTTCCTCCCCAGGCTCACCGCCGACAACATCGCCCGCCTGCGCGCCACCGGCCTCTATCCCACCGTCGGCGCCCCCACCTTCAGCCAGCACGGCGGCGCTGTCCCCGCCGGGTTCAGCCTGGCCATCACCCACACCAATCCCGCCGGGACCATCTACTACACCACCGACGGCGCCGACCCCCGCACCTATGGCAGCGGCGCCGTCGCCGGGTCGGCCCAGGCCTATGCCACCCCGCTTCCCGTCAACCAGCCCACCGTCGTCCGCGCCCGGGTCCTCAGCGCCGACAGCTGGAGCGCCCTCGTCGAGGCCACGTTCTATCCGCCCCAGGACCTCAGCCGCCTGGCCCTCACGGAAATCATGTTCAACCCCGCTCCCACGGCGGGCCTCACCAACAGCGATCTCCTCGAGTTCGTGGAACTGAAAAACACCGGGACCAACGTCCTCAACCTCTCGGGCCTCGTCTTCAGCGGCATCGGCTTTACCTTCACCAACGGCACCGAACTGGCCCCGGGCGCGTTTTGTGTCCTGGTCCGCGACGCGGCGACCTTCGCCGCGCGCCATCCCGGCGTGGCCCTCCACGGGGTGTTCGCCGGCGGCCTGAACAACGCGGGCGAGACGCTCACGCTCTCGCTGGCGCTGGGGGGCACGGTGTTCAGCGTGGCCTACAACGATGACCCGCCCTGGCCCGCCGCCGCCGACGGCCTGGGCTTCTCGCTCGTCCCCCGGCAACCCGGGCTTGCCCAGGCCCCGGACGCCGGCGCGGACTGGCGCGCGAGCGCGCATCCGGGCGGCTCCCCCGGCGCCGATGACCCCGAGCCGGCCATCCCGGCCGTCGTCATCAACGAGATCCTCACCCACTCCGACCCGGCCCCGCCCACGGACACCATTGAGCTCTTCAACCCCGGCGCCGTGCCGGCGTCGATTGGCGGTTGGTTTTTGACGGACGACCGCGCCGTGCCGCGCAAGTTCCGCATCCCGGACGGCACCACCCTGGGAGCCGGCGGGTTCATCACCTTCAGCGAGTCCGACTTCAACGCGACCCCGGGCACCAACGGCAGCTTCTCGCTCAGCTCCCACGGCGAATCCGTCCACCTCTTCAGCGCGGACGCCGCCGGCGCCCTCACCGGCTACGGCCATGGGTTCGGGTTCGGGGCCGCCCCCAGCGGCGTGACTTTCGGCCGCCACCTCAACAGCGTCGGCGGGGAATCCTTCCCCGCGCAGATCGCCCGCACCTTCAACGCCGCCAACGCCGGGCCCCGGATTGGGCCCGTCGTGTTCAGCGAAATCCATTACCATCCCCTGTTGGGCGAGGAGGAGTTCATCGAGCTGCTCAACGTCTCCACCCATCCGGTCGCGCTCCTTGAGCCGGCCAATCCGACCAACACCTGGCGGGTCTCGGGCCTCGACTACGCGCTGAACACCAACCTGGTCATCCCGGCCGGCGGCCTGCTCGTCCTCGCCGCCGGCAACCCCGACGAATTCCGCGCCAAGTATGCCGTCCCCGCCGGCGTTCCCGTGGTTGGCCCGTGGCTCGGGTCCCTGCAGGACAGCGGCGAACGCCTGCGCCTGGAGCGTCCCGATGTCCCCGACACCAATGGCACGGGCCATATCGTGGTCGAGGAACTCCGTTACAACGACCGCGCCCCGTGGCCGCCGGCCGCCGACGGCGGCGGGGCCTCGCTGCAGCGCCTCGAACCCTTCACCTACGGCGACGATCCCGCCAGCTGGATCGCCGCCCAACCCACCCCCGGCCGCCGCTTCACCAGCGAGGGTCCGGACAGCGACGGCGACGGCCTGCCGGATGCGTGGGAGCAGGTCAACGGCACGCAGCCGTTTGTGGCGGACGGCGGCGCCGACCCGGATGGCGACGGGATGACCAACCTGCAGGAGTTCGGGGCCGGGACCCACCCGCTCGATGCGGCGAGCGTGCTGGCAGTGCAGTCGGTCGCGCTCGGCCAGGGGGTGTTCAGCGTCCAGTTCCTGGCGGTGTCCAACCGGACCTACACGCTGTTGGGCGGGGCGGGCCCGACCGGGGAATCATGGGTGGCCCTGACCAACCTTCCGGCCCGGGCTGTCAGCGGTCCGGCCGTGTTCACCCAGCCAGCCGCCGGCGCAGCCCGTTTCTTCCGGGTGGTCACGCCCTGAGCGGATGGGCGCCGCCGGAGTTCCTACTTGGTCAGGCCGCGTTCGCTGGAGCGGACGAAGGCAAGCAGATGGAGGATTTCCGGGGTGTTGGCCACCTCGGCCTCAATTTTGGCGAGGGCGTTGGGGATGGTGAGACCCTGGCGGAAGAGGATTTTGTAGGCGGACTTGAGGGCGGACTGGGTTTCGGCGGTGAAGCCATGGCGCTCCAGGCCGACCTTGTTGAGGGCGCGGGTCTCGGCCGGGTTGCCGTCGCCGATCATGAAGGGGGGGATGTCCTGCACCACCTTGGAACAGCCGCCGATCATGGAGTGGCGTCCGATCCGGCAAAACTGGTGGATGGCGGCGAGGCCGCCGATGATGGCGTGGTCCTCGACGGTGACGTGGCCGGCCAGGGTGGCCACGTTGGACATGATGATGTGGTGTCCCAGCTGGCAGTCGTGGGCGACGTGGGTGTAGGCGAGCAGGTTGTTATGGGACCCGATGCGGGTGACGGCGCCGTCGGCGGTGGCGCTGTGGACGGTGACGTGCTCGCGGAAGGTGTTGTGGCTCCCGATTTCGGTGCGGGTGATCCCGCCCTTGTACTTGAGGTCCTGGGTCTGCAGGCCGAGGCAGGCGAAGGGGTAGACCTGGTTGTCGGAGCCGAGGGTGGTGTGGCCGTCGATGACGACATGGCCGTGGAGGTGGCAGCGGTCCCCGAGGGTGACGTGCTCGCCGATGAGGCAGTAGGGGCCGATGACGCAGCCGGCGCCGAGGCGGGCTCCCGGGTGGACGAGGGCGGTGGGGTGGACGGTGACGGGGGCGGGATGCACTAGGAGCCCTCGCGTTCGATGAGCACGAAGGTGACCTCGGCCTCGCTGACCGGCTCGTTGTCGACGAGGCAGACTCCCTTGGCCTTGCCGATCTTGCCGCGGGACTTGACCAGCTCGATGTCGATGACGAGGCAGTCGCCGGGGCGGACGGGTTTGCGCCATTTCACGCTCTCGGCGCTCATGAAATAGGCGAGTTTCCCGAAGTTCTCGGCCTGCTTGAGCATGAGGATGCCGGCGACCTGGGCCATGGCCTCGAGCTGGAGGACGCCGGGCATGATGGGATGGCCCTCGAAGTGGCCCTGGAAGAACGGCTCGTTGATGCTGACGTTTTTCTGGGCGGTGATGCGGTTGCCCTCGATCTTCAGCACCTTGTCCACCATGAGGAAGGGGAACCGGTGCGGGATGATTTTCATCACCTGCATGATGTCGAGGCTGGAGCCGTCGCTCATCATCTTCTCGATCTCGGCCGCGTTGGGGCGGGCGGCGGCGCGGGGATCGAGGGCGGGCGGCGGCGGGGCAAAGGCCTGCTTGGTCTCGAGCGGCTTGCGCAGGCGGGCCTGCAGCGCGCGGGCCAGCTCGCAGTTGAGCGAGTGGCTGGGGCGCACCGCCACGATGTGGCCGTGCAGGGGCCGGCCGAGCAGGAACAGGTCGCCGATGATGTCGAGAATCTTGTGCCGGACGAACTCATCCGGGTAGCGCAACGGCTCGGTGGTGAGGACCGCGTCGTCCCGGATGACCACCGCGTTCTCGAGCGACCCCCCCTTGATCAGGCCGTTCTTGATCAGGTACTCGATCTCCTCGAAGAAGCAGAACGTGCGCGCGTGCGCAATGTCGCGCCGCCAGGTCTCGGGGGTGATCTCGACGCTGTAAAACTGCGAGAACCGCCCGGCGTGATCGGCGCTCGTGCACGAGATCTTGAGGCGGTCGTGCGGGAAGATGGAGATGAGGGAATCCTCCGTCTGCAGCTCGATCGGCTCGGTCACCGCAAACGGTTCCCGGGCCTCGGCCTGGGCGGCCAATCCGGCCTCGTCCACCATGCGGCAATACTGGCGGGCGCTCCCGTCCGCGATGGGCGGCTCGTTGGCGTCCAGCTCGACAATGACGTTGTCCACGCCGCACCCGGCGAAGGTGGCCAGCACATGTTCGACCGTGGTCACCTTGACGTTGCCCTTGCCGAGGGTGGTCGACCGGTTGGTCTGGGTGACGTGGTCGATGCGCGCCTCGATCTCGGGCTTGCCGTCGAGGTCGATGCGCCGGAAACGGATGCCGGAATTGGGCGGCGCGGGGAGGAAGGTCATCTGCACCCGGTTGCCGCTGTGCAGGCCCACCCCGGAAAAGCTGACCGCCTGCCGCAGGGTTTGTTGCTGTGCCACGCGCGGGATTAAAGCGGCGGCCGCAGGAAAGGCAAGAACCGGGCGCGGCCCCCGCCGCGGACGCCGCCCACCCCCGGCCAAAGCAAAGCGGCGGACCCGGGAGGGTCCGCCGCCGTTGGCAGGGGTGGGTTGGCAGTGAAACTTACAGCGTGTTGCAGCGGCCGAGGTCGACCGGCTGGGTGATGGGGGCGCCATCGGCCTCAAGGAACTGGATGCCGATGATGGGATTGCCGCCGACGCCGCCCTTCACGGGCTGCTTGGGCAGGGTGATGGTCGAGCCCTCGACAATCAGGGAGACGTCGCGGGTTTCCTCGGCCGTGTGCGTGCCCTTCACGTTGTTGCGGAAGATGAAGTTGGCGTGCAGGCCGCCGAGGACGAGGTCGCCGTTCAGCGTGATGTAGGGGCCGCCCTTGTTGGAGCAGGCCTCGGTGTGGATGTTCGCGCGGGCGAGCGCGGCGCTCAGCAGGTCGGGCGAGAGGGTCAGGCCCTGGACGCAGCGGCCGAGGTAGAACTCGTCGCTCAGCATGCCGCCCTTGCCGTCATGGAACTGGAGGTAGATGTGCGGGTTGCCGCCCACGCCGCCGCGCACCGGCTGCTTGGGGATGGTGATGCTGCTGCCCAGGGGCAGGAGCGTCACCGACGTCTCCTTCACGATGACGGTCTGGAGCGTGCCCTTCTTGTTGTTCTTGAAGATGAGCTTCATCTTGATCCCGTCCAGGGTGATGTCGCCGCCCAGGGTGACCTCGGGGCCGTTGTTGTTCATGCAGTCGGAGGAGTTCACGACGGCGTTGACGCGCATGGCCATCTCGAACTCGGCGGTGACCTGCTTGTCAGCGCGCGCGGCGGAGAGGCCGAGGAGGGCCAGCCCGGTGAGGCCGGCGACGACGGGGCGGAGGGTGTTGTGCATGGTGTCGATGGTGGGGTTCAGGTTCGTGTGTGCGTTGGCCGGGCCTGCCGGCACGCCTTCCTTAAACCCGGACCGCCCCGCGCGCGATGGGGAGAGCTACGCTCCACTACCCCCGTAAAACCCCGGTAACGGGCCCCGGGATCCCCCCCGCGCCCTTTCCCCATTCATTCACTCCCACCCTCGCTCGCTCGTTGACTCTGGCGGCTTTCCCGTTGACCCACCCCCGCATTCTCCGCAATACCGGGGCATGCGCCTGCTGTCCCGCCCCGTCTCCCTCCCCCTGGCCTGCCTGCTGTTGGCGTCGTTTGTGACCGCGTTGCCGGCCGCCCCGGCCCGCCGGGCCCCGGCCGAGATCGCCCACTTCCTGGAGGCCTACAACCGGCTTTACCAGCCGCTGGCCACCGCGGCCAGCGAGGCCTCCTGGGCGGCGGCCACCGACGTCACCCCCGAGAACACCGGCCGGCGCATCGGGGCCGACCAGGCGCTCTCGGCCTTTGTCGGCAGCGCCTATGTGATCGAGCAATGCCGGGCCTTCCTCCGGCGCACCAACGAGTACGACGACCTCACGCGCCGGCAGCTGGCCCTGGTTTACCTGCGGGCCGCCAACGCCCCGGGCACCATCCCGGACGTCGTGACCCGCCGGGTGACCGCCGAGGCCCGCCAAAGCGCCACCCTGGACGGGTTTGCCTTCCAGTGGACCCCGCCCGGATCCGGCCGGCCCGAGCCCATCCGGGTCAACCGCATCGATGACCTGCTGGTCAACTCCACGAACCTCGCCGAGCGCCTGGCCGTGTGGAAGGCCTCGAAGGAATCCGGGGTGGCCCTCAAGGCCGGCCTGCTTGAGCTGCGCGACCTGCGCAACCGCGTCGCGCGCGAGATGGGCTACCGCTCGTTCTATGCGCTGCAGGTGGCGGATTACGGCATGACCGTGGCGGAGATGCGGGCGCTGACCGAGGACCTCGTCCGCCAGGCCCGCCCGCTTTATGAGCAGCTCCATTGCTGGGCACGCCACCAGCTGGCCGCCCGCTACGGCCAGCCCGTCCCCCGCCTCATCCCGGCCCACTGGCTGGGCAACCGCTGGGGCCAGGAATGGCCGGGCCTGGTCGCCGCCGCCGACCTGGACCCGCTCTTCCGGCGCGTCAGCCCGGGCTGGATCGTGACCAACGCGGTCGTCTACGGGGAATCCCTCGGCCTGCCCCGGGTCCCGGAAAGTTTCTGGACCAAGTCCGACCTCTACGAGCTGCCGCCGGGCTCGACCCGCAGGAAGAACACGCACGCCTCGGCTTGGGACATCAACCTGGACGGCGACGTGCGGTCGTTGATGAGCGTGAAGGCGGACTTCCAGTGGTTCGAGACGACGCACCACGAGCTGGGACACATCTTTTATGACCTGAGCTACCGCCGCCCGGAGGTGCCGTTTGTCCTGCGCGAGGCGGCCTGCCCGGCCTTCCATGAGGCCATGGCGGAGGCCCTGGCCACCCCGACCATCCAGCTGCCCTACCTCCGCCAGCTTGGGATTGTGCCGGCCGACCTGCGCATCGACGAGACCCAGTGGCTGCTGGACAGCGCGCTGAACCAGGTGGTCCGCCTGCCGTGGGCGGCGGGGGTGATGGCGGCCTGGGAGCACGACTTTTATGAGGAGAACCTCCCGGCCGACCAGCTGAACCGCCGCTGGTGGCAGCATGTGGAGCGCTACCAGGGCATGGCCCCGCCCGAGCCGCGCGGCGAGGAGTTCTGTGACGCCGCCACCAAGACCCACATCAACGACGACCCGGCGGAGTACTACAAGTATGCCATCGCCTACGCGATCAAGTACCAGCTCCACATGCACATCGCGAAGAAGCTGCTGAAGCAGGATCCGCGGAACTCCAATTTTTACGGCAACCGGCAGGTGGGGGAATTCCTGCATCGCCTGATGCAGGCCGGGGCCACGCGCGACTGGCGCACCCTCATCCGGGAGGCGACGGGCGAGGACCTGAGCGCCCGGCCCATGCTGGAGTATTACGAGCCCCTGCTGGCCTACCTGCGGGAGCAGAACAAGGGCCGCCAGGTCGGCTGGTGAGGGGTCCGCCGCTCAGGCTGCGGGGGCGGCGGCGGGGCGAACGGCGTGAAAGAGGGCGGCGAGCCGGTCCCGCCGGAAGGCGAAGATGCGCTCCACGTCGCGGCGGACAAACAGCCGGTGGATGAGCGCGCCGCCGAAGGGCCGGTAGCGGACGACTTCCCGGCACAGGGTCCACCCGTCGCGCGCCTCGAAGGTGTGGGTGTGGTGCCAGAGGAGGTAGGGCCCGCGCAACTGCACATCGACGAACTGGTGCGGGGGCGACCAGTCCTGGATTTCCGTGCGCCACCGGATGGGGAAGCCATGGATGCGGATGCGGTAGTCGATGAGCGTCCCGGCGCGCATGGCAAGCGGGGCGGGGGTCAGGACCTGGAAATGAACCCAGGGCGGGGTGGGATCCTGCAGGTTGTGGGCGTCGGAAAAGAAGGCGAAGACCTCCTCCAGGGGGCGGGGCCTCAGCGGACTGACGTCCGCTGCTACAGCGTAGCAACCCGCGTAAGCGGGTTGGGCGGTGCGGGTGCGGGTTTCAGAGCTTGGTCTTGATGCCGCAGGCGCGCATCACGCACCACCCGCGCAGGGCCTCAAAGGCCACGAAGGCGCCGGAAATTAAAAGCACGGCACCCAGCCAGGGGGACACGGTGAAGCCAAAGCCGGCCCCGATGAGGAGGGCCAGGGCGCCCAGGCCGCGCACGAGGCGGCCCTTGCCGGAAATGTTGGGGGTGAAGAAGGTTTTCAAGCGGGGAAAGGACGGGACTGGGTTCGGATGTCGTCCAGTTTCGTGCAAAGGTCGTTGAGGTCGCCGATCTGGAGGGCGCCCATTTGCTGCAGGGCGCCGCGGTAGGCGGTCATGGCCCGGCCGCCCGCCAGTACCGGCAGGCCGGCCGGGAGCAACTCGCGCAGGCGCAGCAGTTCCGCGGGCAGGTCCGCATCCTCCTCGGGATAAACCAGGCTCAACGCCAGGGCCCGCGCGCCGCTTTGGCGGACCGCCCCGGCAATCTCGGCGGCCGGGAGGGCCGCGCCCAGATAGAGGATGCGCCACCCCAGGTTTGAGGCGGCCGAGGCCACGAGCAGGGCGCCCAGCTCGTGCAGTTGCCCCGCCGGCGTCGCCACCACCAGCACCGGCGCCCCCGGCACCGCCGCAAAGGGCTTCATGGAATGACTCAGGATCGTGCGGAGCACGGCGGTCGCAAAATGTTCATGGGCAGCCGTGATGACGCCTTCCCGCCAGAGTTCGCCCACTTTCTGGGCCAGCGGGGCAATCACCCGTTGCAGCAATCCCTGGCTGCCCAACAACACTCCCGCCTCAGCCAGGGCCCCCTTCAGGGCCTCGGCATCCAAGGCCTGCACCGCGGCCAGGCATTGCTTCAGCAGCAGGGGCGCAGGGTCTGCCGCCGCCGGCAGGGCCCGGGGCTTCCCCAAAACCTTCGCCGGCAGCTCCGTCGCATGCCCGTTCGGCGGCAATCCAGCTCCCATCGCCTGCAGGCGATCCAAGGGCAGCGCCGCAATGTCCCCAATGCTGTGCCCCACTTCCGTCAGCCGCCGCAGCAGATACAGCCGCTCAATGTCCGCCTCCGAGTAACGCCGACGATTCGTGCCCGTCCGCAGCGGCGCCACCGCCCCGTAACGCCGCTCCCATACGCGGATGACATGCGCACTCAATCCCGTGCGCCGCGCCACCCACTTCATCGAATGTCCAACGTCACTCATGTTAGATAGACAAAGAGTAGACATTACGGTTTCGTAAATCAAGTTTCGTTTTCAGTTTCCGATAGGTTTATTCATAATTTAAATGCTTGTCAGTCAGTCATTTGAAAATGCTTTTTCAAACATCAACATTTTATAGACAAAGTGTTGACATATAAACAAAACGTAGACATTATCTGAACACAAATCTAGCTCTGTCATAGCCCTGCACGTTTGGAAGCCTGAATCCCTAACCCGCAACAAAACACGATTATGAGCCGCTCCCAAGCCCGCCTGCCCAAGAAGGTCCGCGTTGCCTCGAAAAATGGTGCGCGTCGTAGCCTCCAAATCCAACTGACCTGCAATGCCCGGACCCTGACGCCCAAGGCCCGGGCTGCGAAACTGGCGGCGGGCCGGGGGGCTGTCCCCGCTCCCTCCCCGGCGCCGGCCAAGGTGGCCAAGGCGACCCCGGTGGCCAAGGCGGCTGCGGTCTCGCTGCCTACCCCCGAGCTCAGTTCCCCGCTTTCCCTCTACATGAGGGATGCCGGCCAGGTGCCGTTGTTGACGGCCCAGGAGGAAATTCAGCTGGCCAAGCGGATTCGCCGGGGTGACGCTGCCGCCCGGGAACACATGATTCGGGCCAACCTCCGCTTTGTCATCAAGATCGCCCGGGAATATGAACACCTCGGCCTGCCCCTGCTGGACTTGATCAACGAGGGCAACATCGGGCTGATGATTGCGGTGGACCGGTTTGACCCGCGCAAGGGGGCCAAGTTGTCGACCTACAGTTCCTGGTGGATTCGCCAGAGCATCCGGCGCGCGCTGGCCACGCAGGGCAAAACCATCCGCCTGCCGGTCTACGCCGCCGACCAGGTGTATCACATGAGCCGGGCGGAGCTGCGGCTGCGCGAGCAGCTGGGCCGGGATGCGACGGAGCGGGAATTGGCTGATGAACTCGGTCTTTCCTCGGACCGCATTGGCGAGTTGCGGGTGGCGTCGCTGCGCCCGGCCTCGTTGGACGCGCCGCTGGGGGACGACGATTCCAGCCGGCTCTCCGAGGTGATTGCGGACGAAAACGCCCAGCTGCCCGGGGCCGAGCTTGACCGCGAGTCCCAGCTCGACCTGCTGCGCGAGCAACTGCCCAAGCTGCCGGCCCGCGAAGCCCAGATTCTCCGCCTGCGATTCGGCCTCGATGGCGGCACGGAGCGGACCCTGGAGGACATCGGGGCCATGATGGGCCTGACCCGGGAGCGTATCCGCCAGCTCCAGAACCTCGCCCTCGGCCGCCTGCGGACCCTCATGGAGGAACGCGAATCGTTCGCCATGACGGCCTGAGCCCGACCCCTACCCCCATCTCATGAGCAAACAAGTCATCGTCATCGGCGCCGGTCCCGGCGGCCTGGCCTCCGCCATCCTGCTGGCGGCCGCCGGCGTCAAGGTCAAGGTCCTCGAGCGCCTCCCCATCGTGGGCGGCCGCACCTCCCGCATCGAGGCGGACGGCTACAAGTTCGACCTCGGGCCCACCTTCTTCCTCTACCCCCGGGTCCTCGACGAGATTTTCCGGGCGGCCGGCACGACGCTCCGCGCCGAGGTTCCCATGGTGCGCCTGGATCCCCAGTACCGCATCCAGTTCGGACAGGGCGGCCAGCTGGATTGCACGCCGGACGTGGAACGCATGGAGCAGGGGATCGCCGCCCTGTCGCCCGGGGATGTCCCGGGTTTTCGGCGTTTCCTGGATGAGAACCGCGCCAAGCTCGCCGCCATGGAGCCGTGCCTGGAAAGACCGTTCCTCGGCTGGGGGGACCTGGCCCAGGGCCGCCTCCTCCGCATGCTCCCCATGCTCCGGCCCCACCAGTCGGTCGAAACCTATCTCAAGCGCTTCTTCAAGGATGAGCGGGTCCGGCTGGCCTTCTGCTTCCAGTCGAAATACCTCGGCATGTCGCCGTTCCGCTGCCCCAGCCTGTTCAGCATCCTCAGCTTCCTCGAGTATGAACACGGGGTCTGGCACCCCATCGGGGGCTGCGCCGCCGTCTCCGAGGCCATGGCCCGGGTTGCCCGCCGCCTCGGCGTCGAGATCTGCCTCAACCAGCCGGTCGAGGAAATCCTGTTCACCGGCCGTCGCGCCACCGGCGTCGTCACCGCCTCCTCCACCCATCGCGCCGATGCCGTCGTCGTCAACGCCGACTTCGCCCGCGCCATGGAACGCCTCGTCCCCGACCACCTGCGCCGCCGCTGGACCAATGCCCGGCTCGCCAGGAAGAAATACTCCTGCTCCACTTTCATGATGTATGTCGGGGTCGAGGGCACCTTCGACCTGCCCCATCACACCATCCACATCGCCAAGGACTACGCGGGCAACCTGGAGGACATCGAGTCGCGCCACGTCCTCAGCGAGGACCCCAGCTTCTACGTCCAGAACGCGTGCGTCACCGACCCCACCCTGGCCCCCCGGGGACACAGCGCCCTCTACATCCTCTCGCCGGTCTCCCACCAGCATCCGAACATCGACTGGAACCGCGAGAAGGCCCGCTTCCGGCGGCTCCTCTACGACCGCATCGGCGCCGCCGGCTACGCGGGACTGGAGAAGCGCGTCCGCTACGAGCGCATCATCACCCCGGCCGACTGGGACCAGCGCTACGAGGTCTACCGCGGGGCCACCTTCAACCTCGCCCATTCCCTCGACCAGATGCTGCACCTGCGGCCGCACAACCGCTTCGAGGACCTCGACGGCATGTATCTCGTCGGGGGCGGCACCCATCCCGGCAGCGGCCTGCCCGTGATCTTCGAGAGCGCCCGCATCAGCTCACGCCTCCTGCTCCAGGACCTCGGCGTGCCCGGCGCGGGCCTGGGCGAACCCGCCTCCCCCCAGCTGGAGATCGCCCCGCGCGGCGGGCACGAGATGGCCACCGCGGAGAAATCCAGCCTCCTGCACGCCGCCGCGATGTTCTTCGGTCTTTCCACCCGGCGTCCCTCATGAATGTCGCGCCGTCCTGGTCATCCCTCGCGGTGGACGCAGCCTCCGACCGTGGCGTTGCCCGCCCTGGTCCGGAGTCTTCGCCTGCCCCGGATGTCCAGGACGCCCCGGCGTCTCGTCCGGCCATGACCGATCGCGCCGATTCCATCGCCACCATTCTTGCCAAGGCCCGCCGGTCCCAGGGACGGTGGGCCGCCTCCCCCCTGGCGGCCCGGCTCCACGTTGTTCGCCGCGCGCGCCATCTCTTTGCCGAGGCCGGGCTTCGCCTGGCCGAGGCCTCCGCCGCCTGCCGGCAACGGCCCGCCGCCGAGGCCCTCACCGCCGAGGTGCTCCCCTTGGCCGCCGCCTGCCGGTTCCTCGAGCGCGAGGCGGCCCGACTCCTCCGCCCCCGCCGCCCGGGCCTCTGGTCCCGCCCCCTTTGGCTGGGCGGTATTGGCTCGGAAGTGCGCCGGGAACCCTTCGGCGTCGTCCTCGTCATCGGCCCGGGCAACTATCCCCTCTTCCTCGCCGGTGTGCAGGCCCTCCAGGCCCTCGCCGCCGGCAATGCCGTCCTCCTCAAGCCCGCCCCCGGCAGCGCCACCCCGGTGCGCCTCTTCGTCGATCTCCTCCATCAGGCCGGGCTCGACCCCGACCTCGCCCAGGTGCTGCCTGACACCACCGAGGCCGCCCAGGCCGCCCTCGGCGCCGGGGTCGACAAGGTCGTGTTCACCGGCAGCGCCGACACCGGCGCCCGCATCCTTGCCCAAATCGCCCCCCGCCTCACGCCTTCCACCATGGAACTGAGCGGCTGCGACGCCGTGTTCGTCCGGGCGGACGCCGACCTGGACCTGGTCACGCGCAGCGTCTCCTTCGGCCTGCAGCTCAACGGCGGGGCCACCTGCATCGGCCCGCGCCGGCTCTTTGTTCCCCGCTCCCTCGCCACGGAACTGGAGGGCCGCCTGGCCCGCGCCCTCGGCGCGTCGTCGTCCTTCGCCCTCCGCGGCCCGGCCGCCGACCGCGTGCGTCCCCTGGTTGAGGAGGCCCTGGCCGGCGGGGCTCACCTCGTGGCCGGATCCCTCGCCCCCGACGGCGCCCTGCAGCTGCCCCTGGTGCTGGCCGGAGTGCCGCGCGGTTCAGCCCTGCTGCGCGAGGATGTCTTTGCCTCCGTGCTGAGCGTGGTCGCGGTGGACGGCGATGACGAGGCCCTCGCCCTGGCGGCGGAGTCCCCCTATGCGCTGGGAGCCACGGTGTTCGGGCGCGACGAGGCGGCGGCCCGGGCGCTGGCCGGGCGCGTGCGCGCCGGCGGCGTGGTGGTGAACGACATGGTGGCCCCCACGGCCGACCCGCGCCTCCCGTTTGGCGGGCGCGGCCGCAGCGGGTTCGGGGTCACGCGCGGCGCCGAGGGCCTGCTCGAGATGACCACGCCCAAGGTGATCCAGTGGAACCGGGCGCGCTGGCGTCCGCACCTGGACCCCGCGGCGATGGGCGACGCGGATTTGTTTGCGGCATTCCTTCAATTCCTCCATGGGCCGGGCCGGGGGCGCGGGGCGGCGTTGCGCCGCCTCATGACCCTGGGTCGCCGGCGCATGACATCCCCGAAAGACACAGCATGAGCAAGAACACGAAAGAGCACATTGGCGTCATTGGCGGCGGCTTGGCCGGCCTGGCGGCCGCTTGCACCCTGGCCGCGCGCGGTTACCAGGTTCTCCTCCTCGAACGCAACGAATGGCTCGGCGGCAAGGCCGCCCGGCTGGAGGGCGCGGGCTTCCGCTTCGACATGGGCCCCACCATCGTCACCATCCCGTCCGTCCTCCGGCGCATCTTCGCCGAGGCCGACCGCCGCATGGAGGATTACCTCGACATGGTCCGGCTGGATCCGCAGTGGCGCTGTTTCTTCGAGGACGGCTCGGTCCTGAACCTGATGCAGGATCCCGAGACCATGACCGGCGAGCTGGAGCGCTTCGCCCCGGGCACGGGTTCCGGCCAGCGCTACCTCGACTTCCTCCAGCTCAGCGAACGCCTCAACGACATCTCCCACCGCCACTTCTTCTACAAGTCGATCGGCGGCCTGCGCGACATGTTCGACCTCAAGACCAGCTTCGATCCCAAGGTGCTCGGCGACGTCCTCGCCATGCGCATGGGCCGCAGCGTCGCCGGCACGGTGCGGGCCTTCACCCCCGACGCCCGCGTGGCCCAGATGATGGACCACTTCACCCAGTATGTGGGCAGTTCCCCCTACGGGTCCCCGGCGGTCCTCTGCGGCATCGCCCACATGCAGACCAGCGAGGGCATCTGGTATCCGATGGGCGGCACCCGCGCCGTCCCCCTGGCCCTCGAGAAACTCGCCCGCGAGCTCGGCGTCGAGATCCGGACCGGCACCCAGGTGGCCAAGATCCTGACCGACAAGGGCCGCGTCACCGGCGTCCGCACCAGCACCGGCGAGGAGATTCCCCTCCGGGCCGTGGTGTCCAATTGCGACTCGGTCCGCACCCATCGCGAGCTCATCAATGGCTCGATCGGCGCCCGCTTCGATGCCCGCCGGGAATACGAGCCCGCCTGTTCCGGGGTGGTCCTCTACCTCGGTCTCAAGAAGCGCTATGACCACCTGGCCCACCACGACTTCGTGTTCAGCCGCGATCCCGAGGAGGAGTTCGACTGGATTTACAAGCGGGGCGAGCCGGCGCCGGATCCGACCTGCTACCTGGCCGCCACGACCTGCAGCGAGCCGGCCACCGCCCCGGCCGGCGGCGAGGCCCTCTACGTACTGGTCCACACCCCCTACCTGCGCCCGCACCACGACTGGAAGAAGATGCTGCCCGCCTACCGGAAGGTCATCATCGAGAAACTCAAGAGCACCGGGCAGATGCCCGATCTCGAGGACCGCATCGTCTTCGAGGCCACCCTCACCCCGCAGGACATCCACGACCGCTACCAGGTCCTGAACGGCGCCATCTACGGGCTGGCCAGCCATGGCCGGTTCCTCGGCGCCTTCAAGCCCGGGAATCGTTCCCCGGATCTCGAGGGCCTGTATCTCGCGGGCGGCGCCGCCCATCCCGGGCCGGGCATGCCCATGGTCCTCATGAGCGGCTGGATTGCCGCCGACACCCTCCATCAGGACAAGGCTGCCCAGCCGGGCGCAACCCGGACGGCCGGGGCAGCCGGCCGGCGCCAGGCCGATTTGGTCGAAGCCTGAGTTGTCGCCATGTCACTTGGGGCGCCATTGCCTTCCTTGCACCCCCCGACCGGGGGACTTGGGCCATTGACAGCCCCGCTCTCCCTCGACCCGCCCCGGACCGACCGCGCCCCGGTCGACGCCGGGGCGGGCCTCGAGGCTGTTCCCCCCCTGCCGGCCATTTCGCCGCTGCTGCTGCACTGGTTCACCGGCTACTGCCGGCGCTATATCCGGAAACATTTCCACGCCGTCCGCGTGTCCCGATCCGCTCCGCCTCCCGCGGCCCCCACGCTGCCCCTCGTCCTCTACGCCAACCATGCGTCCTGGTGGGATCCCCTGGTGGGACTGTTCCTGAAGTCGGCTTTCTATCCCCACCACCAGTTGTATGCGCCCATCGATGCGGCCATGCTGCGGCGCTATCGGATGTTTGGCCGGATGGGGTTCTTCGGGGTCGAACAGGGCACGCGGCGCGGGGCGGTGGATTTTCTCCGCACGAGTGAGGCCATCCTGCGGGAACCCGGCCGCATCCTGGCCGTCACCCCGCAGGGCCGCTTTGCCGACGTTCGCGAGCGGCCGCTGCGGTTCCAGCCCGGGCTGGCCCACCTGGCCGGCCGGGTTCATCAGGCCATGTTCCTGCCCATGGCCACCGAGTTTATCTTCTGGGATGACCGCCTGCCGGAGGTCCTCGTGCGCTTTGGCGAGCCCCTCGTGCTGGGCCGGGCCAGCGTGGCCCCCCTCGCGGTCGCCGAGCGCAGCGCGTTGCTCGAGCAGCGGCTGGCGGCCACCCAGGACGTCCTCGCCGCCGAGGCGCGCCAGCGCGATCCCGCCGCCTTCCGGGTGCTGCTGCGCGGGGGCGCAGGACAGGGCGGCATCTATGATCTCTGGCGTTCGTTCCGGGCCCGTTGCCGCGGCGAGTCCTTCACCCCGGACCATACGCCGGAATGATTCCGGACGTCCTCACGCTGGTCGCGCTGGGACTGGCCGCCATCCCGGCCACCCTCTTCCTCCTCAACCTCGCCCTCTATCGGCGGCTCCCGCGCGCCCTCCCGGCGACCTCCTGCCCGGCGCGTCCGCGGCTCTCCGTCCTCATCCCGGCCCGCAATGAGGAGGCCAACATCCGGGCCACGCTGACGGCCGTGTTGGCCAGCCGGGAGGCCGACTTTGAGGTGGTCGTCCTCGACGACCATTCCACGGACGCCACCGCCCGCATCGTGCGGGACCTCGCCGCCGGCGATCCGCGGCTCCGGCTCGAATCGGCCCCGGCCCTGCCCCCTGGCTGGTGCGGGAAACAGCATGCCTGTCATGTGCTGGCCCGCCTGGCGCGGCATCCCCTGCTGGTGTTCCTCGACGCCGATGTGCGACTGGCCCCGGATGCGCTGGGCCGGATGGCGGATTTCATGGAGCGAGGCCGGCGGCGTCCGGGGCGCCCCGTGGCCCTGGCCAGCGGCGTGCCCGCCCAGGACCTCGGCACGTGGGGGGAGCGCCTGCTCATCCCGCTCATCCATTTCGTCCTGCTCGGCTACCTGCC
This sequence comes from Verrucomicrobiota bacterium, assembly GCA_046048995.1. GTDB lineage: Bacteria > Verrucomicrobiota > Verrucomicrobiia > Limisphaerales > JADJPG01 > JBJOEZ01. The sequence continues at coordinate 19,669 of JBJOEZ010000006.1, read as the reverse complement.
CATGTTCCTCATGCGCCTGACCTGCTGGGGGGCGGCCTCGGCGGGCTGCGGCCAGCTGTTCGTGTCGTGGCGGGATGCCTACGAGCGCTGCGGCGGCCATGCCATGCTGCGCGACTCGCTCCACGACGGCGTCAAGCTGCCGCGGGCATTCCGGCGGGCCGGGTTGGGCACCGACCTGTTCGACGCCACCGACTTGGCCACCTGCCGGATGTATAGAAGCAGTGCCGAAACATGGCGCGGCCTGGGCAAGAATGCGACGGAGGGTCTGGCCGCCCCGGGAACCATCCTGCCCATGACCCTCCTGCTGCTGGGCGGACAAGTCCTGCCCTGGGTCCTGCTGGCTGCCGCGCCATGGCTGTCAGCCAAGGCGCTGGGCTTGGCCGGGGCAGCGGCGGCGCTGTCGTGGCTGCCGCGTCTGCTCGGCGTGGTCCTGTTCCGCCAACCCCTCGGCAGCGCCCTGCTGCATCCCATGGGTGTGCTGGCCCTGCTCGTCATCCAGTGGCAGGCCCTGGCTCGGCACTGCCTTGGCCGACCCATGGAATGGAAGGGTCGCCGCTATGCGGCTGGAACCGGTGATGCCCCCGCTTCCGGCCTCCAAGCCGGTCCCGCGGGTGTCCCGCGGACGCGCTGGTCGGTGGGCGCCTGGCTCGTGGCAATTGTGCTTCTGCTGGCCTGCGCCTGGTTGTTGCGGGCAGGCTTGCTTGGCGCCGATGCGGCGGAGCCCAAATCCGCCCCGGCCACCCCGGTGACGCGGGCCCCGGATCGCCTGGCGTTGGCCGACCAATACGAGCAACCGCAGCAGCTGGGGTTTCCGCACACCAATGTCGTGGTCCTCTTCCTGGCCGACCGGAAGGGGTCGGATGAAATCGATGGCTGGGTGACAGCCCTCAAGGAGCGGCATGGCGGACGCGTCGAGATTCGCGGCCTGGCCGATGTGCGGGGAGTGCCCGGCCTGCTGCGCGGGCGGGTGCGGAAAAAATTCCAGGAACAACGCAAGTACCCGGTGATGATGGATTGGTCCGGGGAGGCCTCCGCGCAGCTGGGGCTGCGGCCGGGCGTGGCCAATGTGCTGGTGCTGGCCCGGGACGGTCGCATCGAGGGGCGCTTCACCGGGGCGGTCCGGCCGGAGATCCTGCGCGAGGCGATCACGGCCGTGGACGCGGCCCTGGCGCGACCGATGCCCGCAGCCGGTCCACGCGATGCGGGTGGCCGCTAGGGCGCAGCCTGGGTCAGGGCACGAGGCGGTAAAATCGCTGGGGATCGAGGGCGGGCAGGGTGAGGCGCCACTGGCCGTCCTGCAGGGACGGCGCGTTGGTCAGGCGAATCCAGGGCAGGGCAGGATCGAGGTTGGGTTTCGTCTCGAGGTGATAGATCCAGGAGTTGGTGGCCCAGGCCAGCTGGATGAATCCCGGCCCGGCCACGCGGGAGGCGGACAACGGGAGGGCGACCGGCTGCAGGGATCCGATCAGGATCAGGTCGGAGCCCGCGGGGTCGCCCAGTCCGGAGACTTCGTAGGGACCGAGCCCGTGGAGGTGCAGGCGGAAGATGACGGGCGAGGCGAGGCCTTGCAGGGCGGGCACTGAGGCCAGCGTCGCGGTCCAGGGCGTCTGGCTGGACGCAGGGGATCCGGCCGGGGCGGGAGCGGTGATGAAGGTGGAGCCGTTGGTACTGAAGGTCAGGCCGGCGCCGCCGCGGGCGTTTTGGAAGAAGGCGCGGAAGGTGAGCTGGGAGAGCGAGAGGAAGTGGCCGGGAACCGGGGCGACGGTGAACTGGTAGAACTGCTGCAGGGTGATGCTGTGGGTGAGGTTGGAAGCGTAGAGGTGGCCGAGGCTGGCGGGGGGTTCGCTGGCGAAGCGGTTGGCGCGGAGGTTCACCGCCCATTCGCTGGTGCTGGGCAGCAGGCCGGGGCCGCGGGTGAGGGGGGAGACACTGAGGCGGGCCGTGGCGGCGTGGGGCAGGGCGTTGGATTCGTGGCCGGCGGCTCCGGCGAATTCCCAGAGGGCGAGCCCGGCCCCCTGGCCGGCGGCGGTGGGAATGAGGCCGCGTTCGTTGGAAGGCTGGCTGAGGCCGGCGGTGTTCTCGGCCACGACGACGACGAAGATCGGCAGGCCGTTGGTGAGGCCCGTGAGGGTGAACGAGGTGGCTGTGCCGGCATCGACGAGGGCGGTGTGGAACCCGGAGACGGTTCCGTGGCGGATCTCGTAGCGGGTGGCGCCGGCGACGGGGGTCCAGCCGAGGGTGACCGAGCCGTCGCCATCGAGCCACGCGGTGAGGCTGGGGGCGGGCGGGGCGCCCAAGCCGGCCAGGGTGATGCGGCTGACGAGGCAAAGGTTGGTGGAGACGGAGCGAACCTTGACGCTGTGCAGGCCCTTGGTGAGGGCGACCGAGCCCGTCGACTGGCCCGGCAGGATGACGGGAAGGTCATTGACGAGGAGCGTGCCGTGGGTGAGCGGGGGGGAGACGGTGACTTGGTAATCACCGCGGCGGGGGGACAGGACATTCCAGTGAATCCACCCGCCGGCGGTCGTGATGCGGCCGAGGGACGCGTTGGCGCCGTCGTCGAGGGCGGCCATGGCGGGGAGGAGCGTGGCGGGGACGATGACGCCCTGGGCGGCCTCGGGCGGGAGGCGGCTGGCGCGGTCGTCGATACCCTGGATGATGGGGTAGCGGCTGATGTCGAGCAGGCCCTGCTCGGCGTAGTAATCGGCCCAGGTGGGCCACTGGGCGTAGGTGCCGAAGACATTGATCGCCGACCCGGCGAGGTGAAACATGTCCATGAACCGCCCCTGGGCCTCGGCGGTGCGCGGGTCGCCATACTTGGCCTTGAGCTGCACCCAGGATCCTCCGTCATCGCCGCCCAGCGACCAGCCGCCCTCGTAGGAGACCTGCTCAAGCCCGAAGGCCTTGGCCCAGCTGGCCTCCACGTTCATGGTCTGCTGGATGTTCTGCCCGACCGGTTGGCCCGCCGCCTCACCCCCGCCCGGGATGCCGTCCTCGAAGATCCGATCCACGCTGGTCACCCGCACGTCGCCGAGGAAGACCGTCTGGTTGGTGGCGCCAGGGTTGGCGGGGTCGCCCAGGCCGCGCACGGTGAGGGTGTGGGTGGAGCCGGGTTCCACGGTGAAGGAGCGCGTGAAGTAGTAGTCCGAGTAGGCCCAAAAGACATTGTTGGCGGTCCAGGGGTATTCGGGGTTGTAGCCGGGGGCGGTGTAGCCGTTGCCCTGGCTGAAGGTCCGGGCGGTAATGTCGTTGGTGCCGTCGAGGTAGACGCGGACGTTCTGCCGGTTGGCGGCGGAGCCGCCCGCCGGGATGCGGTTGACCGCCTTGAAGGACACCCCGAACACGGGGGAGGTGACGGTGGCGGGGAAGGTGACGGAAATGGTGATGGAGGACTGGTCGGTCAGGTAACCCATCTGGGTGCCGCGGAAGGCGGGTGGGATGTCGTCGCCCGGGCCTCCATCGACGGCGATGCCGGCGTTGCCGGTGAAGGCCCACCCGGCGCCGGCAGGGGAGCGATGGTAGCCGGGGGCGAGGCCCGGGCTGGCAAAGGACGGGTTGGGGACGAGATCGGTCAGGCCGTTCCCATTGGCGGCGCCGTAGTAGGTGGCGCCGCCGCCGCCCCAGAGCCAGTGACGGACGGGACGGGGGTTGGGCACGTGGGGCCGGCCGTCGCCGTTGTTGAAGTAGCGGTCGGCGAAGGTGAGGGCCAGGCGGGCGGTGTCGTTGTCATTGGCATACTGCCACTCGTAGAGCGGCCGCACGCGCGTCATCATGGCGTCGTCCCCGAAGACGGACCGGAAAATGTCGCTCATCTGGATGAGGCGGAGCATGATTTTCCGGTAGCGCCAGGTGTTCATGCTCACGTAGCCGCCCCCGGCCTCGCGGGCGGTGCTGAGCCCGTCGAAGTTGATCACCTGGAAGTCGGCATTGTTGGCGTCGGCGTCCGCCGCAGTGATCGCGTTGATGTTGGCGAAGTCGACGTAGAACACGCTGAAGAAGTTCCAGAGCTCGTTTTCCAGCTCGAGGTAGACGCGGAGGTTGGGGTTGAGCGGCGGGTAGACGGGGTTGGCAACGGGGGAGGGGTAGGGTTCCACCCCGTCGGAGCCGTGGGCGATCAGGCGGGCGAGACGGACGAGGTAGCTGGTGGTGTCGGCGGGCTCGCGCCCGGAGGCCAGGGTGGGGACGCTGAGCATGAGGTCGCGGCCGGTCTCGTTGGCGAGGAGAACCTTGTGTTCCCAGGAAAGGCCGTTGTCGGAGGGGTCGCCGATGCCGTAGTGCGGCGGGCTGATGGCGCCGCCGCTCTGGTTGAACCAGCCGGGCCGGGTGCGTTCCTCCCAGTCCCGCTGCTGGTTGGCGACCAGTTGGTGGCGGATGACGGTGAAATGTTCCATGGCCCGGAGCAACTCGGGCGTAAAGAGGGTGGTGTCCGGGTCGAAGCTGGCCAGGGCGTCCGGCGCGACCGGGCGCATGAGGCGCAGGTCGGTGAACCCCGGGGGACCGTCGGGCAGGCCGTTGCGGCGGGAGTTGGTGAAGCTGAGGAAGGAGGCGTTCCACCCGTTGCTGGCGGCGAGGAAGGACCCGGTGGTGAGGTTGCTGGCCGCGTGATACTGGAAGGTCAACGACCCGGGCTGCACGTTGCCGCGGACCTGGACGGCCGCGCTGCCGCGGAACGAGAAGCGGACCCGCCCGCGCATCTGGGGATCGAGGTCCATGCCGTGGTTGAGGCTTTCCTGGAAGTAATAGCCCGCGTCGCCGTGCGGCCACCCGTTGGTGTCGAGGGCAGGGCGGGTCCCGCCATTGACCGGTTCCCAGGAATTGCGCGCGCCCTTGATGATGTCCGTGAACCCCGAGGTCCAGGGCGGGTTGTTGATGCCGGACTGCACGACGGGGTCGATCACCTCGAGGGGGGTGCTGGGGCCGGACCAGAGCAGGCGGAGCGACCAGGGACCGTCGCCGTGCCTGAAGGTGACCTCAAGGTCGCAGGGGACGCCCTGGCTCAGGTTCGCCGACCCGGTCGCGCCACCCGGGCCGGGGGCGGGATCGTCAAGCACCGTGTTCCACGCGGCCTGGCCCGCGGGGCGCAGGCGGAGCCGGACCGGCCCGGAAGCCAGCGCCTGGAAGGTGTAGGACTCCGTGAAACGCGGCACGCACCGGCCGGTCCAGCGCACTGAAAACCCGGTCGCGGGCACGGACCGAAACGGGAGGTCGCCGACCTGGCCCGCGCCGCCGGGGGGCAGGCTGTTCTGGCGGAAGTCGAGGCGGACATCGCGCCGCGTGAACCCGGGCGTCCCGGCGAGGTTGGTGTTGGCGAAGTATTCGCCGACCAGCCCGGCCAGGAGATAGCCGCCACCCTGGGCGGCGGGCAGCGAGACGGGCAGGCCGATCGCGAGTGCAGCGGCCAGGAACAGGCAGGACGACAGCTTCATGAGGGGAGTGCCGCGGAGAACACTCCCCTCATACATCGGAAACGGCGGCGAGGCCAGTAGCGGCCGTGTCCCAACCCGCGTGAGCGGGTTGGGTGCGGGGGGCTTCAACGGACTGACGTCCGTTGCTACGGCGTAGCAACCCGCGTGAGCGGGTTGGGCGGGGGGCTTCAACGGACTGACGTCCGTTGCTACGGGGTAGCAACCCGCGTGAGCGGGTTGGGCGGGGGGTTTCAACGGACTGACGTCCGTTGCTACGGGGTAGCAACCCGCGTGAGCGGGTTGGGTGCGGGGTGGAGTCAACGGACTGACGTCCGTTGCTACTGGCGGCCTTCAGCCAGGAACTGCTAGCCTCCCTGCCGCTTGAAGACCCCGAGCCTTGTTCTGGCCCTGCTTGGCCTGCTTCCACTCGCGGCCGGTGCGGCCCCCAGCCCGCCCAACATCCTGTTCCTGCTCTCGGACGACCACAGCTATCCTTTCCTGAGCTGCTACGGCGATCCGAACGTGAAGACGCCGGCCCTGGACGGGCTTGCCGCCGGGGGCATGAAGTTTCACCGGTTCTTCACCACCGCGCCGCAGTGCGTCCCGTCGCGCGCGTCCTACCTGACCGGACGCTCGCCGGTGGCGGCGCGCATCACCCGCTTCTCGTCCCCGCTGGCGCGGGAGGAAATCACGTTTCCCGAGCTGCTGCGCGAGAAGGCGGGATATTTTGTCGGCGTCTGTGGACGTCCCTACCATCTCGACGGCCCTGGTCCACGCCGGGGCGCGGAGGCCGGTGATCTCCTGGAGAAGCACGGTCTCCGGACCTTCGAGCAGCGATTCGACTACGTGCAGACCGGCTCCGACGCGGCCGCGGCCACCCAGATGGCCGAGTTTCTTGATCGCAAGCCGGCGGGAAAGCCGTTCTGCCTCTGGGTCAATTTCAGCGACCCCCATCACGCCTGGAACGCCCCCGCTGAATGGCGGCCCGCGCCGGCCAGCCTGAAGCTGCCCGCGCACTGGCCGGATCTCCCCGGGGTGCGCCAGCAACTGGCCGACTATTGCGCCGAGGTGAATCGCCTCGATCGTTCGGTGCAGACGATTCTCGGGCTGCTGGCCGCGCGCGGTTTCCAGTCCAACACGCTGGTCGTCTTCGCCGGTGACAATGGCGCGGCGCTGCCGCATGGGAAGGGCTCGCTCTACGATCCGGGCTCCAACGTGCCGTTCCTCGTGCGCTGGCCCGGCGTGGTGAAACCCGGGGGCGAATCGCGCGCGCTGCTCAGCGGCGAGGACCTGGCCCCCACGCTGCTCGCGGCCGCCGGCCTGCCCGCACCGGCGAGGATGAGCGGGGTGAGCTTCCTGCCCCTGCTGCAGGGCCAGCCCCATGCCCCGCGCCAGCACGTCTTCGTCGAACGCGGCCCGCACGGCAGCGCCCCGGTCGCGGTCAACATGAGCAACAACGGCTACGATCTCAGCCGCGCCGTGCGGAGCGACCGCCACAAGTTCATCTACAACTGCACGCCCTGGATTCCCTACGCGCCCGTGGACTCGTCCGGCGGGGCCGCCTGGACGGAGATGAAGGCGGCCCAGGCCGCCGGCCGGCTCGCCCCCGGCCTGGCGGCGACCTACTTCACCACGCCCCGGCCGGTCTACGAACTCTACGATCTCGAGGCCGATCCGTCGGAACTGAACAACCTCAGCGGCCAGCCGGAAGTCGCGGCCGTCGAGCGGGCCCTGCGCCTGGCCATGGCGGAGAAGATGATTCTCGATTTCGACTACCTGCCGCTCCCGGCAATGCTCCCCGGCGGGGCGGCCGGGGCAGGGACGCCCACGCGCGCGGCGGCCACCGGGAACGAGCGCGCCGCGGGCTTCGCCAGGCTCGACCAGGACCGGGACGGCCGGCTGACCCGGGCGGAGTTCAGCGCCGGACGATCGGCGGAGGACGCCGCCAAATGGTTCGGCCTGCGCGACGCGGACGGGGACGGCTTCCTCAGCCGCGAGGAGTTCGTGCCCGGCTCGCCCCTGCCCCGGAAGCCGTGAACGCTCACCTGCACACCCATGTCATGAAACGCCTCCTCCCCCTCCTCTCCGCCATTGCGTCCCTGCTGGGCAGTCCCGCCTCCGCCGCCCCCAGGCCGAACTTCATCGTCATCACCATCGATGACCTTGGTTACGCCGACATCGGGGCGTTTGGCTCCCGGATCAACCGCACGCCCCAGCTCGACCGCATGGCGAAGGAGGGCCGCAAGCTCACCTCCTTCTACGCCGCGCCGGTCTGTTCGCCCTCGCGGGCGGCCTTGATGACGGGCTCCTACGCCAAGCGCGCCCTCCCGATCCCGCATGTGCTGTTTCCGGAGGGCGCGACGGGCCTGTCCCCGAGGGAGGTGACCGTGGCCGAGGTGCTCAAGGGGGCGGGCTATGCCACGGCCATCATCGGCAAATGGCACCTGGGCGACCAACCGGAGTTCCTGCCGAACGCGCAGGGGTTCGATCTTCATTTCGGGCTGCCCTACTCCAATGACATGGGGCCGGTGCGGGACGGCGTCCGCAGCGACCTGGGCAAGCCGATTCCGGCGGCCAAGGGCAACGGCCGTGGCCAGCCGCCACTCCCGCTCCTGCGCAACGGCGCGGTGGTCAAGCGCGTGCTCCCGGAGGACCAGCAGTCGTTGGTGGAGATCTACACCGACGAGGCAGTGAAGTTCATCGCGGAACGGAAGGACACGCCGTTCTTCCTCTACCTGCCGCACAACGCGGTGCATTTCCCCGTCTATCCGGGCAGGAAATGGGCGGGGCAATCCCCGCACGGCATCTACTCGGACTGGGTGGAGGAGATGGATTGGAGCGTGGGCCGTGTGCTGGATGCGGTGCGCCAGCATGGTTTGGCCGGACGCACCCTGGTCGTGTTCACCAGCGACAACGGCGGCACCCCGCGCGGATCGAACACCCCGCTGCGCGGCCACAAGGGCAGCACCCTCGAGGGGGGCATGCGCGTGCCCACGCTCGCGTGGTGGCCCGGCCGGATCCCCGCCGGCACCCAGACCGATGCCATCGCCGGCATGTTCGATCTCCTGCCCACGTTCGCCGCCCTCGCCGGCGCGCCGCTGCCGGCGGACCGGAAGCTCGACGGGGTCGATCTCTGGCCGCACCTGGCCGGAACCCCCGGCGCGCCGCCCGCGCGCGAAACGTTCTACTACTACAACGGCCTGCGCCTGAACGCCGTCCGCCACGGCGACTGGAAACTCCAGATCGCCATGGACCGCGGCCCCGGCACGAATGCGGCCCCGTTCCAGCCGCGTCTCTACAACCTCCGCGCGGACATCGGCGAAGCCACCAACGTCGCCGACGCCCATCCCAAAATCGTGGCCCGGCTCCAGGGGCTCGCCGCCGCCATGAAGGACGACCTTGGCCAGGACGGCGTCGGCCCGGGCTGCCGTGAACTTGGCCGCGTGCCCAACCCCAAACCGCTCATTCCCCACGACACCCCATGAGCCTGCGCCTGCGCCTCCTGCTGCTCCTCCTCCTCGCCGCCCTGGGCGGCAGCGCCGCGCCCGCCCCGGAGCGTCCGCCCAACATCGTCTTCTTCCTGGCCGACGACCTCGGCCAGCGCGATCTCGGCGCCTACGGCAGCACCTTTCACGAAACGCCCAACCTCGACCGGCTGGCGCAGGAGGGAGCGAGGTTTACCGACGCCTACGCCGCCTGCCCCGTCTGCTCCCCCACCCGCGCGAGCATCCTCACCGGGCAATGGCCGCAGCGCACCGGCATCACCGACTACATCGGCGCGCCCCTGCAGCCCGGGCAATGGAAGCGGAACACCAAACTCCTGCCCGCGCCCTACACCGACCGCCTCGCGCTCGACGCGCCGACGCTGGCCAAGGCGCTCAAGGCCGCGGGCTACGCGACGTTTTTCGCGGGCAAATGGCACCTTGGCCCGGAGGGCTGGTGGCCGGAAAACCAGGGCTTCGACCTGAACCGGGGCGGCATCGACCGGGGCGGTCCCTACGGCGGGAACAAGTATTTCTCCCCGTACGGCAACCCGCGCCTGGCCGACGGGCCCGCCGGGGAGCATCTGCCGGATCGGCTGGCAGCGGAGACGGCCGGCTTCATCGAGGCCAACCAGGATCGCCCGTTCTTCGCCTACTACTCCTTCTACGACGTCCACACCCCGCTCATGGCCCGCGAGGATTTGCGCCGGAAATATGCGGAGAAGCGCGCGCGCCTCGGCCTCGCCGAGAAGTGGGGCCGGGAGGGCCAGCGCGACGTGCGGCTGGTCCAGGACCACGCCGTGTATGCCGCGATGGTCGAGGCGATGGACCTGGCGGTCGGCAAGGTGCTGGCCAAGCTCGATGCCCTCGGCCTGCGCGACCGCACGCTTGTCATTTTCACCAGTGACAACGGCGGGCTCTCCACCAGCGAAGGCTGGCCCACGTCCAACCTGCCGCTGCGCGGCGGCAAGGGCTGGATGTATGAGGGCGGCATCCGCGAGCCGCTCCTTGTGCGCTGGCCCGGCGTGGTGAAGCCCGGCCGCGTCATCACCACCCCGGTGAGCAGCCCGGACTTCTTCCCCACGCTGCTGGAAGCCGCCGGCGCCCGCCCAGCCCCCGGCCAGACGCTCGACGGCACCAGCCTCGTGCCGCTGCTCAAGGGCGCCACCCTCCCCGAGCGCGCCCTCTTCTGGCATTACCCGCACTACGGCAACCAGGGCGGCGCCCCCGCCTCCGCCATCCGGCGCGGGGACTGGAAACTGATCGAGTGGGCCGAGGACAACCGGGCCGAACTCTTCAATCTCGCGCAGGATCTCGGCGAGCAAACCAACCTGGCCGCACAGGAACCGCAGCGCGTGGCCCGGCTGCGGGCCGAACTCGCCGCCTGGCAGAAGCAGGTCGGCGCGAAATTCCCCGCCCCGAATCCCCGCTTCGACCCCGCCAAGCCGAACGGCCGGGCGGCCACCCGCAATTCCAAGCCGTGAAACGCCTCCGCTCCGCTTCCGCCGCGGCAGCGGCAGCGTGGGGATGGCTTGGCCTCAGCCGGCTCACGCCGGCTGCTGCGGGGCCCCCTTGGCGGCCTGGGCCTCGAGCATCCGGATCCAGGGGCCGACGTAGTGGCCGTTGTCGTGGTAGGTGCGGCCGCTGACCATGTGGCGGTCGATGACGCAGGGTTCATTGACGTAGATGCCGCCGCAGACCTCGAGGTCGAAGCGGCACTTGGCCACGGTGGCCATGCGCAGGCCCTGGACAATGCCGGCGCGGGCGGGGATTTCGACCCCGTGACAGACGCTGGCCATGGGGCGGCCCTGTTCCCAGAACCACCGCGTGATGCGGAGGAGATCGGGGTCCTCGCGGATGTATTCCGGGGCGCGGCCGCCGCTGAACAGGATGCCGAGGTATTCCTCCGGCCGGATGTCCTTGAAGGCGATGTTGGCCTCGATGGTATAGCCCTCCCATTCCTTGGTGATGGTCCACCCGGGTTTCACCTCGTGCATGACCATCTGGTAGCGGCGCTTCTCCGGCGCGGCCACGACCGGCTCGAACCCGGCCTCCACCAGGCGGTAATAGGGATAGAGGGTATCGACGGTCTCGGCGGCGTCGCCGACGATGATGAGAACCTTGGGCTTGCTCATGGGGTTGGGGGGGTGGGCGTGGGGTTAGGGACGGGCGAGAGGATGGCCGCGTTGGGCGAGGGGCAGGGGAACGCGCGCCCCGCCGAGCTGGTGGGACGCAAAGATGGCGCAGATCATTTCCACCGTCGTGCGCCCCGCCTCGGCGTCGCAGAGGGGAGGACGTCCCTCGCGCAGGGCGGCGAGGAGGTCCTCGCCGGCGGCCTGGTGGCTGGCGATGCGCTGGGCCAGCCCGGGGATCGGCTCCGGCTGGTCCACGCCGCCGCTGGTGACGGGCACCCAGGGGTGGGCGGGGGCCTTGGGGTGATGCGGGTTGCCGCGGCGCAGATGGGCCAGCGGCTCCGTGTCGATGCGCAGGTCGATGACGCCGGCGGTCCCGACCAGCTGCAGGCCGAAGTTGGCGTCCTTGTCGCCGTGGTGGCGGCGGGAGTCGAAGAAGAGGGGGAGCCCGTTGGCCATCTCGAAGCGGGCATGGACGGCGTTGCCGGCGATCGGGCCGACGCCCTCGTCGCCCGGGCGGACATCGGCCGGCGTGCAGGGGCGGCCGTCCTGGTAGAGCATCGCGCTGCAGGCGACGGGCGGACCGGCGAACCAGGCGGCGAGGTTGAAGGTGTGGCTGCCGAGCACCCAGAGGTCCAGGGCGCCGCCCCGGGCGTCCTCCTTGCCGCGCGCGCGCAGCTCCAGCAGCTTCCCGATCCCGCCCGACTCAACGAGCTGGCGCACGACGGGGAGGACGGGGTGGTACCGGTTGCGATGGGCCACGGCCACCGCGGCGCGGCGGGCGCGGGCGGCCGCGATGATCTCATCCGCCTCCCGCGGGGTGCGGCAGAAGGGTTTCTCGACATAGACCCCGCGCACCCCCGCCTCCAGGGCGGCCAGGATCATGGCGTGGTGCTGGTCGATGTGGCGCGGGGCCACCGCCACAAGGTCGGGCTGCACGGCGGCCAGCAGGGCGCGGTAGTCGACGAAGCCGGGGATGCCGCCGAGGCGCTGGCGGGCGGACTTGAGGCCGGTGGCGTCGGCGTCCGCCACGGCCACCACCTCGGTCCCGGGCAGGAGCTTCCACATCGTGTCCAGCCCGTGCCCGTAGTGGCCGCGGCCGGTGTGGCCGATGACGGCGACGCGCCAGGTCCGGGCGGGAGCGCCCGGGAGCAGGCGCGGCGCGACGAGCAGGCCGCCGGCCGCGAGGGCGGCGCGGGTCGTGAACTGGCGTCGGGTCAGCGGGCGTGGCATGGCGTGGGGGGACGCAGCCCCGCGGCTACGCGTAGCAACCCGCGTCAGCGGGTTGACTCCGCAACTCCCAGCGGACTCACGTCCGCGGCTACGAACGTGGCCGGGGCGCTCAGGGGATTTCGTGGATGGTGTGCTGGATTTCCTGGCTGATGGGGGTGCCGTCGGCGGACTTCAGATTGAACTTCAGCGTCTGCTGCATGACCGGCTTGAGGTCGTCGATGGCGACGAAGAGCGTGCGGCCGTCGCGGCTGAGGCGGGTGCCGGTGATGGAGAGGGGATCGCGGGCGCGCTTGGCGGGGTCGGCGACGGAGAACTCGGGGGATCCGTAGCTTTCGCTGCGTTTGTAGTTCCAGCGTTTGCCGCTCAGGTTCTGGGTGTCGGCGGCGCTGGCGGGGTCGAGGGGTTGGGTGAAGGTGAGCTCGACGCCGCCGGGGACGACCCGGAACGTGCGCACGGCATGGACGGGCTTGCCGGTGTAGCGGACGCGGTCGAAGCCGGTGATCTTGCCGGCGTTGCTTTGCCATTCGCTGAGGCCGGCGATGTAGAGCTGGCCGTCCCTGGGATGGAAGCGGGCGCGCATGACGGAGGAGGTGAACTTGAGGGGGAACCGGGTGACGCCGCCCTGGCGGCGGTCGCCGGGCAGTTTCTGGTCGAGGACCAGGAACAGGCTGGAGCGCCCGTAGGATTGGTGGAGCAGGGCGCCCTCGTAGGGTCCCCATTTCCGGCTGGTGACCCAGATTTGGCCGCCGCCGGAGTTGTCGTAGTCCTGCTTGGAGAGCCAGCAGAGGGGGGGGACCCATTGGGCGGCGGTTTCCTTGGGGGTGAGGCCATGGATGACGCCGCAGAACTGGCCGGGCTTGACGATCCAGTTGATGGGGGTGGTGGGCACCCAGGTGCCCTCGTTGTCGCTGGTGGTGAGCTGCCCGTTGGGATGCACGCCGATGCCGGTGGGAGCGCGCAGCCCGGTGGCGACGACCTCGAACTTGGAGCCGTCCTTGCTCACCTTGAACAGGCACCCGGAGTGGGAGCAGACCGTGCCGTTGCCGCGCGCGGCCTTCTGGTTGCCGAATCCGCTGCCGCCCGCGTTCACCGGGCTGGCCTTGGCGAAGTAGAAGTTCCCCTTCCGATCCGTCTGCAGGTCGAAGAGGAACTCATGGAAACCCTCGGTCGACATGACCTCGTTGTTGAAGTTCTCGTAGTAATCGGCCTCCCCGTCGCCGTTCAGGTCGTGGTAGCGCGTGAGCTGGTCGCGGCCGCTCGTGTAGATGACGTCGTCCACGATGACGAGCCCGAGGGTTTCATACTGGCCGGAGGCGTAGCGGCGCCACTCGAGGCGGCCGGACGGATCATCGATCCCGGACACAATCCAGAGGTCGCCGTCATGGGTGCAGAAGGCCGCCCGCCGCCCGTCGGCGAAGAAATCGAAGCCGCCGAAACGCACCCGGCGGTTCCAGGGATTGTCGGTGGGCGCGGTGAGGGAGTCGGTCACGTAGGCGCCATCGGGGGTGCGGCTGGTGTCGAGGACGGCCTGGGTGACGACGGGCTCGGGCCAGCGGGCCGGGCCGCCCTGGGCGTAGGGCGCGAGGGTGGCGGGCCCGGCCAGGAGGGGCTCCAGGGGCGCCGCGGCGGCCGCCTGTCCGCGCCAGAGGACCACGCGGAAGGAGCCGGCCGGGGTGCCCTTGGGGATGTGGAGGAGGACGCGGGAACCCTCCGCGACGGAGAGCCGGCCCTGGCGGGGGTCGCTGAGCCCGACCCGGGTGACGTTGGTGCCGGCGGTGAGGGTGATGACCTGGCCGGACTGCTCGACGGTGGCGCCCGGGACCTCGCACAGGAGCGCGGCAAGATCGGCCCGGGCCTTGTCGACCCGGAAGGTGCGCGTGAAGGCGGTGCCCCCGCCGGCCGCGAGGGCGCCGGGTTGCTCGCGGACCTTGGTGCCATGCACGGTGTAGCTCAGGACCACGTTGGAGCCATGCACGTGGAGGCCGTCCCAGCGGGCCCAGGCCTTGGGGAGCGGGCCGAACGGTTCCTGGCGGGGGTCGGCGAACCGGCCCTGGGCGTCGGCCCACCCGGGGATCTGCGGGGTGCCGAAGTGTTGTTCGCCGGCGATGGCGGGATGGGCGCCATGGGCGCCGTCGAAGGCCACGCCGCGCGTGGTGAGGAACCCGCCGGTCCAGCCGGCGGCCATGCGCAGGAGGTCGGTGTCAAAGAGGAGGTGCGCCCCGGGCCCGGCCCGCAGGGCCAGTCCCTTCATGGCCACGTTGTTGGAGGGCCAGGCGGCGTTGATGCAGGCGCCCTGGAACGGGAAGTTCTCCTCAAAATACGCGCGGCCCTTGCGCTCGGCGGCGCCGAGGGACAGGACGCAGGCCAGAGAGAGGCCCAGGAGGAGGGCGATGCGGACGCCGGAACGCAGGAAGGAGGGCAGGGACATGGGGGCCGAGTCTCCGGTCACGGCCAGTGGTGTCAAGGAATAGCGGCCCGGTCCGCCTTGGCGGGGTGCCCGCGGGCGTCACCCTCCGTGGTCCTGCGGAAAATGATTTGAAGATATGGGTGGGAAACTGGTCCAGTGTGGCCGAGTGATTTTGACGTGGGGCGTGCAGACGCCCGGACAATGATGAACGCACGGATGTGCCGAGGCAGGATGGCCGGATGGGCCGCCTGGGGGCGGGGCGGATGGATGGTTCTGCTTTTTCTAGCGGCTTGGGCGGGCGGATCCGCGCCCGGCTTGGCGCAGGGTCTCTGGATCGCCAGCCAAGCGGAGCCCAGCCAGGGACTGGCGGGGGATAGAATCACCCTGCGCGGCTCGCTCTTTCCCCTCAGCCAGGAGGCCGAACATGACCTGTATGCCGTGGAGGCCCGCTTTGTCATCCACCATGGAAGCGGCGCGGTCGTCACGCCCAACCTGCTCCCGGAACCACGCCTGGTTCCGTTCTGGGAAGGGCTGGTGGTGGAGACGAACCTCACACTCCAAGCCTCCGACCCCCGCTATCTCCGGGTCGATTTCGTGGCCACCCTCACCCTCTCGTGGTCCCAACCGTACCTGTTCACCAACTTTTATCCCTGCCAAATCCTCGTGAACGACGCGGTGCCGCCCCGCTTGACCATCACGGCCATGCCCGCAGGCGCGCTGGCCCTGACGTGGCCGCGGCCCTACAGCGGCTGGGTGCTGGAATCCTCCGCGGCCCCGGGACTGCCTTGGCTGCCCGTGGCCGGCCCCGTCCAGCTGAACGAGGACCAGTGTTCCCTGACCCTTCCCCGCCCCTCCGCGGCGCAACGGTTTTTCCGGCTCCGCTACTAGGCCGCCCGCCCGGCCCCCTCACCGCAACAGGCCGGCCTTCCGGCGCGCCTCGGTCCGCTCCTTCGCCGAGCCCACCATCGGCCATTCCGGGATGTCCACCCGCGCCTCCTGCATCCACTGGCGCGCCCGCGCCACCTGGTCCGGATGCTCCCCGGCCACGTTCCGCTCCTCCCGGGCATCCTTGGCCAGGTCGTAGAGCTCGAGGGGCTTGCCCGGGCCGTTTTTCACCGCCTTCCAGTTCCCAAAGCGCACGGCCTGAATCGACGGGCCCTCGTGCAGTTCCCAATAGAAATAATCCCGCGCCGGGGCGGAACCGCCCTTCAGGAACGACACCAGCGACTGGCCGTCCGGACGGAATCCCGCCGGCAGCGGCGCCCCCGCCAGCTCGGCCGCGGTCGGCAGGTAATCCCAGAACGCCCACGGCTCGTCACTGACGCGGCCCGCCGGCACCACCCCCGGCCAGCGGGCCAGCGCGGCCTGCCGCAGCGCGCCCTCATACAGCCCGCGCTTGAACCCCCGCAACGCCCCGCCCATCGACTGATCAAACAACCGCCCCATCTCGCTCTGCGGCCCAAAGGACGACCCGTTGTCCCCCGCCAGCATCACCAGCGTCCGGTCATCAATCCCCAGCTCCTTCAGCAGGCCCAGCAGCCGCCCGATGTCCGCGTCCAGCCGCGTCACCTGCGCCGCATACGCCTTCTGCTGCGGGGTCCAGTCGGTCTTCGCATACTCCCCCACGTCATCCATCTCGTGCCGCCCATGCGGCAGGGTGATCGCGTAGAAGAGGAAAAACGGCTTGCCCCGTCCGTGCTGCGCGCGCACCCACCGTTCCACGTCCTTCTGGATCCACTCCTGCGCGTAGGTCTTGCCCACCCCCTTCCCGTCGTTGCCCGGCAGCTCGATCCGCCGGTCGTCGTCGTAGAGGTGGGTCGGGAAATAGGAATGCGCATGGCGCTGGCAGTTGTAGCCGTAGAAATGGTCGAAGCCCTTCTTCAAGGGGCTGCCGGTGGTGTCGAACATGCCCATGCCCCACTTGCCCATGCAGGCGGTCGCGTAGCCCGACCCGCGCAGCACCTCCGCCACCGTCACCGTCCCCCGCGGCAGCGGCTGCTGGCCCTCCCCGGGCGCGATTTCCCAGTTGGCCCGGATCGGCCCGTGCCCGCTGTGCAGCCCGGTCATCAGGGACGCCCGGCTCGGCGCGCACACGCTCGTCCCGCAATAGGCCTGCGTGTAGCGCGTGCCTTCCCGCGCCATGCGGTCGAGGTTCGGCGTGCGGATCTTTTTCTGCCCGTAACAGCCCAGGTCGCCCATGGCGAGGTCGTCGCTCAGGATGAAAACCAGGTTGGGTCGCGCCGGGGCCGGCGCGGCGGGCGCGGCGGCGGCCGGGAACCCGGGGAGGGACAGGAGCAGGGCAAGGAGGGCAAACGCGGTTTTCATGGGTTGGGACGTGGGAAACTTGTCCCGCCCGCCGGCGGGCTTGGCAAGGTTTTAAGGGGTGGGGGGAGCGGGAGACGACGGGCTGGAGCCAGGGCCGGCCCGGGAAAAGACAGAAACAGTTTTGACGCGGGCCGGCCGGCGCATCAGATCTCAGCGCATGTCGAACCCTGACCTGTCGGAAGCGAAGCTGCTGGAAGCCCTGCGCTGGCGTTACGCCACCAAGGCCTTTGATTCGAACCGCAAGATTCCCGCCGCCACCTGGGCCAGCCTGCAGGAGGCCCTGGTGCTCTCGCCGTCGTCCTTCGGCCTGCAGCCCTACCAGTTCCTGGTCATCGAGGATCCGGCCCTGCGGGCCCGGCTGCGGCCGCATGCCTGGGGCCAATCCCAGGTCACCGATGCCTCCCACTTCGTGGTCTTCACCGCGCGCACCAGCCTGACCGAGGCGGAGCTCGACCGCTTCCTGGACCGCGTCATCGAGGTTCGCGGCGTCCCCCGCGACGCGCTGGCGGGCTATCGGCAAATGATGGTCGGCAGCCTGATCGGTCCCGAGGCCGCGGGACGCATCCCGCACTGGACGGCCCGCCAGGCCTACATCGCGCTGGGCAACCTCATGACCGCCGCGGCGTTGCTGGGGGTGGACGCGTGTCCCATCGAGGG
Source organism: Verrucomicrobiota bacterium (assembly GCA_046048995.1). Taxonomy (GTDB): domain Bacteria; phylum Verrucomicrobiota; class Verrucomicrobiia; order Limisphaerales; family JADJPG01; genus JBJOEZ01. The sequence continues at coordinate 2,028 of JBJOEZ010000006.1, read as the reverse complement.
GTTTGTGCCGGCGGAGTTCGACAAGATTCTCGACCTGCCGGCGCGCGGCTACGCCGCGGTGGTCTGCTGTGCCCTGGGCTACCGGAGCGCGGAGGACAAGTATGCCGCCCTGCCCAAGGTGCGCTTCCCGGCCTCCGACCTGATCCGGGTGCTTTGAGCGGTCCGGGGGATGTGCGCTACGGCACCTCGGCGTAGTTGAGGTAGCCGATGAACATCTCCTGGTAGCTCTGCTCGCCGAAGCCGACGGCGCTGCCGGGCAAATACCGGCTGTCGCCGGACGCCTCGTATTCCTCCATGAGATGATGGTTCTGGGCGGTGTTGTCCCAGCCGGCCACGCAGCGGATGCGCGAGCCCTTGGGCAGGTACTTGGGCGTGGTCAACCGGTAGAGGGTCTGCCAGTGGAAGATGTAGTTGGGGACGGAGAGCAGGATTTCGCGGGACCCGTTCGGGTAGATGGCCTCGTAGGTGAAGCGGGATCCACGCAGGTGCATGTGGGGGCTCATCTCGTAGAGCACGATGTTCGTCGTCAACGTGCCGGAGGCCGGGAAGTTGGCGGTGGCAGTGTAGGTCCGCGAGTTGGCCGGGATGTTGAACGTGACACTGTAGGCGGACTTGGTCTGGAGGGCGTAGGCGGGCGGGGTGGGCGCAAGGTAAAAGCCGATCTCAGTCTGGTCGGTCTGGGCGGACCCGGCCGTCGTGTAGTGCATCTGGAAGGTGTAAACCTGGCCGGGCCGCATGAGCTTGCCGGTGTTGGGCGGGAAGGTGGTGGCGTCGACGCCCGGCACGTAGCCGGCGAAGAAGCCCGCCAGGCCGCCGAGCGACTGGTTGGCGTCGCCTTCAAACAGCAGCGCATGGTGGACCCGTCGCCTTCAAACAGCAGCGCATGGTGGACCACGCGGGTGTTGCCCGGGCGGACCACGGCGGCCCGCAGCCACACGTTGGTCGAGAAGAGCGTGTTGGTGACCGAGATGTAGCGGTAGCCGACCGTGCCGGTGGCGGGGATGCTCTGGTTGGGGATGCGCAGGAGGCCGGCGGGCGCGCCCAGGTCGGAGGGCCAGGCAAAGGGATAATTGGTCACCACGGGGATCGTGGCCAGCGGGTCCGGTTCCAGCACCCCCTTCTGGGCGCCGTCATCGATCCATTGCACCAGCTTGGCCAACTCACCCGGGGTGAGGGACGCGTCGTTGGTGAAGACGCCGTAATGCGGGTCGGCGGTCCAGGGTGGCATGTGGCCGTTCAGGACGGAGTCGCGGATGGCCGGGGCGTGGTCCTGGATCACCGCATGGCTGGTCATGTCCCAGGGGGCGATGTTGCCGGGGCTGTGGCAGCGCACACAGCGGGAGATCAGGATGGGCGCGATGTCGCCGGAGTAGGTGAGGTTGGGGTAACGCGGCCGGTAGGTGACGTCGCAGCCCGCCGGCTGGGTCCGGCTGGGGGACACGACGCCGCCGGCCAGGAACTTGACCAGCGCGTTGGACAGGTAGTGCTGGGTGGTGGACACGGCGTTGCTGGACAGCCGGTCATCGATGGCCCCGCGGTAAAACACCTGCAGGTTCGCGGTGTTGACCGCAATGGCCTCCGGCGCGCGCGTCGCCCCGTAGCTGCGGGCCACCACCTGGGCCGGGTCATGTAGGATGGGCGGCCCGTTGCTGATCCCCAGCGAGATGGCCTCGGCCAGGATGTTCGACCGGTTGTCCGCCGCGTTGGCGTCCACCAGCCAGAACAACACCCCCTGGCTCGTGAACCGGTTGGTCAACGCCTTGATGGCCGGAATCATCTCCCGAATCTTCGGGCAGCCGTTCCCCGTGAAACACACCACCACCGCCCGCACCGCCGGATCATCATGGAAATAATGCAGGGACCGCGAATTGCCCTGGTGATCGATCAGGCGGAAATCCGTCGACGGCTCCGAGGGCGGCCCGGGCAGCTGGACCGCCCGGTAGAACCGCCCTGGGCCGGGCTGCACATCCAGCCAGTGCTCCGTCGGCCCGGTCAGGTTCAGCGTGACCAGCGGCGACCAATCCGCCG
>JBJOEZ010000005.1:0-158635 GCA_046048995.1 Verrucomicrobiota bacterium | reverse complement strand
CCCGGCGCCTCCAACCTCACGGTCATCCCGGCCGACGTGCTGATCCCGTCCGGCCTCCACCGCGCGCCCCTCGCCCAGTCGGCCTACTTCGACAGCCTCGTGCCCACCCATCCCCGCCTGCTCGTCACCGCCGAACGCTTCGAGTGGGTGCGCCAGGTCGCGGCCTCCAACTTCCCCACCCAGCCCGCGGCCTGGTTCCGCACGCTCAGCAACTCCGCCAACTCCATGCTCGCCCTCGCCCCCAACGTCTATACCCAGGACGTGCGCGGGACCATCCTCGACATCAGCCGCAGCGTGCTCGACCGCGTCCAGAAGCTCGCCCTCACCTACCAGGTCACCGGCAACACCAACTTCGCCGAGCGCGCCTGGACCGAGCTCGAGGCCGCGGCCAACTTCCCCGACTGGCACCCGGCCCACTTCCTCGACACGGCCGAGATGACCCATGCCGTCGCCATTGGCTACGACTGGCTCTACGACTACTGGACCCCCGCCCGCCGCACCATCCTGCGCTCGGCCATCATCCTCAACCAGAGCCTCACCATCTACACCAACCTCAGCTCCTGGGCCGCCGCGGGGAACAACAACTGGAACCTCGTCTGCAACGGCGGCATGGTGCTCGGCGCCCTCGCCGTCGGCGCCGAGCACGAGTCCACCAACGAATACATCGTCGCCCGCGCCATCACCTCCGCCGCCGGCGTGCTCAGGCATTTCACCACCGACAACGGCGGCTGGTACGAGGGCCCCGGCTACTGGGATTACACCACCGAATACGCCATGCGCCTGTTCGCCGGGCTCGAGTCGGCCCTCGGCAGCGACTTCAGCCTGAGCGACATCCGCGGCACCTGGGAAACCGGGCTGGTCCCCATGCTCATGGTCGGGCCCACCCGCCTGTCCTTCAATTTCGCCGACGCCAGCGCCGGGCAGTTGCGGGGGTTCCAGATGTTCTGGCTGGCCCGCCGCTACAACCGCCCGGAATACGCCTGGTATCAGCGCACCAACGCCTCCCCCGAGGTGCTCGACCTCCTCTGGTACGACGCCCGCGGGTCGGACCCCGCCACGGCGGGGGTTTCCCCCGACATCCTCCAGCGCGGTCCCCAGGGCACCACGTCCTTTGACCCCGCCGACGTCGTCACGCTGCGCACGCGCTGGAACGACGGGGACGCCACCTTCGTGGCGACCAAGGCGGGGGAGATTGGGGCCAGCCACGGGCACCTCGACGCCGGCAGCTTCGTGCTCGACGCGCTCGGCCGCCGCTGGGCCCACGACCTGGGGGCCGACAGCTACGCCCTGCCCAACTTCTTCGGCAGCCAGCGCTGGGAGTACTACCGCAACCGCGCCGAGGGCAACAACACGCTCGTGGTCAACCCCACCGCCGCCGCCGACCAGGTCGTCGGCTCCAACCCCTCGGTCGTGCTTTACCAGTCCGCCCCCGAGGGCGACCGCAGTGCCACCGTCCTCGACCTCACCCCCGCCTACACCGGGGTCACCCGCCTCTGGCGCGGGTTCTCCCTCTTCAATCAGCGCCGCCATGTGCTCATCCAGGACGAAATCCAGGCCGCCACCCCCGCCACGGTCTGGTGGTTCATGCACGTCCACACCAATAGCAACCCCGTCATCGAACCCGGCGGGACCTCGGCCATGCTCACCCAGGGCACCGATCGGCTCTGGATGAAGATCCTCTCCGGCGGCGGGTCGTTCGTCCTCAGCAATGCCGTCCCCCTCCCCACCTCGCCGAACAACACCAACCAGAATCCCAACGCCAGTCACCGCAAGTTCGCCATCCAGCTCGCCAACGTCACCAACACGACGCTCGCCGTCCTGTTTGTCCCCCTGAACCCCGGCGAAAACCCGCCGTCCACCCTCCCCGTCATCAGCCCGCTTTCCGAATGGGCCGCCGTCTCCAACCAGCCGCCCACGGCCGTCGATACCAACCTGCCCGTCACCGGACCCTCTCTCGACCTCGACCTGCGCACGCTCGTCTCCGACCCGGAAACGCTGCCCACCGACCTCCTGTTCTCCCTGCTCGGCACCAACGGCTCGGCCGTCCTCCTCCCGGACGGCCACACCCTCCGCTTCACCCCGGGTCCGTTCTTCACCGACCCCGTCACGCTCCGCTTCACCGCCACCGACACCCGGCCCGACCCCCGCCTGCTGTTCGGCTACGACTTCGAGCCGCCCACCCCGGCCCTGAGCAACTCCGTCGCGGATCTCTCCGGCCTGTTCCGCGACGGCACCCTCGATGCCATCAACACCGGCTCGTTCGGCTACGACACCAATGTCCCCGCCGCCCTCGGCCCCCTCAATGACCTGTCCCTCCGCCTGACCGGCACCGCCACCAACCAGGCCCGCCTCTCCCGCAACCTGCCGGCCACCGATTACAACCTCAGCGACGGCGACTGGACCTTCGCCGCCTGGTTCCGCCGCCCCAATGCCTCCAGCGACGATTTCCTGCTCTACCTCGGCAGCGGCGACGGCTACGGGGGCAGTGGCGACGAGTTCCAGCTCTACGCCCCCGCCAACCAGTCCCGCCTCTCGCTCTACCATTACAGCGCCCTCGGCACCCAGGATGTCAGCCTGCTCTCCGCCACGGTCGCGCCCACCGGCGCCTGGCACCACGCCGCCGTGGTCTTCGACCGCACCGCCCCCAGCAACGGCACCCTGCGCTTCTACCTCAATGGCGCCCTCGCCGGGAGCACCAACGTCGCCTGGGCCATCAACCAGACGACCCCCATCCGCTTCGGCGGGCACAACTCCAGCACCTTCGCCCACGACCGCTGGTTCAACGGCAACCTCGATGACGTCGCCCTGTTCCGCAGCGCCCTGTCCGCGGCCGATATCACCCGGCTCCGGCAGATCCCCCTCGCCAACTACGGCGGCCTGACCGTCACCGGGTCCGTCACCCTCACCCCCACCGTCCGCAGCGCGACGCTCGTCAGCACCGGCGCCGTCTGGCGCTTTCATGACGGCGCCGCCGACCCCGGCCCGGGCTGGATGGACCCAGCCCTGGACGACACCGGCTGGAAACGCGGCTTCGCCCAGCTCGGCTATGGCGATGGCGATGAATCCTGGCTGGTCACCAGCAACGGCCAGGTCACCACTTACTTCCGCCGGTCCTTCCAAGTCGCCAACCCGGCGCGGATTCTCTCCCTCACCGGCCGGCTCCTGCGCGATGACGGCGCCGTGGTCCACCTGAACGGCGTGGAGGTCTGGCGCAACAACATGCCCACCGGCGCCGTTGCCCACGCCACCCTGGCCGCCGCGGCCGCCGCCAACGCGGATGAGACAACCAATTACTTCGTCCAGGCCCTCAGCCCCGCCCTGCTCGTGCCCGGCGCCAACGTCCTGGGCGTCGAGGTCCATCAAAACGCCGCCAACAGCAGCGACCTGACCTTCGACTTTGAGTTGTCCGTTACCAGCTACGACACCCTCCCGCGGCCCGCCCCGGAGATCCTGATCACCTCCCCCGCTCCCGGCGCCGTGCTGAGCGCCCCGGCCATCGTCACCCTCAGCGCCTTCGCCCGGGCCCCCGGCGGTTCCATCGCCCGCGTCGAGTTCCTCCTCGACGGCGCCAAGGTCGGGGAGACCGTCGCCGCCCCCTATAGCCTCACCCTCTCCAACCTGCCCACCGGACCCCACCAACTCACGGCCATCGCCATCGACGACGCCGGCGCCACCGCCCTCGACACCGTCAGCATCTCCAGCGTGACGCTGGCCCCGGCCACCCTCAGCCCGGCCGGCGCGGTGTGGAAATACCTCGACGACGGGACGGACCAGGGCACGGCCTGGCGCAGCAACAGTTTCAACGACGCCACCTGGAAAAGCGGCCCGGCCATGCTCGGCTACGGGGACGCCAGCGGGGTGCAGCCGCGCACCATCAACAGTTTCGGGCCGGACCCCAACAACAAGTACATCACCACCTACTACCGCCGGGCCATCCTCGTGCCCAACGCGGCCGAGGTCGCCGCCCTCACGGCGCGCCTGCAGCGCGACGACGGCGCGGTCGTTTACCTGAACGGGGCGGAGGTCTGGCGGAACAACATGCCGGCCGGGACCATCACGAACCTCACCCGCGCCAACGCCACCGTGGGCGGAACCAACGAGACGAACTGGGTCACAACTTCGCTCAGCCCGGGCCTCCTCCTCAGCGGCACCAACGTCATCGCCGTGGAGATCCACCAGGACAGCACGAACAGCAGCGACATCGTCTTCGATTTCGAATTGGCCGCCTCCGTGTCCCTGACCGCGCCCCCCAGCCTGCAGGGCACGCTCACGCCCGGCGCCCTCACCCTGGCCTGGCCGGCCGGGACGATTCCCTACGTTGTGCAGTCCGCCACCAACCTCGCCCCACCCGTGACCTGGTTGACCCTGACCAACAACCCCACCCTCGGCGGGACGCAATGGCTGCTCACGCTCCCGCTGGGCACCAATCGCCAGACCTTCTACCGCCTGCGGTCGCAGTAGCCGTGGCAGCGGACACCAGGAGGCTGAAACGGTCAGGGACGGGCTTGGGGACGAATCCGTCCTCGGGATAAAAACAGGGGGGAAGTGGTGCCCGCGACAGGACTTGAACCTGTACGATGTTACTCACTAGAACCTGAATCTAGCGCGTCTGCCAATTCCGCCACGCGGGCGCGTGAACAAGTAGATCCTTACGACGCAGTCCGATCCCCCGCAAGGAAAATGGTTGATCAGGTGGGATTGCGTCCGTGCCGACCAAGGTGCCAGCCGGCGCGGAACTCCCGGGCGGGGGCCAGCGGACTGACCTCCGCTGCTACGGGGTAGCAACCCGCGTGAGCGGGTTGGGTGCGGGAGGCTCAGCGGACCCACGTCCGCTGCTACGAAGGGGGTAGCAGCCCGCGTCAGCGGGCTGACGGGAGGCTCAACGGACCCACGTCCGCTGCGACAAGCCCGGTCAGTGGCCTTCCCCCTGGGTCTTGATCGCCTTGACTCCGGCCATCATGAGTTTGTCGGTCCAGGCCAGGGCGAGGGCGGAGAGGACGAACACGCAATGGATGACCACCTGCCAGAGGACGCCCTGGTTGTTGAGGGGGGTGCCGCCCGGCGGGTTGAGGGCCATGATGAAGGTCTTGAGCAGGTGGATGGAGGAGATGCTGATCAGCGCGGTGGCGAGCTTGACCTTGAGCACGCCCGCATTGACGTGGCTGAGCCACTCCGGTTGGTCGGCGTGCCCCTCGAGATTCAGGCGCGAGACAAAGGTCTCGTAGCCCCCGATGATGACCATGATGAGGAGGTTGGCGATCATGACCACGTCGATCAAGCCGAGGACGCTCAGCATGATGAAGGTGGCAAGGTCGGGCGCGAGCGCGCGGTTGAAGTCCTGCGTGACGGCGCTGTGGAGCAGGTGCCAGAGCTCGATGAGGAACTGATAGACGTAAATGCCCTGGGCGAGGATGAGTCCCACGTAGAGGGGGGCCTGCAGCCAGCGGCTGGCGAAGATGGTCTTCTCGAGGAGGTTTTCCGGTGACTTGTTCTGGCTTGGCATTGCGGTGGGATTGTTAGGGAGTCGGCGTGGGACGCGCAACTGCGGGGTGGCCGCGTAGCAGCGGACGTGCATCCGCTGAACCCCCGTCAGCCCGCTGACGCGGGCTGCTACCCGTTCGTAGCAGCGGACGTGCGTCCGCTGACCCCCCATCAGCCCGCTAACGCGGGCTGCTACCCGTTCGTAGCAGCGGACGTGCGTCCGCTGAACCCCCATCAGCCCGCTGACGCGGGCTGCCACCCGTTCGTAGCAGCGGACGTGCGTCCGCTGAACCCCCCGTCAGCCCGCTGACGCGGGTTCCGATTTCCGCCGGCTTGGCAATCCGGCCGCAGTTGGGTTAAACATACGACCATGCTTGGCATCCCTGTCCCGGCCCGACCTTCCCGGGGAATCGCCCTCCTGCACGGGTTGGCGTTGTTGCAACTGTGGCTGGTTCCCGCGGTCCACAGCCAGCCCTTCGCCCTGTCCCTGCGCTGGAACGGGCCCGGGGCCAGCCAGCCCCTCGAGGCGATCTGGCCCACCGCCACCAACCGCCAGTATTTCCTCGAACGCACCACCAACTGGACCGAGTGGTCCCTGTTCCCCCGGATGGGCGTGGGGGATGGCAGCCCCGCCGCCTGGCCGCTGCCGTGGGGCGGCGTGCGGGAGTTCTTCCGGGTCTGGCAGTTGCCGCCCCCGGCCAAGGACTGGGTGACGGCCACGGCCATGACGACGCAGGTGCAGTTCCAGCTCCTCCGCAGCCCCACCCTTGGCCGGCCGGTCAGCTTCCACGTCATGTTGCCGCCCTCCTACGCGGCGCAGCCCAACCGGCGCTACCCTGTCCTCTACTGGCTGCACGGGTCCGGAGGCGGACTGGATGGCGTCCCGCAACTGGCCAACTTCTTCAGCAACGCCATGACCACGGCTCGCATGCCGCACGCCCTCGTGGTCTTCCCCAATGGCCTTCCGAACAGCATGTGGTGCAACAGCAAGGACGGCACGAGCCCGGTGGAAACGGTCGTCATCGACGAACTCATCCCGCACGTGGACCGGACCTTCCGCACCATTGCGTCGCGGGCGGGGCGGATTGTCGAGGGATTCAGCATGGGCGGGCACGGGGCCGGTCGTTATGGCCTGAAACATGCCGACGTGTTCCGGGCCTGCTCGCTGCTCGGGGCCGGCCCGCTCCAATTGGACTTCCTGGAGGACGACCCGGCTCTGGCCCCCATCGAGCAGCGGCAGTTGTTGTTCGCGGAGGTTTACGGGAACGACATGGGCTACTACCTGGCCCAGCACCCGTGGACCTGGGCGGACACCCGGGCGGGGCAACTGCCAGCCAACCACCGGATCCGCTTCGTGGTCGGCACGGCGGACGACCTGTTGGCCAACAACCGAGAACTGCACGACCACCTCACCGCACTGGGCATTGCCCATGATTACCTCGAAGTCCCCGGTGTCGGCCACAGCCCGCTGCCCACCCTCTCCGGCGCCGGCACCAACAATTGGAGCTTCTACCAGGCTGTCCTGAGCGGAGTGGAGTGAGGGTCAGCCTTATCCACCCGGGAACCTCGAGGGCGGGGCTGGAAGGGCGGCCAGGGGGATGGTGTTTCCCAGGGGAGGTGGAGGAGTTACGACTGCCTGGGCCGAGATTGGGAACCCGCCCAGCCGGGCGGGGGGCCACCTGGACCCCGCACCACCCCTTCCCGCTTCCTGACCGTCACGGGCCGATGCGCGGCAGGCGCGGCACGCCCGCCAGACCCGCTCAGCGCGTGAGGACGAGCTGGTCGATGGAGATGGAGTCCTGCTGGAACCGGCCGAGGACACGATCGGTATCGACCACCCGGACGAGGATGGTGCCGGTGAGGGATGCCAGCGCGCCCGAATAGGCGGTGCTGGTGGTGGCGTTAACGAGGGCGAGATTGACCCATGTGGCGCCGTTGTCGGAGGAGACTTGGAACTGGAAGTTCTCGTTTTCGCTGTTGCTGGGGCGGAAGGCCTGCAGCTTGTAGCCGGTGACGGGGGTGGAACCGACCTGGAAGGTCCAGCGATGCTCGAGGAGGCTCTGGCGGGTGGTGGTTTTGCCGCTGGTGACCAACTCGGTGAGGCGTTCGACATTGCCATCGACGGCCTGGAGGCTGGCGAGGCTGCCGCTGGTGATGGAACCGGAGACGGTGGACTCGGAACTGGGCGCGACCTCGAGGGGGACCTCGTCATCGGAGAGGTTGATGGTGGCGCTGGCGGGAGTGCCGGCCTGGTAATCGGTGGTGGCGGAACTGGCCACGGTGACGGAGACCGAGCGCTGCGGGTTGGTGAGGGCGTCGTCCTTGGGCTGGAGGACAACCACGGCGGTGGCGGCGCCATCGGCGAAGGTGACGCTGGCCGGGAGCGGTATGTAGTCGGTGCCGGAGACGGCGGTGCCGCCCACGGTGAAGGGCACGGTGAGGGCGCCGCTGGTCTGGTTGCGGGTGAAGGTGAACTCGCCGTTGTTGGCGGGTTCACCAGCGCTGGCGTCCGTGGCGGCGACGGTGATGACGGGGCGGAAGTCGGTGATGAGCCTGGTAAAGCTCATCTGGTCGATCGTGAGGGTGTCGTAGATGGGGCTGCTGGAGGCGGACCGGTTGGAATCGATGACCCGGACCACGAGATCGCCGCGCAGGTTGAGGTTATTGACGGTGTAGGTGGCGAGGGTGGCCGAACTGACGAGCGCGAGGTTGGCCCAGGTGGTGCCGTTGTCCGAGGAGACCTGGAACTGGAAGTTATCGACCTCGCTGCTGGTGGTGCGGGAGGCAATCAGGTTGAAGGACGAGGCACCCTCGACACCGGGGAAGGTCCAGCGGTATTCGAGGCCGCTGGTGTAGCGGACCTGCTTGCTGGAGGCGAGGGCGATGCGGCCCTCGCGCAGCGTCTGGGCACCGCCGCCGGCGGCCTGGAGATCGGCGAGGGAACCGCCGAGGACCGGCTGGGTGGTGTCGTAGGTTCCGATGAGTTGCCCGGTCCCGGCGTGGAAGGCGACAACCTGCGGGACGTCGTTGTCGGCATTGACGAGGGGCATGTCGGAGGGGTTGATGCCCTGGTATTTGGAGTCGCTGGAGGAGGCGGCCCCGACGACCACGGAGTAGGCCTGGTCGCCATCGACAATCCAGTCATTGAGACCGGTGATGGTGACCGTGCGGGGGGTGTTCCAGTCGGCGGCGGTGAAGGTGAGGAGGTCGGGGCTGGCGGCGCCCTCGGTGAGGTCGGAAGAGGTGACGGCGATGCTGACGGCGGCGAGCGGCTCGGAGTTCAGCTTGACGGTGAACGTGACGGTGGCGCCGTCCTCGGTGGTGGCGTTGCCGGAGAGGCCGCTGACGGTGACGCCGGCGGAGTCATCGTTGACGTTGCTGAGGCTGACGTCGGCCGGGTTGACGCCCTGGTAGAGGGGGTCGGTGGAGGTGGCCGCGCCGAGGACGACGGAGTAGGCGACGTTGCCGTCATCGATGAGGTCATCGACTCCGGTCACGGCGACGCCCTGGGGGGTGTTCCAGTTTTCGGGGGTGAAGGTGAGGACGGCGATCTGGAGGCTACCCTCGGTGGTGTCGGTGGAGGCGAGGGGGACGTTGACGGAGGCGAGGGGCTGGGCGTTGAGGCGGACGGAGAAGAGGGCGGTGCCGCCGGCCTCGGTGGTGCTGGCGGGGGACGGGGCGGACACGGTGAAGCCGGCGGTGTCGTTATCGGTGTTGGAGAAGGTGAGGTCGGCGGGGTCGAGGCCCGAGTAGTCGGGGTCCGTGGAGACAGCGGCGCCGAGGGTCACGGACGCGGTGACATCGCCGTCATCGAGCAGGTCATCGACACCGGTGACGGTGACCGTCTGGGGATTGCCATAGTTGGCGGCGGTGAAGGTGAGGGTGGCGGGGCTGACGGTGATTTCGGAGGTGTCGCTGGAGGCCAGGTCGATGGTGACCGTGCTGGCGGGGCGGGAATTGAGGCGCACGGTGAAGGTGGCGCTGCCACCGGCCTCGGTGGTGATGGCGGCGGGGCTGGGGGTGGACACCGCGATGCCCGGGGGCGCCTGGGTCCCCTGCAGGTATTCGACGATGCGGCGCAGGACTGTTTTCTGGTTGTTGGGGTCGGCGGCGGAGGTGCTGATGGCCTCGAAGGGGAAGGCGAAGAAGACCATGGCAAAGCCGCCATTGGCGAGGTCGCCGCGGTAGGCGACGGCGTTGTGGCGATGGACACCGGTGCCGACGCCATGGGTGAAGAGCCCCTCGGAGAGGAAGCCGGGGGAGACGCCATCGACGTAGAGCGAGGGATAATCCGTGGGCTTGGTGATGCTGAGGATGAGGCCGTCGCTGATGGCGGAGCTGGTGACGCCGGTGATGGCAAGGGAGGAGGACGTGATGTCATCAGTGTAGCCGCCGAGCTTGAGGTAATTGGTGCGGAAACTGGCGGTGACCCCGGACCAGAGGATGTCCTGGCCGCTGATGAAGATGCGGCCGCCGCCATTGAGGTAGCTGGCGATGGCGGACTGTTCGATGGCGGCGAGGCCGGCACCGGTGGCGGAGTATTCGTAGCCGGTGTTCCAGATGACGACGGGATAGAGGGCGAGGTCGGCGGCGCCGGGGGGGGTGCCGGCAGCGGAGACGTCCCAGACATCGTAGGAGAGGCTGTTGGCCTCGAGGGCGGCCTTGAAGAAGCGCTCGTAGAGGGCGCCGAGGTCGTCATCGACGAAGAGGATGGGGGCGGGGGACGGGGTGGTGAAACTTTGGACGGGACCGAGGGCGGTGTTGCCGGCGGCGTCGCTGGAGGCGACCTGGTAGTAGTAGACGGTAGCCGGCGCGAGGCCGGAGAGCGTGACGACGTGGCTGGTCACGGGGGTGAGGACCGTGCGACTGGAGGAGAGGCTGCCGGCGCTGAGGCCGTAGGAGACGTAGGAGCCGGACAACTCGTCGGTGGTCCAGGTGATGCGGGCGGCGACGGCGGTGGGGGTGGCGGCGATGGAGGAGATGACGGGCGGGAGGGCATCGACGCTGGCGGTGGCGGAGAGATTGAGCTGGGGTTGCTGGACGGAGATCACGTCGGCGTGGGCGACCTGGATTTGGCCGTCGGGGGTGGGGGTGCCACTGACGATGGGGACGGCGCCGGTGAAGGTACCGGTGTTGGGGCCGGTTTCGGTGAGGGTGAGGAGTTCGGGCCCGGCCTCGGAGGAACTGGCGGCCTGGACCTGGACCGACTGGGCGGTGTTGGGGTCGGTGTTGCCGTCGGGATAGCCGAGGGTGATTTGGAGGGAGTCGGGGATGCGGCAGACGGCAGGGCTGACGGAGAGGTAGGCCCCGGTCTGGAGGGCGGCGAAGACGTTGAGGCGGCCGCCGGAGACGGTTTTCCCGGCGAGGGAGGCGGTGGGGGTGGCGGAGCCGAGGATGACCGTCTTGATGAAGGCGGCGGAGGCGCCGGGATTGCGGGAGTGATAGAGGGCGATGGCCCCGGTGACGTGGGGGGTGGCCATGGAGGTGCCGTTGTAGGAGGCGTAGGTATCGACGGGCACGGAGGAGTTGATGGCGGATCCAGGGGCGCCGAGGTCGACGGTGGTGCTGCCGTAGCTGGAGAAGGAGGAGAGGGCGCCGCTGGAGGTGATGGAGGCGACGCTGATGACGCCGTCGTAGGAGGCGGCCGACTCGGTGCTGGTGCCGACGGAGGTGTTGTAATTGCAGGGGTAATAGGCGCCGGCGTCGTTGTTGGCGGAGGAATTGCCGGCGGCGGCGACGAAGAGGATGCCGGCCTTGGCGGCGCGGATGATGGCGTCGTGGAGGGTCTGGGAGTAGCCGCCGCCGCCCCAGGAATTGTTGCAGGCGATGATGCGGAGATTGTGGCGCTGCTTGAGGTCGACGAGGTAATCGAGGGACTTGACGGCATTGACACTGGAGCCACCCCCGGGCCCGAGGAACTTGAGGGAGATCATCCTGATGTACCAATTCACCCCGACCACCCCGGTGCCGTTGCCGCCGCGGCCGCCGATGGTGCCGGCCACGTGGGTGCCGTGGCTGTCCTCGCCCGCGTCGTAGACCGAGTTGTTATTGTAGAAGAAATCCCAGCCATGGATGTCGTCGATGAACCCGTTCCCGTCGTTGTCGAGGCCGTCGCCGGCGATCTCGTGGGGATTGACCCAGGCATTTTGGACCAGGTCAGGATGGGTAACCTGCATGCCTTCATCGATGACCGCGATGATGACGTCCTGGGATCCGACGAACCCGAGGTTCCAAGCTTGCTCGGCATGGACGCCGTAGGGGTTGCTGGTGCCGGCGGGGCCGGCGGGGCTGGCGGTGTCGTCGCCATACATGCCCCAGAGCTGACCGCTGGTGTAGTAGGGGTCATTGCTGACCTCGTTCTTCTGGTAGAGATGATTGGGCTCGGCGTAGGCGAGGCTGGGGTGCTGGGCGAGGGCGCGCAGGGCGGCCTCGACACTGAGGCCTGGGGGGAGCGTGACCCGCTCGAGGATGCCGCGGCCGGAGGCCTGCATGACCGGGGTATGGATGCTTTCGGCCAATTGGGCGCCGATGGCGGCGCGGGTGTTACCGCGCTGGAGGGGGGAGACCTTGGGCTTGAACTGGAGCAGCAACTCCTGCGGGGCGAACCTGGGCCCGCCCGGCTTGGCGACCGCTTCCGCGCCCCCGCCTGGGGCAACCTCCTGGCCCTGGAGGGCCGGGGTGCTGAACAAGAGGGCCAGAACCAGCCCAAAACATCCTGATGCCAAGACAATACGACTCATGTTGGTAATTGGAGCACGTCTACACTGCGCGCGGCCGCAGCCCTGTCAAGGGACAGGACGCAGATGGATATTTTAAGCAAAACTAAACGGATCGCGCCAGTGCACAAACTGCGACCATGGGGGCGGGCCAAACTGCGGTGACAGCGCTGGGCATCACCGGAGGCCGCCTCTGGGAAACCCTTGGGAGAAAGGCCGCAAATCCCTAGGAAAAGCGCTGAAACGTCGGGCCGACGGTCCCGGGGCGGGTTCCTGCGTCCCCCGGTTTGGGGGGGCAGACCGCGCTCGGCGAACCGGTTGGAGCGGGGGGGCTCAGACCGGGCAGGCAGGCAACTGAGGGGGCTGGATCACCAATTATTAGTGGGGGGTGGGAGAAGCCTCGCCGGGAGGAAAGGGGGGCATTTTCTGCTTTCCGGGGAGGACCGGGTGAAGGACAAATCCTGAATCACCGCGTTTTGGGAACGTCTTGGTCGTCTCCATGAAGAAGCCGCAGAACCCTTCGGGCAACCTTTTGAACCAACCGCTGACCCTGGGACGGGCGGCGGCCTGCCTGGGGCTGCTGGCCGCGGGGGTTTTGGCCATTTATGTGGTGCCGCGGGCCTGGCAGTGGTGGGAAGGGCGCCCTAAATCGGCGGCGGGGCAGCGGGCGGCGGTTTACAAATATTTGCGGAAGCGGACCGGAGCGGCGGATTTCGCGTCGGCGTATGACTTCGACCTGAGGTCCAAGGTGGCGTTGCTGCAGACCAATGGGCTTCAGTTGCGGGCGGAACTGGGGGTATTGCAGACCAACGTGGCGGCGGCGCAGCGCGAGGCGCGGGCGGCGGGCCGGGAGGTGGAGGTGTTGGCGGACGCGGAGCGGGCGGCCCGGCGGCGGGTGGCGCAGGCGAAGGAGAAGCTGGCGGACCAACAGCGGCGCCTGACCGTGCGGACGCAGGAACTGGCGGGACTGCAGGCCGGGTTGGTGGCGCTGGGCACCAACGCGTCGCGGGGGCCTGGGCGGGCGGAACAGCTGCAGCGCCAACTGGCGGCGGCGCAGGAGGCGGCGGCCGCGGGGCAAACCAACCTGGCGGGACTCGAGGCGCAGTTGCGGGCGGCGGAGACGGACCAGGCGGGGCGCCTGGCGGCGGTCGATGCGCAGCGGACCCTGTGGGGGACGCGACAGGCGGAGCAGAAGGCGTTGGAAACCCGGCTGAACGAGCGGACGAAGGACAGCCAGGTGTTGCGGCGGGAACTGGCCGGCCAGGAGCAGGCGCTGAACAGCCAGGGGGATCAATTCACGCGCGAGATGCGGAGGTCGCTGAAGGATGCGGGCAGCTATGAAGCCATTTACCGGTCGATTGGGCAGTTGCTTTGGACGGGGGACCGGCTGGTGCGCAGCGAGGAGCCGCGGGTGCGGCGGCAGGGGGCGCAGTATTTCGAAGCGGCGGCGCAGAGCGCGGTGCAGGACGCCGAGGACGCGGCCTTGGCGGCGCGGATTTGCGAGGGGTGGGTATGGGCTTACCTGGACTATTTCAACCTGCCCGGGCAGGGAACGGCGGGGGCGGATCAGGCGCTGGGGAGCTGCAACGGCATCTTCCAGCGGGCCGGGGCGCTGGCGCAGGTGGAGCGGAACTATCACCTGATGTTGACGAACGCCCCCAGCGCCCGGCGGACTGATGCCATTCGCTACAACCTGGGCGGTTTCCTGGAGGAGAAAGGCTCGTTGCGCGAAGCCCTGGCCCTCTACCGCCAGATTCAGGACACCAACTACGTGCGCCATGCCGAGCGGCGGATTGGCCAGGTGGAGGAGCGCCTGGCCGGGGCGCGCTGAGGCGGTGGGCTGGGGGAGCCTCCCCTGCCCTGCGACGGGCGGGGGGGCGGCTTGATTACTTGCGCGTGCGGAAGGCGAGGTGGCCGTCCTCGGCCCCGACCACGATGCGGTCGCCGGCCTTGATTTCGCCGTCGAGCAGTTTCATGGCGAGCGGGTCGAGGAGATGTTCCTGGATGGACCGCTTGAGCGGGCGGGCCCCGAACTGCGGGTCGTAGCCCTCGCGGGCGAGGAACTGGCGGGCGGCCGGTTCCGGTTCGAGGGTGATCTGCTGCTGGGCGAGGCGCCTCTCCACGCGGGCCAGTTGGATGTCGACGATGGTGCCGATCTGGGCCTCGTCGAGGCTGTGGAAGACGATGATGTCATCCACGCGGTTGAGAAACTCCGGCCGGAAATGGGCCTTGAGCTCGGCCTTCACATTTTTCTCCATGGCGGCGTAGTCACCACTGCCGGTCCGGCCGCCCTCGCTGAAGAAGGCCTGGATGAGGGGCGAGCCGATGTTGCTGGTCATGATGACCACGGTGTTCTTGAAATCGACCGTGCGGCCCTGGCCGTCGGTGAGGCGGCCGTCATCGAGCACCTGGAGGAGGACGTTGAAGACATCGTGGTGGGCCTTCTCGATTTCGTCGAAGAGGACCACGCAGTAGGGGCGGCGCCGGACCGCCTCGCTGAGCTGGCCGCCCTCCTCGTAGCCCACGTAGCCGGGCGGGGCGCCGATGAGCCGCGCCACCGTGTGCTTCTCCATGTATTCGCTCATGTCGAGGCGCACGATGTTGTTGTCGTCGTCGAAGAGGAACTCGGCGAGGGCGCGGGCCAGTTCGGTTTTGCCGACCCCGGTGGGGCCGAGGAAGATGAAGCTGCCGATGGGCCGGTTGGGATCCTGGAGGCCGCTGCGGGCGCGGCGGACGGCATTGGCGACGGCGTGGATGGCATCCCGCTGGCCGACGACGCGGGCGCCGAGGCGGTCCTCCATCCTGACCAGCTTCTGGCGTTCGCCCTCGAGCATGCGGGTGACGGGGATGCCGGTCCAGGAGGCGACCACCTTGGCGATGTCCTCCTCGGTGACCTCCTGGGAGAGGAGGCGGGGGCCGGCCTGGTCGGCCTGGAGCCCCTTCTCGGCCGCGGCCAGCTTCTGCTGCAGCTCGGGGATGCGTCCGTATTGGATCTGGGCGGCGGCGTTGAGGTCGCCGGAGCGCTGGGCCTTCTCGAGCTCGGCGCGGGCCTGCTCGAGCTGGCCGTTGATGAGGCTGGCGGCGTTGATGGCGGCCTTCTCGTTCTGCCACTGGGCCTTGAGCTGGGCGGACTTCTCCTTGAGGTCGGCCAGGTGCTGCTCGAGCTTGCGCAACCGCTCGCGCGAGGCCTCGTCCTTTTCCTTGCGGAGGGCGTTCTGCTCAATCTCCAGCTGCAGGATCTGCCGCTCCAGCTGGTCGATTTCGGTGGGCATGGAATCCAGCTCCATGCGCAGGCGGGAGGCGGCCTCGTCCATGAGGTCCACGGCCTTGTCGGGCAGGAACCGGTCGCTGATGTAGCGATGCGAGAGGGTGGCGGCGGCGACGAGGGCGGCGTCGGCGATGCGGACGCCGTGGTGCACCTCGTAGCGTTCCTTGAGGCCGCGCAGGATGGCGATGGTGGCCTCGGCGCTGGGCTCGGCCACGTGGACCGGCTGGAAGCGGCGTTCGAGGGCGGGATCCTTCTCCACGTGCTTGCGGTACTCGTCGAGGGTGGTGGCGCCGATGCAGCGCAGTTCGCCACGGGCCAGCTGGGGCTTGAGCAGGTTGCCGGCGTCGACGGCGCCCTCCGCCTTGCCGGCGCCGACGATGGTGTGCAACTCGTCGATGAAGAGGATGATCCGGCCCTCGCTGGCGGTGACCTCCTTGAGGAACGCCTTGAGGCGGTCCTCGAACTCGCCGCGGTACTTGGCCCCAGCGATCATGGCGCCGAGGTCCATGGCAACCAGCATCTTGTTCTTGAGCGATTCCGGGACGTCCCCGCTGACGATGCGCCGGGCGAGGCCCTCGACGATGGCCGTTTTGCCGACCCCCGGTTCCCCGATGAGCACCGGGTTGTTCTTGGTGCGGCGGGTCAGCACCTGCATCACCCGCCGGATCTCGTCGTCGCGGCCAATGACGGGGTCAATCTTGCCCTGCCGGGCCAGCGCGGTGAGGTCCTTCCCGTATTTCTCGAGGGTCTGGAACTTGTCCTCCGGGTTCTGATCAGTGACGCGCTGGTTGCCGCGCAGATCGGCGAGCGCCTTCAGGACGGCGTCGCGGCGCAGGCCGCGGGCGTCGAACTGCTTGCGCAGGGCCGGCCCGGCCGCCTCGATCAGGCCGAGGAGCAGGTGTTCGGTGCTGGTATAGTCGTCCTTGAGCTTGCGGGCCTCGGCCTCGGCGGCATCGAGGGCCTTCTTGAGCGCCTGGCCGAGGAACTGGTCCGAGGACGTCGTCCCCTGCACCTTGGCCCGCCGGCCCAGTTCGGCCTCCACATCCCGCGTCAGGGTGGCCGGGGAGGCGCCGAGCTTCTGCAGGAGCGGCTGGACCAAACCCTCCGGCTGCTCGATGAGGGCCAGCAACAGGTGTTCCGCATCCACCTCCTGATGGGAGAACCGGCTGGCAATGGACTGGGCGCCCTGGAGTGCCTCCTGCGCCTTGATGGTGAATCGATCCAGTTTCATAGCTTGTTGACTGATAGGACAATCGCCCCGTCCGTCAAGGGATGCCCCGCGGGAATTGCCCGGAATGGAACAAGAATTGGCCGGAAACGAGGGCGGGCCCCACCCCGGGGTGGGGCGGCACCGCGGCCGCCTTGCGCGGGCTCCAAGCGGCCGGGCATCTCCCGAAAGCGGCGGCGGTGCTGCCGCAGTCCACAGGGCGCTCCGCCTTACCAGGCGCTTGCTGTCCCCGGGCGTTCCGGGCAAGCTGCGCGTCATGAAGCCCTTTGTCCTGTTGCCGGTGGTTGCCGTCCTCCTTGGCCCCCTGACCGCCCTGGCGGCGGAGGAGTTTGAGATCAAGAGCTCGGGGGAGTTTCGGAAGGTGATTGCGGCGGATGCAAAGCTGGAGAAGCTGGCGGACGGGTTTGCCTTCACGGAAGGGCCGGTGTGGGTGGCGGCGGAGGGGGGCTATTTGGTTTTCAGCGACATCCCGCGGAACCAGCTGAAGAAGTGGACGCGGGCGGGCGGGGTGACGACCTTTCGCGAGCCGAGCCAGAACGCGAACGGCAACACGTTGGATCGGGAAGGCCGGCTGGTGACGGCGGAGCACAGTGGCCGGCGGGTGTCGATCACGGATGCGGGCGGGCTGGTGCAGACCCTGGTGAGCAAGGTGGACGGGAAGCGGTTCAGCTCACCCAACGACGTGGTGGTGAAGAGCGACGGGACGGTCTGGTTCACGGACCCGACCTACGGGCTGCCGAAGGGGGCGACGAAGGAGACGGATGGGAACCATGTGTATCGCTATGACCTGAAGGCGCGGCGCGCGGTGGTGGTGGCGCGGGAGTTCGACATGCCGAACGGGCTTTGTTTCTCGCCGGACGAGAAGCGGTTGTATGTGGCGGACTCGGGCAAGCCGCGGCACATCCGGGTGTTTGAGGTGCGGGCGGACGGGACACTGGATGAGGGCCGGGTATTTGCGGCGATTGAGAAGGGCGGGCCGGACGGGATCCGGTGTGATGCGGACGGCCGGGTGTGGTCGAGCAGCGGGTCGGGCGCGGACATTTTCCTGCCGAGCGGCCGGCTGATTGGGAAGGTGAACGTGCCGAAGGGGGCGGCGAACCTGTGCTTTGGGGGAGCGGACGGGAAGACCCTGTTCCTGACGGCTCGGGATGCGCTGTGGGCGTTGCCGACGCAGGTGACGGGGGCGGCGCGGCCCTGAGGCGGGGCGGGCGGGGCGGCGGCTAGATGCGCATGCCCTGGGGGATGGATCCGTTCTTGGGGATGATCACGATGCCGTCGCGGATGTAATAGAGGGGGTGGTCGAGATTCTCGGGGCGGTTTTCGGCGGAGATGACGACGTTGTCGCCGATGCGGGCGTTCTTGTCGATGATGGCGTTCTCGATGTGGGCGTTCTGGCCGATGCCGATGCGGGGTTTGCCGAGGATTTCGTTTTCGACGATGCTGGCGTGGCTTTCGTAGTAATCGGCGCCCATGCAGACCACGCGGTGGAGGTGGCTGCCGGCGCCGACGAGGCTGCGGATGCCGATGACGGAGTGGCTGATGCGGGAGTGGTTGAGGATGCAGCCGTCGGAGACGAGGGCATGGTCGATGTGGGCGCCATTGATCTTCGACCCGGGCAGGAAGCGTGGCCGGGAGAAGATGGGGGAGCTCATGTCGAAGAAATTGAAACGGGGGAGCTCCGCGGTGAAATCGAGGTTGGCCTCGAAGAACGAGCGGATGGTGCCGATGTCCTCCCAGTAGCCCTGGTAGACGTAGGAGAACACCCGGTGATTGGCGATGGCGCCGGGGATGATGTGCTTGCCGAAGTCGGCGAGGTTGTTGTCGAGCAGGCGGACGAGCACCTCGCGGTTGAAGAGGTAGATGCCCATGGAGGCGAGGAAGAACTCCTCGTCCCCCTCCACGCCGAGCTTGCCGTAGGCCTCGCGGTCGAGGCGGAGCGTGTCGAGCAGGGCGGGGTCCTTGGGTTTCTCGACAAAGCGGGTGATGCGGCGTTCCCCGTTGATTTCCATGATGCCCAGGCTCTGGGCGGTGCTGCGCGGCACGGGGATGGTGGCGATGGTGAGGTCGGCGTAGGTCTCGATGTGCTGGGCGATGATGCGCCGGACATCCATGCGGTAGAGCTGGTCGCCGCTCAGGATGAGGAGGTATTCCCAGTCGTGGTTGAGCAGGTGGGCGAGGTTCTTGCGCACGGCGTCGGCGGTGCCCTGGTACCACGATGTGTCGGTGAAGGTCTGCTCGGCGGCGAGGATCTCAACGAAGCCGCCGGAGAAATGGTCGAACTTGTAGGACTGCGAGATGTGCCGGTGCAGCGAGGCCGAATTGAACTGGGTCAGCAAATAGATCCGGCGGAGGTTGGAATTGATGCAGTTGGAGATGGGGATGTCGACGAGGCGATACTTGCCGGCGAGCGGCACGGCCGGCTTGGAACGCTCCTTGGTCAGCGGGAAGAGGCGGGTGCCCTGGCCCCCACCCATGACGACCGCCAGGACGTTGCCGGTGTTGGGCGACATGCGCCGCGATTGCATCATAGCCACGGGGAGACCTTTCTCGACATCAGTTGCCGCCGGGTATACCGCGCACGCCACCCGCAGGGCAAGCGGCATCGGCCCACAGGAGGGCCGCGGGCGGGACCAGCCCCGTGCCAGTGGACAAAACCGCCCCCTGCCCCCACGCTCGCAGGGTGATGCGGCACCCGGGTCCCCTTCCCTTCCGGCGGCCTGCGGTGGGAACCGCGTGGGTCGCCCTCCTGGCGGTCCCCCTGGCGGTTCTCCTGCCGGCCTTGGCCTGGACGGGTCCGGCGGCGGGGGCGGGGTCTCGTCCGGTGGACGCGCTGGGGCGGGGGGTGGTGGCGGTTTCCCTGGGCCGGGGCCAGGTGTTTGTGAGTTGGCGCCTGCGGGCGGCTGACCCGGTTGGGATGGCCTTTGATGTTTACCGGCAGGAGGGGGGGGCGACGCCTGTGCGGCTGAATGCGGAACCCCTGCGGGGCGGGACGTGGTGGTTGGACACGGGCGCCCGACTGGAGCAGGAGACCGCCTACCTGGTGCGGCCGTCAGGTCCGGGAAACGAACTGGAGCGGGGCGCGCCCTTTCGGCTGCCGGCAGGGGCGTCGGCCCGGCCCTATGTGGCCATCCCGATTCAGCCGCCGGCAGGCTCGACCCCCAACGATGCCTCGGCGGGCGACCTGGATGGGGATGGCGAGTATGAGTTGGTGTTGAAGTGCGAGCAGCGTCCGCGCGACAACGCCAGCCCGGGCCGGAGCGGGCAGACCGCGCTGCAGGGCTACCGGCTCGACGGCACCCTGCTCTGGACCATCCGGCTGGGACCGAACATCCGTGAAGGCGCCCATTACACTCCCTTTTTGGTGAGCGACTTGGACGGCGATGGCCGGGCCGAGGTGGCCTGCAGGACCGCGGACGGGACAGTGGACGGCACCGGTCGGGTGATGGGAGATGGGGCAGCAGACTGGCGCAGCACGGAGGGACGGACCTTGGGCAAGGTCTTGGCGGGGCCGGAGTATCTGACCGTGTTTGATGGGCGGACAGGGGCGGCGCTGGCGAGCACGAACTATGTGCCAGGGCGGGGCGATCTGGGGGGATGGGGCGGCGTGGGTGGCAACGGGGGGAACGATCGGGACGGCAACCGGGCGGATCGGTTTTTGGCGGCGGTGGCGTGCCTGGACGGGCGGCAGCCGAGCCTCGTGTTTTGCCGGGGCTACTATGGCCGGAGCGTGTTGGCGGCGTGGGATTGGCGCGGGGGTCGGTTGACGCAGCGTTGGGTGTTTGATTCACGGGGCCGGGACCATCCGTATTCCGGGCAGGGCGGGCATCAGTTGGCGGTGGCGGACGTGGATGGGGATGGCCGGGACGAGATTGTCTACCATGCGATGGTGGTGGATGACGACGGCCGGGGCTTGTACACGACGGGACTGCGGCATGGGGATGCGTTGCATGTGGGGGATTTGGATCCCGGGCGGCCGGGGTTGGAGGTGTTTGGGGTGCATGAGAGCGAGGAGGCGACGGTGCGGCTGGGCACGCCGGGCACGGCGATGTTTGATGCGCGGACGGGGGCGATCCTGTGGAGCCACGGTCCTGGGCTGGATGTGGGCCGGGGGCTGGCGGCGGACATTGATCCGCGGCATTGGGGGGTGGAGCTGTGGACGGGCCCGGCGGGGCTGCGGACCTGCCGTGGGGAGCCGCTGGGGCCGGCGCCGCGCACGGCGAACTTTGCCCTCTGGTGGGATGGGGATCTGCTGCGCGAACTGCTGGACGGGACACGGATCCAAAAATGGGATTGGACCCGGGGCGCGCTGACCAACCTGTTTTCCGCGGAAGGGTGTGCGGCCAACAACGGCAGCAAGGCAAACCCGTGCCTGAGCGCGGACCTGCTGGGCGACTGGCGGGAGGAGGTCGTGTGGCGCAGCCGCGACAACCGGGAACTGCGGCTCTACACCACGACCCTGCCGACCCCGCATCGTCGCGTGAGCCTGATGCAGGATCCGCAATACCGGCTGGGGGTGGCTTGGCAGAACGTCGGTTACAACCAACCGCCCCACCCGGGGCATTATCTTGGCGAAGGGCCCCCGCGCGGGGGCCGGCCCTGACGACACCCCATGCAAGATCGACGTGAACTCACTGACCCACCGGCGCCGGGCGCTGGCAACCGGACCGTGGCGGCAGGGCGGGAACTGCGCTGGGGCGAGTTCAGGACTGAGCCTCGCCGGACCCGCGCAGCGGGCCGGCCGGGCGGGGGATGGCCAGCCTGGGCGGCGGCCTGGGTGGTCGGCGCGGCGGCAGCGGCGGCGGCAGCGGCGCCCCTGCCCTGCCGGGTGGAGGTGGTTGAGAAAGGGAGCGGGTGGCCGGTGCCCCTGGTGGAATTGCGCACGACCCACCATGCGCGATTCGTCAGCGACAACGCCGGCGTCATGGCGTTTGACCTGCCGGAGTTGATGGGGCGGGAGACGTGGTTTGACGTGGTGGGCCATGGGTATGAGGTGGCGCGGGACGGGTTTGGCTACCGGGGCGTCCGCCTGACCCCGAGGCCCGGGGCGACCCTGCGCGTGGAAGTGACGCGCACGGTGCCGGCGCGGCGGTTGGGGCGGTTGACCGGCGCGGGCCTGTTTGCCGAGAGCCAGAAGCTGGGGTTGGAAACCGGCTGGCCGGAGACGGGCATCCTCGGCTGCGACAGCATCCAGGCGGCGGTTTACCAGGGGCGCCGGTTTTGGTTTTGGGGGGACACCACGCTGGCGCGGTATCCGCTGGGGATTTTCCACATGAGCGGGGCGACGACGGCGGAGCGTCCGTTGGCGGCGTGGGAACCGCCGTTGCGCCTGCGCCTTGATGTCTTCACGAATGCGGCCGGGGCGCCGCGGGGCGTGGCGCCGATGTCCGGGGAGGGTCCGACCTGGCTGACCGGCCTGGCCACCGTGCCGGACCGCCACGGCCGGGTGCGGATGGTGGCGCACTTCATGAAGATCCAGCCGCCCATGGAGGTTTACCAGTGGGGCCAATGCGTGTGGGACGACGCGACGGCGTCGTTTGCGCCGCTGCGCGTGCTTTGGACCCGATCGGACCAGGCGCCCAAGCCGCCACCGGTGCCGGAAGGGCATCCCGTGTCCTGGCGGGATGCGGCCGGGAAGGAGTGGCTGCTCTTTGGCAATCCCCTGCCCCGCCTGCGGTGTCCGGCGACGTTTGAGGCCTGGCAGGATCCGGCCACGTGGGAGCCGTTGACCCCGGCGGCGGACTTGGCGGCCGCGGGGGGCGGGCGCCGGGTGAAACCCCACAGCGGGTCACTGGCGTGGAGTTCCTTCCGGGGGCGGTGGGTGACCGTGTTCATGGAACACTTTGGGAAACCCTCGGCCTTCGGGGAACTGTGGTATGCGGAGGCCCCGGTGCCGACCGGCCCGTGGGGCCCGGCCCTGAAGGTTGTCACGCACGAGAACTACACCTTCTACAACCCGCGCCTGCATGCGGAACTCACCCCCACGAACTCCCCGGTGCTTCTCTTTGAGGGCACCTACACGCAGCAGTTCGCCGACAAACCGGCGCCGACGCCGCGGCATGATTACAATCAGATCCTGTATCGGCTGGACCTGGACAGTGCCGCGGTGACCGGGTTGGGAGGCGGCCGGGGGGAGTGAGGGCGGGCGCGGCCCGGGGTGGGGGCGCCGAGGGGCCGGGAGGCGGGGCGGCGCGGCCTCAGCGGATATTATCGACGGCGTAGCCGACCCACTGCATGAGAGAGGCCGGGTAGAGGCCCAGCCAGAGCATGCCGACGATGCAGACCCCGAGGGCGAGTTGGATGGGGCGGGAGACGGGGATGGGGGAGGTGTCGGCGGAGTGGTTGCCCCAGTAGATGGCGCGGAGGATCCCGAAGTAGTAGTAGATGGAGATGACGACGCCCACGATGGCGACGCCGACGAGCCAGTAGTAGGCGGGGCCGGCCTCGAGGGCGGCCTTGAAGAGGAGGAACTTGCCGAAGAAACCGGCGAGGGGTGGGATGCCGGCGAGGGAGACGACGGCGAGGGTCATGGCGGTGGCGAGGAAGGGCGAGCGCCGGGCGAGGCCGGCGAGGGCTGAGATGTCCTCGGCCTCGGTGGCGCGGATGGCGACGGTGAGGACGATGAAGGCGGCGAGGACGGTGAACAGGTAGCCGGAGAGGTAATAGACCACGGCGCCGGCGCCGGCCTGGGAGAGGGCGGCGATGCCGAGGAGGAGGTAGCCGGCGTTGGCGATGCTGGAGTAGCCGAGCAGGCGCTTGAGGTTGCGCTGGGGGATGGCGCAGAGGCTGCCGTAGAGGATGGTGACGGCGGACATGACCATGAGCAGGCGGCTCCAGTGGGAGGTGAGCTCGTGGGGGAGGACGATCAGGAGGAGGCGGACGAGGAGCACGAACCCGGCGGCCTTGGACCCCACGGCGAGGAAGGCCGTGGCGGGGGCGGGGGCGCCCTGGTAGACATCGGGCGCCCAGACCTGGAGGGGGAAGGCGGCGATCTTGAAGGCGAGGCCGGCGACGACGAGGAGGAGGCCGACCAGGAACACGGGTTGCCCGGCGAGGCCGGCGGCCTTGGCGTGGAGCTCGGCGAAATTCATGGTGCCGGCCGTGCCGTAGACCAGGGCGATGCCATAGACGAGGAAGGCGGAGGACATGGCCCCGAGGATCAGGTATTTGACGCCGGCCTCCAGGGAGGCCTGCCGCTGGCGCTGGAAACTGGTGAGGATGTAGAACGACACCGTGATGAGCTCGATGGAGACGAACAGCATGGCGAAGTCGTTGGCGGAGGCGGCGAACATCATGCCGGCGAGGGCGAAGAGCGTGAGGCTGTAGAACTCCGAGACCCCGCCCTGGAAACGGCCGGAGAACTCGACGGACAGGACCAGCACGAGGGCGGCGGCCAGGAGGAAGAAACGCTTGAAGTAGAGGGCGAGGTCATCCATGACGAACCCCCCGTTGAAACCCGGGCCGACGAACGCCTCCTGGGGCAGGTGGAACCAGGCCTGGCCGACCTGCAGCTTAAAGAAGTAGGGCGGGTAGAGGAAGCTGCCCACCAGCATGAGGGCGAGGGCGGCGGCGGCGAACCAGCCCAGCTTGCGGCGGTTCTCGGCGGGGAGCCAGAGGTCGAGCAGGAGGACGCCCAGGCCGAGGATGAGCACCCCGATCTCGAGCTTCATGTGGAACAAAGGATTCATGGGAAAAGAAGGCGCGCGGGGACTCCGCCGGAGAGTGAATCAGGGGCAGCCGCGGCCCCGGGTGAGGGGTGGCGGAAGGGGGTTCCGGCCTGGAGAGGGCGTGGGCGCATCAGGGCAGCAGGCTGGCCACCGCCGGCTTGGCGGCGGGAGCAGGGGCGGCGGGGGCGACCTTGGCAACGATGGGTTGAACGGCGGGCCGGATTTTGTCGGCGAGCAGGTGGGGGAAGACGCCGAAGAGGATGAGGGCGCCCAGGAGGAGGACAAAGGGCAGCTTGCGCCAGGCACCGGCGTCGGGGAGGCCGGCCCATTTGGGGTGGAGTTCCCCGTGCAGGACCTGGCGGACGGCACGCAGCATATAGACGGCGCCGATGACGAGGGCGCCCCACGCGGCGGCGGCGACAAACTGCGGGGCGGCGGGCAGGCGGCTTTGCCAGGCGCCGAACAGGACGGTGAGTTCGCCGGCGAAGTTGGCGAAGCCGGGCAGGCCGCAGCCGGCCATGGCGGCCATGACGAGGGCGGTGCCGATGAACGGCAGGCGGCGGAGCAACCCGGAGAGCTCCTCCATCTCGAGGGTGCCGGTGTGGGCGCGCAGGTAACCGGTCAGGCCGAAGGTGAGGGCAGCCAGCAGGCCATGGGCGACCATGACCAGGACAGCGCCGGTGACACCGATGAGGGTGAGGCTGGCGAGGCCGAGGAACGCGAAGCCCATGTGGGCGACGGAGGAGTTGCCGACGAGCTGGTTGAGGTCGCGCTGGCGCATGGCGACCCAGCCGCAGTAGAGGATGTTGCCGAGGCAGAGCCAGGCCAGGACATTCATCCAGGACTGGGCGCCGGCGGGCAGGAGGGGCAGCGCGACGCGGATGAGGCCGTAGAGGCCGAACTTCTTGAGGACCCCGGCATGGAGCATGGCGGTGGCGGTGGGGGCGGCGCCGTAGCCGAGGGGGGCCCAGGTGTGGAAGGGCCAGAGCGAGACAAGGATGCCGAACCCGAAGAGGAGGAGCCCGAAGAGCCCGTGCTGGAGCCCGGCGGAGAGCGGTTGGGCCGCGAAGTGGCTGGAGAGGGCCAGCAGCGAGAACGAGCGGCGGTCCGGCGGCAGCTGCAGGTAAAGCCCGATGAGCCCGGCCAGGGCGAGGAGGGCGCCGAGGGTCAGGTACATCGTGATGTTGAAGGTGGCGTAGTTGCGGTTTTCGCCACGGCCCCAGACGCCGATCATGATGAAGGTGGGCACGAGGGCGAACTCGTGAAAGGCGTAGAGGAAGAACAGGTCGAGGGAGGCGAAGGCGCCGAGGATGCCGCCGATCATGACGAGCAGCAGCAGGTAGAACTCCTTCTCGCGCTCCTGGATTTCCCACGAGCAACAGGCCGCCGCGAAGCCCACCAGGGCGCCCATGAGGATGAGGGCGGCATTGAGGCCATCGACGCCGAGGTGCAGTTGGATGCCGAGGGAGGGCACCCAGGGGATGAGGGTGGCGAGCTGGTAATGGCCGTGCAGGCGCACGTGGTCGGGGGTGGGCTGGAAGGCGGGGTCGACCTTGAGGAACACCGCGATGGCCACGAGGGCGGTGAGGGCGGTGGCGGCCAGGGCGAGGGCGCGGATGAGGAAGCGGTAGTGGCGCGGCAGGCCGAGGATGGTCAGGGCAGCCAGGAATGGAATCAGGAAGAGGGACAGCAGCATGGCAGGGTCAGGGCAAGGGGCCGCGGGGTCGGGCAGGCGGAGGCATCATCGGCGTGCGATCAGGAGGAAGACCACGAGCCCGGCCACGATGAGGAAGGCGTAGGTCTGGAGATTGCCGCTCTGGAACAGGCGCAGGGCGCGCCCGGCCAGGTCGGTGGTGCCGGAGACCCCATGGACGCCGAGGCCGGCGATGACCCAGCGGTCAGTCCAGGCGGCCAGGCGGGCCAGCGCCTCGTGGGTGAGGCGGATGAGCCAGGCGTAGAGCTCGTCGAAATAGAACCGGTGCCGCATGGCGCGGGCGAGGAAGCCGAGCCGGGCCGGGAGGGGGTCCTGGGAGGCCTGTCCGTAGAGGGACCAGGCGAGTGAGGCGCCGAAGAGCACCGCGGCCAGGGAACCCATGGCGGCCAGCGGCGCATGGCCGAAGGGGGCGAGGAGCGCGTCGAGGAAACCGGCCCCGTGGGCGCCGTGGGTGTCATGGCCGGGTTGGAAGAAGCGGCTGAGGGCGGCCTCGATGCCCCAGAAGCCGGCCAGGACGGACGGCACGGCGAGGAGGCGCAGGGGCCAGACCATGACGGGCGGGGATTCGTGGGCGTGGCCGGCCTCCTCGGAGCGGGGTTGGCCGAAGAAGGCGACGAGGCAGAGGCGGGCCATGTAGAAGGTGGTGAGGAAGGCGACGCCGAGGCCGAGGAGGAAGAGCGGGACGCTGTGGTCGGCGGCGGCGGCGAGGATGGCGTCCTTGCTGTAGAACCCGCTCAGCCCGGGCAGACCGCAGAGGGCGAGCGTGCCGATGAGGAAGGTGCGGTAGGTGGTGGGCAGCTTGGCGCGCAGGCCGCCCATCTTCCAGATGTCCTGCTCATGGTGGCAGGCGAGGATGACCGAGCCGGCGCCGAGGAAGAGGAGGGCCTTGAAGAAGGCGTGGGTGACGAGGTGGAACATGGCCGGGCCGGGCCCGCCGAGGCCGACCGCCATGACCATGTAGCCGAGCTGGGAGAGCGTGGAGTAGGCGAGGATGCGCTTGATGTCATCCTGCTGGACGGCGATGAGGGCGGCCAGGAGGGCGGTCAGGCCGCCGATCCAGGCGATGAGATCGAGGGCGCTGAAGCCGTCGAGGAAGGAGAGGGCGCCGGGCCAGGCCGTCTGGGCGCCGAAGAGGAAGAACACGCGGCAGAGCATGTAGACACCGGCGGCGACCATGGTGGCGGCATGGATGAGGGCGGAGACGGGGGTGGGCCCCTCCATGGCGTCGGGGAGCCAGACATGGAGGGGGAACTGGGCGGACTTGCCCATGGCGCCGCAGAAGAGGAGCAGGCCGGCGAGGGCGGCGACGCCGCCCCAGGCGGCCGGCGCCTTGGCCAGCAGGGCCGGGAGTTCGGCGAAGCTGAGGGACCCGAGGGCGCCCCAGACCAGGAGGATGCCGAGCAGGAACCCGAAGTCACCCAGGCGATTGGTGAGAAAGGCCTTCTTGGCGGCGTCGGCGGCCGAGCCCTTTTGGTACCAGAACCCGATGAGGAGATAGCTGGACACGCCGACCAGTTCCCAGAAGAGGAACATCATGACGAGGTTGCCGGCCAGGACGATGCCGAGCATGGAAAACATGAACAGGCTGAGACTGGCGAAGTAACGGCCCATGGCGGGGTCCTCGCGCATGTAGCCGAAGGAATAGATGTGGATCAGGCTGCCGACGCCGGTGACGACGAGGAGCATGAGAAGGCTCAAGGCATCCAGTTGGAGGGCGAGATCGATGCGGAGATCGCCGACGTGCAGCCAGCGGAGGGCGGTGGGCTGGGCGGGGCCGGCGCCGCGCAGGAGCAGGAAGAGCCCGGCGGAGATGACGAAGGTCAGGACGACGGCCGTGATGGACAGGCGCGCGCTGCGCACGCCGTCCCGGTGGGTGAAGAAGGCGATGCCGGCGGCCGCCAGCAGGGGCAGGAGGAGGAGGAGCCAGGCGGCGTTTTCGGGCGTGAACAGGTCAGGCATCGTTACGGCCGCGCAGGCTAGAGGAACCGCCCGGCCAAGTGAACAGAAATCACGGCCGAACCCGCGTCCGGACGGGAGAAAACGGAATCCCACCCATCACGGCAACTGATGCTGCCAGGGAGGAGTGCCGGAGGGCTCAGCGCACGATGCGGAAAAGGGCGAAGGGCGGGTTGGGGAAGAAGAGGAAGAAGCTGTGGGTGGTGCGGCTGCCGGCGGCGGCCGGGATGCCGCCCTCGATGGGGAACCACCAGTCGGCCAGGCCGAGGTCGTCGCTGTATTCGATGGCGTAGGTGGCGCCGGGGGTGCTGACCCATTCGAGGGTCACGATGCCGGTGGCGCGGTTGTATTCGGTGCGGGTGATGGCGAAGGGCTCGCTGAAGCTGATCAGGTCAGCCCAGGTATTGCGGGCCGTGGGAAGGTAGGTGGTCGCGCCCCGGCGGGAATCGAGCGGGAACCAGTTGAGGAGGTCGTCGCTGCCCTCCAGGTCCCAGCTGACCGGGTCGCGCCCGCTGGCATCGCCGGCGGTGGCCATGCGGTAACCGTTGACGGTGGACGGGGTGCCGAAATCGAACAGGAGACCCTGGCCGGAGTAATCCAGCCACTTGGTGGTGAGGACAGTGTCCACCAGCTTGTCGGGGGTTTCACCGCAGCAGGTCGAGCCGCCCGGGTTGGTGATGGTGGGGGTGAGCAGCGCGGTCTGGCCGTTGTAGAGGTGGAACTCGGAGAGTTGCACCTCCCGGTTGCCGCCGCGGGTCTGCACCGGGGTCCAGCGGTAGTAACGCTGGGCGAGGCCGCGCGGGGCTCCGACCAGCACGCGCACGGTGGCCTGCACGACCGAGGCCGCGCCGGTGGCGCGGAGGGTGAAGGTGTTCAGGCCATCGACCAGCGTCGGGAGGGCTGATCCGCTGGCAGCCGGGCCGGCCACGCCGGTGATGGCCAGGCCGCCGGACGCCCCCTCGACATCCCACGTCAGGGTGACCGGCTGGGCGGTGTTGCTGACGACCACCGGGGAGACGCGGAAGGTGCGGATGACCAGGGGCAGCGTGAGGCCGTCCTCGAAGGGGAACCCGGGCAGGTACGTGTTGCGGGCGGTGGGGGTGGCGTAGTCCGTGACGATGTGCAGCGGCACCCAGTGGACCTGGTCCTGGCTGCCCTCGACGCGCCAGGACACCGGGTCGCGGCCCTCGCCGTCGTTGGCGGTGGCCCAGGTGTAGCCGTCGGCGGCCACCGGGGCGCCGAAGTCGAGGACCAGCCGGCTCTTGTTGAAGTCGAGCCACTTGGAGTTCACGTCCCCGTCATTGGCCTGGGCCGGGCCTTCCCCGCCCGGGCTGTTGCCGCCGGGATTCGACGCGGTGGCCCCGGCCAGGCGCACCCCGCCCAGCTGGACCTGGAACTCGGACAACTGCACGGAATCATCCACCCCGCGGAAGGCGGTCGGCACGAAGCTGTAGTAGCGGTAGACAAACGTGCCGGGCGTCCGGACGGTCACCGTGACCTGGCGCGACGCCTTGCGTCCATCCGCGGCGGTCACTTCGACCGTATAGTTGGTGGTCGCGGCCGGGGCCACCACCTGCGAGCCGTTGAGCGGCACGGACCCCACCCCCGAGAGCGTCGCGCTGACCGCGTTGGTCGAGGTCCAGGCCAGGGTGACGCTGCCGCCCGGGTCAATGATGGCCGGCGTGGCGGTGAGGGAGTTGACCCGCGGCCCGCCGGCATCGGCGAACAGGAGGAAGTCCGTGTAGGTCTCCCGCGCCGTCGGCGTGGCAAACCCGGTGCGGGCGTCCAGCCGCAGCCAGTTCACCCCGTCGTTGCTGCCATCCACCGTCCACGAGATCGGGTCCCGCTCATCCGAGTCGTTGGCCGTGGCGATGCGGTAACGGTCGGCATCCACCGGCCCGCCGAAGTCGAGGACCAGCGGGGTGAACTTGGTGAAATCCAGCCACTTGCTGGAAAGGTTGTTGTCGTTGGCCTGGGCGGGCCCCTCCCCGCCCGGGCTGTTGCCCCCGGGGTTGGAGGCACTGGCCCCGGCCAGGCGGGTCGCCCCGGAAAACACCTGGAACTCGGCGAGCTGCACCGAGTTGGCCGCGCTGTTGTCACGCAGGGCGGTGGGCGCAAACCGGTAATACCGGAACGCCCCCTCCGGCACGAGGGTCACCGCCGCCGTCTTGGTCCGGCTGCCGCCCGCACCGGTCGCCGTCAGGGTGTAGGTGGTGGTGGCCGAGGGGGTGACCACCACGGAACCGCTGAGCGGCCGGGCCCCCAGGCCGGGGTCGAGGGTGACGTTGGTGGCGTTGACCACCGTCCAGGAAAGCGTGGCCGATTGACCGGCCCGGATGGCGCCAGGCGAGGCCGTGAGGGTGACGACCGGGGCACCGTTGGCGGGCGCCGAGGGCACGAAATGCCCGGTCAGGCCGTTGATTGGATCGAGCGACGAAAACGACAGGCCGGTCCCCTTGCGGAAACGGGCCCGCATTCCCTCGCCACCGCCGGATTCATAGAACCCGATGGCGATGGCGACCGCCTCCTGCGCGAGGTTCGCCGTGGCGGTGACCGTCTGCATGGGATGATTGCCGAGGTTGCTCACGACCAATTCCCCGGGATCCCCGAAATCGCCGTCGTCGTTCAAATCGAGGTAGATCACGCTCCCGTCATCGCTCTCGGTCCCGAAGGTGTAGTCGCCCGTGCCCTCGAGGCTGGCATCGAACCAGCCCGTCCAGAGGACGGCAAAGGAATCCGCGCCGGTGAGGCCGGGGAGGGCGCCGACGAAGTCGTCCTGATAGTCGATGTCATCCACCTGCAGGAACGTGGCGGAAGGGGTGGCGGCGAGGAGGTTGGCGATGGGTTGGAGCAGGCTGTCGCCCTCCAGGGTGTCAAAGGTGCGGGCCTGCAGGCCGTCGGCGACGAGCACCTGCACGGACCCCACGCTGCTGCCGCCGGGGCCGGTGGCGGTGAGGGTGTAGGTGGTGGTGGCCCCCGGGGAGACCGAGCGCGAACCCGAGGCGGGCACGGTGCCGATGCCGTTGTCGATGCTCACGCTGGTGGCATCAGTGACGGCCCAGGACAGGACGGCGCTGCCGCCGCCGCCAATGAGGGCGGGCGAGGCGGTGAAGGTGGTGATGCCCGGCCGGGCGGTGGTGACCTCGAGGCGGAGGTGGTCCCAGAAGCTCTGCCGGGTGGTGACCCCGGTGCCGGTGCCGGTGCCGTCGCGATCGCCAACCGAGGCGATGAAGACCCCAACGTTGCCGGGCCGGGCGACATCGGCGGCGGTGACGGTGTATGTGAGCACGACATCCGCCATGGTGCCGGCCTTGTAGCCGGTGGGCGGGGTGGTGACGGTGCTGCTGGCGACCACATTGCCGAGCCAACCGCTGGAGGCGCCGCCGGGCGTGGGGGTGTTGCGGGTGGCCAGGCCCTGGCTGAGGCCGAAGAAGGAGTCGTCCGCCCAGCGCGGGGTGCCGGTGGGGGCGTTGACGTTGCGGTCCCCGGCCGCAACACGGACCGTGAGGAGGTCGCCCGCGGCCAGGCTGGCCCACGGGGTGGTGGTGGTCTGGCCAATGGCGGCCCCCGCCATGAGGGACAGCACCTGCGGCGCGGGCGAACCCGGAGCCGGGTCGGCGGGGGTGATGTTGAGCCAGCCGAAGGCGATCTCCGCGCCGTCGGTGGCGGCCCCGGTGTTGTCGGTGGCGATGACCGACCAACCCGAGGGGCTGATGAGCGAGAGATCCGTCAGGTCGCCACTGCCGAAGGCGCCGTTGCTGGTGGGGTTCCGGTTCGCCTCGAAGCTGGGATTCTGCAGCGGGATGGGCGCCGTGCCGGCCGGGGCGGAGGCCAGGGCGGCCACGACGAGCAGCAGGCAGGACAGGACGGGGGACTTCATCACCCTGGCAGGATAAGGAACGCCGGCCGCGGAACAAACCCAAGGTGAATGTCTACTTGGCAGACAATGACCGGGGACGCGCCTGGCCGAGCGTCTCCCCGGGGAGGAACTCGGGCATGAGCAGCCCAGAGCGGCGGCGGGGCCGGGCGGACTTGAGCAGGGAAAGGAGGGCGCGGGCGGCGGCGGCGCCGAGCCGGACGCCGTCGTGGCGGTAGCGGGCCACCTCGGGAACGGAGGTCTCGAGGAAGAGGTCGTCGCCGCGGGAGAGGACAGCCGCCTCGGCGGGCACGCGGCGTCCGGCGCGCTGGAGGCAGCCGAGGACCGGCCAGACGAAGTTGGGCTGGGCGACGAGGAAGGCGGTGGGGGCGCCGGGGCGGGCGAGGGTCCGATCCATGGCCCGGCGGATGCCGGCGGGGGTGGGGTCGTAGGGAAGGTCGATGACTTCCGCCCCACCGGGGTGCCGGGCCACGCCCTCGCGGAGGCCGGCGGCGCACTGGGCGTCGCCGGCCAGCACCACGCTGGGCCGCACGAGGGCGATGCGGGTATGGCCGCGCCGCAGGAACTCGTGGGCGGCATGGCGACCGATGGCGCGGGCATCGAACTCCACGCTGGGCAGGCGCACCCCTGGAAAGCAGGCGCCAAGGACCAGGCAGGGCAGCCGCTGCTGGGCGAACCAGCGCTGGACCGGTTCGCTGGCGCAGTAGAGGACCCAGCCGGCCACGCCGGGTTCCGCGGCCATCGTCTGGAGATCCGCCAGGCCACGCGGGCCCGGCGGCAGGTGCAGGAGGGAAAATTGCAGCGGGTATCCCTCCCGATCCAGGTCGGCCTGCAACCGGTTGAGGGCCGCCTGCATCACGCCGACCACGCGGTCGCGTGGCAACCCGCTCAGCAACCGTATCTGGTTTGGAGGCCCCCAGGCACCGCCCGCCGGACGCTGCAACCGGGCCGTCTCCGCCACCCGATGGCGCCGGCCATGCCCGCCCAGGGCCAGCCAACCCTGCCGGGCCAGTTGCTGCAGGGCCCCCCGCAGGGTCATGCGGCTGACCC
The DNA here is from genome assembly GCA_046048995.1 of Verrucomicrobiota bacterium. Classification (GTDB taxonomy): domain Bacteria; phylum Verrucomicrobiota; class Verrucomicrobiia; order Limisphaerales; family JADJPG01; genus JBJOEZ01. The sequence continues at coordinate 125,681 of JBJOEZ010000005.1, read as the reverse complement.
CCAGCTCCGCGCACAGGGCATGCTCACCTGGCAGCACGTCCGCCCAGCGGCCGCCCGACACCTGCTCGCGCAGGACCCGGGCGACCTCGTCCACGAGGGAGCGGCGCAGCGGCAGGGACGGCTTCATGCGGGACGCAGGGCCGCCAACTTGGCCCGCCTCCGGCCTGATGTCTAATGCCAAGACAACTGTTCGGCGCTTGTCCCCCCCCCTGCGTCCTGCCATTGTGCGCAAAGTGCTCCCCTGCCCTGCCCGTCCCCAGTTCCGGCGCCGCCTGCGGCCCGCGCCGGCCGGCGCGCTGGTCCTGGCCCTGTTGCTGGCCGGCCCGGCCGGCCGGGCCGACGTGCTGGTCCGCTACTCGTTCGAGTCGGGCTGCGTCAGCGGGGTGGCGCCCTCCAGCGCGGTCGCCCCGCAGGTGATCGGCGGCAGCGTGGTGCCCAGCGGCCCGGTCCAGTTCTTCGAATGCAGCGGCACCACCGAACAGGTGCTGGCCGGCTCGACTGGTCGCAACCTCCGCACCCAAGGCTACCACCTCTACACCAACGAACCGGCCGCCGTGGCCGCCGCCCAGTATCTCAGCTTCAGCCTGGCCCCCGCCAGCGGCGTCTCCCTCCAGATCACCAACGTCAGCTTCAAGGCCGCCGCCGCCAACACCAACGCCGCCCGCAGCTTTGCCCTGCGCTGGAACGCCGACGGCTTCACCTCCAACCTGGCCCGGGTGGACCCCATCCCCTGCCCCTTCCGCGTCAACTGCGGTCCCGGGCAATCCTGGAGCAACCTCACCCTCCGCCTGAACCACGTCAGCCCCAGCCCGGTCCTCTTCCGCCTCTACGGCTGGGTTGCCGACGGGACCGCGACCAGCGTGATTGCCTACGACGAAATCCTGGTCGAGGGCCGGGTGCTGTCCGAGCCCACCGTCACCCTGACGACCCCGGCCCCAGGCACGGTGCTCCGGGCCGGGACCGACCTGGCCCTGGCGGCGGCGGTGGCCAACCCGCCCTCCCCGGTGAGCCAGGTCACCTTCATGTCCGATGGCGTGCCGCTGGGCACCGCCGTCACGGCCCCCTACGTGCTCACATGGGCGAACGTGCCCGTGGGCGGCCATGCCCTGACCGCCGTGGCGACGTTTGCCCTGGGGACTTCCCTCACGTCGGCGCCGGTGCTGGTGGAGGCCGTGACCAACCTGCCCCCGGTGGTGACCCTGACGGCCCCGGTCGGCGGCGCCACCTTGGGCGGGCCGTTGCCGGTGACCCTGCGCGCGGCGGCGACGGATCCGGACGGCGCGGTGGGACAGGTGGCGTTCCAGGCGGGTGGGCTGACCCTGGGGGTGGCGGTGACGGCGCCCTACGAGTGGGTGTGGGAGGCGGCGCCGCTGGGCACGCACCTGTTGACGGCGGTGGCGACGGACAACCTGGGCATGGTGCGGACCTCGGCGCCGGTGGTGTTGAACATCCGGACCAACATCCTGCCGACGGTGAGCCTGACGTGGCCGACGAACGGGGCCGTGGCCAGTGCAAGCAACGTCCTGCAACTGGCGGCGATCGCGGCGGACGGTGACGGCGGGGTGGCCCGGGTGGAGTTTTACGGGGAGGGGATGCTGCTGGGCTCGGACGCCGAGGCCCCTTACACGGGGCAGTGGCGCTGGCCCCCGGCGGGCGTGCGCATGGTGCGGGCGGTGGCGGTGGACGTGGCGGGGGGTGCGCGCACCTCGGCGCCGGTGAGTGTGGTGGTGGCGGCCAACTCGGCGCCGACGGTGGCGCTGGTTCACCCGTGGAGCGACGCGCACCTGAGCGTGGCGGGGGCGGTGCGGCTGGAGGCGGCGGTGACGGATCTGGACGACAACGTGGCGCGGGTGGAGTTCCATGCGGGCGGCGAGAAGGTGGCGGAGGCGACGGGGCCGCCGTGGCGGGTGGATGCCGTGGGGTTGTCCCCGGGCTGGACGTGGTTGCGCGCCCGGGCGGTGGACACGGCGGGGCTGGAAGCGTGGTCGGCGCCGGTGGCGGTGGCGCTGCACAGCCGGCCGGTGCTGGTGCCGCGCGGGGCGGCCTGGCGTTACCTGGACACGGGCTTGGATCCGGGCACCGGATGGCGGACGGCGGGATTTGCGGAGGCCGGATGGCTGTCGGGCCGGGCCCAACTGGGTTACGGCGATGGGGACGAGGCGACCGTGGTGGCCTCGGGCGGCGGGCGCATCACGACCTATTTCCGGCACGCCTTTGTCCTGCCCGTGGATCGGGCGGCCGTGAGCAACCTGACCGTGCGTCTGCTGCGGGACGATGGCGCGGTGGTTTACCTGAACGGGACGGAAGTGTTTCGGAGCGGGATGCCGGCCGGGGTCGTGACGGCGTCCACCCTGGCCGCAGGCACGGCGGGCCCGTGGGACGAATGGCAGCGGCTCCATGAGGCGCCCGTGCCGGCCTCGCTGCTGGTGGCGGGGACCAACCTGCTGGCGGTGGAAGTGCACCAGGACTCCAGCGTCAGCCCGGACGCCAGCTTCGACCTTGAGCTGAGCTACAACGATCCATTGCATGTGGTGAGGGGGCCCTACCTGCAGGTGTCCACCCCGACCTCGATGGTGGTGCGCTGGCGGACGAGCGGGCCGGCGGGGAGCCGGGTGCGGTTCGGGACCGACCCGGGCCGGCTGGACCAGGAGGCGGGGACGGCGGCCCTGACCACCGAGCACGAGGTGCGGCTGGGCGGGTTGGCGCCGGAGACGCGCTACTACTATGCGGTGGGGACGGCGGCGGGGGATCTGCTGGGCGGGGCCTCGAGCACCTTTGTGACCCCGCCGCCGGCGGGGGTGAGCCGGCCGGTGCGCATCTGGGCGTTGGGCGACTCGGGGTTCTGGGAACTGAACGGGCGCCGGGTGCGGGATGCCTTTTACCGGGTGCAGGAGGGGCAGGCGCCGGACGTGGTGTTCATGCTGGGGGACAACACCTATGACAACGGGCACGACTACGAGTACCAGGCGGGGGTGTTTGAGAACTTCGGGGCGCCGCTGCGGCAGGCGCCGCTCTGGCTGACCCTGGGCAACCATGACGTGTTCCAGGTGCCGAACCCGGCGTTGACCATCCCGTATTTCCAGAACTTCACCCTGCCCACCAACGCGGAGGCGGGCGGGGTGCCGAGCGGGACGGAGAAGTATTATTCCTTTGACCGGGGGGACATCCATTTTGTGGTGCTGGACCCGGAGACCTCGGATCGATCGACCAACGGGCCGATGCTGTCGTGGCTGCGGCGCGACCTGGCGACGAACCGGCTGCCATGGCTGATTGCGGTGATCCACAACCCGCCCTACAGCAAGGGGGCGAAGGATTCGGACGCCATTCCGCTGCAGTATGAGATGCGGGCCAATGCGGTGCCGATCCTGGAGGAACACGACGTGGACCTGGTCCTGTCCGGGGACAGCCACAACTATGAGCGGACCTATTTCATGTCGGGGCACTACGGGCCGAGCTCGACCTTCACGACCAACTTCATCCGGCAGCCGGGGGACGGGCGCCCGGGCGGGGGCGGGGCCTACGTGAAGAGTTTCGGGGCCTATCCGCGCCAGGGGACCGTGTATGTGGAGGCGGGCAATGCCTCGCGCCTGGTGGGCGGTTCCCTGACGCATCCGGCGATGGTGTATGACGCGGCGACCCTGGGTTCGCTGGTCATCGACGTGAGCAGCAACCGGCTGGATTTCCGGTATGTGCGGGACACGGGGGCGATTGACGACGCCTTCACCCTGCTCAAGGTGCCGGGGACGAACCGGCCGCCGACGGTGGGGGCGGACACCGGGGTGACCGCGCAGAACACGGCGGTGTCGCTGGCGGGGGCGCTGTTGCTGGCCAACGATCGGGATCCGGAGAACGGGCCGCTGACCGTGGCGGCGGCCGGTCCGGCCAGCCTGCGCGGGGGGAGCGTGGCCGTGGCGGACGGCGGGGTGCTTTACCGGCCGCCGCGGGACTTTTTCGGGACCGACACCTTCACCTATGCGGCGGCGGACACCAACGGGGCGATCGCCACCGGTGCGGTGACCATGACCGTGAGCGCGCCCATTCCGTTCTTTGTCAGCCCGGCGGCGGCGCATCCCCTGACGGGGCGCCCCTACCAGACCCTGCGCGTGCGGAACCCCGCGCCGGTGGCCATCCGGGGCGTGCACCTGTTCGTGCGCAACCTGCCGCCCGGGGTGCGGTTGCTGAACGCGCTGGGGACGTTGGACGGGGTGCCGTTCCTGCATGTGCCCGCCAATCTGGTGTCGAACCAGTTTGTCAGCCTGACCCTGGAGTATGAGGTGCCACCGGGGCAGGCCTTCACCGCGCCCGGGACGGCCTCCTTCCAGGCCGTGGTGGCGACGAACGCGCCCTCCTTCCAGTGGAGCGGGGGGACCGGGCGGGTGGAGCGGTGGACGCGGGGGGCGGGCGGGGAGGTGCGCCTGGAGCTTACCGGGGTGGCGGACGGGATCCGGGCGTTGCTCTACAGCAGCAACCTGGTCGCGTGGCAACCGGCGTGGCCGCTGCTGCCGGGAACAGGGGCGTCGCTGGCATGGCTGGACGCGGGCCCGCCGGCGACGACACCGGCGCCCGGGACGCAATCGATGCGGTTTTACCGGCTGGTGGACGTGGTGCCGACCCATGGGCCGCCGGTGCGGGTGGACGGGCTGGGGAGCAACGGGGTGTTGCGGCTGCAGTTTGAGGCGGGGGCCGACCGGCTGTATGCGGTGCAGTCGTCGGTGGACCTGCGGTCCTGGCGGAACCAGCCGCCCCTGGTGGCCAGCACGAACGCGGTGGTCACCTGGACGGACGGGGAGACGGGGGCGGTGCGGCGGTTTTTGCGCGTGCTGGAATTGCCGGGCCGCTGGCGTTGAGCCGTGCGCGGGCTGGGGGGGGCCGGGGGCTACAGCTTGAGGGAGGCGAGATCCTCGACGTGGGCGCTCTGGCGTTTGCGGTAGAGGGCGACGATGAGGGCGAGGCCGACGGCGACCTCGGCGGCGGCGACGGTGATGATGAAGAAGACCATGACCTGGCCGTGCAGGTTGTTGTTGTAACGGCTGAAGGCGACGAGGGCGAGGTTGGCCGCGTTGAGCATGAGCTCGAGCGACATGTACATGATGAGGAGATTGCGGCGGAGGATGACGCCGACGAGGCCGAGGCAGAACAGGAGGGCGCTGACGACGAGGTAATGTTCCAGACCGACGGGCTTCACTTGAGGTCCTTTTTGCTGAGGAGGATGACCCCGACCATGGCGACGAGGAGGAGGATGGAGACGATCTCGAAGGGGAGGAGGTATTGGCTGAAGAGGAGGCCGCCGAGGGACTTGGTGGCGCCCTCGGCCTGGGGGGCGCGGCCCTGGCCGACGCCGGAGGTGAGGAGCGTGTGGAGGACGAGGGCGGCGAGGGCGCCGACCGAGACGGAGCCGGCGGCCACGCCGAAGCGGCTGTAGCGGCGGCGGGCTTCCTCCTTGAGGTCGAGGAGCATGATGACAAAGAGGAAGAGGACCATGACGGCGCCGGCGTAGACGAGGATTTGGACGGCGGCGAGGAAGAAGGCGTGCAGGAGGATGAAGAGGCCGGCCAGCGAGGCGATGGTGAGCACGAGGAACATGGCGCTCGTGACCGGGTTGCGGCTGAACGGGTTGGCCACGACCAGGAACGCGCACAGCAGCGTGAGGGCCGCGCAGAGGTAGAAGAAGAGGTCGTGGGCGGACATGCTCAGGCCTTGACGGGGAAGGATTCCTGCGCGCGGGCCTCCTCCAGCTTGTGTTTCCACTTCTGGATGCCGGCATGGGTGCCGCCGAGGGCGAGCAGCTTTTCCTTGTTGTAGATCATTTCACCGCGGGCGAGGGCGGTCAGGGAGTAATCCTGCTGGAGGAAGATGGCCTCCTCGGGGCAGACCTCCTGGCAGAGCCCGCAGAAGATGCAGCGCAGCATGTTGATCTCGAACTCGCGGGGCATCTTCTCGGCGTTGGGACGGTCGGCAGGCAGGCTGTCGGGGCCGGGGGGCGTGATGCGGATGGCCTTGGGGGGGCAGATGAACTCGCAGAGCTGGCAGCTGACGCACTTGGTGTCGCCGTCCTGGTCGCGCACGAGGTAGGGGGCGCCGCGGTAGCCGGACTCGACCTGCCAGCGGGTTTCCGGGTGGTAACCCCCGGCCGTCTGCTGGGCGGCCGTGCGCCCCCGGAAAAGGGTGCGGGCGAAATGGCGCAGGGTGATGCGGAACCCGCCGAGGATGGCCGGCAGGTAGAGCCGTTCCCAGAGGGTCAGCGGGGCGCGTTTGACGATCATGGGGGTGGGGTCAATCAGGCCTTCAGCCACAGCCAGGTGGCCGTGACCACGATGTTGAGGAGGGCCAGGGGGATGAACCGTCGCCAGCCGAGATCCATGAGCTGGTCGTAGCGGAAGCGGGGCAGCATCCAGCGCACCCAGATCATGAAGAGCAGGATGAGCCCCAGCTTGCCGAGGAAAATGCCGATGTGCAGCAGCCCGCCCAGCAGGCTGGCGGCGGGCTGGTCGAGGCCAAACCAGGGGAGCGTCCATCCGCCCAGAAAGAGCGTGGCCACCAGGGCCGAGGACATCACCATGTTGGCGTATTCGCCCATGAAGAACATGCCGAACTTCATCGAGCTGTATTCCACGTTGTAGCCGCCGGCCAGTTCCTGTTCCGCCTCGGGAAAATCGAACGGCATGCGGTTGGTCTCGGCGAGGGCGGCCACCAGGAAAATGACGAAGGCCAGCGGCTGCCGGAACACCATCCAGGCGCCGCCGGCCTGGGCCTCGATGACCCGGCCGAGGTTGAGGTCCCCCACGAGGAGGAAGACGGGAATGACGCTCATGCCCATGGCCAGCTCGTAGGAGATCATCTGCGCGCTGGAGCGGATGCCGCCGAGGAAGGGGTATTTGGAATTGGAGGCGTAGCCGGCGAGGACGATGCCGTAGACCCCGAGCGAGACGATGCCGAAGGTGTAAAGCACGCCGACGTTGAGGTCGGCGATGACCATCTTTTGCCCGCCGAGGGCGGACCCGAAGGGGATGACGGCCACGGTGAGGAGGGCCGGGATCATGGTGATGGCGGGAGCCAGCCAGAAATAGATGCGGCGGACGTGGGCCGGGGTGAAATCCTCCTTGAGAAACAGCTTGAGGCCGTCGGCCATGGGGTGGAAGAGCCCGAGGCGGACGAGAAAGGGGCCGAGGACAGGAATGGCGGCGATGAAGGGCGGGGCGGCGCGGTTGGGGCCGACGCGGTCCTGGATGACGGCGCACACCTTGCGTTCCACCAGCACCGCGTAGGCGACCATGGTCATGACCACGGCGAACACGGCGCCAATCTTGATCGCGCTGAAGAGGATGAAGTTCCAGTCCATGGGGTCAGGCCGGGAGAGGCACGGACGCGCCCGTATCGCCGAGGGCGGCCCAGGTGAGGCCCTGGAAGCCGGGCACCTCGCGGGCCATCTGGTTGAAGAGGCCCTCGATGTTCACGATGCCGTCGTGGCCGGTCACGTTGAAGACGAGGTCATGGAGAAACTCCCATTCCGGCCGGGCGTCCCCGGGCGGCTCGACCGCCTTCTGGAAGCGTTGCACGCGCCCCTTGACGTTGGTGAAGGACCCGCGCTTCTCGGCATGGGCGCAGCCGGGCAGCAGGTAGTGGGCGGCCGCGGTGGTGGCGTTGGGCAGGATGTCGCTGACGATGAGCGTCTCGAGGCGGGCCAGCAGGTCGGGGCCGATGCCGCAACGGGTGACGTCCTCGCCAAAGACGATCAGCGTCTGGATGCGCCCGGCGCGGATGCCCTCGGCGATGGCGGCCAGGCGGGAGCCGGGCGGCTGGGCGGCCAGGCCGGTGAGGCGGGCGCCGGTGAGGTTGGGGTTGCGATCGGCGCAGACCAGCAGGTGGTCCGCCTGGCCGGGGCGGGGCACGGAATCGGTCGGGGCGCCCAGCCGGGCGGCCAGCTTGCCGAGGAGGAACAGCTCCTCGTTGGTCTGGCGGGCGGAGGCGACGAGGGCGGCGGAACCCGGGGCGGCCTGGCGCAACCGCGCGGCGATCTCGCCCAGGACGGCGGCCCAGTCGGGGGTCTTGACCCGCGAGCCCTGGAGGCGGGCGAGGCGATCGGGGCGGCCGATCCACTTGTAGTTGAGACGGCCGGCGTCGCACATCCAGCTGCCGTTGACCGCGTTGTTCTCGCGCGGCTCATAGCGGTGGATGCGGCCCTCGCGGGAGCCGACGAGGATGTTGCAGCCCGTGCCGCAGCTGGTGCAGAGCGACTTGGTTTCCTTGAGGAACCAGACGCGCATCTGGAACCGGAAATCCTTGGAAGTGAGGGCGCCGACCGGGCAGAGATCGACGGTATTCAGCGTGTAATTGTTGTCGAACTGGGTGCCGGGATACGCGGCGATGGTGTTGTAGGAGCCGCGGTTGACGATGCCCAGCCGGTCATCGCCCACGATGTCCTTGGTGAAGCGGATGCAGCGGGTGCAGAGGATGCAGCGCTCGTCGTCGAGGATGATGCGGGGGCCGAGGTCGACCGCCTTGGGCTTGTGGACCTTGGCCTCGACGAAGCGGCTGGCGGCCTGGCCGTACTGGACGGAGTATTCCTGCAGCTTGCATTCGCCGGCCTGGTCGCAGATGGGGCAGTCGAGGGGATGATTGATGAGGAGCCCCTCGAGGACACCCTCCCGCATTTGCTTGGTGGCGGGCGAGCCGGGGTAGATTTCCATGCCCGGCGAGATCGGGGTGGCGCAGGCGATGGCGCCGCGCGGCTGGGTGGGGTCGTAGGGCAGGACCTGGCGGGCGATCTTGGGCGATCCATCCTCGTTGAGGACCGGCTTGCGGTCCGGGGTCGTCATGGGCAGGCCGAACTCGACCAGGCACATGCGGCAGTTGCCGGCGACGGGCAGCTTGGGATGGTAGCAATAGTGGGGGATGTCGACACCGGCCAGCTGGCAGGCCTGCAGCATGGTGGTCGGGACCGGCTTGCCCTGCCAGTCGGGCATGGTCTTGGGGACCTCGACCTCGCGGCCGTCGATCTTGACCTTGATCTTGTCGGACGGCGGGGGCGCCGCGGGGGCGGCGGGCTTGGCTTCAGCTGGGGCGGGGGTGGACATCGGCTTCGGAATCAGTGGGCGGCGGGAGCGGCGGGGCCGGCGGCGCGTTTGGCCTCATCGGCCGCGCCCTTGGCTTCGAACTCGGCGCGGAACTTGTTGACGAAGCTGAGCACGGGCCAGGCGCAGGCCTCGCCGAAGGCGCAGATGGTGCGGCCCTGGATGTTGGAGGCGATCTTGACCAGGTAATCGGCGTCCTCGCGGCGGCCGCCGCCATGGGTGAGGCGGTGGAGGGCCTTGCTCATCCAGAGCGAGCCCTCGCGGCAAGGGGTGCACTGGCCGCAGCTTTCGTGGGCGTAGAACTCCGAGATGTTGGCGAGGCACTCGACGATGTCGCGGCTGTCGTCCATCACGATGATGGCGCTGGACCCGGACATGGTGCCGGCCTGCTGGAGGGAATCGAAGTCGTAGGGGAGATCGAGGAGCGCGACATCGACCTTGGCCATCTGGCCGTCGGGGCCCTTGCGGTTGAGTTTGAAGGATTCGCCGGCCTTGAGGACCTTGGAGGAGGAGCCGCCGGGGATGATGGCCCGGAGGGAGCGGCCGGGGCGGAGGCCGCGGCCGAAGTTCTCGTGGTGGATGAGCTCGCCGAGGGTGACCTTGCCGACCTCGATTTCGTAGTAGCCGGGGCGCTGGACATCGCCGCTCAGGCTGACGATGCGGGTGCCGGTGTTGTTGGGGGTGCCGAGCCTGGCGTAGTCGGCGGCGCCCATGGCGACGATGTGCTTCACGTGGCAGAGGGTCTCCACGTTGTTCACGATGGTCGGGCACATGTAGAGCCCGAGCACGGCGGGGAAATAGGGGGGCTTGATGCGGGGATAGGGCCGCTTGCCCTCGAGGGACTCGATCAGGCCGGTTTCCTCGCCGCAGATGTAGGCGCCGGCGCCGCGGTGGACGTGAATCTCGAGGTCGTAGCCGGACCCGAGGATGTTCTTCCCGAGGAAACCCTTGGCGCGAGCCTCGTTGAGGGCGCGGTTGAGGATGCGGGCGCCCTCGGGCATTTCGCCGCGGATATAGATGTAGGCGAGGTGGACGTCATTGGCCCAGCAGGAGAGGATCATGCCCTCGATCAACTGGTGGGGATCCTTGTGGATGATCTGGCGGTCCTTGAAGGTGCCGGGCTCGGATTCGTCGGCGTTGCAGATGAGATAGATGGGCTTGCCGCTGCGGCGGTCGACGAGGGACCACTTGATGCCGGCGCTGAACCCGGCACCGCCGCGGCCGCGCAGGCCGGAGGCCTTGACCTCCTCGCGCACCTGTTCCTGGGGGGAGGCCTTCTTGCCATCGGGCAGGTCCTTCGGGGCCAGGGCGAGGGCCTTCTTGAGGGACTCATAGCCGCCGTGGCGCAGGTAGCACTCGAGGTCGTTCGAGTAGCCGGGCGCATCGGCGTGCTTGAGAATCAGGCGGTGCTCGGAGGGCATGGCAGGGAGTTGGGGTCAGAAACAGGCGGCCCCGGCGCGGAGATGAAGCTGGCTGCTTGACTGGGCGGGGGAATGGCCTACTGTCCGGGGCGCCGCGCACTGCCCGATGGTGTAACGGTAGCACAGCAGACTCTGGATCTGTTTGTCATGGTTCAAATCCATGTCGGGCAGCCAGGCCTTCCCGAGGCCGATGGCGTGCGCAGGATTCCTCATGGCCTGGTTGGTCATTGGCATTTCCCCAGGATTTCGTCGGCCTTCGCCGAAGTGACTCCCTCATGGAAGTCCTCGCCGCACATCATCACGGGGGCGGTGCCGCAGCTGGCGAGGCATTCCACGAACTCGACGGAGAACTTCCCATCGGGGGTGGTCTGCAGCCCATGCTTGTGGGGGTCGAGGCCGAGCTTTCCGCAGAGGTGGCCATGGAGCTGGCCGGAGCCGCCGAGGGCGCAGCTGAGGGTGCGGCAGACCTTGAGCACATGGCGGCCGGCGGGCGCCTGCCGGAACATGGGGTAAAAGGTGACCAACTCGTGGACGTTGATGGGTTGGAGGCCGAGCTTGGCGGCGGTCCACTCGATGGCCTGGGGCGACAGCCAGCCGAAATGTTCCTGGAGGGCGTGCAGGACCATGAGGGAGGCGCTGCGCTGGTGGGGATAATGGGTGATGAGGCCGTCAATGTCGGCCTCGAGCGCGGCGGGAACGGCAAAGGTGCTCATCGGTCACACTCCCCCATGACGAAGTCAATCGAGCCCAGGATGCTGACCACGTCGCTGATGAGGTGGCCGGGCAGCACCTTGGGGAGGATGCTCAGGTTGCAGAAGGACGGGGCGCGAATCTTGAGGCGGTGGGGGGTGCCGCCGCCGCGGCTGTGGATGTAGAAGCCCAGTTCGCCCTTGGGATTCTCGTGCCCGAAATAGATTTCGCCGGCCGGGGCATTGACCCCCTGGGTGACCAGCATGAACTGGTGGATGAGTTCCTCCATGCTGGTCAGCACCTTGTCCTTGGCGGGCAGGACGGTCTTGCCGTCGGGGATGCTGATGGGCTCGCGCGCGGCATTGTCCGGCCCGCCGGGCAGGCGGTCCAGGCACTGGCGGATGAGGCGGACGCTCTGGCGCATCTCCTCCATGCGGACGAGGTAGCGGTCATAGCAGTCGCCGACCGAGCCGGTGGGCACGTCGAACTCGAGCTGGTCGTAGACGAGGTAGGGATGGGCCTTGCGGAGGTCGTGGTCGACGCCGCTGCCGCGGAGGTTGGGGCCGGTGAGGCCGTAATCGATGGCGTCCTCGCGGGAGATGACGCCGACGTCGCGGGTGCGGTCGACGAAGATGCGGTTGCGGGTGAGGAGCTTCTCGGTTTCGTCGAAGTTGGCCACGACCTCGTCGCAGAACCGCCGGCACTGGTCGACCCAGCCGGGAGGCAGGTCGCGGGAGAGGCCGCCGATGCGGGTGTAGGTGGTGGTGAAGCGCGCGCCGGTGAGGCGTTCGATCAGGTTGTAGATCTTCTCGCGCTCCGTGAAGGTGAACATGAACACCGTGATGGCGCCCACGTCCATGGCGAACGCGCCGAGCCCGAGGAGGTGGGCCGAGATCCGGGCCAGCTCGCAGCAGAGGACACGGATGTATTGGCAGCGCGGGGGCAGATGGCCGTCGATGCCCATGAGCTTCTCGACCGCCAGGGCGTAGGCGACGTTGTTGGCCAGCGGGGCGAGGTAATCCAGTCGATCCGTGTAGGGGATGAACTGGGTGTAGGTCATGTTCTCGGCGATTTTCTCGTCGCCGCGATGCAGGTAGCCCAGATCCGGCATCGCCCGGGTGATCATCTCCCCGTCCAGTTCGAGGGCGATGCGGAGCACCCCGTGGGTGGAGGGATGCGAGGGCCCCATGTTGAGGAACATCCTCTCCCCCTCGAGATCACGCAGTTCATCGGCCGGGGCCGGGGCGGCGGCGTCGGGCGGGAGGGACGGCAGGGCGGCGGCGACACGGGCGGCGGCCTCGCCAAACTGCAGGTCCAGGTTGCGGGGGGTCGCCATGGGTCAATCCTGTTCGGGGAGGCGCACGCGCGGCTCGCGCTCGACGGCGGTGCGGCCGCCAGGCTGGGTGACGAAGGGACCGCCCTCGAGCGGCGCCGGCCGGGTGAAGGCGATGTCGGGCAATTCGGTGGGCTTGCCGGCCAGGGGAAAATCCTTGCGCAGGGGGAAGTGGGGATAGCCTTCCCACATGAGGATGCGCCGCAGGTCCGGGTGGCCCGCGAAGCGGATGCCCATCATGTCGTAGACCTCGCGCTCGTGCCAGTCAGCCCCGCGCCAGACCCCCGCCACGGAGGGGAGCTCGGACTTTTCCTCGCTGACGTCCGTCTTGAGGCGCAGGTGGAGGCGATGCCCGTAGCCATAGACCTCGTAAACCAGGGTCCAGCGCGGGTCTTCCCCGTAGTTGTCGAGGCTGGAGAGGTCGAGCAGTGAGTTGAAGCCGAGGTCGGACTTGAGGAAGGCGCAGACCTCGGCGATGCGGCCGGGGTCGGACACCCGCACGGTGCGTTCGCCGCGGAACTCCCCGGCATCGACGATGAGGTCGCCGAAGCGGGCCTGCAGGGCTTGGACTGGGTCGGGGGCCGGCACGGAGGAGGGGTTCACGCGGTTCCGGGCCGTTCCGGGTGGGCATGCCCGGAGCGGATCCGGGCGGCGAGTTCGAGTTCACGGACCACCGGTTGGCGGGTGATCTTGTCCTGCAACTTCATGAGGGCATCGAGGACCGCCTCCGGGCGGGGCGGGCAACCGGCCACGTAGACATCGACGGGGATGATGCTGTCGACCCCCTGCAGCACGGCGTAGCTCCGATACATGCCGCCGGTGGAGGCGCAGGCGCCCATGGCGATGACCCATTTGGGCTCGGCCATCTGCTCATAGATGCGGCGCACGGCCAGGGCCATCTTGTAGGTGACCGTGCCGGCCACGATCATGACGTCGGACTGCCGGGGGGAAAAGCGCATGACCTCGGACCCGAAGCGGGCGATGTCAAAGCGGCTGGCCCCCACGGCCATGAGTTCGATGGCGCAGCAGGCCAAGCCCATGGGCATGGGCCACAGGGAGTTCTTGCGAAACCAGTTCAGCGCGGCGTCGACCCGGGTGACAATGACGTCCCCTTCCACCTTGGAATTGTAGGTGAACTCGGTGCTGACCGGGATGGGGGGGGCGACAGGTTGCGTCACGGCGCCGCAAAATTAGTGCGTCGGCCAAAAACGCGGCAAGAGATTTAGTGAATTTTTTCACAAAGAGGAGAAACCGGGGTCGGGGGGAGTCGGGCGGCGTGGCTTGAAGGAGGTGCAATCCGGTTGGTCCAAGACTTGCGTGTCCATTCGCGCGCAGCCCGGGCAACCGGAGCAACGAAAGACAGTCCATGAAAGAACAACTGACTCCATCCGTTAAGTTTACGGCGGCAACCAGCGAGCGCCGCGGGGGTCCGACCGTCCAGAATTGGGCAGGACACGCGTCGATTCATGGACAAGCAAAAGGAGGGGTGGGGGCGGAGCGGGGCGGGCACGGGTGGGGGATCGGTGTCGCGGCGTTTTGGATGGGGGCGTCCTTGCTATCGGCGGCCACGTTGCCGGTGGTCACGACCCAGCCGCAGGATCAGGTGGTGGTGGCGGGAGAGCCCGTGACCCTGAGGGTGGGGGCGACGGGGGAAGGGGTGCTGGCTTACGAGTGGTGGAATGAGTTTGGGCCTCTGTATCCGCCGCAGCGCGGGTCCAGCCTGGTGCTGGGCGCTGCCCAGGCGGGCCAGGCCGGTCGTTACAGCGTGCGGGTGCGGAACGCTGCCGGGACGGTGAAGAGCGCGGAAGCGAGGTTGGAGGTGCGTCCAGTGGACGGGGACAACCTCTTTCTGGCACGGGCCTCGGGTGGTCCGGGGGCCGACCCGGGGGCCAACCTCGAGGCGGACGCGGGGGGGCAGGTCTATGCGGTGGGGGCCTTCAGTGGGGAGGCCAACTTTGGCGGGGTGCCGCTGCAGAGCGCGGGGGCGACCGATGTTTTCGTGGTCAAGTATGGGACGGACGGACGGGTGCTGTGGGCGCGGCGTGCGGGAGGCGTGGGGATGGATGCAGGGGTGGCGGTGAGCGTGGATCCGATGGGGAACGCGCGGGTGACGGGGGCATTCAGCGGCACGGCGGAGTTTGGCGGCGTGACGGTGCAGAGTGCGGGAGAGCGGGACATGTTTTTGGCCTGTTACAACGCGGAGGGCGAGGTGATGTGGGCCCGGTCGCTGGGGGGCACGGCGGCGGACATGGGTTGTCGGGTGGCGTGTGATGCGGCGGGCAACAGTTATGTGGCCGGCGAGTTCGGCGGAGTGGCAACCTTTCGGGGGACGGCGTTGACCAGCGCGGGGGCGGCGGATGTAGTGGTGGCCAAGTATAGCGCGGAGGGTTTTCCACTGTGGGCGCAGCGAGTGGGGGGCGCGGGAGGGGAGCGGGCCACCGGCCTGGCGCTGGATGCGGAGGGGGGCGTGGTTTTGGCGGGCAGCTTCACGGGTCTGCTCACGGCGGGGGGCACGGTGCTGGATGGCAGCGCGGGGAATGCGGCGTTTGTGGTGAAGTTCGGCCGTGGAGGAGTGGTCCAGTGGGCGGCGCAGGCGGGGGGGATTCATCCCACGGCGGGGACCAGCGTCTTGGTGAGCGAGCAGGGCGAGGTTTTCCTGACCGGCGCATTTGCCGGCCAAGTCAGCGTCGGTGGACAGACGATGTCATCGGTGGAACCGGTGGACGGGTTCATGGCCAAGTTCACCCGGGCTGGGCAGGTGGCGTGGCTGGCGAAGGACGGGAGCGGTTCGGCGCTTGGACTGCAGGATTCGGTGCCTGGGGTGGTGGATGGCTTTGGTGAGGGCACGCTGGACTGGAGCGGGGGCCAGGGGTTGGCGGCCGACCTGGTGGTTGGGCGCTACCGGGAGCCTGCGGTGGCGACGTGGGCGCGCCAGGCGGGAGCGCAGGGGGCCATTTTCCGGCTGGGGATGATTCGTGATGCGGGCGCGCGCCGGTTCTTGACGGGATTCATTGAAAACCCGGATGGCGGCGTAAACCTGGAGGGCGACGCCTTGGCGCTGGTGGGGTTGGCGGCCCCGGCCGGCCCGCCGCCGCCGGAAGTGAGTTTGGCACCGCAGAACCTGAGCGTGGCGGAGGGCACGACGGCGACCTTCCGCGTGGCGGCGACCGGAGCCAACCTGGGCTACCAATGGCTGCACCAGGGCCGGGAACTGCCCGGAGCCACTGCGGCGAGCCTGACCTTGACGGCGGCGCGGGCCGTGGACGCGGGGGGGTATTCCGTGGTGGTGTTCAACCCGGATGGGGCGGTGACGACGCCTGCGGCCACCCTGACCGTGACCACGCCGGTGACGCCGCCGCCGGGCGGCCCGGTGGCGACGTTCACCTCACCGGCCGAGGGGACGCGCATCACGAACGCCTCGGTGATGATTTTTGGGCAGGCCACGGGCAATGGGGCGTCCATCAGCCGGGTGGAGATCCAGAACAACGGGGGCCAGATTATGAATGCGGGAGGCACGGCCACGTGGTTCAGCCTGTTGACCCTGCAACCCGGCACGAACGTGGTGCGCGCCCGGGCCGTGGACGGGACGGGCGCCACGGGGCCCTGGGTGTCCCGGGTGCTTCTGCAGGGCAACACCGGTGGCACGGTGCCGCCGCCGCCACCCGCGCCGACATCCACGAGCCCCCTGGTGCTCAGCATCCAAGGCAATGGCCAGGTCACCCCCAACCTGCATGGCCAGGCGCTGATGGTCGGTTCGAATTACACGGTGACCGCCGTGCCGGCCAGCGGCAGCGTGTTCTCGGGTTGGTCGGGGGGGGCCAGCGGCGCGCAGTCCACCCTCACCTTCACCATGCGGTCCAACCTTTCGCTGCAGGCCAATTTCACGGTCGTCACCGTCACGCCGCCCCCGCCTCCCCCACCGGTGCTGATGGAGACCAACGCCCTGGTGCTGAGGACGGCGAGCTATGTGGGTCTCTTTTATGAAAGCGACGCCATGCGGCATTCCAACATGGGGCCGTTCACCCTGTCCGTGGCCGCCGGCGGCAGCTATGCGGGCAGCCTGCGTCCCGGCAACAAGTCGGTGTCCATCTCGGGACGATTCAGCCGCTTGGGCGAGGCGACCAACCGGGTGACCTTCAACAGCGCCCCGCTGGAAGTGACGCTGAAACTGGAGACCGTGGACGGGGTGGACCAGTTGGTGGGGACGGTCCGGACCCCAGGCTGGGAGGCGCCCTTGTGGGGAGGTCGCACGGCCGTCGGCAGCAGCACCAATCCGGTGCCCATGGCCGGACGTTACACCCTGGTTTTCCCGGGCGGGGCGACCCTGGGTTCGGGCCCGGACGGGCACGGTTACGGCACACTGGTTGTGGACGCGACCGGCAAGGCGACCCTGGCGGCCACCTTGGCGGACGGCACGTCCATCTCGCGCTCGGGCCCCCTGACGGCCAACGGGCTGTGGCCCTTCTACGCGCCGCTTTACTCGGACAAGGGCTTTGCCTCCGGGTGGGTCACCTTTGCCAACCGGCCCACGGATGACTTCCATGCGGTGGTGCAGTGGGAAGCGCCGACCCAGACCAGCCGGACGCGATACCCGGGCGGTTTCACGAATCAGACCAGCTTGGTTGGCTCACGGTATGCAGCCCCGGCCAGTGGCACCCGGATCCTTGGCTTTGACCACGGGACCGCCGACTTCGCCGGCGCCTACCTCCGGGGGCCATTCCAGAACGCGATTTACCTGGCCTCGACGAACAAGGTGCACAACCTGAGCACCAATAAACTGTCGGTGACCTTCAGCCAGACCTCCGGGACATTCAGCGGCTCGGCCACCGAGCCAGCCACCGGCAAGAGCGTCAGTTTCAAGGGCGCCGTCCTGCAGAAACGGGGCGAAGGGGCGGGCCTTTTCCTGAGTGGGGATCGGTCCGGCCGGATGGACATGGGACGTTAGGAGCACCAACCACCGGGGGGAACCGGAACCGGCTGATTCGAAGCGGCTTGCAGAAGCCTCAGCGGGCGGTTCCCCCCGGCCACCCCGGGCTGGCGCCGGGGATTCCGGGAGGGCGCAAACGGGGAGTCCCACTAACCCTTTGCATAAAAGGGGATTGTCAACCCGGTGGAGCAGCCTTAAGGTTTGCGCGTTCAGCAACCGCAGGACCGCGAGGCCAGGTCGCCTTGAGAGCCCTGTTGGTGACCAACAAACCAAGCCCCGCGCAACCCGCGGGCAAACAAGAACAACAACATGAAGTCGATCACCGCTATCCTCGCGGCCATTGCCCTGCTGGGCAGCGTCGCTATCGTGAGCGCCGAGTCCTGCTGCGACAAGGCCAAGGGCGAAGGCAAGGACTGCTCGCACCCCTGCTGCGTCAAGGCCAAGAAGGCTGGCAAGACCTGCGGCAAGTGCAACCCCGACAAGAAGGAAGAGAAGAAGTAATCCTCTTCTGAGATAATTCACGGCCGGTGGCAGCGATGCCCCGGCCGTTTTTCTTTGCCCCGGCGAAACCCGCCACTGGCCTGGCGGCCAACCCGGGCGGCCCCTTGGGGAGGCCGGCCACCAGGCCGCATCCCCTCCCCTGCCCCGCCCCGCCGCGGGGTGCTCAGCCCTCGACGAACTTCAGCACCCGGGTCTTTTCGGCCCGCTTGCGCTGGTTTTCGTCGAGGATCTTTTTGCGGAGACGGAGGTTTTTCGGGGTGGCCTCGACGTATTCATCGACGTCGATGTATTCGAGGGCACGCTCGAGGGAGAGCTTCATGGGGGCATTGAGCTGGATGCCCTTGCCGTCCCCCTGGCTGCGCATGTTGGTGAGCTTCTTTTCCTTGACCGGGTTGACCGGGATGTCGTTTTCGCGGGCGTTTTCGCCGACGATCATGCCGACGTAGACCTGGTCGCCGGGTTCGACCATGAGGCGGCCGCGTTCCTGGATCATGTTGAGGGCGTAGCTGGTGGACTCGCCCTGGTCCATGCTGACGAGGGAGCCGTTCTTGCGGGCGGCGATTTCGCCGCGGTCGGCGCCGTATTCGTGGAAGAGGTGGCTCATGACGCCCATGCCGCGGGTCATGTTGACGAGGTCGGTCTCAAAGCCGATGAGGCCGCGCATGGGGACGAGGGCCTCGACGGAGACGACGGCCCCGACGTGGTTCATGTTGGTGATCTGGGCCTTGCGGAAGGAGAGGTTCTCCATAACGGCGCCGAGGTTTTCGCTGGGCACCTCGACGAAGAGCTTCTCGATGGGCTCGAGCGGTTCGCCGGACGGGGACTTTTTCCAGAGAACCTCCGGCCGGCTGACCAGGACCTCGTAGCCCTCGCGGCGCATTTGCTCGACGAGGATGGCGATCTGCATCTCGCCGCGGCCGGAGACGGCGAACACCTTGGGGTCGCTGGTCTGGGCGATGCGGAGGGCGACGTTGGTGCGGATCTCGCGGGTCAGGCGCTCCCAGAGGTGGCGGGCGGTGACCAGTTTGCCGTCCTGGCCGCCCAGCGGGCCGTCATTGACGGCGAACTCCATCTGGATGGTCGGGGGATCGATGGGAATGTAGGGCAAGGCGCCGCGTTCCGGCTTGTCGGCGATGGTCTCGCCGATGAAGACCTCCTCAAAGCCTGTCAGGCCGACGATGTCCCCGGCGTGGGCCTCGGGGATTTCGATGCGCTTGAGGCCCTCGAAGTGGTAGATCATCGTGATTTTGCCGGTGGTGACCCGGCCATCGCCATGCAGGCAGACCGCGGGATCCCCCTGCCGGACCTTGCCCTCGACGATCTTCCCGAAGGCGATGCGCCCGAGGTAATCGGAGTAGTCGAGGTTGGCAATCAGGACCTGGAACCCGTCGCCGGCCTTGGCCCGGGGCGGCGGAATGTGCCGGACGATGGCGTCGAAGAGCGGTTCCATGGTGCCGGTGGAATGCTCCATCTCCGTCTTGGCGTAACCGGCCTTGGCGCTGCAGTAGACGAAGGGGAAATCCAACTGCTCGTCGGTGGCGTTGAGGGACATGAAGAGCTCGAAGACCTGGTCGAGGACCTTCTTGGGATTGGCATTGTCGCGGTCGATCTTGTTGATGACCACGATGGGCTTGGCCCCGGCCTCGAGGGCCTTGCGGAGGACGAAGCGGGTCTGGGCCTGCGGGCCCTCGGCCGCATCCACCACCAGCAGCACCCCGTCGATCATGTTCATGATGCGCTCGACCTCGCCGCCGAAGTCGGCGTGGCCGGGGGTGTCCACGATGTTCACGTGGAAGTTCTTGTATTTGAAGGCGGCGTTCTTGGCCCGGATGGTGATGCCCTTTTCGCGCTCCAGGTCCATGGAATCCATGATGCGCTCCTCGCTGGCCTTGGCCTCATTGGCGCGGAACGTCCCGGACTGCTTGAGGAGACAGTCGACCAGCGTGGTCTTGCCGTGGTCAACGTGGGCAATAATGGCAATGTTGCGGATGTGCTGCATTGGATCGGCCTGGGTCAGGAATCGGGCTTGTGCGCGCGAGGCGCCCCGCGGGAAACCCCACGCGGGCCGGGTAGGGTGTGCTTTCCAGCGGAAAGGTCAAGCGTTTGCGCAAGCCTGGAGAAGCCCCGCTGGGCCGTGGCCGATGGCGGGGATCACTTTGCGATTTGTCTTTTCCGCCGCCGCCCCGCTATGGTTGCCCCGTGGACGCAGACACGTTCAAGCAGGAGATCGCCGAGGCCCTCAAGGCCTACGACAAGTATGTGGTGTGCCTGGAGAAGGTGCCGGAGGAATGCGAGGCCTCCCTGCGCTCCCTGATGGAAAAGGCCATCAAGGCCTATGAAAACCGGGGCCCCACGCTCCGTCACGGCATCGCCCTGGACCGCCAGGTGACCATCATCCTCAGCCAGACCGACCACGAAAAGCCGCTCTGCGGGATTTATTTCAACCTGCACTCACCCTACCAGAAGAAGGCCGCCACCAAGCCGGCCGGCAAACCGGTGAGTTGACCGCGGTCGGCGGCCCCGGCTCCCCTATTCGTCCCGCACCTCGTCCCCGGCCTCGCAATCACCCGTGAGGATGTCCGCCACGGCATTGGTGTCGAGTCGTTGCGACCCCACCCTGATTTCAGCCACCTTGAGGCCGCGCCGGTAGACGGCCAATCGCCGATCCGGGGCGGGCAGGTGTCCGATGGGATAGCTGAGGATGACATAGCGGGCGGTGGGGTTGACCGCCGCCACCTTGCCGCGCACGACGCTGCTGGGGACCACGATGAGGGCGTTGGTGGCACCAGGCCGCGCCGGGGTGCCGGGGCCGGTCGCGGCGCCCGGTCCGGCGCAACCCGTCAGCGCCCAGGCGGCCAGGGGGGCCATCCACATCCATCGCATAGGATCCATTCCTGTAGCCCGGGCCCGGGACGGGTTCGAGAAAAAACCGCGCCCCCGCGGCGTCCCGGGACCCGCGCCGCGGTGCCTGCCGTTTTCCCCTTTCCAACGGCCCGGTCGGCGTGTTTCATCCGGGCGTTTTGCATTCCGCCGCCTGACCCAGCCATGCCCAAGCGCACCGACATCCACAGCGTGCTCATCATCGGCGCCGGCCCGATCATCATCGGGCAGGCGTGCGAATTCGACTACTCCGGCACCCAGGCCTGCAAGGCCCTCAGGGAGGAGGGCTACCGCGTGGTGCTCGTGAACTCCAACCCGGCCACCATCATGACCGACCCGGAGTTTGCCGACCGCACCTACATCGAGCCCATCACACCCGAGTGCGTGGAGAAGATCATCGTGCGCGAACTGGAGGAGATGCGAAAGCTGGGCGTGCCCGCCCCGGGCCAGGCCGGCGCCGACGTCCCGCACAAGCTCGTGCTGCTGCCCACCCTGGGCGGGCAGACCGCCCTCAACACGGCCATGAAACTCCACAAGTCCGGCGCGCTGGCCCGCCACGGGGTGGAGATGATTGGCGCCAAGGCCGAGGCCATCGAGAAGGGCGAGGACCGCCAGATCTTCAAGGACCTGATGATCGCCATCGGGCTGGACGTGCCCCTCAGCGGCACCGCCCACAACATCGAGGAAGCCCGCGCCGTGGCCGAGAAAATCGGCCGCTTCCCGGTCATCATCCGCCCCGCGTTCACCCTCGGCGGCACCGGCGGCGGCATCGCCTACAACCGGGACGAGTTCGAGGAAATCGCCCGGCGCGGCATCGACCTCTCCCCCGTCAACGAAATCCTCATCGAGGAATCCCTCCTCGGCTGGAAGGAATACGAGATGGAGGTGATGCGCGACCGCGCGGACAACTGCGTCATCATCTGCTCGATCGAGAACTTCGATCCCATGGGCGTCCACACCGGCGACTCCATCACCGTCGCGCCCATCCAGACCCTGACCGACAAGGAATACCAAATCATGCGCGACCAGAGTTTCGCCGTGATCCGGGCCGTCGGGGTCGAGACCGGCGGCTCCAACATCCAGTTCGGCGTCAACCCGGACAACGGCCGCATGGTCATCATCGAGATGAACCCCCGCGTCAGCCGGAGTTCCGCCCTCGCCTCCAAGGCCACCGGGTTCCCCATCGCCAAGATCGCGGCCAAGCTCGCGGTCGGCTACCTGCTGGACGAAATCCGCAACGACATCACCCGCGAGACCCCGGCCAGCTTCGAGCCCACCATCGACTACGTCGTCACCAAGATCCCCCGCTTTGCCTTCGAGAAGTTCCCCCAGGCCGACCCCACCCTGACCACCCAGATGAAGAGCGTGGGCGAAGCCATGGCCATCGGGCGCACGTTCAAGGAAAGCCTCCAGAAATGCCTGCGTTCCCTCGAGATCGGCCGCAGCGGCCTGGGCGGCGACGGCAAACCCTGGCGGGTCGGGGCCGACCTCCTCGGTGACCGCGACGTCCTTCCCCGCGACCTCATCACCCGCAAGCTCAGCGTTCCCAACGCCGAGCGCATCTTCTTCATCCGCCACGCCTTCCGCGCCGGCTTCTCCGTCGAGGACATCTTCCAGTTGAGCAAGATTGACCGCTGGTTCCTCACGCAGATCCAGGAAATCGTGCAGTTCGAGGAGGAACTGGCGGGCACCTCGCGGAACTGATCCCCCCTCCCCCGGCGTCACCAGCGCCGCACGCGGTAGAAACGCTGGGCGGCCGAACCCGGCGGCTCCCCCAGTTCCACCTGCCCGCCGGTGCCGGCCGCGAGCGGCCACCGCAACACGCCCGGACCCGCCAGCGTCTCCCGCGTCTCCAGGGCATAGACCCGTCCGCTCTCCGTCGGCACGGTCACCGCAAGCCCTCCCGGCACCCCAAACGGCCCCGCCGCGCGCAGGGCCGGCGGCGGCGCACCCACCCGCGCCAGGTTGGCGGTGGCCCGCGCCGCGATGGCCGTCACGCCGCGCAATCCCGGCGGGAGGTTGGTTTGCCCGAACGCGCCGTTCCCCCACGCCGTCACCGTGCCGTCCGCCCGCAGGGCCAGGCTGTGCTGGCTGCCGGCGGCCACGGCCACCACCCCGGTCAAGTCCGCCGGCACGGCCGCCTGCCCGGATGAGTTGTAGCCCCAACCCACCACCCCGCCGTCGGCCCGCAGGGCCAGGCTGTGGGCCTCCCCGGCCGCCACCGCCACCACGTTGCTGAGCCCGGACGGCACCGTCGCCTGCCCCCAGACGTTGTAGCCCCAGGCCGCCACGGTCCCGTCCGCCCGCAGGGCCAGGTTGTGCGACCCGCCCGCGGACACGGCCACCACGTTGCTCAGGCCTGCCGGCACCGAGGCCTGCCCGGAGGAATTGTAGCCCCAGGCCGTCACCGTGCCTTCCGCGCGCAACGCCGCGCTGTGGAGACTGCCGGCGGTCACCGCCACCACGTTGCTCAAGGAGGCGGGGACGCTGGCCTGCCCATAGTAGTTGTAACCCCAACCGGTCACCCGCCCGTCCCGGCGCAGGGCCAGCGAATGGCTTCCCCCGGCGGCAATGGCGACGACATCCACCAGGCCGCCGGGCACGTTGGTTTGGCCAACGGTGCTGTCGCCCCAGGCCAGCACCGTGCCATTCGTCCGCAAGGCCACGCTGTAGCCCGAGCCTTGGGCCACGGCCAGGACCGCGTCGGCCAGCGGCGGCACGGAAGGCACCGGCACATTGCCCTCGTTGCCCCGGGACAGCACGGTGCCCCAGGCGGCCACCTCGACCAGGATGAGTTCGGTGCCCGGGGCAATCATTCCGCCAAGCCGGTTGCTGACCGCGACGCTGTAGAGGCCGGCCGCCGCGGGCGCCACCTGGGTGAGTTCCAGCGAGGCGTTCGTGCCACCCGGGACGGGCTGGCCTTGGAACGACCACTGATGCTGGAGCGGCTTCGAACCGCCGAAGGCGCCCGTCAGGGTGATGGAGCCCCCGGCAAAAACGGTGGCTTGGAGGGGCATGGAGAGCAGCACGGGGGGGGCATCCACCACGGTGAGGACGGCATCCGCGCTCCGCCGGCTGAAGAAGGGGCTGACGACCTCGACCGAGTAAGCGCCCGCATCCTCCAACCGCAGGTCGTGGAGGGTGAGGGTGGCATTGGTCTGGCCCTGGATCGCGGTGCCGGCCAACTGCCATTGGTAGGCCAGCGGGGCCGTGCCCGTCGCGGACACCCGGAGCGTGGCGGTGTCGCCCACGTAGACGGTGGCGGAGGCCGGTTGGGTGAGGATGACGGGTTGTGTGTCGACCAGGACCACGGCATTGGAACTGGTGGCCATGCCCCCGAGGTTGGAGGCCACCAGCGTGTAGGTGCCCGCCTGGGCCGGCTGGAGGTTGGTCAGGAGGAGGGTGGCATTGGTCTGTCCGGCGAGCGGGCTGCCGTTGCGCTGCCATTGATAGGAGGGTTCCGGCAAACCCGTGGCCGCCCCGGAGAGGGATAGGTTGGCCCCCACGGGCACCACGGTGCCGGCCGGCGGGGAGAGGAAGGTCGGCGCGACCAGGACCTGGAGCGCCGCCTCCGCGCTGAGGGTCCCGCCGTGGCTGTTGCTCACCCACACCGAATAGCGCGCGGTGTCCTGGGTGTTCACGGTCGGGAGGTCCAGGACCGCCGCGGTCGCCCCGGGCAAGGGCACGCCGTCGCGCAGCCACTGGTAGGAAACCGGTTGGGCGCCCACGGCGCCCACGCTCAAGAGCGCGCGCGTCCCCTGCAGGGTCGGTGCCGCCAGCGGTTGGCGGACGATGGCCGGACCCGGGGTCGGCGCGGCGACGTTCGTGTCCACGGCGGCCAGCGCATGAAACCCTCCGGCGGCGAGGCTGACCACGTTGCTGAGCCCGGCCGGCACCGAGCATTGGCCATAGGCGTTGTAGCCAAACGCCGCCACCGTGCCGTCGGCACGCAGCACCAGGTTGTGAAAGATGCCGGCGGCGATGCCGGCGACGGGGCCGAGCCCGGCGGGCACGTTGGTCTGCCCATGGTCCTGCCCGGCAAACACGGTGCCCCAGGCGAACAGGTTGCCCTCGCGGTCCAGAGCCAGGCTGTGGTAGCCGCCACCCGCCACCGCGACAATGCCGCCCAGCGCGGGTTCGGTGACCACGCCCGAGGCGTCCCAGACGAGCACGGTGCCATCCGCCCGCAATCCCACCGTGTGGTAGCCGCCGGCGGACACCTGGACCAGGTTTGTCGCGGCGGACGGAATTGTGCAACCCGCGAAGCCGCAGCCCCAGGCGGCCGCGGTTCCGTCGGCCCGGTGCGCCACGCTGTGCTGGAACCCGGCGCTGATGGCCACGACGCCCTTCAACCCGGCGGGCGGCACGCCGGCCCCGAGCAGATTGTTGCCCCAGCCCACGACGATGCCATCGCGCCGGAGCGCCAAGGAATGCTCACTACCCCCGGCCACGGCCATGACGTTGGTGAGGCCGGCCGGGACGGCGAGTTGCCCCTTGTTCCAGCCGCCACCGCCCCAGGCGGTCACCGTGCTGTCCGGCCGGACGGCGAGACTGTGCGCGTAGCCGGCGCCGATGGCCTGCACCTCCCCCAGGGCGGGCGGAACCGGGCCGGCGCTGTAGCTGGGATTGTTGCCCCAGCCCACCACCGTGGCGGCGGAACCCACGCCGGCCGCCCAGGCGAAGGCGACCGTCAAGGCGGCGCCAAGCCGGCCCAATGGCCGGAGGCGGGGTGATGGGACGAACGGCATGGGAGCAGGGACGCGCGAATCCTATGCCTCAGATCAGGCGCGGGTGCCATCCCGAATGATCGCAGCAGCCGGCGCCCGACGCCTGCAGTGCGGCTCAGCGGACTCAGGTCCGCTGCCACGGGGGAACCTGCCCTTGCCCCGGTGGCGGCGGTGCGGGCAAGCTGGTCGTCGTCTGAACCGCCACCCGGAACCTCATGAACCCCCGCCATTTTGCCAGCGACAACTACGCCGGAATCTGTCCCGAGGCCTGGCAGGCGCTGGCCGAGGCCAACCACGGCCATGCAGCGGGCTACGGGGACGACGAGTGGACGAGGCGCGCGTGCGATCTGATCCGGGGGGTGTTCGAGACGGAGTGCGAGGTGTTCTTTGTCTTCAACGGGACGGCGGCGAACTCGCTGGCCTTGGCCCAGCTGTGCCGCAGTTACCAGGGAATCCTGTGCCATGAGGCGGCGCACGTGGAGGCGGCGGAGTGCGCGGCCCCGGGTTTTTTCACGGGAGGCGCCCATGTGGTTCCCCTGCCGGGCCCGGAAGGCAAGCTGACCCCGGCCGTGCTGGAGCGGGCCAGCGAGCGGCGCCTGGACCTGCATTATCCCAAGGTGCGCGCCATCACCCTGACGCAGGCCACGGAGATGGGCACCGTCTACACGCCGGAGGAACTGCGGGCCATCGGGGAACTGGCGCGGTCCCGGCGCATGCGGGTGCACATGGACGGCGCGCGCTTTGCCAACGCGGTGGCATCCCTGGGGTGCCATCCGCGGGAGATCACGTGGGAGGCGCGCGTGGATGTGCTGTCCTTCGGCGGCACGAAGAACGGCCTGCCGGGGGGCGAGGCGGTGGTGTTCTTTGACCGCGCATTGGCGGCGGAGTTTGACTGCCGGGCCAAGCAGGGCGGACAACTGGCCAGCAAGATGCGGTTTGTGGCCGCGCCGTGGGTGGGCCTGCTGCAGGACGGCGCCTGGCTGCGGCATGCCGCGCACGCCAACCGCATGGCGGCCCGGCTGGAGGAACGGCTGCGGGGCGTGCCGGGCTTCCGGCTCCTGTTCCCGCGCGAGGCCAACTCCGTGATGGTGGAACTGCCGCCGGCGGTGATGGAGCGGGCGCGCGAGGCGGGTTGGCGGTTTTACACGTTCGTGGGGGAGACCGGGTGCCGGCTGATGTGCGCGTGGGACACCACGGAGGAGGACGTGGACCGGTTCGCGGCCGACCTGCGGCGGCTGGCGGGGGGGTGACCCGGGCGGGCGGGGCCGGGCGGCCTCAGGCGGCGCGCGTGCGCGGCCGCTCCTTGAGGAAGTCGATCATGCTCTCAAAGATATGGCGCCCGTCATCGCTGCCGAGGATGGCCTCGCAGGCGCGCTCGGGATGAGGCATGAGGCCGGCCACGTTGCGGGCTTCGTTGCAGACGCCGGCGATGTTCTCGAGGGCGCCATTGGGGTTGGCGGCTTCGGTCAGCTCGCCGGTGGCGCTGGCGTATTGCCAGAGGATTTGGTTCCCCTGCTTGAGGCGGGCGAGGGTGGCGGGGTCGGCGAAGTAGCAGCCCTCGCCATGGGCGATGGGGATGCGCAGCAGCTTGCCGGCCGGGGTGCGCCGGGTGAACGGCGAATCGGTGGTGGCGGTCTTGAGGAAGACATTCTCGCAGCGGAACTGGAGGGACCGGTTGCGCACGAGGGCGCCCGGGAGGAGTCCGGCCTCGGTCAGGACCTGGAACCCGTTGCAGATGCCAAGCACGAGACCGCCCTCGGCGGCGAAGCGCTTGACCGCCTGCATGACCGGGCTGAAGCGCGCGATGGCGCCGCACCGGAGATAATCCCCGTAGCTGAAACCGCCCGGCACAAGGACGGCGTCCGCGTCGCCCAGCGAATCCTCCTTGTGCCAGACATAGCGGCCCTCATGGCCGAGCAGGCGGACGGCATGGAGCGCGTCCTGGTCGCAGTTGGAGGCGGGGAACTGAAGGACGGCGAACTTCATTCGATCTCGAGGCGGTAGTCCTCAATCACCGGGTTGCTGAGAAACTTGTGGCAGGCCTCGTCGAGCTGGCGGCGGGCGGCCTCGCGGTCGGTGCCGGCCAGTTCCACTTCGAGGTACTTGCCCACATGGACGGCCTGCACCCCCTGGTAGCCCATGTGCTCAAGGGCGGTTTGCACGGTCTTGCCCTGCGGGTCCACGACGGCCTTCTTCGGAGTAATGATGATCTTCGCTTTCATTGAGTCCCGGCCGGGGCCGGCAGCGCGGGGATGTTGGGGACCGGCCGCGGCGGGCGCCAGCAGTTTTTTCGCGGGACGCGGCGCGGCCATTTCATTTTCGCGGGGGCGCTGCCGATGACTCCAGCAGCTCCGGCGCCCTGCGCTGGCGGGCCTGGATGGATCCACCCCCCCTCCAGAGGTGCCGGCCCAAATCAGCGCCCGATGAAACCCACGCCACGCCCGCCGCAACCCCGTCGCCCCCTTCCCATCCTTTGGCTGGAGGAGGAACCGGTGGAACTGCGCGTCGAGGCGCGCGCGCCCAAGGTGTGGACCCCGCTGCCGCTGCCCCCGCCGGGCATGACGGAGACGGCGTTTTTCCGGGCCCGGGCGGCGCAGCGCTAGGCGGGGCGGGCGGCCGGTGGACCGCCCACCGCCGGAGAAGCCGCTTGCCCGGGGACTGGGCTCCTGCTAATCGCGGCCCCATGCCCTGCGCCACCCTCCGGCCACCCCTGCCCTGCCCCGCCCTGCCCTGGCTGCTCCTGGCGCTCGCCGTCCCGGCCGCAGCCGGCCCCGGGGCCCTGCCCGCCACCGCACCGGGGGCGGGACGTTCGCCGAAGATCGTCCTCATTGCCGGGCCGCTCGACAGTCATCCGCGGGAGACCCACGAATACGAGAAGAACGTCCTGCTGCTGCGCTACTGCCTGGAGACCGCCCCGGCGTTCCGGGGGGCGCGGGTCGAGGTCCATTTCGACGGGTGGCCCACCAACGCCGCCACCCTCGACGATGCCGACACCATCTTCCTGACCTCGGGGGGCTCCGACCGCAGGGAGGCCGACCATCCGCTGTATGTGGGCGACCGGCTGGCGCAACTGGATCGCCAGATGCGGCGCGGGTGCGGCCTGGTGCTGTTTCATTGGTCGACCTTTCATCCGAGCCGCGTGCATGACCAGATCACGCAGTGGATCGGGGGCTACTTTGACTACGAGACCGGGCCCGGGCCAAACCGCTGGTACAGCGCCATCCAGACGCGGTCATGGACCCCGGTGCTGGCGGCGCCGGGTCATCCCGTGGCGCGGGGGGTGCGTCCCTTCAGCCTGACGGAGGAGTTCTACTTCAAGCTGCGGTTCCGCGACCCCGACCCGCGCCTGACCCCCATCCTGTTGAAGGAGGCGGCGGCCAACCCGGCGGCGGACCCGCGTCCGAACACCGTGGGCTGGACGGTGGAGCGGGCGGACGGCGGCCGGGCCTTTGGGTTTACGGGGGGACATTTCTATCGCAACTGGTGGGTGCCGGACTTTCGGCGGCTGCTGCTGAACGCGCTGGCCTGGACCGCGCGCATCGAGGTGCCTGCGGGAGGGGTGGACGCGCCCCTGGGCGAGCGGCTGCGGGCCCTGGTGGTCACCGGCCACCAGCATCCGGGCCATGACTGGCGCGCGACCACGGCGGCGTTGCTGCACGGGATTGAGCAGGATCCGCGCGCGCTGGTGGACGTGACGGAGAAGCCGGAGGATCTCGGGTTGCCCAGGCTCCACGATTACCAGTTGGTCGTGCTGAACTACTGCAACTGGGAGCGGCCCGGGCTGGGCGAGGCGGCCCGGACCAACTTCACCCGCTGGCTGAGCAATGGCGGGGGTGCGGCCGTCATTCACTTTGCCAACGGGGCCTTCCATGCCTCCCTGCCCGGGACACCGGCCTCCGACTGGCCGGAGTATCGCCGCGTGGTCCGGCGGGCCTGGGACCACGCGGGCCCGAGCGGGCACGATCCCTACGGCCCGTTTCGGGTTGAGATGACCCCGGTGCCGCATCCCATCACGGCGGGGCTCGGGGCATTCGAGACGGTGGATGAGCTTTATTTCCGGCAGGCGGGGGAGGAATCCATCACGCCGCTGGCCACGGCGCGCTCCCAGGTGACGGGGCGGGACGAGCCCATGGCATGGGCGCACGACTACGGGCGGGGGCGCGTGTTCCAGACCGTGCTCGGGCACAGCGCGGAGTCGGTGCGCCGGGCGGCGCCGCTCATCCGTCGCGGGGCGGTCTGGGCCGCGAGCCGCGAGCCGCTGGGATTTGATCCGCCGGCGCGGCTGCTGGAGCGGGCCACCTTCCGGGGCGGCAGCCCGTGGACGCCGGCGGCCCCGGCCAAGCGCCCCTAGAACGTCGGGCCCAGTTGCCAGGGGGCGAACTCCTCGTCGCCCACCCCGGCCAATTCGCTCCTGGTCCGCTCCCCGCCGGCCACGGACAGGATCTTCTCAAACAGGCGCATCCCGACCTGCTCGACCGTCTCGGTGCCGTCGAGGATGCCGCCGGCGTTGAGATCCATGTCCTCCTCCATGCGCTGGTAGAGGGCGGTGTTCGTCGCCACCTTGAGGCAGGGGGTGGGTTTGCAGCCGTAGACGCTGCCGCGTCCGGTGGTGAACACGGCCACGTTGCAGCCGCCGGCCACCAGGCCGGTCATGCTGACCGGGTCATAGCCCGGGGTGTCCATGAAACAGAAACCCCGTTCCGTGATGGGGTCGGCGTAACGGTAGACGGCGGACAGCGGGGCCTGTCCGCCCTTGGCGATGGCGCCGAGGCTCTTCTCGTAGATGGTGGTCAACCCCCCGGCGCGGTTCCCGAAACTCGGGTTGTTGTCGATGGTCGAGTGGTGCATCCGGGCGTGGTCCTCCCACCAGCGGATGAACCCGACCAGACTCTCCCCCACCGCCCGCGACACGGCCCGGCGCGTGAGGAGGTGCTCGGCGCCGTAGATCTCAGGCGTCTCGGCCAGCACGCTGGTGCCACCGCGGCGGACCAGTTCGTCGGAGGCCACCCCGAGGGCGGGGTTGGCGGTGATGCCGCTGTTGCCGTCGGAACCGCCGCAGTTCTCGGCCAGGATGAGCCGCTCCAGCGGCTGGGGCGTGCGGCGCTGGGCGTTGGCGAAGGGCAGCATGCGGGTCACCGCGGCCACGCCGGCCTCGACGGTGCGCCGGATGCCGCCCAACGACTGGATGTTGAGGAAGGCGGGCTGGGCCTGGCCGGGATTGGCGCGGTCGAGGTGATGGGCCTCGCGCAGGGCATCGATCTGGTTCACCTCGCAGCCCAGGCCGAGGAGGATGAAGCCGGAAATGTTGGGATGCCGGGCCATGCCGGCCAGCACCCGCTGCAGGAGGGCCTGTGGCTCGCCGGGGTCCATCGCGCAGCCGCCCTTGTGCGTGAAGGCGATGACCCCGTCCACGTGGGGAAACTCCCGGGCAAAGTCCGGCGTGCGAAAACGGTCGCGCACATAATGGGCGACCGAGGCCGAGCAATTGACGCTGGAGATGACCGCCAGGTAGTTGCGCGTGCCGGCCCGGCCGCCGGGGCGCTCGTAGCCGGCAAACGTGCGGGGCGGTCCGGGCGGGGGCGGCGGCAGGGGACGGGCCTCGGTGCAGAAGGCATAATCCCGCCCGAACTCGCCCATGGCCAGGTTGTGCGTATGGACATGGTCCCCGGGTCGGATGGCGCCGGAGGCGAAGCCGATGATCTGCCCGTATTTACGGACGGGCTCACCGGTGGCAAGGGCGGTGACGGCGATCTTGTGGCCAGCCGGAATGGCGCGCTCGGCGCGCAGGCCCCGCGGCCCGCCGGTCAACACATCCCCTTCCTGCAGGGGCCGCTTGAGGACGGCTACCGAATCATCGGGGCGCAGGAGGACGGCGCAGTCACGGAAGGCAAGCTCAGGCACGCGGCGACGCTAACGGCGGGCCCGGGAGGCGTCAAATGCCACGCCCCGCCATCCCGCCCACTGGCTAACGAGCGAGCGAGTGAGCGGGTTAACGGGTGAGGGTGAGGCCGAGAGCGGCCGGGGGGGTGGGGAGCGGCGGGAGGGGGGTGGTGAACGGAGCGGCGAGGGGCGCGGGAGGAGCGGGAGGGGGGGAATGTGGCGGGAAGGCGTTGCGCATGTGGCGGAGGTTCACATAGCGCTGGGCGCGGTCGCGGATGGTGGGTCCAACCCGGCGGGCGGAGTAGCCCAGGCGCGCGTAGTAGGACGGCCCGGCGTTCCAGAGGACGTAGAGGTCGAAATCCGAGGCGTCGCGGCCGGTGCGCCGGCGGAACAGGTCCTCGAGATGGGCCAGGTATTGCCCGGCGACCTGACCGGAGATCCCGGCATTTCGCCACGCGCGGGAGGTGGTGTAGGCCTGCCAGATCCGGGGCTTGATCTGGTAGCGGCTCACCTCCCCGGCCCGGCCGATGGCGGCGTCGTCATTGCCCGACTCAATCATGGCCAGGGCATCCAGCTTGGAAAGGCCGGCAGAGGCGGACAGCAGGCCGCCGGCAAGGAACAAGACAATCGTGGTCTTCATCATACGAACGTCCATCGTTCGGCCCGGGCGAGATCGGTCCTACAACGGGTTCCTGGGACGGTGTCCTTCCTTGACTGGCGCTCGCCGAGAGGGGCGCACGCTGCCTGAAACCGGCGCGTGGTGACAACCCTTTTTTCCCGTTTGACGGCCCGATTCACGCAAGTCATTGCCCCTGAGCGGGCCGCCCGGACAAAAAAGTGCGGCCCGGGCGCCTGCTTTTCGCCTTCTTCCTGCTTCTATGCAGGGGGTTCCCGTGCTTCACTCCCGCCCGCAACGAAGCGACGTATGGAAGACACGAACGCCCTTATTGAGCAGCGCAAGGCCAAGTTGGCCGCCCTCCGCGCCCGCGGCTTGGACCCCTTCAAGAACAAGTTTACGCCCACGGAATCCTGCGCCGACGCGCGGCACCAGTATGCCGAGGGACGCCCGGTGGCCCTGGCCGGGCGCATCACCGCCCACCGCGACATGGGCAAGAGCCAGTTCATCGACATCAAGGACCAGAGCGGGCGCATCCAGGTCTACGCGCAGAAAAACGTCCTGGGCGACGAGCAATACGACATCTTCAAGCACCTGGACCTGGGCGACATCATTGGCGTGCACGGCACGCTGTTCACCACCCGGGCGGGGGAGATCAGCGTCAAGCTCGAGCGCTTCACCATCCTGACCAAGGCCCTGCGTCCGCCCCCGGCCAAATGGCACGGGCTGGAGGACACGGAGATCCGCTACCGGCAGCGCTACCTCGACCTCATGGCCAATGACGACGTGCGCAGGACGATGCTGCTGCGCAGCGCCGTCATCCGGGAGATGCGCGCCTTCTTCCACAGCCGCGGCTACGTCGAGGTGGAGACGCCCATGATGCAGGCCATCCCGGGCGGCGCGGCGGCCGCGCCCTTCATCACCCACCACAACGCGCTGGGCTGCAACTTCTACCTGCGCATCGCGCTGGAACTGTACCTGAAGCGCCTGCTGGTCGGCGGGGTTGACCGGGTCTTTGAAATCGGCCGCAATTTCCGGAACGAGGGCCTGAGCCGGAAACACAACCCGGAGTTCACCATGGTCGAGGCCTACCAGGCCTACGGCGACTATGAACAGATGATGGAACTCGTGCAGAGCCTGGTCCTGCACGTGGCGGAGAACGTCCTCGGCACCCGTCACATCCAGCACCGCAACGCCGAGGGCGAGGTGACCAAGACCATTGACCTCACCCCGCCCTGGCGGCGCGTGACCTACCGCGACCTGGTGCGTGAAAAGGCCGGGGCGGACTGGTTCGAGCTCACCCCGGAGGCCCGGCGCCGGCGCGCCCACGAACTGGGGGCGGACATCAGCAAGGACCACGAGGACTTTGAGGTGACGGGCGCCGTCTTTGAGAAACTGATCGAGCCCACCCTGATCCAGCCCACCTTCGTCACCCACCTGCCCCGCGAACTGGTCCCGCTGGCCAAGTTGTCCCCGGACGACCCGACCACGGTCGAGGTTTTCGAATGCTGCATCAACGGCCAGGAGATCGCCCCGGCCTACACCGAGCAGAATGACCCGCTCGAGCAGCGGGAACGGCTGGAACACCAGGCCGGCGGGGAACAACAGAAACTGGACGAGGACTTCCTGATCGCCCTGGAGCATGGCATGCCCCCGGCCGGCGGCATGGGGATGGGCGTGGACCGGCTCTGCATGCTGCTCCTCGGCCAGGAAAGCATCCGGGACGTGATCCTCTTCCCCCAGCTCAAGCCCAAATGACGGCCCGCCCCGGCCCGCTGCGGGGCGGCCGGACGGTCAGGAGGCGGCGGATTCCGAGCGCAGGGCCTGTTCGTAGCAGTCGAGGGCTTCGCCGTATCGTTCCTGCTGGTTGAACACGCTGCCCTTGCCCAGGTAGGCCTGGGTGACGGAAGGGTCGAGGGCCAGGGCTTGGTCGTAGCTGGCCAGGGCCTCATCGAAGCGCTTGAGGCGCTCCAGGGCCTGCCCGCGCCGGACATGGGCCTCGGCATGGCCGGGCGCCGCCGCGAGGGCCTCGTCGAAGCAGCGCAGCGCCCCTTCGTGCTGGCCCAGGCTCAGGAGCGCCTGCCCCTTCCCCAGCAGCACGGTCGCCTGGCCGGTGCCCCGACCGGACGGGGAGTCGACTGTCGTGCGTTCCGACGAGGCGGCGGGAATGTCGATGGCGGCGGCGGCCAGCTTGGTCGGGCGTGTGGCGCCCTCCAGTTCCTGGATGCGGCGTTCCAAGCGCTCGATGACCCCGTGCAGCCGGGCGGTTTCCGGCCCGGAACCCGCGGGGCCCAGCAGCCGGGGATCGCCGGCGCCGAGGGCGCCCGCCACCGGCAAGCCGGGGGCCAGGGGCATGCCGGAGGCCATTTCCGCCAGGCGGTTCATCCCCCGCAACTGGAAGAAGACCATGACCACCAGGGAAACAAACCCCACGCCAATGAGGGTGCCCCCAAGGACAAGCAGGGTGCGATTGGAACTGCGGAGCGACTCGGACTGCTGATCCCGTTGACGATCCAGGGATTCCTCGATCATCGCCAACCGGGCCGCCAGGGCATCGGCATTGGTGCGGGCGGCGACCGAGTTCTCGCGCCGGGCCTGTTCGATGGCCAGCAGGGCCGAATGCAGTTGTTCCTGGAGTTGGAGATAGGAACGAAGGGTTCGCTCGGCTTCAGCCATTTCCTGGGCCGACCGGGCCGGGGGGTTGGTGGAGGCGCCCCCCCCGCCATCCGCCTCCGCCGCCGCCGTGCCCAGGGGCAGAACGAGAGGCAGACAAAGGGAAAGCGCCAGGGCCAGCCGGAGACAGGGTTTCCATCCGTGAAAAGGATTCATGAGCATCGTGCGATGGGCACGGTAGGAAACCCCGGGACGGTTGCAAAGGGAAAACCCGGGGCGCCCGCGGAACGCCCTGGTCTTGACCCACCCATCCGATTTCGATATAAAACCAGCGTTCCCCACGGCACCGTGACCTTCACGACTTGGCCCATGCACTCGATCCGCCTTCACGCTCTCGTCCTTGTCCTTGGCCTCCACCTGACCCTGCCCGGCCTGGCACACGCCACGCAGATACAACTGCCCGTGGATCAGGCCAGTTCCACCCTGCGCTTGGAACTGTGTGCCGACCCCGGCCTGGGCCAGCAATGTGATGCGGAAACCCGGCCGCTGACGGGCTACCTGCGCATGGCCCTGGACGAAAACGGGGCCCCCACCCAGGTGGCCATGCGGGACTTCGACCTGCGGGCGGTGGGCAACTACAACTTCCAGTTGCGCTGGGCCTTCGGCTTGGCCGGCGTCGATGCCACCGCCTCCAACCTGCGCATCTACCATGCCCGCCCCGGGATCACCAATCCCTTCACCCCGCTCACGGCATCAGCCTTCAGCTTTCCTGCCGTCCCCTTCCTGGCCGAGGGCAACGCCGTCTATGACCTGACCGGGCTGGCCTGCAGCGTGGTGTCCATCCCGTGCAGCAGCAACATCAACCTGGCCAACCTGGGCGAGAACACCATCCAGGCCCTGGGCGGCACGCTGCAAATCACCAACGGCCTCCTCATCGTGAACCTCGACTTCACCTTCACCACCGCGCTGGACCCGGCCAACCCCACGCTCGGCACCCTGACCGGTCGAGCCATCGTCCGCGCCTCCGCCCCGATCAACCTTTCCATGGTGCCCCCGGGCGCCACCTGGAAGTACCACGACACCGGCGTGAACCTCGGCGGGGCCTGGTCCCTGCCGGCCGGGTTGTTCGATGACAACGCCTGGGCGTCCGGCGAGGGCCAATTGGGTTATGGGGACGGGGATGAGCTAACCGTGGTGGGCTACGGCCCCAACGCCGCCCAAAAGCACATGACCACCTATTTCCGGCGCACCTTCAACGTGGAGGACGCCCTGGACTACACCAACCTCGCCCTGCGCGTGCTGGCCGATGACGGCGTGGTGGTCTACCTCAATGGCGTCGAGGTCTACCGGAAAAACATGCCGGACGGGGAACCCCTCTTCAACACGCCCGCCAGCGCGGCCGTCTCGGGCGCGGCGGAAAACGCCTACTTCATCGCGGCGCCGCCCCCGCCCATTCACCTGCTCGCCAACGGGCTCAACACCCTGGCCGCCGAGGTCCACCAATCCGACCCCGCCAGTTCCGACCTCAGCTTTGACCTTGAACTGGCCGGCAACGCGGTGTTCACCAACCGCCCCCCGACCGTGGTCATCACCTCACCCACCAATGGCACCGCCATGGGCGAGGGCAACCTCACCTTCCAGATCAGCGCCACGGACCCCGATGGCATCGTCACGCGGGTGGTTCTCTACGAGGGGGCCAACCCGGTGGGGGAGGACGTCACCTTGCCCTACACCATCACCCGGCCAAGCCTCTGCGCCGGCACCTATTCCTTCGTCGCCCGGGCCTATGACGAGACGGGCGCGGAAGGCGTGTCGGCCCCGGTGGTGGTGACGGTCGCCCGCCCCGCGGTATCGCTCATCAGCACCGGCGCCGTCTGGCGCTACCTCGACAACGGGACGGACCAAGGCACGGCCTGGCGCGCCCGGACCTTCAATGACGCGGGCTGGGCCGGGGGCCCCGGCCAGCTGGGCTTCGGGGACGGCGACGAGTCCACCACCATCAATGGCGGCCCCTCGACGGCCCGCTACATCACCACCTATTTCCGGCACACCTTCCAGCTGACCAACGCCGCGGCGGTCGGCAGCCTGACCCTGCGCCTGCTGCGCGACGACGGCGCGGTGGTTTATCTGAACGGGGTGGAGGTCCATCGCAATAACATGCCGGCCGGGACCATCCTCTACACCACCCTGGCCTCGACCAACGCGGGCGGCTCCGACGAGACGGTCAACTTCTACACCTCGACCGTGAGCGCGGCGGCCCTGACCAATGGCGCCAACGTGATCGCCGTCGAGGTGCACCAGGTGAACAACACCAGCTCCGACCTCAGTTTCAACCTCACCCTGGCCGCCAACTACACGAACCTGCCGCCCGCCGTGGCCCTGGTGTCCCCGACGCCGGCGCCGGACACCACCCTGCCCCTGGGCGGCGGCCTCACGCTCGCGGCCAACGCCTCCGACCCCGACGGTTACGTGGCGCGGGTGGAGTTCTACCTGGGCACCAACAAGCTCGCGGAGGTCTCCGCCGCCCCCTACATGGTCAACCTCGGCAACCTGCCCGCCGGCTACCACGTGTTCACCGCGCGCGCCATCGACGGCTGCGGGGCGGTCCGCTCCTCGGCGCCCGTGCCGGTGCGGGTGGGCACGGCGGTGATGGTCCCGCCCGGGACGACCTGGCGCTTCCTCGACAACGGATCGGATCAGGGCACGAACTGGCAGAAAACCGACTTTGACGACAGCGCGTGGTCCACCGGCAGCGCCCAGTTCGGCTATGGGGAAGGCGACGAGGCCACGGTGATCAACAGCGGCCCCACCACCAGCCGGTTCATCACCACCTATTTCCGGCGGCCTTTCGTGGTGGCCGATCCCCAGACTGTCACCGGCCTGGTCGTGCGGTTGCTGCGGGATGACGGCGCGGTGGTTTACCTCAATGGCATCGAGATCCTCCGCAGCAACATGCCGACCGGCCCCGTGGGTTACCTGACGGTGGCGCCGCTGGCCGTGGGCGGAACCGATGAGACGACCTTCTTTGTCACGGAACTCCCCGCCACCCTCCTCGGGGCGGGCACCAACCTGCTGGCGGTCGAAATCCACCAGCAGGCATCCAGCAGCAGCGACGTGAGCTTTGACCTCGAGTTGATCGGGCTCACCAGCGTCGGGCCGCCCCGGCTGCAGATGGTGCCCGCGGGCAGCAACCACGTTCTCCTGCGCTGGCCCGCCAGCGCCACGGCCAGTCGGCTGCAGTTCGGCAGCAACCCCAGCCCGGCCGCCAGTTGGCAATATGCGCCAGGGGAACCCTCCACCGATGGCACCTGGAAGACCCTGCTGGTTCCGGTGGGACCGGGCGCACAGTTCTTCCGCCTGGCCCCTTGAGCCGCCCCCGCGCCGGCCGGCCCGCATCCCGCCCGGCCGGTGCTAGAGGCCCCGCAGGAATCCGCTCTGCAGGATGAACGCCCGCAACGGGCCGCGTTCGTCGGCGTCGATCCGCCCGTTCCCATTCTTGTCAAAGGTGGCCACCACCATCTGGACCTGCTCCCGCCGCCGGGTGTCCTCCTGGGCACGATCAATGAACAGGTCCACAATGTGCAGTTCCTGCGCCTTCTCCAGGGCGGCCTGATCCTCGTTGCGGACCGGCATCACCCCCAGGGTGAAGGAGGCCATCTCGTCGGTCGTGTTGGGACCCCACCGGACCCGGCGCGGCGGCCGGGTCGGGTTGTTGGGATTGTCGGCCGAGTTGTCATAGGTGATGGACGCCTCCAGCCGCGTGCCCTTCGGCAGCCGCAGGGGTTCCCGGAACGCGCAGTCCTCCTGCCACTTGAAGTCCCAGTCCGGCACCTTGAGCAGGGTGCGCGTCGGCCCGTCCGGCAGGGTCGCGGTCAACTGGAAGGACTTGCCGAGGTAATGCGCATGGGGCGTGACCGAAAACGCCTCCACGTCCACCGGCAGGACCATCGCATCGCGCACCGTGTAACGGGAGGCCCCGGCCGGGATGTCCAACCCGTTCAACCGACCAAACAGGGGCGGCACCTGCAGCATGGTGAAACGGCGCGTGGGCGGCCGGTCGCTGAAATAAACCGCCAGCATCGACCGGTCCTGCTCCGGCTTGCCGCTCGGGTGATAATGGGTCTGCAACACGATGTCGCTGTTGGTGGGGAACTTCCATGCCAGTTCCGGCGGCAGCATCAGGGCCTCACCCCCCACCGCCCAGCCCCCGAGCCACTGGAACTGGCGGTTGGATCGCTTGCCGCCGTTGTAGCCCGGCTTGGGATCCCGCTGGTCATAGCCGCGGGCCACCCCGTTGGTGTCGAGGAAATACAGCGCATGATGCACCACGGTGCGGGCGCCTGGACGGAACTCGATCGCCTTCACGAATTTTCCCTCCGGAAGGTTCAGCGGAAAGACAAAGTTCCAGTAGATGTCCGGGCCCTCCGCCGGCACCAGGAAGGCCTCGTCCATCTTCAGGACCAGGTCCGGCGTCCCCAACTGCCAACCCTCGGGGAAGCGCGGCGCCGGCGGCAGCTTGGACCGATCCCCCTCCGGCATCCCCTGCCGGTGCCACGCCGCCAGCACCCCAATCTGCGCATCCGTCAACCGGCGCTCGTTGCTGAAGGCCACGTCCCCCCGCTCGGCATGCCACGGCGGCATCTCCCGCCGGGCCGT
Source organism: Verrucomicrobiota bacterium (assembly GCA_046048995.1). Lineage (GTDB taxonomy): Bacteria > Verrucomicrobiota > Verrucomicrobiia > Limisphaerales > JADJPG01 > JBJOEZ01. Next base: position 86,366 of record JBJOEZ010000005.1, on the reverse strand, counting down.
CACCTCGGCGATCTGCCGCCCGCGCCGGCGCGCATCCTCGTAGGTGAGGAGCGGAAACGGCGCCACCTCCCCGGCCCGATGACACCGGGTGCAGTTCTGGAACAGGATGGGCGCGACATGCTCGGTGAAGGTGACCGGGCCCACCCCGGGCGCCGGGGCGGATTCCGCGCCGTTGACGCCGGAGGACGCCAGGAGGCCGGCCGCGAAGAACCAGGCCACGCGGGAAGAACGGGAGGATCCAGGGGTGTTCATGGGAGGGAGGGCTTGGGTTCAGGGACCACGCCCGGGCTGACGGGCCCGGGGTCGGGAAGGTAACAGCCAATGGCGCGTGTCCGCGGCTCCGGCACCGGCCGGCCGGCCAGGACCGCATCGAGCGCGAGCCGCAAATCCCGCCGGGTGGGCTGCGGGCGGCGCTTGCCCAGGGCCGCCATCCGGTCGTCGATGCGCCCCAGGTAAAGCACCTCGCCGCGGGCCGACACCAGCGCCGCCTCGGGCGACAGGGTGGCGCCGGCCGCGCGCACCAACCGATGGGCGGGATCGAGCAGGGCCACGCAGCGAAAGCCATACTCGCGGACATGATCGCGCGCCGCCGCCGGCTTCAGGGTCGCCTCGGGATAGACGACGTGGCTGCGGACCTGCGGGTAATCGGCCACAATGCGGTTGATCTCCGGGGCGTAGCCGTTGGCCGCCGGGCAATCATGCATGAGGAAGAAGAGCAGGACCGGCTGGTCCCCGCCCTTGGCCCACGGCCGGACCACCCTGCCCTGCACATCCCGGACCTCAAGGTGGATGAGATCGTTGGAGGCGACGGACGGGATGGCCGGGCCGGAAACGGCCGTCGCCAACCCCGACGCCAGCCAGGCGAGGAGGAACGCGCGGCGGACGGCCCGGACCGGGCGGGCGACCGGCGGGCAAAGGAGGCTGGAGGAACCGCGGTTCACGGTGGGCGCGTGGTCCGGAAAGATGCACGGCCGCCGGCAGGTTTGCACGCCGGAAGTGGGGCCGTCCCGGGCTATTCCTCGCGGCTGCCGTTCTCCGACCGGCGTTCCCAGGGCTTGCGCGGGCGCTCGGGGAGGGTGGTGTCGACCTTGGCGTAGTAGGTCTGCTCGCCGAACAGCGCGTCAATCTCCTGCTGGAGGCCGGCCGACGGGGTGACGCTGTAGCGCTCGTGGGTCTCGATGAAGAGGAGTTCCCCGCCCGGGCGGCGCAGGCAAAGGAAGAGGGGGATGCGCCCGGGGTGGGCCTCCACGACGCGCAGGGCGGCCTCAAAGCTGGCAGGCTGCAACTGCGCCGTGCTGAGCCGGAAATGGACCTGGCGGGTGTATTTCTTCGGGGCCTCCTCCAGCGGCATGATTTCGAGGGGAAACAGCTTGGCCTTGTCCTCGTCGTTGTTCACCTCGCCGACGATGAGGAGGGCCCGCCCCTCGACCAGGTGCTCGCGGTGGCGGTCAAAGTTGTCGTTCAGGCACAGGAGCGAGAGGGTCCCCTCCAAATCCTCAAGGGTGACCATGGCATAGGGCTTGCCGCTCTTCTTGGAGAACCCCTGCTGCACGGCGGTGACCATGCCGCCAATGCGGGTGACGGTGCGGGCCGGCAGGGTCCGGGCGGTCATCGAATTATGCAGGCCATAGCGCTGGAGCAGCGGCGCCAGCGGCGTCATGGGATGCCCGGTCACGTAGAACCCGAGCAGTTCCTTCTCGTGGGCCAGCAGTTCGTGCTGCGGCCACTCGGCCACCTGGCCCTCGCGGGCCACGGGACGCGGCGCCGCCTCCTCCATCATGCCGAACAGGCTGCTCTGCCCGCGCGCCCGGTCGGCGGCCGCGCTGGCCGCCCGGGTCATCACCCGCTCCAGCCGCCCAAACATCCCGGCCCGGGATTCCCCCAGGCTGTCACACGCCCCGCATTTGATGAGCGCCTCCAGGGTCTTGCGGTTGACCGTGCGCATGTCCACGCGGCTGCACAGGTCGTCCAAGTCGCGGAAGGCCCCGCCCGCGTTGCGCGCCTCGATCAGGCCGGCCACCGCGATCTCGCCCACGCCCTTGATGGCGGCCAACCCGAACCGGATGGCCCCGCCCGCCCCCGCCTCCGCCCCCGCCCGCGTGGCCGGCCAGAAAAACGCCTGCCCGTCATTCACATCCGGCGGCAACACCTCCACGCCCATGGCCCGGGCCTCATCGAGGACGACCTTGAGCTTGTCCTGCGTGCCCATGTCGTTCGTCATCATCGCGCTGAGGAACTCCACCGGGTAATTGGCCTTGAGATAGGCCGTCTGGTAGGCGACCACGGCATAGGCGGCCGCGTGCGACTTGTTGAAGCCGTAGCCGGCAAACTTCTCGAGCAGGTCGAAGACCGCGTTGGCCTTGGCCGCCGGGATCTGGTTGGCCTGCGCGCAGCCCTTGACGAAAATCTCCCGCTGCTGGGCCATCTCCTCGGCCTTCTTCTTGCCCATGGCCCGCCGCAGCAAGTCGGCGCCGCCCAAGGTGTAGCCCGCCAGGACCTGGGCGGCCTGCATCACCTGCTCCTGGTAGATGAGCACCCCGTAGGTCTCCCGGCTGATGGATTCCAGCAGCGGATGCTCGTAGACAATCTCCACCTCGCCGTGCCGGCGCTTGATGAAGTCCGGGATGAGGTCCATGGGCCCCGGGCGATACAGGGCCACCAGCGCCGTGATGTGCTCCACCGAGCTGATTTGGAACTTGCGGCACAAGTCGCGCATGCCGCCGGATTCCAGCTGGAAGATGCCGACCGTGTTGCCCTTGTTGAGCAGGTCGTAGGTCCGGGCGTCGTCCAGCGGCAGGTTGTCGATCGGGATGTCCACCCCGCGCGCCTGCTTGACCATCTCGCAGACGTTCCGGATGACGGTCAGGGTCTTCAGCCCCAGGAAGTCCATCTTGAGCAGGCCCAGGTCGCCCACCGGCCCCATCGCATACTGGGTCACGATGGTGCCATCCTCGTCCTGCTTGAGCGGGAGCAGGTTGACCAGGGGCTGGTCCCCGATGACCACCCCGGCGGCATGCACGCTGGAGTTGCGCGCAATGTCCTCGAGGACAAAGCCCGCATCAATCAGCTCGCGGGTGGTGTCCTCCGTCTCGTAGGCCTGCTTGAAGTCCGGCGACTGCTTGAGCGCCTTCTCCAGCGACATCTTCAGCTCGTTGGGAATCATCTTGGCCAGGCGATCGCATTCGCCGTAGCTCAACCCCATCACGCGGCCCACGTCGCGCACCACCGACTTGGCCCCCATGGTGCCAAAGGTGATGATCTGCGCCACGGAATCCCGCCCGTATTTCTGGCGCACATACTCAATGACGTCCCCGCGGCGGTCGTCGGCGAAATCGATGTCGATGTCGGGCGGGTTGACGCGCTCGGGGTTGAGGAAACGCTCGAAGAGGAGGCCGTAGCGGATGGGATCGACGTTGGCGATGCCAAGCAGGTAGGTGACGAGCGAGCCGGCCGCGCTGCCACGGGCCACGCAGGCCACCCCCATGTCGCGGCCCCAGGCCACGAAGTCGGCCACGATGAGGAAGTAGGAGATGAACCCCGTCTTCTCGATCACGGCCAGTTCGGATTGCAGCCGGTCGATGACCGCCTGGATGGCCGGCGCCACGGCCGGGTCCGCCGAGCCGCCCGCGGCGGGGCCCTCCAGCGTGGGCAGGCGGGCGGGCTCGTCAATGCCGTCCACCTTGAACTCCGGCCCCTCGGCCCGCACCCGCAGGGTGTAACGGCGGAACAACCCCTCCGCCAGCAGGTGCCGCAGGTAGCCCTCGCGCGTGAAATGCTCGGGCGGGGCAAAGACCGGGTAATGCAGCGTCTTGAAGTCGAACTTCACGCTGCACCGCTCCGCCACCTCCACGGTGTTCCGCACCGCCTCCGGCACCTCGGCAAAGAGGGCCTGCATCTCCTCCGCGCTGCGCAGGTAGAACTGCTGCGCCACGTAGCGCATCCGCTTCGGGTCGGCCAGCAGGCTCTGCGTCCCGATGCAGATCAGGCAGTCGTGCGCGTGCGAGTGCCCCTTCTCGATGTAGTGCACGTCGTTGGTCGCCACGCACCGCAACCCGAACTCCCTGGCCCACGGGATCAGGTGCCGGTTGACCTTGGCCTGCTCCGGGATCGTGTGGTTCTGCAATTCCAGGAAAAAGTTCTCCGCCCCGAACGCCTGCTTGAACCAGTCCACGGACGCCCGCGCCCGCGCCAGGTCGTCCTTGATGATGGCCTCCGGGATCTCCCCCGCCAGGCAGCCGGACAGGGCCATCAGGCCCCCGCTGTACTGCGCGAGGGTCTCCTTGTCGACGCGCGGCTTGTAATAGAAGCCCTCCAGGTGCGCGTCCGTCACCAGCTTGACCAGGTTCTGGTAGCCGCCCTGATCGCGCGCCAGCAGCACGAGGTGATGATAGATGTCCCGCGTGCCCCCCGCCCCGGCCGCCTTCCGCTCCCGCCGGCTCCCCGGGGCCACATACACCTCGCAGCCAACGATGGGCTTGATGCCCTTCTCCATCGCCGCCTTGTAGAAGTCCACCGCCCCGTAGAGCACCCCGTGATCGGTGATGGCCAGCGCCGGAAACTCCAGGGCGGCCGCCTTGTCGACCAGCTTGTCCAGCCGGCACGCCGCATCGAGCAGCGAATACTCCGTGTGCAGGTGAAGATGGACAAAATCGGCGCGCGCCACCCCGAAAGCCTACCGCCCGCCCAAAGAGCGCGGCAAGCGGGAGATGCGGAAACTGCGGGCGCGGCGCCCGCCAGCGGCGGAACCTACACGGCGGGGGCCACCACCACCTCGACCCCGCGCCGGCGCATGGCCTTGACCAGCTCGGCCGGGGCCCCCCGGTCCGTGACCACCGTGTCGATGACGTCCAGGTCGCACAGCCGGGAGATGGACTGGCGGCCAAACTTGGAGGAATCAATGCAGAAGACCAGCCGGCGGGCGGCCTCAATCATGGCCTTCTGGATTTCAATGAGCAGGCCATGCGAGTTGGTGATGCCCTCCAGCGTGATGCCGCCACAGCTCATGAGGGCCACGTCCGCCCGGATCTTCGAGAACGCCTCCACTGCCAGCGGCCCGACCAGCACGCCCAGGCGCGGATAAATCACCCCGCCGGACACCACCACCTCCAGCCGCGGCGCGGCGGCAAACAGGTTGGCCACCGGCAGGGAGTTGGTGAAAATCTGCGGCGTCTTGGCCTCCAGGTGCCGGGCCGCATGGTAGCAGGTCGTCCCCGCATCAATGATCACGGTCTGGTTCGGCGCCACCAGCTCCGCGCACGCCCGCCCGATGGCCTCCTTCTCGGCCAGCTGGTGCGTGTCCCGCGCATGAAAGGCAAACTCGTCGCTGCGCGGGTTCAGCAGCTTGGCCCCCCCATGCGTCCGCCGCACCGTCCCCCGCCCCTCCAGCACCCCCAAGTCCCGCCGCACCGTCGCCACCGAGGCGTCCACCAGCTCGCTCAATTCCTCCAGGGACGCGAACTCCATCCGGAGCAGGTGCTCCTCAATCCGCTTCTGGCGCTCTTCAGCCTGCATGAACTGGCAGGACCTTGAAAGGTTTTGCAAGATTTTGCAAGAAAATGTTTGACCCCGGGCCGGGGTCGGCCGATCCTCGCGGGGTCATGACGAACGTCCCGACGTCGCCGCCGCCCCGGGCGGTGGTGGAGCACCTGGTCCGGCAGGCGGTCTATGCGCGCCTGAACCGGCCGCTGCCCCGCCCGGCTGCCGCGCCCAACCCGCTGCTGGTCAACGTGAGCGCCCGGCACTGTCACCTGACCCAGGCGGCCGTGGAGGCGCTCTTCGGCAAGGGCCACCAACTGCAGGTGCACAAGTGGCTCTACCAGGACGGGCAATTCGCAGCCAAGGAGACGGTCACCCTCGTGGGCCCCCGCAGCCGGATCATTTCCAACCTGCGCATCCTCGGCCCCTGCCGGAATCTCAACCAGGTCGAACTGGCCTACACCGACGGCATCGCCCTGGGATTCGACCTGCCCCTGCGCATCTCCGGCGACATCCAGGGCACCCTGGGGGGCATGCTCATGGGCCCGGCCGGGTTCTTCGAAATGGAACAGGGCATCATCCGCGCCATGCGCCATGTCCACATGCATCCCGCCGACGCCGCCTACTACGGGGTGAAGGCCGGGGACCGCATGAGCCTGCGCATCGGCGGTCCCTGCGCGGTTTCCCTCGACTCCATGCTGGTCCGCGTGGATCCCAGCTTCAAGCTGGAGGTCCACATCGATACCGACGAGGGCAACGCCTGCAACCTCCAGCCCGACACCCCCTGCGAACTCGTCAAATAGACCCCCACTCTCCCATTCACCACTCCGCAACTCGCTAACTCCCTAACTCGTTAACTGACTAACTACCATGAGCGACGCCATCGGCATGATTGAAACCAAGGGCTACACGGGCAACGTGGAAGCCACCGACGCAATGGCCAAGGCGGCCAACGTCAGCATCTCCAAGACCATCGCCATCGGCGGCGGCCTGATCACCGTCATCTGCCGCGGCGACGTGGCCAGCGTGAAGGCGGCGGTCGACGCCGGCTCCAAGGCGGCCAGCAAGGTCGGCGAACTCGTGGCCAGCCACGTCATCGCCCGCCCCCACGATGACCTCGCCAAGGCCTTCCTCGGCGACGCCAACGCCGTCAAGAAGTAATCCCCTGACTCATTAAATCGCTAACCCACTAATCCGCTAACTTCCCATGGCCAACCAAGCTATCGGCATGATCGAATGCAAGGGCCTCTGCGCCCTCTTCGAAGCCACTGACGCCGCCCTCAAGGCGGCCAATGTCTCCTTCACCGGCTGGGAGAAGGTCGGGTCCGGCTACGTGACCGCCTTCTTCCGCGGCGACGTCGCGAGCGTCAAGGCCGCCACCGACGCCGGCGCCGCCGCCGCCTCCCAGGTCGGCCAGATCGTCAGCGTGCAGGTCATCCCCCGCCCGCATGACGGCCTGAGCGGCCTCGGCAAGTGGCTGCAATGAGTGGCCCGGGCGGAAGCCGGGGACCGGAGTGACTCCTCCACCCACCCGCCGCCCGCCCCCGCCCCACTCCGCGCGCCGCCCGCTCCAGTCATGAAGATCCTCGTCGCCAACCTCGGCAGCACGTCACTCAAGTGGCGCCTGTTCGATTTTGCCGGCGGGGCCGAGACCCTGCTGCACAAGGGCGGACTGGAGCGGGTGACCGATTACCCGCAGGCCATCGACGAATGCCTCGGCCAGCTTCGGCAGGCCGGGGCCATCCGCACGGAAGCCGACCTGGCCGCCGTTGGCTTCAAGACGGTCATCGCCCGGGGCGTGACCGGCTGCGTGCGGCTGGACGAGCGGGTGCTGGCGGCCATGGAGGCCTACAACGGCCTGGCGCCCGCCCACAACCCGCCCTACATCACCGGCATCCGGCTCTTTGCCCGGCGCATGCCCCAGGTGCCGCTGGTCGGCCTCTTCGAGACCGCCTTCTACCAGTTCGCGCCCGAGGCGATGATGCGCTATGCGGTGCCCGACGCCTGGCATGACCTCGGGGTGCGCCGCTGGGGGTTCCACGGGGCCAGCCACAAGTTCATCGCCGAGCGCAGCGCCGAGCTCCTCGGGCGCCCCGACATCGCCCGCCGCGCCCAGAACCTCTATCGCGACGGCGCCTCCGGCCCCGTGGCCGGCCCCCCGCTCCGCGTCATCTCCTGCCACCTCGGCGGCAGTTCCAGCCTGACCGGCATCGTCAACGGCGTGGCCATCGGCAACAGCCTTGGCATGAGCCCGCAGTCCGGCCTGCCCCACAATAATCGCGTCGGTGACCTCGACGCGGAGGCCCTGCCCTACGCCGTCAAGTCCCTCGGCCTGACCGTGGAGGAGGCCCAGCGGCAACTGGCCAAGCAGGGCGGCCTTCTTGGCCTGTCCGGCGGCCTCTCCAATGACGTGCGCGACCTGCAGGAGGCCGCCGATCGCGGCCATGCCAAGGCCCGTCTCGCCCTCGACGTGCTCGTCAGCGAGGCCCGCCGCTGGCTCGGCGGCTACTTCCTCCAGATGAACGGCGCCGACGCCATCGTCTTCACGGCCGGCATCGGCGAGAACCGCGCCCCGCTGCGCGCCGCCATCTGCGCCAACCTCGACCAGCTCGGCATCGTGCTCGACCCCGCCAGGAACGAGGCCGCCCGCGCCACCGAGGCCGACCTCGCCGCCCCCGGCTCCCGCGTCCGCATCCTCGTCATCCCCACCAACGAGGAACTGGTCGTCGCCCGCGAAACCCGCCGCCTCCTGGAGGCCGCCCGCGCATGAAACTCGATCATCTCTTCGAAAAGAACCGTGCCTGGTCCGGCGCCATCCGCCAGCGCGAGCCGGAATTCTTCGCCAAGCTCTCCCGCCAGCAGTCCCCCGAATACCTCTGGATCGGCTGCAGCGACAGCCGCGTCCCCGCCAACCAAATCGTCGGCCTGCTCCCCGGCGAGATCTTCGTCCACCGCAACATCGCCAACGTTGTCGTCCACACCGACCTCAACTGCCTGTCGGTCGCCCAGTTTGCCGTGGATGTCCTCAAGGTCCGCCACATCATCGTGTGCGGGCACTACGGCTGCGGCGGCGTGCGCGCCGCCCTGCGCGGGGACCGCCATGGCCTGGTCGACAACTGGCTCCGCCACATCCAGGACGTGCGCGACAAGCACGGGGCGCTTCTCCAACCCCTCGGCAACGAGGTTGACCGCGTGGACCGCCTCTGCGAACTCAACGTGCTCGAGCAGGTCCTCAACGTCTGCCAGACCTCCATCGTGCGCGACGCCTGGCAGCGCGGCCAGGATCTCACCGTGCACAGCTGGATTTACGGGCTCCACGACGGCCTCATCCGCGACCTCGGCATGGCCGTGTCCGCCTGGAACCAGGTCGAACCCGCCCACCGCAAGGCCGTGGCCGCCGTGACCCGCCCGGGCGCCCAACGCCCCGGCTCCCGCCGCCGGGCCAGCCGCCCGCCCAAGACCCCTCATCGCACCCGTTAACCCCCCAACCCCGAACCCATCCCCACCATGGCTCAGCAAGCAATTGGCATGATCGAAACCCGCGGACTCGTCGCGCTCGTCGAAGCGACCGACGCGATGCTCAAGGCCGCCAACGTCGAACTCGTCGGACCCATGGTCCAGGTCGGCAACGCCCTCGTCACCGCCACCGTGGTCGGCGATGTCGCCGCCGTGAAGGCCGCCACCGACGCCGGCGCCCAGGCCGTCAAGGCCATCAAGGGCGACCTCGTCAGCGTGCACGTCATCGCGCGCCCCCACAGCGACGTCGAGGCCGTCCTGCCCAAGAAGAAGTAAGCCGCGCCGGACCGCGGCGTCCCCTGCCCCGGCCCGCGCCGGCGGCCGGACGCCGCGCCCGCCCACCCCAAACCCCGCACCCAAACCATGTTCCTCGCCCTCGTGGAAGGCTCGGTCGTCTCGACCAAGAAGGAGGCGAGCATGAACGGCCGCAAGCTGCTCCTGCTCCGCCCCCAGCTGGTTGACGACAAGGACCCCACCCGGTTCCGCCCCGGCGCCAACACCATCGTGGCCGTGGACACCGTGGGGGCCGGGCTCGGCGAACTGGTGCTCTTCTGCCAGGGCAGCAGCGCCCGCCTCGCCGGGGGCATGAAGGACGCCCCCGTGGATGCGGTCATCATCGGCATCGTCGATGTCGTCGATGTCCTCGGCAAACCCATCTACAACGCCCGCAACTAGGAACCGACCGCCCACCCGGGCGCCCCCACCACCCCTTCCGCCAGACCATGAGTGCCGTGAACGAAGCGTTGATCCGCGATATCGTCGGCGAGGTGCTCGGCCGCCTCGGCGGCGCCCCCGCCGCCAAGCCCGCCAGCCCCGCCCCGGCCGCCCCCAAGTCCGACTGCGGCTGCGGCGGCAAGGGCGCGGCCCCAGCCGCCCCTGCCCTGCGCGGGCGCTTCGGCGTCTTCCAGGACGCCGGCGAGGCCTGCGTGGCCGCCCACGAGTCCTTCCTGCAACTGCAAAAGGCCGGCGTGGCCGCCCGCGCCAAGATCGTCGAGATCGTCAAGGCCATGGCCGAGGCCAACGCCGAACCCTGGGGCCGCATCGAGCTGGAGGAAACGAAGATCGGGCGCCTCGATCACAAGATCGAAAAGCTGAAGATCATCAAGCTCGTCCCGGGGGTCGAGTGGCTGCACCCGGACGCCCGCAGCGGCGACCACGGCATCACCCTCGAGGAATACACCCCGTTCGGCGTGGTCGGCGCGGTCACCCCCAGCACCCACTCCATCCCCACCCTCAGCGGCAACATCGTCAACATCTGCGCGGCCGGGAACGCCGTCGTCTTCAACCCCCACCCCAGCGCCGCCCGCTGCGCCGCCCTCGCCGTGCGCGCCTACAACGAGGCCATCTTCCGCGCGACCGGCATCGAGAACATCGCCACCATCATCGAGAAGCCCTCCATGGAGAGCTTCGGCGCCATGTGCAGGCACGAGGCCGTCCGCCTCCTGCTCGTCACCGGCGGCCCCGGCGTGGTCAAGGCCGCCATGCAGACCGGCAAGCGCGCCATCTGCGCCGGGCCCGGCAACCCGCCCGTCTACGTCGACGACACCGGATGCCTCCAGCGCGCCGCCAAGGCCATCATCCAGGGCGCCAGCTACGACAACAACCTGCTCTGCATCGGCGAGAAGGAGGTCTTCGCCCTCGAGGGCATCGCCGACACGCTCATGTCCCACATGGAGCAGAACGGGGCCGTCCGCCTGGGCGGCGCCCAGCTCGACGCGCTGACCAAGGCCGCCTTCACCATCACGCCCGGACAGGGCGGCGGCTGCGGCCATGCCAGCGTGAACAAGGATTTCATCGGCAAGGACCCCGCCGTGCTGGCCAAGGCCGCCGGCATCAACCTGCCCGCCGGCACCCAGTTGCTCTTCGCCGAGACCGACGCCAGCCACCCGTTCGTGGTCGAGGAACAGATGATGCCCTTCCTGCCCATCGTGCGGGTGAAGAACCTCGCCGAGGGCGTGCAGCGGTCGCTGGAGGCCGAGCACGGCTACAAGCACACCAGCATCATCCATTCGCACGACCTCGAGGCCCTCACCGAGATGGGCCGCGCGCTCGACACCACGCTCTTCATCAAGAACGGCCCCTGCATGGCCGGCCTTGGCCTCGGCGGCGAGGGCTACCTCAGCTTCAGCATCGCCACCCCCACCGGCGAGGGCGTCAGCAACCCCCGCACCTTCACCCGCGTGCGGCGCTGCGTCATGGTCGACAAGCTCAAGATTTACTGAAGCCGCCCCATGCTCCTGGCCCGCGTCGAAGGCAACGTCACCGCCACCCGGAAGCATCCCAGCTTCGAGGGGTGGCGCCTCGTGATCTGCCAGCCGATCGGGGCGGACGGCACCCCGGAGGGCTCGCCCCAGATCGCCATCGACCGCCACGGGGCCGGCATGCACCAGCGCGTGGTCATTTCCAGCGACGGGTCCGAGGCCCGCAAGGCCGTGGGCGACCCCAAGAGCCCCGCCCGCTGGCTCGTCGTCGGCATCGTGGACGAAAAGGAACCGGGGGTGCCCGTATGAAGCTGGGCGCCGTCATCGGCCGCGTCACCCTCAGCCGGGTGGTCCCCGAGCTCGAGGGCGCCCGCTGGCTCATCGTGTCCCCCTTCACCCGCGAGCATTACCAGCGCGGCTCCGAGACGCCCGCCGGGCTGAGCAAGGACCCCAGCCTGGTCGTCTATGACGCCCTCGGCGGCGGCGTGGGACAGACCATCGGCTACATCGAGGGCCGCGAGGCCGCCCAGCCGTTCGAGCAGTCGCCGCCCATCGATGCCATCAACGCCGCGCTCATCGACGAGATTTTCTACAACCCGATGACCTGAGATGCGCCTCAACCCCCATTTCGGATTTCGGATTTCAAACCTCGGATTTTAACCCTCTCCCACCATGCCTGCCGTCATCACTGCCAAGGAAGTCGAGGAACTGATCGCCCAGGGTGGCGACCCCAGGAGCCTGCCGTCCGACGCCATCCTGACCCCGAGCGCGAAGGACGCGCTGCGCGACTTCGCCAACGGCCGCCGCGGGGTCGTCGCGGCCGGCGCCGGTGCGGGCGCCAAGGCCCCTTCCAAGCCCCTCAACTCCAAGTCGCCCAAGGCCGAGCTCGAGGCCTACTTCAATTCCCCCGAGGCGCACGCGCTCAAGGAGCAGCTCTGCGACATCGGACGCCGGCTCTGGCAGCGCGAGTATGTCGATGGCAACGGCGGCAACATCGCCATCCGCGTCGGCGAGGACATCGCCCTCTGCACGCCCACGCTGGTCAGCAAGGGCTTCATGAAGCCGGAGGACATGTGCCTGGTGGATTTCGACGGCAACCAACTGGCCGGCACCAAGCGCCGCACCAGCGAGATCCTCATGCACCTCCAGATCATGAAGAAGCAGCCCAAGGCGGTGGCCACCTGCCATTGCCACCCGCCCTACAGCACCGGGTTCGCCGTGGCGGGCGTGCTGCCGCCGACCTGCATGATCCCCGAGTTCGAGGTGTTCGCGTCCGTCGCCATCGCCCCCTACCGCACCCCGGGCACGCCCGAGATGGGCAAGCTGGTCTCCGACCTCGTCGACAAGCACAACACCATCCTCATGGCCAACCACGGCGTGGTCAGCTGGAGCCACAACAACGTCGAGGACGCCTACTTCAAGATGGAGATCCTCGAGGCCTACTGCCGGACCATCCTGGTCACCGCGCAGGTGGGCAGGCCGGCCAACACCATGACGCCCTCCCAGCTCCAGGATCTCCTCAAAATCAAGCAGAGCCTCGGCATCCCCGACCCCCGCCATGGCCTCAAGGAATGCGAACTGTGCGACAATGACGAGTGGCGCCCCGGTGTCCAGTGCGCCCTGCCCCCCCGCGCGGAGGATGCCGCCAGCTACGACGCCGACGCCGAGGCCGCCGTCAAGGCCATCACGGAACAGATCCTGGCCCGGATGAAGTAGGCGCTGGCAACCCGTCACCCTGGGATTTCGGGTTGGGCGCTTCGCCGCCGCCCCGCGGCGGCTCGCCCGCCTCCTTGCCCATCGGAGCACGGTCAACCATGGGTCCTGCCTGCGTTCGATGATCCGGACTCGCATGGACGACCCGGCGGCCGCCAAGTCCCATTCCTGGGCAGTCGCGGCGAGGCCAAATCGCCCCCGCCCCCCGGGGGGGCGGGTTGACGCGTCCCTGAAGGGGATTCCTGAGCGGATGAGGCAAACAACCGGTCCAGCCGCGAACGCGCGGAAGGGGTGGTTTGACGGGGAATGCCCTGCTGCCGGGGCCCCGGAAAGGGAGTGAACCCTTGACGTCACCCTGCCGAAAGGTAGTGTGCAGCCCTTCAAACCCGCTGCAGGGTGTGGCCCGATGGTCGGGCTGCCCGCCGCGGGGGGCACTGGCAGACATCAATCACATGAAAACATCCCTCCTGGCGTTCCTTGGCCTCAGCCTGGCCTGCACCGCTTTCGGCGCCGATGCCGATCCCTTCAAGGACAAAAAGGAACGCATCAGCTACACGCTCGGCATGCAGTATGGGAAATCCATCAAGCAGAACGACGTCGAGGTGGATTTTGACGCCTACCTGCGGGGGTTGAAGGACGCCGTGGCCGGCAAGACGGTCATCACCGAGGACCAGGCGCGCGAGATTTACATGACCTTCAGCCAGGAACTCCGGGCCAAGGCCATGGAGAAGCAGAAGGCCGAGGGCGAAAAGAGCAAGAAGGCCGGCGAGGAATTCCTGGCTGCCAACAAGAAGAAGGAAGGCATCCAGACCACCGCCAGCGGCCTGCAGTACAAGGTTGAAACCAAGGGCACCGGCAAGATGCCGACCTCGGCGGACACCGTGGTGTGCCATTACCGCGGCACCCTGATCGACGGCACCGAGTTCGACAGTTCCTACAAGCGCGGCCAGACGGCGGAGTTCCCCGTCACGGGCGTGATCAAGGGCTGGACGGAAGCGCTGCTCATGATGCCGGTGGGCTCCAAGTGGAAGCTGTTCATCCCGGCGGAACTGGCCTATGGCGAGCGTCCGCAGCGGAACATCCCGGCCAACTCCACCCTCCTGTTCGACATCGAACTGGTGGAGATCAAGGCCGGCACCCCCGCCACCGCCACCCCGCCCGCCCCGGGCACGCCCACCATCCAGGTCCAGCCCCGCTGACCGCGGGCGCAGCTCTCTTTCCCCTTCGCACCGCCGGGTTGGGCCCTGCCCCACCCGGCGGTCGCGTTTTCAGGGGGGAACGCCCCCAGCCCGGCTCGACAACCCCGCCCCGGCAGTGGCAGCCTACCAGCGTGCCAGACGCCACCGCCAAACTCGATTCCCTGCGCCGGCTGCTGGAGTCCTATGGCTCCTGCCTCGTGGCGTATTCCGGCGGGGTGGATTCGGTGTTCCTGGCCCGCATGGCCCATGAGGTCCTCGGCGAGCGAGCGCTGGCGGTCATCGCCGATTCCCCCAGCCTGGCCCGGCGCGAGTTGGCGGAAGCCCTCGAGGTGGCCGCCCGCTTCCAGATCCCCGTGCGGGTGGTGCGCACGGCCGAGTTCGAGAATCCCAGCTACCTGGCCAACCCGGCCGACCGCTGCTTTTTCTGCAAACAGGAGTTGTTCACCGTCCTGGCCCCGCTGGCCCGCGAAGGCGGTTTCGCCGTGCTGGCCTACGGCGAGAACGCCAGCGACTTGGCCGGCGACCGCCCTGGCGGCCGGGCCGCGGCGGAGTTCGCCGTGCGCGCCCCCCTGCGCGAGGTGGGCCTGTCCAAGGCGGAAATCCGCACCCTGTCCGCCCAGCTGGGCCTGCCGACCGCGGACAAACCCCAGATGGCCTGCCTCAGTTCCCGGCTGCCCACCGGGGAGACGGTGACCCCGGCCAAGCTGGCCCTCGTGGAACAGGCCGAGAACTTCCTCCGCGACCTCGGCTTCCACGACGTCCGCGTGCGGCACCACTCCCTGCCCGGCGCGCTCCCCGGCCCGGCCCCCACCCCCGGTTCCCCCGGCCCCGCCTTGGCCCGCATCGAGGTGGGCCCCTCCGAGATGCCCGCCCTGCTGGCCGACGACCGCGCCGCCCGCATCCACACCGCCCTGCGCGCCCTCGGCTACCTCCACGTCACCCTCGACCTGCGCGGCTACCACCGCGCCGAAGCCGCCAGCCCTGCCGCCTCCCCCACCCCACATCCATCCACCGTATGATCGTCGTCCTCAAACCCGGCATCGCCAAGAAGGAAGAGGCTGCCGTCCTCAAGGAAATCCGCCGCCTCGGCTACAAACCCCATGTCATGCGCGGCGTCGCCCGCACGGTCGTTGGCGCCATCGGGGACGAACGGACCCACCGCGACCTCGAGGTGCTCGGCTCATGGCCCCAGGTCGAGAGCGTCACCCCCATCCAGAAGCGCTATAAACTCGTCAGCCGCGAGGCCCACGCCGGCAATTCCACCATCCACGTGCGCGGCCATGTCATCGGCGGGCGCAAGGTCCAGATCATGGCCGGCCCCTGCTCCGTGGAGAACGAGAAGCAACTCCTGACCACCGCGCGCGCCGTGCAGAAAGCGGGCGCCACCTTCCTGCGCGGGGGCGCCTTCAAGCCGCGCACCTCCCCCTACGAGTTCCAGGGCCTCGGCGAAAAGGGCCTGAAACTGCTGGCCAAGGCCCGGCGCGAAACCGGCCTGCCCATCGTGACCGAACTGCTCTCCGAACAGCACGCCGACCTGGTCGCCGAATACGCCGACATCCTCCAGATCGGCACCCGCAACGCGCAGAACTTCCAACTGCTCATCGCCGCCGCCCGCACCGGCAAGCCCGTCCTCCTGAAGCGCGGCCTGTCCATGCGCATCGAGGAATGGCTGCTGGCCGGCGAATACGTCCTCGCCAACGAGAATCCCAACCTCCTCTTCTGCGAGCGCGGCGTGCGCACCTTCGAGACCTACACCCGCAACCTGCTCGACCTTTCCGCCATCCCCATCCTCAAGAAGGAATCGCACTGCCCGGTGGTCATCGATCCAAGCCAGGGCAGCGGCCGGGCCGACCTGGTCGCAGCCATGTGCAAGGGTGCCGTCGCCATGGGCGCCGACGCCCTGCTCATCGAGGTGCACCCCAACCCGGCGGAGGCCTGGAGCGACAGCGCCCAGCAAATGACCCTCGAGGGTTTCGCCAAGCTGATGGAGGAATTGAAGCCGTTCCTGGCCGCCGCAGGACGGGAATAGCCCCAACTCCGGCGCACGGCGCGGAGGGGAGCCCCGTTGGAAACAGCCCGTTGGAAACAGCCCGCTATTGGGACTGCGGTTGCCGCGGCACCGGCAGTTCCTTCAGGTGGTCCTCGTAGGGAAACGTGCGCGGGTCGGCAAAAAACTTCTCCAGGATATCACCGGAGAGGAGCAGGAACCTGGACTGGGTCTGGAAAGCCTGCGGGTTCATGGCCAGCAACTCTGCCCACGAAACCGTGGTCGAACCCGGCGGGGAACCGCTGCGGGCCAGAAACTTCTGCGCATCCAGCAGGAGGCTGAATCCAATCGGCACCGAGCCCAACGGCGTCTTGATTGTGGCCGGCAGCGGGCCTTTGGCTTGCGGAGCCCATACCGCAATGAAGAACATGGGACGTCTAAATGCCCGGCGCGGGGACCGACTGCAAGCATTATCCCCACAAAACCGCCAAAAAACGGCAGCCTTTGCGCAGGATCGGGGGATATTCACCGCTTGAATACGGGAGGCCAATACGGTGTATTTTAAGGCGCTTAGCCTGCCTTGAGCAAAGGAGTCTCTCGCACCGCCGCAAGGAAGTCCGGCGGATCGTCGCTGGCCGCGCCCTGACCGCAAACCAAAGTTGTTACCATGATGAAAACCTCGTCGTTCCTCACCCGTCTGTCCGGGGCCGCCCTCCTCGGGCTCGGCCTGCTTGCCACCCCCGCCCTCGTGCAGGCCGAGCAGCACCTCAGCACGCGCTACGCGCTGCCGGTGCAAATCCAGGGCCGCATCACTGCGACGGACTGCCACAACTCCCCCGGGCCTGAAATCAGCCTTGAGGGGGATCTCATCCTCGGTGGCGTCCGCGCCCGCATGATCTTCCAGAACAACACGAAGGGCACGCACACCGCCACCGTGACCACCAGCGCGGATGTCTCCCTGATCAACCTGGGCGACGCCATCACCCTGCCCAAGCAGCCCGTGCGCGGCGGCGTGGGCGGCAACCCGCACATCTGGATCCAGTTCCACGACGGCGCCGGCCGCGACCTCTCCCAGGAACTCTACCTCGGCCGCTGCGTGCAGGGCCTCTCCATCTCGCCCTCCTTCCTGAATGAGGTCCTGGCCGTGGCGGACGTGGCCGCCCTCGACTGCGCCAACAGCCCCGGCCCCATCATCAGCGTCGGCGGCACCATCACCCTGTCCGGCCTCCACGCCCGCTTCATCTTCCGCAACAACCTCAAGGGCACCCACACCGCCGAGGACACCCGCGAAGTCACCCTCATCTCCTCCGGTTCCCAAATCACCATTCCCAAGCAACCGGTCCTCGGCGGCGCCGGTGGCAACCCCATCATCAGCTTCCAGTTCGTCGATGGGAACGGCACCGCCATCACCAGCCCGGTCCGCCTGGGCCGCTGCAACCAACTCTGAGGTCCCGCCCTAAGACAGGGCCGACCCATTTCCAAGCGCCGGGCTGGCTCAGCCCGGCGCTTTTCTTTTCCGGTCACCTCGCCGCCCCGCCCGCCCGAAAACGTGGCCTGAAAGAAACCCATCCAAAACTTAAACACCCTATCCACAGCACTTTACAACAAATCCACCAACACCCCGGCAACCCGGCGACAACCACCCGCTAGGAGGGGGATGCACCGGTCGGGATAGGCGGATGGGGCTGACTTGGGCCGTTCGGCAAGCGGCCTGCTTACTGGGCAGCGTGTATTTGGACTACTACGGACTGAAAGAGCCGCCGTTCAGCATTACGCCGAACCCGCGCTTCCTGTATTTCAGCCCGAAGCACCGGGAAGCCCTGAATCACATGCTCTATGGGATTCGGGAGCGGAAAGGGTTTGTCCAACTGACCGGCGAGGTGGGAGCCGGCAAGAGCACAATTTGCCGGGCCCTGCTCGAGCAACTGGGAAATAATTTCTCCACCGCCCTGATCCTGAACCCCTCGCTCGACCCCGGGCAGCTGATCAAGGCCGTGGCCCGCGAGTATGGTCTTCAGGTCAAGGGCCTGGGCCAGGCCGAGGTCTTGGAGGCCCTGAACGACTTTCTGCTGGCCGAACTGGAGCGGGGACGCGAGGTGGTGCTGATCATCGACGAGGCCCAGAACCTGACCAACCAGCAGCTGGAACAGATTCGGATGCTCTCGAACCTGGAGACCGACGATCGCAAGCTGCTGCAAATCGTCCTGCTTGGGCAGCCGGAGTTGCGGGACCGCCTGAATGACCCCGCCCTGCGCCAACTGCGGCAGCGCATCACGGTCCGCTACCACCTGGCCCCGCTGCGCCTGGCGGAACTCGGCGACTACGTCACGCATCGCCTGGCCGTATCCGGGGCCAACGGCCACGGGCCCCGCTTCACCCTCCCGGCCCTCTGGCGCATCTTCAAATACTCCCAGGGGATCCCACGCCTGATCAACGCGGTCTGCGACAAGTGCCTGCTCGCGGGCTTTGTGCAGCAACGCCAGCGCATCGACTTTGGCGTGGCCCGCACCGCCATCCGGGAACTCGAGGGGGAAATCATTTTATGAGCCTGATCAACGACGCCCTGAAACGCGCCAAACAAACCCAGCCGAACGCGCCCCGCACCCCCGCGGCCGCGGGACCCATGGAACCCGCACCCGAGGCCCCCCGCGGCCTGCCGTGGTTTTTCTTCCCCGCCGTGCTGGCGGTTCTCGGCGTGGCCGGCTGGCTGCTGATCAAGGGCTGGGACGCCCATCGCCAGTCCATCGCCCAATACGGCAAACCCGTCACCATCCAGGCGCGCGAGATCACCCCACCGCCCTCACTGCCTACCGCTCCGGCTGTCCCTGCCGCGGTCGAAACCGCCGCCGCGACCTCCCTCCCCGACCGCGATGACACCGGCTCCCCCGTGGCGACGCCCGTGGAGGAGGCGGCGTTCGTGCCGCCCGTGAACCAGCAGGTTTCCGCCCCCTACACCGCGGTCAACCGCACCTTCGCGCTGGATCAGGACACCCCCGACCCCCAGCCGGCCGCCACCCCCGTGGCCGAGGCAGCCCCGGCCCCGGCTACCGCCCCGGTCAACCCGGCGGCGCCCCTGCCCACCTTCCGCCTCCAGGGCATCTTCTTTCGGACCACCAATCCCTCGGCCATGGTCAACGGCAAGTCGGTGCTCGTCGGCGACTTCGTCTCCGGGGCGCGCGTCAAGGCCATCGAGCGCGAACAGGTCACCCTCGAGTACGAGGGCCAGACGAAAACGTTGACCCTGCGGTAGGCGGCGGCTACACCGCCCGGACCTCCCGGCCAAGCCGGGAGGCCGATCCATGACCTGGCTCCGCTCCCAACTCACCCGCACGCCGCTGGTCGCGCGGGTGGCTCCGTTTCTCCTCTTTGTCATCCTGACCTTTGCCCAAGGCAGCCTGGGCGCGACCGGGCCCTACTGGCTTTACCTCCTGAAAACCGTCCTTGGCGTCGCCATGCTCATCGCGGTGTGGCCGGCGGTGGCGGAGATGCGATGGACCCTCTCCTGGGAAGGGGTGGTGACAGGCGTGGCGGTCTTCGGGCTCTGGGTCGGACTGGACCCCTTGTGCGAGCGCCTGGGCTGGAGCGGTTCCTATCCCAAAATGGACCTGGGCGAGCCCTGGAATCCCTTCCGGGTCTGTGGCGAAGGCAGCGCCCTGGCTTGGATGTTCGTGGCGGTGCGGTTGGCCGGGTCCTCCATGGTGGTCCCGATGCTGGAGGAGGTTTTTTACCGTTCCTTCCTCTATCGCTACGCCGAGAAGGCGGACTTCCTCAGCGTGCCGCTTGGCCGTTTCCTGCCCCGCCCATTTCTCATCGCCTCCGTGATCTTCGCCCTGGCCCATCGCGAATGGCTGGCCGCCCTGCTCTGCGCCTTCGCCTACCAGGGGTTGGTGTGCTGGAAAAAGCGCCTGGGCGACGCCATGACGGCCCATGCCGTCACGAACCTGCTCCTGGGCCTGGCGGTGGTCTACCGCGGCCAGTGGCAGTTTTGGTGAGGGGAGACGAACGACCCGACCGGGGAGGTCAGGAGCGGCAGCGCGCGCTCAGCGTGATGGCCGGGCGGCCAACCCGCCGCGAGCTGACGCGGCGATGGTTGCGGCGGCACTTGCGGCGCACGCTGGCGTCGGCAGCGGAATGAAGCGCGGAGACAACGGCACCGATGACGAGAAAGCCAATCCCGGCCAGCACGCCCCAGAACAGCAGGTTTCCAAACGGCAACATAATGCCCTGCTTTTCGGCGAATCCGCCCCGGTCGTAAAGGACATTCTCCCCGCGGCGGAAAGTACGGACCCCGGGCTCCCACCCGCCGCCGGGGGCACTTTTGGCTTGGAGAAGGGAACCGTTCCGCGCCATAAGCTGGGCCATGACCACGCCATCCCGCACCTCCCGCCGTTCCTTTCTCCAGCACACCGCCGCGGCCGGTCTGGCCGCCGGCGCGCCGTTCCTGCTCCCATCCCGGGTGTGGGCGGCGGACGTCAAGCCGGCCGACCAGCTGACCCTCGGCTTCATCGGGATGGGCACCCAGGGCCGCGGCCTCATGGGCGGCTACCTGGGCCGCAAGGAGTGCCGCGTCGTGGCGGTCTGCGACGTCGATACCAACCGCAGGGAACACGCCAAGAACCAGGTGGAGGCCCACTACGCCAAGCAGACCGGGATCCAATACAAGGGCTGCGCCGCCTACAACGACTTCCGGGATCTGCTGGCCCGCAAGGACATCGACGCCGTGGTCATCGCCACCCCCGACCACTGGCACGCGCCCATCACCATCGCGGCCGCCCGCGCCGGCAAGGACATCTACTGCGAGAAACCCCTCTGCCAGTCCATCCACGAGGCCCGCGCCATGGTCAACGCCGTCCGGGAAAACAAGCGCATCTTCCAAACCGGATCCATGCAGCGCAGTTCGCGCGAGTTCCGCACCGCCTGCGAACTGGTCCGCAACGGCCGCATCGGCAAGATCAGCCGCGTTGAGGTCGCCATCGGGGGACCCGGGGTGCCCTGCAACCTCCCCGAGGAGGCGGCCGAACCCGGCCTCGACTGGAACCTCTGGCTCGGCCCCGCCCCGGAGCGCCCCTACAACTCCGTCCTCAGCCCGCGCGGCGTCCACAAGCACTTCCCCAACTGGCGCGCCTACCGCGAATACGGCGGCGGCATGGTCACCGACTGGGGCGCCCACCACTTCGACATCGCCCAATGGGGCCTCGGCATGGATGAAAGCGGCCCGGTCGAAATATTCCCCGCCGACAAACCCAAGGCCACCCAGGGCGTCCGGCTCGTCTACGGCAACGGCGTCGAACTCCTCCACGTCAACAGCGGGTTCGGCGTCACCTTCCACGGCAGCGAGGGCGTCGTGAAGGTGAACCGCGGCAAGTTCGAGTTCTTCCTCGGCGACGCGCAGAAGGCCAAGTCACCCGCCGACTGCGAGGCCGTCGCCAAGGAATACCTCGCCGACGCCAAGGTGAAGCTCTACGCCAGTTCCAGCCACGCCGCCGACTGGATCCAGTCCGTCCGCAGCCGCCGCCCCCCCATCTGCGATGTCGAGGTCGGCGCCCGCAGCGTCAGTGTCTGCCACCTCGTCAACCTCGCCTATTACCACGGCCAGAAACTCCAGTGGGACCCCGCCCGGGAACGGTTCCTCGAGGGCACCGGCAACCCCGCCTGGCTGGATGTCCCCCACCGCGAACCGTGGCGCGTGGGCTGAGTCCCACGCCGCCCCACCGCCTCACTGGCCGGTGAACTCGGGGCTCGTGAAGAGGTAAATCTCCCGGCTCTCGCTCGTCGCGAGCAAGCCGTCCGCCACAAAGGTGCACGCCTCAATGTGGTCATGCTTGAAGCGCGCCTGGAAGGGTTTCACCTCGCCCGCCCGTGCCACATCCCCGTCAATGCGGTGGAGATACGCGCCGTTCTTGGCGATGATGGCCAGCCGGCGCCCGTCCGGCGACAGGTCCGCCCCGGTCACCGGACTCTGCACCCGCAGGGTCGCCACCAATTCAAGGGTCTGCACCTCCGCGCTGTCGCGCAGGGCAAACCGGTAAATCTGCGCGCGCGCATCCTGGAACACCTTGGAAACCAGGAACCCGTGGCCCTGCCAGACAAACAGCCCCTCGCAGTCAAACGGGGCCCCGGGAAAGGCCAGCCGCCACGAACGGCGCGGCGACAGGACCCGCCCGCCCACGGCCGGGTCCGGCTCGTCCACCTCATGCACCGCCAACTCGGTGCGCCGGGCATCATTGTTCCCAATATCCCCCACGTAGAGGCGGCCCTCCTCGCCAAGCGCAATGTCCTCCCAGTCGCGCAGCACCATCCCCACCAGCGGAAAGGTCGCCTTGGTCGCCCCCGCGCGGTCGATGGCATACAGCACCTGCCGCCGCAACCCCCCGCCGTCATTGTGGGTCCAGAGCGTCCCGGGATGACGCCGGCTGGCCACCACCCCCGAACTCTCCGTCAGCCGCGCGTCGCTCAACCGCCCCAACAACCGCACCCCGGGGGCCACCTCGCCCGCCGCCAGCGCCGGGGCCTTCTTCGGCGCCGCCTCCACCGGACCCATCCACGCCGCCAACAGGACCGCCACAACCGCGGCAAGGAATTGGGGTTGTGTCACAAGGGTGGGCGTCTTCATGGTTCTTTCCGCGGCAGCGGAAGGAACCATAGACGGCCGCCCCGCCGAAGTCATGCAAACGAACTCCGCCAGGACCGACCTGCGCATCGAGGGCCTGAACTGCGGCAACTGCGTCCGCCACGCCACCGAGGCCCTCCAGGGCGTGCCGGGCGTGACGGCCGCCGAGGTCTCCCTCGAGACCGGCCTGGCCCGGGTGCGCTGGCAGGACGCCCCCGACGTGCCGGCCCTGCAGGCCGCCATCCGCGCCGCCGGCTTCCGCGCCGTCGTCCCGTCGCCCACCGAGCCCCCCCCGCGCCCCGCCCGTCCCTGGGGCAGCCCCCTTCTCGCCGGCGGACTGCCCACCGCGCTGCTGCTCCTGGGGGAATGGGGCCTGGGCTTGTCCGACCAACCCGCCTTCCGCTGGGCCTCCCTCGGCCTCGCCACCGTGGTCATGGCCCTGCCCGGACGCCAGTTCCTCACCGGCGCCTGGCGCCAGTTCAAGGCAGGGACCGCCAGCATGGACACGCTGGTGGCCCTCGGTTCCTCCACGGCCTTCTCCTACAGCGCCGCCATCCTGCTGACCGGCGGGGCCGGACACCTCTACTTTGTCGAGGCCGCCGCCATCGTCACCCTCATCAGCCTCGGCCACTGGCTCGAGGCCCGCGTCAGTGCCCGCGCCTCCAACGCCCTGCGCGCCCTCATGCAACTGGCCCCCGGCCAGGCCCGGTGCCTGGGCCCCGACGGCGCCTGGGCCAGCGTCCCCGTCACCGCCCTGCAGCCAGGCGACCGCATCGAACTGCGGCCCGGGGAACGGGTGCCCGCCGATGCCCGCGTGCTCGAGGGCGCCTCCGCCGTGGACGAAACCATGCTCACGGGCGAATCGCTGCCGGTCGAAAAGGCCCCGGGCAGCGACCTCTTCGCCGGCACGCTCAACCAGAACGGACGCCTGCTCGCCCAGGTCACCGGGACGGGTGACCGCACTGCGCTGGCCCGCATCATCGATGCCGTCCAGCGCGCCCAGACCAGCCGGGCCCACATCCAGCGGCTGGGCGACCAAGTCAGCCGGGTCTTTGTGCCGACGGTCATCCTCGTGGCCTTCGCCGCCGGCCTGGCCTGGGGCCTGGCCCCGGAGACGGCCCGCCACTGGCATGCCGCCCTCGCCCCCGCCGGGTGGCACTTCGCCCCGCCCCCCGGCACCCTCGCCGGAGCCATCCATGTCGTGGCGTCCGTCCTCATCATCGCCTGCCCCTGCGCCATGGGACTGGCCACCCCCGCCGCCATCATGGCCGCCGCCAACGCGGCCGCGCGCCGCGGCATCCTCATCCGCGATGGCGTCGCCCTCGAAAAGGCCGGCACTCTCACCACTGTGCTCTTCGATAAGACCGGCACCCTCACCGCCGGCCATCCCGAGGTGGTGTTCAGCGAGTTTGCCCACCCCGAAGGCCGCAGCCTCGCCGCCCAACTCGCGCGCGCCTCCACCCATCCCCTCAGCCGCGCCGCGGCCGCACACCTGGACCCCCCCCACGCGAATCCGCCCCACCACGCCCCCCCTGCCGCGGGTTCCGAAATCCGCGAGGTGCGCGGACGCGGCATCGAGTCCAGGCAGAACGGCCAGGACGGCCGGCTCGGTTCCCTCGGGTGGCTGCAGGAGTCCGGCGTGGACACTCGCCCGGCCACCACCTTTGTCCAGCGCGCCACCGCAGAGGCGGCCTCGGTGATTGGCGTGGCGCAGGGCAGCCACCTGGTCGGCCTGCTGGCCATCCGGGACACCTTGAAACCCGGCGCCGCCGCCGTAATACAGCACCTGCGCCGACAAGGGCTCCAGGTCGGCCTCGTCACCGGCGACCACGCCGCGGTGGCCGCCGCCATCGGCGCCCAGCTGGGCCTGGCCGCCAACGAGGTCCATGCCGAGGTGCGCCCGGAGGCCAAGGCCGACCTCGTCCGCCGCCTGCAGGCGGCCGGGCAGCGGGTGGCGTTTGCCGGCGACGGCCTCAACGACGGACCCGCCCTCGAACAGGCCGACCTCGGCATCGCCGTCTGCCGCGCCAGCGATGTGGCGCGCGAGGCCGCCGACCTCGTCCTCCTGCGCACGGAAATCGACGCCATCCCGGAGGCCCTCGGCCTGGCCCGAGCCACCCTCCGCGTCATCCGACAAAACCTTTTCTGGGCCTTCTTCTACAACGCCATCGGGGTCCCCCTCGCCGCCCTGGGCTTCATGAGCCCCATCCTCTGCGCCGCCGCCATGGGCGCCTCGGACCTCATCGTGATCGGCAACGCCCTCCGCCTCGGTCGCTGGAAACTGCCCGCCCCCGCCGGCCGATAAGGCCCCGCCCCGTCACGCCCCACCCCGGCGGACCACCCGCACGACGTCCCCCACCGCCACCTCGCCGGGTTCCACCACCCGCAGATAAATGCCGCGCAGGTTCCGGTGCCGCCGCGCCGGGTCCGCCGTGAAACGCAGGGCCGCCTCCCCAAAACGCGAACGGAACTTGCGGCAGCCATCGTGCGGCAGCGGGGTCACCTCCAGCACCGCCCCGCCCACCTGCAAACGGCTGCCGGTCGGCAGGTTGTCCCGGGACAAATCCAACTCCAGAAACAGGTTGTCGCCAAACAACCCCAGCGACTGGCCGTGGGCAATCAGCACGGCCAGGTCATGCTGCATCACCGCCAGCTGGGAATCCGTGCTCGAGCGCGCCCGCCGCGACCACTTGTCGCCCGGCACTCCCGCCCGCACATCGAGTTGCACCCGCTCGGGATACTCCCGGCGCCCTCCCCGCCCGCGCCGCAACAACAACCGCACCGCGCCCTCGTCACGCGGCGCCGCCGGCAACGCCGCCAGGCCCTCCTCCAGTTCCGCCCAAGTCGGAAAACACGCCGGATCCCCCACGGAGGCGGACTCAATTGTGCTCCCGGCAATCTTCATGGGGTGACGCCCAGCCATGGCACCCAGAATCAGCACGACCGCCCGGCGTGGCAAGCCCCAGGGCGGACCTTTCTCCGCTCAGGGGTCGTAAATCACCGACGTCGGCGCCCCCCCGGGCAGCACCGGTGCATCCTCGCGGATTTCCGGATGCCGGATCCGCAGGCCGAGATGCGAGGCCCGCACGGCCAGCAGCATGACCACCCCCGCCATCAGCAACAGCCCAATGCTGGCCGACCTCGGCAGGGAGCGCTTCCTGGTTGTGGTAAAGAAGCCCACCAAACTGCTCAACCCCAGCAGCGTGGTGCCAATGAAGACGACCATGGCGGCGTCCTCATGGCTCTGGACCATCTCAGGGACCGCCCCCAGCATCTTCGTCGCGGATTCCCCGGCGGATTCCCCGCTGAAATAAAGCGGCGCCGTGGCCATGCCGGTCAAAATGAAGATCACAAGGCTGACCCGTTTGACCTTGCGGCTCGGGAGGAGAAGGCCGGTCAGGTGCAGGCCAAAACCGCACAGCAACCCGAGGACGGGCACATGGCTCAGCACGAGGTGTAGATAGACAGCAGACATAGGTTCGAACGCATCCGGATACGCCGGCATCAACTCTCCCTGCCCAGGCCGCCCAACGGCCGGGAGGAGATATGCGAAAACGTCACCTAGGGACAAGGGAAATCACTGTGTTCAAAGGGCTTCTGGTGAGTACCCAGTCGATGCCCTCTGCAGGGCGGCGGGGGGCGCGGGGCCGATGGCCGATGTTCTTTTGCGTTGGGGGCCGGGGCCGTTTCTGGCAGGCTCGGATCATGATGCATAAGCTGCGAGGGCAGGCCGTGGTTGGGTTGGCCTGCCTGGTCATGGCGCTGGGGTTTGCCCCGGCCCGGGGGGCGGTGGGGGAAGAGGCCGCCCTGCGACAGGCGTTGGGCGAGTATTTCGCCGCGCCACCGGACCGCCAGGCGACCTGGGAGTTTGCCGCCAACCTGCAGGCACTCCTGCGCCGGGATGAGGCGGCCGTCCGCCGTGCGGCCTGGGAAGCCTATCGCCAGGCGCCGCTGCACGCCGCCATGGAGGCGGATTACCGCTCCAACCGGGTCACCTTTGAGAAGCATGTCAGCCCCTACACGGTGAAGACCGTCGGGACCCGTCCGACCAACGGGTGGGCCCTGTTCATCGCCATGCACGGCGGCGGCGGCGCACCCAAGGCGCTCAACGACAGCCAGTGGCGCCACATGCAGATCTATTACAAGGACCAACCCCAGTCCGGGGGCTACCTCTACCTGGCCCTCCGCGCGCCCAACGACACCTGGAACGGGTTCTATGACGTGTATGTCTACCCCTTGGTCGCCAATCTCATCCGGCAGTTCCTCCTGTTTGGCGACGTGGACCCGGACAAGGTTTTCATCATGGGATACTCCCACGGGGGCTACGGGGCCTACGCGATTGGGCCCAAGATGCCGGACCGGTTCGCCGCCATCCATGCGAGCGCGGCCGCGGCCACGGACGGGGAGTCGACGCCCAAGACCCTGCGCACCACTCCCTTCACCGTCATGGTCGGGGAGAAGGACACCGCCTTCGGTCGCTACGAGCGCAACCGCAAGTTCGCCAGCGCCGTGGCCGCCCTGCGCGGTGACCGCACGGACATCTACCCGGTCAAGGTGGAGATCATCGCCAACAACGGCCACACCGGCCTGCCCGACCGCAATAAGATTAAGGACCTCTACCCGGCCACCCGCAACCCCGCCCCCCGCGAGGTGACCTGGCTGCAGACCGACAAGGTCATCCGCGACTTCTTCTGGCTGCGCTGCCCGGACCCGGCCAAGAAGCAGGAATTCAACGCCTCCTGCCGGGACAACCTCGTGACCGTCACCACCACCACCAACGTGGCCTCGGCCACCGTGTTCCTCGACGGGCGGTTGATCGACTTCGGGCGCCCGGTCCGCCTGGAATACAACGGCCAATCCTCCACCCACACCCTGCAACCCGACCTCCGGGTGCTCTGCGCCACCCTGCAGGAACGGGGCGATCCGCAACTCGCCTTCACCGCCCGGCTGGCGCTGCCGCCCCGGCCCTGACCCCCCCCGCCGCCTGCCATGCCGGACACCTCGGTGATCGCCAACGGCCGGACGGTTGCCGTGCCCCTCCCCTGCACCCTCGAGTCCTTCCTCCTCGCCCAGGGCCAACTGCCGCGCAGCGTGGTTGTGGAACACAACGGCGAGGCGGTTGCACCCTCTGAGTTTGCCCGGCGCCCGCTCCAGGCCGGCGACCGGCTCGAAATCATCCGCATCGTCGCCGGGGGCTGACCACACCCGGGCCCTCCGCGCCCCTCCTTTCAGTTCTGTAACGCCCCGGAAAGGATGGCGTCATCCCCCCAGGACACCTTCAGCCCGTCACGGCCGAGGTGGCGGTGACCCAAACTGGAAAACAAATCTCATGATGACCCATCCCCCCACTTCCTGGAGCCGACGCGGCTGGATGACCCTCGCGGCCGCTGCCTTCGCGCTGCCTCTCCTGGCCGCCAGCCCCAAGTCGGGCGACAAGTCGGCCAAGCCGCCCGCCCAGGTCGTGGTGGACGAACGCGCCCCGTCGCGCGACGGCAGGATCGGGTTGAGCTTCGCGCCGGTGGTCAAGAAGGTGGCCCCGAGCGTGGTCAAGATTAACACCCTGACCAAGGCCCGCACCGCCCCCATGCCGGAGTTCGATGACCCGATGCTCCGGCGCTTCTTTGGCGAACCCTTCGGCAACCGGCGCAACTTCCGCACCCCGCCCCAGCAGGGCGCCGGCTCGGGTGTCATCGTCACCGAGGACGGCTACATCCTGACCAACAACCACGTCGTCGATGGCGCCGACGAGGTGAAGATCAGCCTGCAGGACGGGCGGGAACTCAACGCCCGCGTCGTCGGCAAGGATCCCAAGACCGATGTGGCCGTGCTCAAGGTCGATGCCCGCGGCCTCCCGTTTGTGACGGTGACCGACAGTGACAAGATCGAGGTCGGCGACGTCGTCCTCGCCATCGGCAATCCCTTCAACATCGGCCAGACCGTCACCATGGGCGTCGTCAGCGCCACCGGGCGCGCCACCCTCGGCCTCGACTACGAGGACTTCATCCAGACCGACGCCGCCATCAACCCCGGCAACTCCGGCGGCGCGCTCGTCGACAGCGAGGGCCGCCTGATCGGCATCAACACCGCCATCCTCAGCCGCAGCGGCGGCAACCAGGGCATCGGCTTCGCCATCCCCATCAACCTGGCCCGCGATGTCATGGACAGCCTTATCCTGGATGGCAAGGTCACCCGCGGCTATCTCGGGGTCATGATCCAGGACCTCACCCCGGTGCTGGCCCGCAAGCTCGGCCTGCCCGACTCCCGTGGCGCCCTCATCGGGGACATCGTGCCCAAGGGGCCCGCCGACAAGGCCGGCTTCCAGAGCGGCGACATTGTGACCGACTTCAACGGCAAGGCGGTCAAGGACAGCCGCAGCTTCCGCCTGCAGGTGGCCCGCACCAAGCCCGGCTCCTCGGCCACGGTCAAGGTCCTCCGCGACGGCTCCGCCAAGTCCCTCACCGTGACCGTCAAGGAACTGCCCGGCGCCGAGGAACTGGCCCAGGCAGATCAGGAGAGCCAGGCCGAGGGCGAAACCCTCCAGGGCGTCGCCGTCGGCGACCTCGACGCCCGCACGCGCGGCCAGTACCGCATCCCCTCCTCCGTCCGCGGTGTCATCGTCCTCCAGGTGGAACCCACCAGCGCCGCCGCCCGCGCCGGGCTCGAGGCCGGGGACGTCATCCTCGAAATCAACAAGCAACCGGTCCGCTCCGCCGACGAGGCGGTCCGCCTGACGGAGAAGGCCCGGGACCGCATGACGCTCCTGCGCGTCTGGAGTGACGGACGCATCCGTTTCCTCGTCGTCGACGAATCCCAGCAACGCTGATCTTCCGCAGTCCCACCTCAAGCCCCCCTAACCTCCCGCGTCTGCCATGGCGCGGGAGGCTTCTTTTTTCGGCGTAGCAGCGGACGTCCGTCCGCTGAACCACCTCCGCCAACCCGCTCACGCGGGTTGCTACCAGCACCCCGTAGCAGCGGACGTCCGTCCGCTGAACACACCTCCACCAACCCGCCCACGCGGGTTGCTACCAACACCCCGTAGCAGCGGACGTCCGTCCGCTGAACCACCTCCGCCAACCCGCTCACGCGGGTTGCTACCAGCACCCCGTGGCAGCGGACGTCCGTCCGCTGAATCCCCCACCTCACCGCCGGCTCACGCCGGGGGCTACTTCAGCAACGCCGCCACCTGCCCGGGTTCATGCGTCGGCGGCTGGCAGGCCGTGCCGGTGCACACATAGGCCGTGGGCTTGCCGTCCTTGGGGCTCAAGGTGCGGGCGAAGGGTTCGACCGGACCGCGGTTGGCCAGGACCACCTTGCCCGGCTGATACACCCCATGGGCCGCTCGCAGCAGAGCCAGGGACGCCGATCCATCCCCGTCCGCAATGACCACCCGCCGCGGCTCCTCCAAGGCGAAGTCGAGCGCCATCAGGAGATGCGGCACCGCCTGCGGCATCTGCTGCAGGCGTTGCGCAAACAAGCCCAGCGCCTTGTCGGCCGCCGCCCGGTAATCCTGCCGTCCCGTGATGGCGGCCAGCTTCAGCAGGGCAAGGGTCGCCACCGAGTTGCCGCTGGGCTCCGCCCCGTCGTAGGCCTCCTTGAGGCGCAGGATGAGATCCCCCGCCCCCGCCGGGCTCTGCCAGAAGCCCCCGTCCTCCGCGTCGTGGAACCGCGCCAGCAACCCGTCCGCCAACTCGAGGGCAAATTGCAGGTGCTCCTCCTGCAAGGTCACCTGGTAAAGTTCCACCACCCCCCCGAGCAGGAAGGCATAGGCATCCAGCAACTGCACCGTGTCCCGCTCCCCCTCCCGCCACCGGTTGTGCAGGGTGCGCGTGGCTGGATCCCACAGCCGCGCGCGCACAAAGGCGTAATTGGCCAGGGCCGCCTCGCGGCACGCCGGGTCGTCCAGCACCAGCCCGGCCCGCGCCAGCGGCCCGAGCAGCAGGCCGTTCCAGGAGGCCAGGATCTTGTCATCCAGGTGCGGCCGCACCCGGCGCCCGCGCACCGCCAGCAGCTTCGCCCGCGCGGACTCCAGCAGGGCGGAAGGACCGCCGCCGCCCCGCAGGCTCCCCGCTGCCATCGAAAGCACATTCTGGTCCGGCAACGGCTCGGGGTCGCTGTGGTCCAGGAAATTGCCCCGCGCCGTCACCCCGAAGGCCCGCACAGCCACGTCGAACTCCTCCGCCGTCAGGCACTGCCGCAGTTCCTCCTGGGTCCAGCAGTAGAACTTGCCCTCCTTGCCCTCGCTGTCCGCGTCCTCCGCCGAGTAAAACCCGCCCTCCGGATGCCGCAGATCGCGCAGCAGGTAACGCACAATCCCCCGCGCCACGTCCGCGTAGGCCGCCTCGCCGCTGACCAGGAAGCAATCAAGGTAGAGGCCCAGCAACTGGGCGTTGTCGTAAAGCATCTTCTCGAAGTGGGGCACCAGCCACTTCTCATCCACCGAGTAACGCGCAAACCCGCCCCCCAACTGGTCATGGATGCCGCCCGCCGCCATCCGGTCGCAGGTGTGCAGCACCATCTCCACCGCCTCCGGATCCCCGCGCCGTACTCCCTGCTGCAGCACAAAGGCCGGGTGACTCGGCGAGGGAAACTTCGGGGCGCGCCCCCAGCCGCCATGCACCGGATCGTAGCCCTCCTTCAACTCGGCCGCCGCCTTGGCCAGCAACGCCGGATTCAGTCCCCCCGGGCGCGCCACGTGCCGGTCCAGCCACGCCGCCAACTGCCCGTGCATCTGGTCCGCCGACTGCGCAATCTCGGCGCGCTTGCCGATCCACGCGCTGCGCACCTGCTCCAGCACCTGCACAAAGGCCGGCCGGCCATGCCGCGGCGCCGGCGGCCAGTAGGTCCCGCCATAGAACGGCTTGAGGTCCGGGGTCAGAAACACGTTCAGCGGCCAACCGCCCGAGCCGGTCATGTTCTGCACGAACATCATGTAGATGCGGTCCACGTCCGGCCGCTCCTCGCGGTCCACCTTGATGGCGACAAAATGGCGGTTCAGGACCGCGGCGGTCGCCTCGTCCTCGAAGCTCTCGCGCTCCATCACATGGCACCAGTGGCAGGTGGAGTAGCCGATGCTCAACAGGATGGGCTTGTCCTCGGCCCGGGCCTTGGCGAAGGCCTCCTCGCCCCACGGAAACCAGTCCACCGGGTTGTGCTGGTGCTGCAGGAGGTAGGGCGATTTCTCGCGCGCCAGCCGATTGGCCGGGCGGGTGGACGGGGAGGAGGCGGACACGGGATGGGCGGGCGTGACGGTGTTCGTTTCGTTGCGGCAGGCCGCCAGCAGGAGACAACAGGCGACTGCCACGGCTGGCTTCTTCAATGGCCGCCCAGTCTAGGCGCGGACGAACCCGGCTCAAGGGCCAAAGTTTTGCCGTGCCTCGCCCCGGCCTCCTCGCCTAGAAGAGAAGGCGATGTCCCCCGCGGAAACACCCGCCCTCCCCGCCACCGGGGACGCGTCCCCCATCCCCTGGGCCGCCCGGATCACCGTGCTGGCCGGTGTCGCCATCCTGGCCGGCATCACCTGGGACATCTCATGGCATTCCACCATCGGGCGGGACACCTTCTGGTCCCCGCCCCACCTCTGCATCCATGCCGGGGGCGTGCTCGGCGGCTTGGTCTGCGGGTGGCTGCTCCTCCGGGCCAGCTTCCTCGGCACCCCGGCCGAGCGCGCCGCCGCCGTCGGGTTCTGGGGCCTGCGCGCCCCCTTGGGCGCCTGGATCACCCTCTGGGGCGCGCTGGCCATGGTGACCAGCGCGCCCTTCGATGACTGGTGGCACAACGCCTACGGCCTCGACGTCGAAATCCTCAGCCCGCCCCACACCATCCTGGCCGCGGGCATGTATGCCCATGTCTGGGGCGGTTTCCTCCTCGTCCTCGGCGCCCAAAACCGCGCCACCCGCCTGGGCAAACCCGCCGGACGCGGTTGGCTCGTGCTGTCCGCCGGCACCCTGCTCTGCCTGTCCGCCACCATGTTCACGGAACTGAGCCTGCCCAACCTCATGCGCACGGGCACCTTCCTCGTCACGTCCAGCCTCGCCTACCCCTTCCTCCTCGTCGCCGCCGGCCGCGCCGCCCGCGTCTCCTGGCCCGTCACCACGGTGTCCCTCGTTTACATGCTGCTCATGGCCGCGGCTGTCTGGATCCTGCCCCTGTTCCCCGGTTCGCCCATGCTCGGCCCCATCTACCTGCCGCTCACCCGCATGGCCCCCCCGGTGTTCCCGTTCCTCATGGTCCTCCCGGCCCTCGCCATCGACCTCCTCCTGCGCTACGGGCAACCCGGCCGGCGCTGGTGGCGTGACCTCCTCCTGGCCGCCGCTCTCGGCACGGCCTTCACCGCCATCTTCGGCCTGGCCCACTGGCACTTCGGCTCATTCCTCCTCGGCCCCCAGGCGGACAACTGGTTCTTCGCCGGCAACCAACACTGGACCTTCTACACCCAGCCCGGCCCCTGGCTGCGCGAGTTCTGGAAAACGACCGAGGATCCCATCCGCACGCCGGCGATCCTCCGGGCCCTGGCGGGGGCCGCCCTCACCTCCTACCTCGGCCTGCTCGCCGGCCAGTGGATGACCCAGGTGAAACGATGAACCCCCGCACACTGGCCTGGTTGGTCGCCCTCGTCGGCCTGCTGCCCGCCGCCGCCCAGGCCCACATCGGGAACGCCGCCACCATCTACGAGGGCTCCGCCGGCCAAATCCCGGTCCGGGTCAACATCCGGGTTCCCACCGTGGTCCCCGGCCTCGCCGAGGTCTCCGTCCGCATCCTCACCAACGGCACCTACCGCGTCACCGCCCTGCCCGCCCACGTCCAAAGCGGCCCCCAAGGCCGCCCACCCCCGGACCTCTGCCAGCCCGTCGCCGGCGAAAGCAACCTCCACCACGCCCAACTCTGGCTCATGGCGCGCGGGACCTACGGCATCGAGGTCGACGTGTCCGGCCCCGGCGGGAGCGGGCGGGTGGTGGTCCCCGTCAACGCCCTCGCCACCACCCAGCTGCCCATGTCCCCCGGCCTGCGCCTCCTCCTCGCCAGCCTTGGGTTGCTCCTGTTCCTCGCCGCCATCGCCGCCGCCGGGGCCGCCGTCCGCGAGGCCGTCCTCCCCCCGGGCGAACTCCCCGCACGCCGCCGCCGCTGGCTCGGACGCGGCGCCATGGCGCTGTCCGCCCTCCTCCTCGGCGGCGGGCTCTGGGGCGGCTGGATCTGGTGGCAGGCCGAGGCCCGCCATTACCGCGACAACCGCCTGCACAGGCCGTCCCGCATCGAGGCGCAAATCCTCCCCGCCACCCAAGGCGCCACGCAGCTCGAGGTCAACCTCCTCCCCCCCACCACGTCCGGACGCCGCCATCCCGCCACCGCCCTCGTCCCTGACCACGGCAAGCTCATGCACCTCTTCCTGCTCCGGGAACAGGACGGGGCCGGCTTCGCCCATCTCCATCCCGTCCGGCGCGAGGACGGCCGTTTTGCGGCCGTCCTGCCCCCGCTCCCGCCCGGCCGCTACCATCTCTACGCCGATCTCACCCATGAATCGGGCTTCTCGCAGACCGTGACCGCCCTGGTCAGCCTCGCCGCCGCTCCCCTGCCCGCCCCGCCCAGCGACCCGGAGGACAGCTGGTGGCAGGCCGACACGGACTCCCCACAGGCCGCGCCGGCGGCATCCGTGCCCCTGGGCGACGGCTTCACCTTGCACTGGGAACGCCCCGCCCAGCTGGTCGCCCGCCAGGAACTCACCCTGCGTTTCCGGGTCTCGGATGCCCAGGGCAACCCCGCCGAGCTGGAGCCCTACCTCAACATGCTGGCCCATGCCGTCATCTGGCGGACGGATGGCGCGGTGTTCACCCACCTGCATCCGGCCGGCACCGCGTCGCTGGCCTCCCAGCAGGTCCTGCAACTCCGCTCCGGCAGCCAACCGCCCCGGCGCATCACCGCCGCCATGATGGAGGCCCTGTGCCAGCCGCCCGGACCGGACCTGCGCCGTTCACCCCTCTCCTTCCCCTATGAATTCCCCGAACCCGGCCGGCACCGACTCTGGGTGCAAATCAAGGCGGGCGGCCTGGTCCGCACCGGCTCGTTCCTCGCCGAAATCCAACCCCGCTGAGGCCTGTTTCGAACCCTGGCGGCACTTTTCAGTTGCAGCCCCCGGGGGCGAAGGCGTCATTAAGACCGCATGAAAATGATGCTGGCCCTGGCTTTGGCGGGATTGCTCGCCCCGCTGCTCACCGGGTGCGCGACTTCCCGCCTGGAGCACCGCAAGCAGGAGCGCTACGACGCCTACACCGCCCTGCCCGCCCCCCAGCGCGCCGCGGTGGACGCCGGCCGCATCGCCATGGGCATGCCCATGGACGCCGTTTACATCGCCTGGGGCAAACCCTCCCGGGTCGTGGAATCGGAAAGCGCCGCCGGCAAGTTCACCGTGTGGCTCTACCACGACACCTACCTGCAAAGCGTCTCCTACTGGGGCTACCGCTGGTATCCGGGCAGCCACCACTACCCCTACTATTCCCCTTCCCTCATGCTGGACTACGTCCCCGTCGGCTATGTGCGGGCCGAGGTCATCTTCGAAAAGGGCGCGGTCAAGGAATGGCGCACGCTCCCGCCGCCCGCCGGTTGAGGCGCTCAGCCCTCCAGCACCGCGGCCGGGGCCACCTCGATCTGCCGGCCGATGGAATCGGGGATCACCGCCGCCTTCATGGTCCCATCCTCCTGGTGCGTCACGCAGACCACGGTCAACCGCCCCCGGGCCACCTCTTCCGCCCCCGACTCCAGGAGCTTGCGGAACCGGAACTGGAAGGTAATCGCCTTGCTCCGCTTCTCCGCCACCAACAGGTGGATCTCCACCTCATCCTCGAAGCGCAGGGGCTTGTGGTAGTCGCAGGAGGCATGCACCCGCGGCCACCCGATGCGCGGCAGGGCCTGCCGCTCGGCCACGGAAAACCCCAGCGACCGGTAAAAGGCGTGCTCCGCCGTCTCCATGAACCGGAAGAAGTTCGAGTAGTGCATGATCCCCGCCATGTCGGTGTCGGAGAACTCCACTCGGCGACGGGCTTTGAACTCGAAGGGCATGCAGGGATGGTTGGCAGGGCCAGAAATTGCCTCGAAAACTAGGAGGTGCCCCCGGGGAGCGAAAGGCTTTTTTAAAGCCAGTCCACAACAGCCCAACCACCCTGCGGCAACCACCGCCGCCACGAAATGGTGGGAAATGAACAGCGAGAAGAAGTGGTGCCCCGGCTAGGACTCGAACCTAGGACCAATTGATTAAGAGTCAACTGCTCTACCAACTGAGCTACCGAGGCACTCAAGGAGCGCCGAAGATTGGGGTGATTGGCTTTTTTGTCAATACCCTGCCGCAGGTTGTTTGGGCTTGGAGCGACCGCGGGGGTCGGCCCATCCTGCGGGCGACATGGGATTGTCGGACTGGCTCATGGCGCTGGGCGTGGCGCTGTTCGCCGGCGCGAGTTTCTTCTTCGCGCTGGCGGAGTCTGCCTTGTTCTCCCTCGGCCGGTGGCGGGCGGGCCAACTGGCGGTGGGCGGCCCGGCCGGCCAGCGCGTGCAGCGCCTGCTCGAGCAACCCTCCGAACTGCTGGGCATCATTGTCCTGGGCAACACCATTGCCAACAGCGCCCTGGTGGCGCTGGTGCTCTGGCCCGCCCTGAACGGCCGCCTGCCGGTGGCGGCCGCGGTGGCCGGCGTGGCGCTGCTCATCCTGCTCGGCTGCGAGGTGCTGCCCAAGGCCCTGGCCATCCGCTCGCCCGAGCCCTGGGCGCTGCGCGTGGCCCCGCCCATGGCCACCCTGCTCAACCTCGCCGGGTGGCTGGAACGCCTGCTCCGCCGCCTCAACGAATGGCTGCTGCGCGTCCTCGTCCGCACCCGCATCACCCCCCTGCCCAACCTCGCCGACGAGGAATACGCCGAACTGGTCGAACTGGCCGCCCAGCAGGGCGCCCTGGCGCTCTCGGAGAAGGAAATCATCCTGCAAATCCTCAGCCTCGACCGCAAAACGGTGCGGGACGTCATGCGGCCGCGCTCGCAGATGGCGGCCATCCCGGATGACCTGAGCATCGAGGAAATGGTCCAGGCGGCCCGGGCCTCGCGCCACCGGCGCCTGCCCATCTACGACGAAACCCCCGACACCATCGTGGGCGTGCTCGACACCCAGGTGTTGCTGCTGGATCCGGCGGCGAACTTCGAGGACGCCATGGAGTTCCCCTCGTTCGTGCCGGAAACGATGAACCTCCTGCAGCTCCTCAAGAGCTTTGAGCGCCAGCGGCGCGGCCTGGCCATCGTCCGCGATGAGTTTGGCGGGACGGCCGGCCTGGTCACCGTGGCGGACATCCTGGGCGAGGTGGTCGGGCGCATGCCGGGCGACCAGGAGGGCGCGCACCACTTCATTGAGGCGCTGGGCCCGGGACGCTGGCGGGTGGCAGGCCGGACCCCGGTCGGCGAGTTCCGCCGCGAATGCCCCGCCCTCGGGGAGGTCAGCCACGTGGACACCATGGGAGGATTGCTGGTGGCCCTGCTCGAGGTGGTGCCGGCGACGGGCGAAAGCGCGGTCTTCCGCGGCCTGCGCCTGACCGCCCAGGCGGTGGAGGCGCGACGGGTCAAGGAGGTCCTCGTCGAACAACTGGGGAGGAAGGCATGAGCACGACGGAGATCCTGCTCTTCCTGGCCGCCGTGGCCCTGAGCTTTTTCCTGTCCGGCATGGAGGCGGGCGTGCTGGCCCTCAACCGGCTGCGCATCCGCCACTGGATGCGCGGCGGGGACCTGCGCGCGGCCCGCCTGCACGGCTACCTCGAGAAGCCCGAGGACTTCCTTTGGACCATCCTGGTCGGCAACACCCTGGCCAACCTGGCCGTGGTCGGCATCGGCGTCTCCTGGCTGCACCACGGCCTGCGCGGCCGGCCCCTCCTGCTCCTGGCCTGCCTGGCCGCCGGGGTCGTCGTCTTCTACGCCGCCTGCGAACTGCTGCCCAAGACCCTCTTCCGCCTTTATCCCAACCGGCTCTGCCTCCGCCTGGCCACCCCGTTCGGCCTGCTGCACGCCGTCCTGCGCCCGCTGGTCGCCCTCGTCGCCCTCTTTGCCCGCGGTCTCCTCCGCTGGTCCGGCGGCCGCAGCTACTCCGGGCACCTGTTCAGCGGCCGCGATGACCTGCGCGGCTTCATGCGCGAATCCGCCCACAGCCTCGGCCGCGAGGAACAGGAACTCATCCAGCGGGTGCTCGACCTGCAGCACCTCACCGTGCGGCAGGTCACCACGCCCTTCAGCCGCGCCGTCACCGTCTCGGCGGACACCCCCATGCGCGAGGTCCTGGACCTCGTCCGCCAACGCGGGCACAGCCGGCTGCCCGTCTGGAAGGAGGAGCGGGGCCGGCGCCGCATCACCGGCTTCCTGCCCGTGCGCACGCTGCTTTATGAGGGCCCCATCCGGGGTGAGCAAACGGCCGGCGAACTGGCCCGTCCGCTCCTCTACCTGGACGAGGACGCCCGCCTGGAAACCGCCCTCCGCATGATGCAGCGCTCCGGCCACCAACTGGCCGTGGTGCTGGGACCGGACCGCCAGGAAGCCGGCATCGTCAGCCTGCAGGACATCCTGCGCGTGCTCTTTGGGCAGGTGAACTTCTGACCATGGACGCCGGCCTCATCCTCCTCAAGCTGCTGGCCGTGTTTGGCCTCGTCGCCCTGAACGGCTTTTTTGTGGCGGCCGAGTTCGCCCTGGTCAAGGTGCGCGACACCCAGCTGGTGGCCATGGCCACCGGCGGGCATCGCCGGGCCCGCATGGCCCGCCGCCTCATCAGCAACCTGGACGCCTCGCTCAGCGCCACCCAGCTGGGCATCACCCTGGCCAGCCTCGGCCTCGGCTGGGTCGGCGAACCCATCTTCTTCACCCTGCTCGAACCCGTCATCCACGCCCTGCAGATCGAATCGCCGCGGGCCCAGCACACCCTGTCCTTCGTGGTCGGGTTCTCGGTCATCACCTTCCTGCACATCGTGGTCGGCGAACTGGCCCCCAAGTCCATGGCCATCCAGAAAAGCGTGCCCACCACCCTCTGGATCGCCTACCCCCTGCACTGGTTCACCAGGCTCTTCTACCCCTTCAGCTACGTGCTCAACGGCACCTCCCTCTGGCTCCTGCGCCGGATCGGGCTGGAGGCGGTCAGCGAGGCGGAACTGGCCCATTCGGAGGAGGAACTCCGGCTGCTCTTCAGCAGCAGCCGCCCCCAGGCCGGCGCGGCCGGGCCGGGCCGCGACCTCGTCCTCAACGCCCTCGACCTCCGCCGCCGGACCGCCCGCGAGGTGATGCAGCCCCGCCACGAGATCACGGCGCTGGACACCGAGGCCGGCATCGGGGAATGCCTCGAGGTGGCCGAGAGAACCCGTTACTCCCGCTTCCCGCTCTGCCCCGGCGGCGACCTCGACCAGGCGGTGGGGGTCGTGCATTTCAAGGATCTCTACGCCCTGCGCCACCGCGCGCGCAGCGGCGCCGACCTCGCCGCCTGCGCCCGGCCCATCGTGTTCGTCCCCGAGACCGCCCGGCTCGAGCGGCTGCTCCAGCTCTTCCTCGACCGCCGCGTGCACCTGGCCATGGTTGTCGATGAATACGGCGGCACGGTCGGACTGGTCACGCTCGAGAACATCCTCGAGGAACTGGTTGGGCAGATTCAGGACGAGTTCGACCAGGAACAACCCCTCGTCGTGAAGGTGGGGGACCACGAGTGGGATCTCCTGGGCAACCTGCCGGTGCATGACCTCGCCGAACTCGCGGGGGAAACGCTGGCCGACGAGGGGGTCACCACCACCAGCGGATGGATCACCCGGCGGCTGGGCGGGTTCCCGAAGGTGGGCGACGTGGTCCAACTCCGCGCCGCCGAACTGCGGGTCGAGGCACTGGAGGACACCCGGGTGGCCCGGGTGCGGCTCCGCCGGACCCCGCTGCCCGCGGAGGAATCCCCCGTCCGCTGACGCAGGACCGGCCCGTGGCCCGGCTCAGCGCCAGGGCGGGTTGGTCGGCAGGGCGGCGTCGAACTCCTTCACCAGCGCCGCCTCGTAGTCGCCGGCAAAGGTGCCGTTGAAGAATCGATCCAGCCCCTCGCGGAACAGCCGATCCCAGCTGGCCTCCTCGGCCCCGGGATTGATCGGGAAGAAGAGCGCCTTGTTGGCCCGGGCCGCCTTCAAGTCGCCCGGCGCATCCCCAATCATCAGGACCTTGTCCGGGGCATACTTGCCGCCCGCCGCAAACTGCAGGTGCTCCGTCTTGGTGCCCATCTCCTGCCCGGCAATCATCTTCACAAAACCCGCCAGGCCATGCTCGGACCATTCCCGCTGCAGCGCGTCGGCCGGGGTCTGCGAGATGCACATGGCATCCGCCCGGGCCTGCAGCTTGGCCAGCGTCTCCCGCACCAGCGGAAACGGCGGCACGCCATGAACGATGTCCTCCACGGCACGGTTCACCGCATCCGACCAGACCTTGATCTGGGCCAGGCGCTGGTTGCCGCCCTTCACCTCGGCGTTCAGGGTCGCGTTGCCGAGCTTGGTTTCGCGCTTCATCCACTCCAGCAGGCCGCCCAGGTCGGGCATGGCCACCCCGCGCGCCTGCACCTGGGGCCGCGCCCCCAGCAGGTCAATCGCCTTGGCCAGCGCGGGAAACCGGTTGGCCCCGCGATCCTTCGAGTAGAG
Organism: Verrucomicrobiota bacterium; assembly: GCA_046048995.1. Classification (GTDB taxonomy): domain Bacteria; phylum Verrucomicrobiota; class Verrucomicrobiia; order Limisphaerales; family JADJPG01; genus JBJOEZ01. Next base: position 46,008 of record JBJOEZ010000005.1, on the reverse strand, counting down.
GTTCACGAACTCCCACACCTCCCGCGCATACTTGCTCACCGGCTGCAGGTGGAAGTGCTTGATGAACATCGGCGCGAAGCACTCCTTGTGCTTGATCTCCATGCTGTCAAAAATGCAGCCGTCGGAGTCGATGCCGATGAAGAATTCCTTGCTGGGCTGGAAATCACGCAGGGCTTGGGCCGGGTCGCTCATAGTTCTCTAAAGTCCCGAACTTGGCGGCCAAGCCATGGGGGAGTCAAACCCGAAGTCAGGGTGGGAGGGGGACGGTAAAAATGACGCGGGTCACCCACACGGACCCAAGGGGGACCGCAGCCGGCCCGGGCGGCGCTCAGACGTAGGAGGCCGCGACGATGCGGGGGTCCGGGGTGAGGATCTTCTTGCCCCCGCCCGGCACCTCGCGGAAGTCACCGGCATGGCTGACCCCGAACTGGGGCAGGCCGGCCAAACCCTCGCAATACTTGGCCGCCCCGCATTGCATCAGGCCAAACCGCTCCACCAGCAGGCGGAGCCAGTTCGGGAATCGGTCCGTGAACTTCAACTCCAGGATCACCCGGTCGCCAAACGGCCGGCTGGGATCGGTCATCTCCGTCTTGAAGACCGCCGCCGAGCGGGGCTGGGTGAAGACATCCCGGTCAAAGGTCACCCGCACACTGTCGCTCACGGGATCCACATAGGCCTCGCGCTGGTAACAGACGTGGGCCTGCGGCACGGCATGGATCTGGTCGGTCAACTCGATGAAACGGTGCACCGCCGCCACGGTCTTCGAGTCGGTCCGCAGGAGGTCGGTCGGCGCCGGCAACTGCCCCTGCAGCAGGCGATGCACGGCATGCTTGTGCACGCCGCCGCGCTGCTTGAGGATGCAGCCGTTGACCCGCCGCTTGATTTCAAAAAAGACCGGCGAGTCCGGGTGGTCGTTGTAAAAGCGCAACCGCAGCTTGTAGCGGTTCTTGTCCCCGTTGATGGTCGACCAAAAGGTGGTCAGGTTCGGCGAATCCAGATAAAGGCTGTGCACCGGATAGCTGAACCGGGGCTTGCCCACCCCGTTCTCGTCGAGCACCAGGTGCGCGGCGACAAACTCGCGGATGGCCAGGGCCTTGTCCTCGTCGAGCATGTACTTCTGCTCGAAACGCTGGCGTTGCATGCGGTCGGGGGCCATGACTCGATTTCAGTTTGGGTTGCTCGTTTCCGTTCCAGCCACCCCGGCGCGACTCCGCGCCTGAAACTCTTTTTGTTCCGGGGCTGACAAGGAATAGTTTGGCATCAAAGGGCGGGCTGTGCCAGTGGAGATTGCACGTTGTCGGCCGGGCCACCCGGGAAACCCCGGGGCGCCCACCGCAAATCCCCACTCCCCAGCCCGCTCACGGCGCGGGCTCCCAGGTTCCCCGCGTCGTCCGCGCCCTGAGCACCCCCCCTTCATCAAACCAGAGGGGGTCCAGCGCGAGGAAACGGTCCCAGCCCACCTTCTCGCTGTTCTGCTGGTGGTAGACCATCCACAGGCGGCCGTCCGGCCCCGTCACCACCGCATGGTGGCCGGGCCCAAAGACCCCCTGCCCCCGCCGGGCAATCGGGTTCCCCGGATGCTTGCCGAAGGGGCCCAGCGGCGAAGCTGCCGTGGCATACCCAATGGCATAATCGGGACCGTCCGCGCCGCTGCCGGAATACATCAGGTAATAGCGGCCCCCGTGCTTCAGCATCCATGGCCCCTCCGTCACCGCCCCCTTGCGGCGCTCCCAGTCCGCCGTCGGCCGCACCACCTCGACCGCCTCCCCCCGCTTGGCCAGCGGCGTGGCCATCGGTTGCACCTGGATCTTAAACCCGCCCGCCAGGTCCACGTAATACAGGTAAAGCGACCCGTCATCATCCCGGAACAGGTGCGCGTCAATGGCCGGGTCGACCAGGTTGCCCCGGTCCTGAAACGGCCCCAGCGGCCCGTCCGCCACCGCCACCCCAATCACCTTGTCCAAGCCGCCGCCCCCCCGCGCCGCCCGGTTCACCGTGTAGTAGAGGTAGAACTTCCCATCCCCCTTCGCGTGGTGAAACACATCCGGCGCCCACGCCCCGCCGCGCGGATCCGTGTAACACTTCGGCCGGACTTCCCACCGGACCAGATCCTCCGACACATAAACCTCGTAGCCCTTCCCATCCGTGGTCGGATACAGGTAGTAGCGTCCCTCATGCCGCAACACGTGCGGGTCCGCGGGCCCGATGCGGTCCACGATCGGATTCCGATACACCCGCCCTGGCCGGGCCGGTGACGGCGGTGGCTCGGCGGATGGGGCCGGGGCCGGGGTGAAGGCCAGGATGGCCCACAGGAGGCAGCGGGACACGAGCGGCATGGCGGGAAGGTCAGAGGCGGTATTCCGGAATCTTCAGCCACGTCCCGCCCTGCAGCGCCGACTGGTGGGCCACGATGCCCGCCACGGTCATGTGCAGGGACAACCCGATGTCGATCAGGGGCCGCCGGTTCTGCAGGATGGAAAGGACAAACTCGTTCATGAGGTGGCCGTGGGACCCGCCGTGGCCGCCGGCCGAAACCCCGGGCGGCAGGGGCGGACGCCGGGTGGAGGGCAGCTTCTTCTCCAAGCCTTCGTAGCGCCCATAGAAGGATCCGCGCTGGCCGCGCACACGGCCCATTTCCCCCCCGGCCCCCGGCGTGTCCCAGCTGACCGCCATGCGGGACATGCCCCCTTCGGCGCCCCGGAACAGGGCTATCTCCGTCCCGAACGGGTTGCGATAGGCGTTGTTCTCCGGCTTCAGGTGGTGAATCCGGCTGGGCATGCCCAGGCATGAGACCTCGGTGAACCGCCCGCCCGTGACCCCCAGGTGATACGCGTTGGAATGGGTGGGATACCACTGCGGCGGCAGCCCGACCCGCCAACCGCGGTAGGAATCAATGGGCTGCTCCATGTAGTGGTAGTATTCCCCCTCGCTGTAAACCAGCTCCCCGAGGGCGCCGGCGCGGTAGAGGGTGCGCATGGCCCAGAGATCCTCGTGAAAACAGGAGGTCTCGAACATCATGTAGTGCCGGCCGCTGGTGCGGACGGCCGCCAGCAGGGCGTCGGCGTCCTCAAGGGAACCGAAGACCGCGGGCACCGCGCAGGCCACATGCTTGCCGCGTTGCAGCGCCGCGATGGAATGCCGGGCATGGTTGGGCGCGTCCGTGGCCACGAAAACCGCCTCGATGCGGTCGTCCTCGATGAGCTTCTCCAGCGACGGATAGGTCTTGGCACACCGGGTGACCCGGGCCAGTTGCGCGCAACGCTCGGGGACGAGGTCGCTCACGGCGGTCACCTCCACGTTGGGATGGCTCTGGAAGCCAAAGGCGGCGCCGAATTTGCAGACCCCATAGCCCACCAAGCCCACCCGGATCTTGCGGTCCGAGACGGGCTGCCAGCCCTGGCTGGCCTTGGGATCCTCCGGCGCGGGCTCGAATCCGGGGATGACCTTTTCCGCCGCCCGGCCGGGAGCGGGCACGCCCAGCGCGGCGGCACCCAGGCCGGCGGCGGCCAGAAAGGAACGGCGGGACAACGCGGGCAGGCCAGACAGGATTTTGGAAGCAGGCGGCTTGGGAGTGTTCATGGCGAGAAACCGGTGCGGGGCTCGGGTATGGCGCCAGCATGCCCCCTCGCCCCCCAGGAGGTCCACCCAGGAAATGTCCACGGGCTCACTCCAGAGGGGTTTGTCTTGGAAATGCCGCCCCCGGCCGGTAGGAATGCGGCATGAAACTTCTGGCGTCCGTTCTGGCCCTCGCTGCCGGCCTGCTGGCCGGTTGCACCTGCTGCGGCAACCGCGCCGCCGACCGCACCGTGTCGCTCTTCAACGGCCGTGACCTGGCGGGCTGGGTCGTCATGCACGGCGGGGAATGGAGGGTGGAGGACGGCGTCCTCGTTGGGCGCAACGGGGTGGACTGGACGACCAATCCCGAGCGGAGCGGATCCTGGCTGCGCACGGAGAAGGAGTATGGCGACTTCACGCTCGAGTTCGAATACGCCATCCAGGGCAACAGCGGGGTGTTCCTCCGCTCCGGCCTTGACCGCAACCCCGCCTTCACGGGGCAGGAGATGCAAATCCTGGCCGACCACGGCCGCGAACCCCGCAAGTCCACCACCGGCGCCCTCTACGACGTGGTGGCCCCGTCCCGCAACCTGAGCCGCCCGACCGGCCAATGGAACGAGGTCCGCATCGATTGCCAGGGGCGCCGCATCCAGATCATGCTCAACGGGGAGAAAGTCGTGGATCACCGCAGCGACCGCCGCACCCGCGGCTACCTTGGGCTGCAGAACCACGACACCAACTCCGTCGTCCGCTTCCGCAACCTCCGCCTGACGGAACGCTGAGGCCGGGACAGCCGCCGGCTGTCCCCTCCCCCATGCCCCCCGGCGACCCGGCCCTACTCCTCCCGCCCGCGCTGGGCGGCCTGCTTGCCCTCGCCTGCCTCGTCGCTGCCCACCGGGCCGGCCGACGGCGGCGCTTGGTCGATCAACTCCCCACGTCCAAGACCACGGGCGTCTTCATCGGCCTCGTGGAATTGAAAGGCACCGCCGAGGCGGAGACTCCGCTCGTCGGCCACCTGGCTGAGGAACCCTGCGTCTACCATGCCTGGAAGATCGAGGAACGGTGGTCCCGCCTCGTCACCGAGACCTACACCGACAGCAACGGCAGGACCAAGACCCGCACCCGGCATCAAAGCGGGTGGACCGGGGTGGACCAGGGGGGCGGCATGATCCCGTTCTACCTCCGGGACGACCGCGGGGTGGTCCAGATCATCCCGTCCGGCGCCCGCCTCGAGCCGCAGACGGTCTTCAGCGAAACCTGCACCCGCGCCGACCCCCTCTACTACGGCAAGGGTCCGCCCGGAGCCGTCGCCAACTCGGACGGCGTCCGGCGCTTCGTCGAGGAGGCCATCCCCCTGCACGCCCGCATCTATGTCGTGGGCAAGGCCCGGGAGCGGGCCGACGTGGTGGCGCCGGAAATCGCGGAGGACGCCCATGCGCCGATGTTTCTCATCTCGACCCGGACGGAGGAGCAGGTCAGTTCGAGCCACGCCTTTGGCTTCGGGGCATGGATGGTCGCGGGCGCATTGCTCACGGTGGCCGGGTTCCTGGTGCGCGACATGATGGCGGGCCTGCCCCTGGCGACGCGCTGGCCCCTCCACCTGCTGGCCGCCGGCGTCTACGCGCTCGCAGCGGCGCTGGGCTGGGTCTGGCTGGTGTTCAACAGCCTGGTTGACCTCCGCCAGCGCATGCGCCAGGGCTGGGCGCAAATCGAGGTGCAACTCAAGCGGCGGCATGACCTCATCCCCAACCTCCTGCACGTCGTGCAGGGATTCAGCAATTACGAGCAGACCCTGCAGTCGGAACTGGCCGCGCTGCGCACCCAGTTGCAGGCCACGCCGCCCGGGGTGGCCGGACCGGACTACCACGCGCTGAAGCACACGCTCCTGGCCGTCCGGGAGCGTTACCCGCAACTCCAGGCCGACTCCACCTTCACGCAGTTGCAGCAGAACCTCATCGAGACCGAGGAACGCGTCGCCCTGGCCCGCGGCTATTTCAACGACATCGCCACCCACTGGAACACCCGGCTGGAAACCGTGCCGGATTGCTGGGTCGCCCGCCTCGCCGCCATGCAGCCGCAGGCGCTCATGACCGCCAACGAATTCGAGCGCGCCCCGGTCGCCGTCTCCCTGGCTCCCAACCCGGCCCCCGCCCCGTCCGCGTGAGCACCCCCCTGCCCCCCTGCCTGCAGGCCCGGCCCGAGGGCATCCTGCTCTCCCTCAAGGTCCAACCCCGCGCGTCCCGGAACGAAATCGGGGAACTGGCCGGGACCGAGCTCAAGGTCAAGGTCACGGCCCCCCCGGTCGATTCCGCCGCCAACGAGGCGGTCCTGCGCCTGCTCGCCGCCACGCTCGACTGCCCGCGCGGGGCCGTCCACCTCGCCCGCGGCGGCGCCTCCCGGCACAAGGTCATCCTTATCACCGGCCTCCCCGCCGAGACCATCGCCGCCAAGCTCCTGCCCCGCTAGCCGGCCTCTGGCCGTCAGCGCAGCCTCGGGAAAAACTCCCGCGCCACCGCGCAGGTCGCCGCGCTCAATTCCTCCAGGGTGCAGCCCTTCACCTGGGCCGCCGCGTCCGCAATCTCCTTCACGTAGGCCGGTTCGCAGCGCTTGCCCCGGTAGGGCACCGGGGCCAGGTAAGGACAATCCGTCTCGAGCATGAACTGCCCCACCGGCGTCGCCGCCAAAGTGTCCCGGATGTTCTGCCCGTTCTTGAAGGTCAGGATGCCGGTGAAGCTGACCAGCGACCCCATGGCCAGCACCCGCTGCATCGCGGCCGCGTCGTCGGCAAAGCAATGGAACTGACCGCGCACCCGGCCCACGAAGGGCTGCATCTGCGCCAAGGTGTCCTCCAGCGCCGCCCGCTGGTGGATGACGCAGTTCAACCCGCACTCGGCCGCCACCTCCAAGTGCTGCTGGAACACCCGCTCCTGGCTGCGCTTCAGGGCCGCGTCCGCCTCGGGCGTCCCCCCCGGCTGCGCGCTGGGCATCCGGTAATAGTCACGCCCGGTCTCGCCCAAGGCCACCACCTTGGGATGCCGCGCCAAGTCGCGCAGCGCCGGACGCAGGTCGTCGGGTGCCTCGAGCGCATTGTTCGGGTGCCACCCCACCGCCGCATACACCCCCTCAAACCGCTCCGCCAGGGCCACCGCCCGGCGGCTGCTTTCCAGGTCGGTCCCGATGCTGACCATCCGCACGATGCCCGCCGCCTGCGCCCGGTCGATCACCTGCGGCAGGTCGGCCGCGTAGTCCGGGTAGTCCAGGTGCGCGTGGGTGTCGAAGAAGATCGGCATAAGCAACGGGCCGCCACCGTAACGTCGCACCCGCACCGCGACAAGCCCGCCGCCCGCCTGCCCCATCCGTTCCTCCCCCGGGGCCGACCTCGTCGCCCGAGCCCACGCGTTCCTCACCCACGATAAGCGGGCCGGAGGCCCGCGCGCCGGAAACCGCCCACCCGCTAACTCCGTTGCAGCCCTTGTCCCGTCCTGCCATCCTCCCCGCCATGATCATCGGCGTGCCCAAGGAAATCAAAGCCCAGGAGTTCCGCGTCGCCCTGCTCCCCAGCGCCGCCTACCAACTGGTCCAGCGCGGACACCCCGTCCTGGTTGAGCGCGGCGCCGGCGTGGGCGCGGGGTTCACCGACGCGGAGTATGAAAAGGCCGGGGCCACGCTGGTGGATTCCCACGAGGCCGTGTTCCGGCAGGCCGACCTGGTCGTCAAGGTCAAGGAACCCCAGCCCTCCGAACTGCCCCTGCTCCGCCGCGGGCAAATCCTCTTCACCTACCTGCACCTGGCCGCCAATCGCGCCCTGACCGACGGCCTCCTGCAGTCCGGCGTGACCGGACTGGCCTACGAGACCATCGAGGTGAACCGCCGCCTGCCCCTGCTCGAGCCCATGAGCGAAATCGCCGGGCGCATGAGCGTGCTGGTCGGGGGCTATTTCCTCGCCAAGCATTTCGGCGGAAGCGGCGTGCTGCTGGGCGGGGTCCCCGGCGTGCTGCCCGGCCGCGTGGTCGTCCTCGGCGGCGGCACGGCCGGCGTCAACGCCGCCCGCATGGCCCAGGGCCTCGGCGCCGACGTCACCATCCTCGAGGTGGACCTCGAGCGGATGCGGTTCCTCGACATCACCCTCCACACCGCCCACACGCTCTACTCCAGCGAGGCCCACCTCATGGAACTCCTCCCCCAGGTCGACCTGCTCATCGGCGCGGTGCTGGTCCCGGGCGCCAAGGCGCCCAAGCTCATCCGCCGCGAAATGCTCCGCCGCATGCGCCCGGGCAGCGTCGTGGTCGACATCGCCATCGATCAGGGCGGCTGCGCCGAGACCTCCCGCCCCACCACCCACCACGACCCCGTCTTCGTCGAGGAGGGGGTCACCCATTACTGCGTGGCCAACATGCCCGCCGCCTACGCGCGCACCGCCACCCAGGCCCTCACCAACGTCACCTACCGCTACCTCGAGCAACTGGCCGACCTCGGCCTGGCCGAGGCCTGCCACCGCACCCCCGCCCTGGCCGGCGGCATCAACGTCCACCAAGGCGCCCTCACCTGCCGCGCCGTGGCGGAAGCCCACGGGATGCCATGGTCGGCCCCCGCCCTGTAGCCGCCCGCCGCCCAGCCCCGCATGCCGGCGACCTATCAAACCTCGGTGTTGCCGGGTGGCCTGACCGTGGCGACCGCGGAAATGCCGCACATGACCAGCGTGTGCCTCGGCCTGTGGGTGGGGGTGGGCAGCCGGTGCGAGCCGGCGGACCTGAACGGGGCCTCCCACTTCATCGAGCACATGATGTTCAAGGGGACCCGCCGCCGGGATGCCGCGGCCATCTCCAACGCGGTGGAGGGCGCCGGCGGCTACCTCAACGCCTTCACCACGGAGGAATACACCTGCCTGCACGCCCGCGCCGCCCATGGCCGTTTCCCGGAACTGCTCGACGTGCTGACGGACATGTTCCTGCACTCGAAGTTTGATCCCCGGGACTTCCGCAAGGAACGGGAGGTCATCCGGGAGGAGGTGGCCATGTACCGGGACGAACCGCCCCAGTATGTGCAGGACCTGCTCAACGCCACGCTCTGGCCCGGCCACCCGCTCGGCCGGCCGCTCACGGGGACGACCCGGTCGTTGAACCGCCTGACGCGGTCCCGGGTGCTGGAGTTCCTGCGCACCCGCTACACGCGGGGCGGCGTCCTGCTGGTGGCCGCCGGCCATTGCCGCCACGAGACGGTCACGCGGGCCGTGGCCCGCCTGGCCGGGCAGTTTGCGCCGGGACCGCGGGCCGCCTTCGCGCCCTACACGGGGCGCCAGGCGGGGCCGCGCGTGCGGCTGTGCCGGCGGGACACCTCCCAGCTGCAGCTGGCCATCGGGATTCGCACCGGCTCCCGCCATGACCCCCGGCGCCACGCCCTGCGCCTGCTCAACGTGATCCTGGGGGAGAACATGAGCTCGCGCCTGTTCCAGCGCCTGCGCGAGGACCACGGCCTGGCCTACTCGGTCCACAGCAGCCTGGTCCTCTTCGAGGATGTCGGGGCCATCACCATCGGGGCCGGGCTGGACCCGGGCCACGTGCACCGGGCCCTGCGCCTGATCCGCCGCGAATTCCAGCGTCTGCTCCGCGAGCCGCCGTCCGCCGCGGAACTGGGGCGCGCGCGCGACTACCTGATCGGGCAGCTCGACCTCAGCCTGGAGGGCACCGAGAACCAGATGAACTGGGTCGGGGAAAGCCTCCTCTGCCATGGCCGCATCCCGCCACCGGAGGAAATCCGGCGCCGGGTGGCGTCCGTGCGCCCCCCGGACGTGCGCGAGGCGGCCCGGGCGTATTTGCGCCCGGACCGCCTCAGCGTTGCCGTGGTCAGCCCGCTCCGCCGTGTGGCCGGGCTGGCCGAGGCCCTCTGCCCCTAGCCGGTGGCGAGGTCCTCGTTGTTCGAGACGTTCTGCAGCTTGAACTGCTCGGCGTGCAGGCCCGGGTCGCTCCGGTAGGTGATGCGCCCGAAGTAGCGCTTCTCCATCTCGATGAAGTGCTTCTCGTCCTCGGTGCGCAGGCGCTGGAGGACGCTGGGATGCACAACGATGCGGACCTGGAAATCGCTGTCGTCGCGGGGGCGTTTCTTGAGGATCTCGGCCAGCTTGCGCTGGATTTCCACGCTCATGGTCTCGGGGCTCTTGACCTTGCCCTTGCCCTTGCAATACGGGCAGTCGTCGTAGACGGCGCTGCGGAAGGACTCGGTGTGGCGCTGGCGGGTCATCTCCATCAGGCCGAGCTGGGAGATGGGCAGGATATGGGTCTTGGCCTTGTCCCGGCGCAGGCCCTCCTTGACCTTCTGGTAGACCTGGCGCTGGTCGCGGGGGTTCCGCATGTCGATGAAGTCGAGCACGATGAGGCCGCCCATGTTGCGCAGGCGGAGCTGCCGGCAGATTTCCTCGGCCGCCTCGAGGTTGACCCGCAGGATGGTCTGGTCCTGGTCCTTGCCGCTCTTGTGCCGGCCGGTGTTGACGTCGATGGCCACGAGGGCCTCGGTCTCATCGACCACGATGTAGCCGCCGCTCTTGAGGTGGACCTGGCGGCTGAAGGTGGCCTCCAGCTGGCGGGTGATGCCGAAACGGTCGAAGATGGGCTGGTGCTCGGTGTAGACCTTGACCTTCTCGGCCGAGCGCTTGCTGATCTTCATGATCATCTGGCGCATCGCCTCGTGGGCCCGGGAGCTGTCCACCACGATGCGCTCGACGTCCTCGGTGAGGAAGTCGCGCACCGTGCGCTCGATCAGGTCGGGCTCGTGGAACACGCAGGTGGCGCTGGGCTGCTTCTTGATTTTCTCCTGGATCTGGGCCCATTCCTCGAGGAGCAGCGCCAGGTCGCGGACGAAGTAGCGCTCGCGCTGGCCTTCGCCGACCGTGCGCATGATGACGCCCATGCCCTCGGGGATATGGAGCTTGCGCAGGATGCGCTTCAGGCGCTGGCGTTCCTCGGGATTCTCGATTTTGCGGGAGATGCCGGACTGGTCGGAGTTGGGGAGGAGGACCAGGTAGCGGCCGGGGAGGACGATGTTGGTGGTGACCCGGGGTCCCTTGGTGCCGATGGGGCCCTTGGTGACCTGGACGATGAGGTCGCTGCCCGGGGGATAGAGCCGGGGCACGTCCTTCTGGGTGATCTTGGGCTTCTCGCGCCGACGCTGGCCCTCGCGCTCGACCACCTCGACGCCGCTGTCGAAGTTGCTCGGCACGATGTCCCAGTAATGGAGGAAGGCGTTCTTCTCGTAGCCGATGTCGACGAAGGCGGCCTTGAGGCCGTCCTCCATGTTGCGCACGCGGCCCTTGAAGATGCTGCCCACGAGCCGCTCCTCGCTGGTGCGCTCGATGGTGAACTCCTCGAGGCGGCCCTCCTCGAGCACGGCCACGCGGGTCTCCAGGGCCTCGGCATTGATGATGACCTCCTTGTGGGTCTTCTTGACCGGCCGGATCAGGCGCTTGACCCGATCCATGACCTTGGTGGCGGTGTTCTTGATGGCCTCGAGCAGGTTGCGGGGTTTCTCCTGCAACTCGACCGGCGAATAGTCCTCCTTCACCTCCTCGGGGGTGTCGAGGTTGGGCTGGCGATAGTCGCGCCGGGTGTCCGACTCGCCGCCGGGGGCGGCCTCCGGCGCCACGCCCTCCGGGGGCAGGCCGGCCGCGATGTTCTCGGCGCGGTCGATCTCGCGGGCGTGGCGCTGGGGCTCGAAGAGGCGCTCGCCGGTGATCGGCTGGTCATCGCCGATGGCCTCGGCCCGGGCCTGCTGGGCCTCGCGTTCCTGGCCGCGCGAGGGCTTGGGCCCGCCGGTGGGTTTGAAATGCATGCCGCGGCGGCGGCGTCCGAATCGTCGTTGGTCGCTCATAAAGTCAGGGTCAATGGGGTTGGGGATGGAGTGGAAAAGATCACGAACGGCGGTGGATGTAGACGTTTTGCAGCAGGCCGGCGGCCAGCAGGGAGCAGAGCACGGAGGACCCGCCGTAGGAGAGCAGCGGCAGCGGCACGCCCGTGACGGGCATGATGCGGATGTTCATGCCGATGTTGATGAAGACGTGGCTGAAGACCATGGCGACGATGCCGGTGGCGAGCAGGCGGCCGAGGCGGTCGCGGGCCTGGCTGGCCACGCGGATGCCGCAAAAAAGGACCACGCCGTAGAGGACGACCACCAGGGCGCTGCCGAGGAAGCCCTTTTCCTCGGCGATGACGGAGAAGATGAAGTCGTTGTGGGCGACGGATCGCGGGAGGTAGCCGAGGGCGTTTTGCGTGCCCTGGCGCCACCCCTTGCCGAGCATGCCGCCGCTGCCGACGGAAATGAGGGCCTGCTCGACATTGTAGGAGTAGTCGCGCTGGACGCGGCGGGCCTCGGCCTTCTCGGCCGGACTGGCGTTGCGCGGGGCGCCGTCCAGGCCGAAGTAGACGAGCAGGCGGCGCTTCTGGTAGGGCTCGAGCTTGATCTGCCACTGGGGCGGGGCGAAGAGGACATCGACGAGGATGAGGACGACGAGCAGGCTGGCGACCCCGATGAGGGTGTTGAGGTAGCGGGTGGGCACCCCGGCGACGAAGAGCATGGTCAGGCCGACCGGGAGGAGGATGAGGGCCGACCCCAGGTCGGGCTCGCGCAGGATGAGCAGGAAGGGCAGCGCGGTCATGCCGAGGGCCTGCCAGAAGATCCGGATGGAGCGGAGTTCGTCGGGGGGGCGGCTGAGGTAGTTGGCCATGGCGACGATGAAGCCCAGCTTGGCGAACTCGGAGGGCTGGATGGAGAAGAAGCCGAGGTTAATCCAGCGCCGGGCGCCCCAGCCCTGGGTGGAGCCGAGGCCGGGGATGAGGACGGCCAGGAGCAGCAGGATGGTGCCCCAGTAAATGACGAGGGACCAGCGGGAGAGAACCCGGTAATCGATCAGGCAGACGAGGCCCAGTCCGGCCGCGCCGAGGGCATACCAGATGATTTGGCGGACCCACGGCTGGTTGAACCAGCGGATGGAGGCGGCGGCCTCGCTGGCCATGGTGGCGCTGTAGACAAAGAAGACCCCGATGACCATCAGGCCGCCCAGGCCGGCGAGCATGAGCCAGTCGATGCGCTCCTGGCGCTCGGGCGCGGCGAAGGGGAATTGGTAGGCCGGGGGCTTCATGGGTTCCGGGCCAGGGTGCGGCGACCCTCCTGCTCGAGTTGATGGATGCGCTGGTAGATGCGCCCGGCGGCGGGTGCGCAGATGGTTCCGCCATAGCCGGAGCCCTCGACCATGACGATGACCACGTAGCGGGGGGATTCGTAGGGGGCGTAGGACGCGTACCAGAGCGTGTGCCCGATGAGTTGGCCCTTGGAATTGGTCACCTGGGCGGTGCCGGTCTTGCCGCAGACCCGGAAGCCCGCGACCCGGGACCGGGCGCCGGTGCCCCCCTCATCCTCGACATCGGCGCGCATCGCGTCGCGGGTGACCTGGAGAGAGCGCGCGCTCAGGCCCAGGTCGTTGCGGGGCGGACGGATGGGGAAGACCTCCGCGACCTGGTCGAGGGCGGGGTCGGCGGGTTCGATGCGCTGGACCAGGCGCGGCCAGAGAACCTTCCCGCCGTTGGCCACGGCGGAGACCATGATGGCGATCTGGAGCGGGGTGACGTTGACCTCGCCCTGCCCGATGCAGATGTGGGCGGTGTCGGCATCGACCCAGCGCCGCTGGGGCTGGAGGACGTCCTTGGGGAAATGGCCCGGAACCTCCTGGCGGGGCATGATGCCGGTGCGCTCCCCCAGGTGCAGCCGCTGGGCCAACTGGGCGAGGGCGGCGATGTTGCCGTGGCGGATGCCGTTGGAGATGAAGTAGGTGTTGCTGGACTTGATGAACGCGCGGCGGAAGTCGTATTCGCCCGCCTCGGCCATGTCATCGATGGGCTTGAGGCGGCCAGCCACCTTGATCCAGCCGGGGTTCTGCATGCGCTCGGCCGGATCGAGCCCGTGCTCGAGGGCGGCCAGGCCGGTCAGGATCTTGAAGACGGAGCCCGGGGCGTAGCTGGCGTAAATCGGGCGGTTCATCTGCGGCTTGAGGTTGGTGTCGCTCAGCCAGTTCCAGTGCTCGCGGGAAATCCGCGGGATGAACCAGTTGGGGTCGTAGGTGGGCGCGGAGGCCAGGGCCAGGAGGTCGCCCGTTTTGGGATCCATCACGATGGCCGCACCGCGCACATTGGCCAGGGTGGACTGGAGCGCCTGCTCCGTGGCCCGCTGGATGTCGGCGTCGAGGGTGAGGACCACGTTGCGGCCGGGGTCGGCCGGGGTCCAGATGGTCTCGGACTGGCGGTAGCCGAGGCTGTTGACCAGGACGCTCTTGACGCCGGCCCGGCCCCGGAGGGCGGCATCGTGCTGGCCCTCGACCCCGACATGGCCCCGGTAGTCGGGCAGCCGGAAGTTGAAATCGGCGACCTCGCCCTCGACGGAGCTGTTGTCGGGCAGGACATAGCCGAGCACGTGGCAGGCGAGGCGTCCCTCGGGGTAGTGGCGCAGGGGCTGGACCTCGAGGTCGATCCCGGGCGGGTTGTGGCCGCCCTCCAGGAGGCGGGCCACCTGGGTTGGGTTGAGGTTGCGGAGGATGGGGACGGGCAGCGCCAGCTGGTTGGTGTAGTGGCGCATGAAGTAGTCGTAGGCAAAGGGGATGGGCTGGCCGAGGGCGGCGGAGACCTGCTGCACCACGTTGCTGGCCACCCGGTAGCGCGTCTGGCTCTCGAGCAGCCGGCGCTGGGCCATGGTCATGCGGTGGGTGCGGGGCGGGCGGGTGCGGGCCCACTCCCGCTTGAACTCGCCCCGCAACTCCTCGAGGTAAAGGATGACGTTGTAGCTGGGCTGGCTCTCGGCCAGCACGGCCCCGTGGCGATCGAGGATTTTCCCGCGCATGGCCGGGATGCGCACGGTGCGGAAGCTCTGGTTCTTCTGGCTCTCCGTGTAGTGGCGGTGGGAGACGACCTGCACCCACCAGAGCCCGGCCAGGAGAACGAGCAGGCCGGACAGCACGGCGACCGTGACCACCCGGAGATGGGGGTCATTGCGGCGGAGCTGATCAAAGACCATCATGCGGGCACCTCCCGGAGGTCAGCCGTCCGGCCGCGCGACCGGTCTGGAAGGGGTTGGCGGGGATTCATTGGCGGCCCCTCTTGATTTGCCGGTCGGCCCGGAAGGTGGTCTCGCCCAGGGGGCGATAGTGGAAGGTGCGCCCGATCAGGTCAAAGATCCGGAACCAGACCGGGGTGAAGGCCGCGCCGACCGCGCCCACGACCAGCCATTGCCAGAGGGAGAACCAGCCGATCAGCGGCCGGGTCTCGCTGTTGAGCAGGATGAGGAGGCTGCCCAGCGGGGCCAGCAGGCTGGCGGCCAGTCCGAGCAGCATCTGGGCGTGGGTTTGGTCGCGGAGGATGAGATCGCGGCCGCGCTGGATGACGAGCCCGACGAGGAACAGCGGCAGGAGGCTGAGGCCGGGGGGATTGGCGGAGAGGGCGTCGAACCACAGGCTGCCACAGGCCGCGACCAGGGCGAGGGTGGTCACGCCGCTGGTCAGGGCGGTGTAGACGACGAGGCTGGGCAGGAGATCGACCTGCACACCGAGCAGGTGGCGCAGGTCGTTGAAGGTGGCCTGCAGGAAGACCACGAGGTAGGCGGCCAGGAGGAGGACGACGGGGTTGAGGCGGTTCATGGCAGCTTCACCCACACTTCCTCGAGGGAGTTCAGTTTCACGGCCAGGCTCACGCGCGCCTCCTTGTAGAGCCCATAGCCGGCGGTGCGGACATCGGCGACCTGCCCGACCACGATGCCGGGGGGGAAAAAGCGGCCGAGGCCGCTGGTGACCACCTGTTGGCCGGGGGCCAGCTTGCTGTTGCGGGACAGGTAGGACAGTTCCACCAGGGTGTCGTCGAGCGGGCTGGAGGAGAGCGGGGCGATCATGCCCTGCTCGCGGGTTTCGCTGATGAGCACGGAGACGGGGCAACCCGGGTCGCCAACGAGGACCACCTGGGACTGGGCCAGGCCGACCTCGGTGATGCGGCCGACCAGGCCTTGGGCAGTGAGGACAGGGAGGTCGTTGGTGATGCCGTCGCGGGACCCGACATTGATGTGCAGGGTGCGCCACCAGTTGGCGGGGTCGCGGGAAATGACCCGGGCCGGCTTCAGGCGCCAGCGGTGCTGGCGGGGCAGGTCCATCTGGGCCCGCAGCCGGGCGTTTTCCTGCAGGACCTCGTTGGCCTGCATGCGCTGGAGCTCGGTCTCCTGGAGCAGGCGCTCCAGTTCCACGATGCGTCCCACGAGGGAGTGGCGGGGCAGCAGGTTGTAGGTGGCGGCGTTGGCGGCGTCGGCGGTGGTCTCCGCCACGCCGTAGGCGGGCAGGAAAAAGCCGGCCACGGCCAGCTTCAGGTTCGCCGCGGCCCGGGAAGGCAGGCGCAGCAGGACGATGGTGACCAGGAGCACCACGCCCAGCGCAATCAGTTGCGGTTTCTTCAACAACATCAGTTCACCCGGACCCCTCGGGTCCGTCTGCGGCGAACCGGCCTGGCTCCCATGCCTGCCCTAGCCCCAGGGTCCACCCGGAACCCGGCCATGGGGCCGGGGACGGACAGACTTGAGGAGGGAGGGGAACGGGTGGCCCGGGTGGGACTCCCCTGACGGGGGCCCGCCGGACCGGCGGCCTGTTCGCATCCGGGGCGAACGCCGAGCTAGACCTTGGAACTGGAGGTGACCCGCTTGAGGAATTGGAGTTCCTGCAGCACGCGGCCGGTGCCTTCAGCCACGGCGGACAACGGATCGTCGGCGATATGCACCGGCAACCCCGTTTCCTCCGCGACCAACCGGTCGATGCCGCGCAAGAGCGCGCCACCCCCGGCCATGACAATCCCCCGGTCCACCAGGTCGGCGGACAATTCGGGGGGACACCGTTCCAGCGTGATGCGGATCGACTCCAAAATACTCGACAGCGGCTCCTGCAAGGCCTCGCGAATCTCCTCCGAGCGGATGGTGAGCGTTTTGGGCAAACCAGCGCTGAGGTCGCGACCCTTGACTTCCATCGTCAATTCCTGCTCGAGCGGGAAGGCCGATCCGATCCGGATCTTGATCTCCTCCGCCGTGCGTTCGCCGATCATCAAGTTGTAGGCCCGCTTCATGTACGCCACGATCGTCTCGTCGAATTCGTCCCCCCCAACCCTCAGGCTGCGGCTGAAGACGATGCCGGCCAGGGAGATGATGGCGATTTCGCATGTCCCCCCGCCAATATCGACGATCATGTTGCCTGCCGGCTCGTGAACCGGCAGGCCGACGCCGATGGCCGAGGCCATCGGTTGCTCAATCAGATAAACCTCGCGCGCACCCGCATGGGTGGCCGAGTCCTTGACTGCCCTCTTCTCGACCTCCGTAATGCCACTCGGCACAGCCACCACCACGCGGGGAGCGATGAGTTTGCGATGATGCACCTTCTGGATGAAATGGCGGAGCATTGCCTCGGTAATCTCGAAATCGGCAATGACCCCGTCCTTCATCGGGCGGATAGC
Source organism: Verrucomicrobiota bacterium (assembly GCA_046048995.1). Lineage (GTDB taxonomy): Bacteria > Verrucomicrobiota > Verrucomicrobiia > Limisphaerales > JADJPG01 > JBJOEZ01. The sequence continues at coordinate 28,945 of JBJOEZ010000005.1, read as the reverse complement.
CACGATGTTTCCAGGTGTGCGGCCCAACATCCTCTTGGCCTCTTCGCCCACGGCCAGGACGTTGGTGGTTCCCGCTTGGATGGCGACCACGGAAGGTTCGCGCAGGACAATCCCCTGATCCCGGACATAGACAAGCGAGTTGGCGGTGCCAAGGTCGATGCCAATGTCGTTGGAAAACAGGCTTTTAACTTGTGCGAGCATGCTGCGGACCTAACCAAATGACAGTGGGGCCAACCCGCAAGTGGGGTCAAGCGGGAAAGGCCCGGAAGATTTAGCAGGTGAATGGGTTAGCGAGTCCGCGAGTGGGCCGCCCTCCATGCAGCCCCCCCCGGCCCCGGTTCCCTGACCCATCAACCCAGTAAACCGCTCATTCCCAATTTGTCTGTTGTCGGGCGGGGCGCTGCCTTTACCCTCCCGGGGCCGCCCCTGGGCCGGTCCCTGCCATCGTGAAGCTCGCGCTGTCCATGCTCTGCGAGAATCCCCGCCGCAAGACGGGGTTGACGACGCTTTTCCATGAGTTCGTGCGCTGGAGCCTGCGGCTGTATCCGGACCTGCAATGGGTGATTTTCCTGGGGCCGGACCAGGAATGGCCCCTGCAAGACCCCCGGGTGACCTTGGATCGGCGGTTCCCGGCCAACGACCGACTGGGCCCCCGCCTCCTGGCTGACCATTTCCGGGTGCCACTGGCCGCCCGCCGGCACGGGGCGCAGGCGCTGGTCACGGTCGGGTTCACCCCCGCCCTCAAGACCCTGCCCACCGCCATGCATGTGTTGTCCCTCCAGCACTTGGACCCCGGGAACCGGCTCGGTTTGGCCCGCGAATGGTATCGCCGGTGGCTGACCCGGTTTTCCTGGCCGCGGGCCGACCTGCTCATCGTCAATTCCCAGTTCGCCGCCCGCCAACTCCTGGCGGTGCAACCCCAGCATCGACCCCGGCTCATCCAAAGCTACGAGGGCCTGCAACATGACCAATTCCATCCCCACGCCCCACCGGGCGAGGCCGAGCGGGTCAGCCGGGAGTTCCAGGTGCCCCCGGGCTACCTCCTCTGGGTTTCCAATTTCTACCCCTACAAGCAGGCCGAGCTGCTCATCGCGGCCTACGCCGGCCTGACCCCGGAGTTCCGCCAGGCCCACCCCCTGCTCATGGTGGGCGGGGACTGGGAGAACCAGCTGGCCCAGGCCAAGGAACAGGCCGCCCGCCTCGGCATCGCCGGCAACGTGCGCTTCGCCAGCTGGGTCGCCGATGAATGGCTCGCCCCTCTCTACCGGCACGCCCTGGCCTTCTGCCTCGCCAGCCGCGAGGAAACCTTCGGCCGGTGCGTCCTCGAATCCATGGCCTGCGGCACCCCGTGCCTCGTCCATGACATCCCCGTCATGCACGAGGTGACCGCCGGCGCCGCCGTCGTCCTCGACTACCGCAACACCGCCGCCGTCACCCGCGCGATCCAGGAACTCGCGCAAAACCCCGGGGAACGCGACCGCCTCCGCCAGCTCGGCCTGGCCCGCGCCGCCGAATTCTCCTTCGAACGCCTCGCCCGCGAACGGATCGAAGCCATCAGAGGGTTGGTGAGTTAGTGATTGAATGAGTGAGCGAGGGGGGGGCGGGCTGCGGTGGAGCGCCCTGTGACTCGCTGACTCACCAACTCGCTCACCCGTTAACTCATTCGCTGACTCGCTCACTCATTCACTCGCTCACTTTCTTTGGGCTTTCTCCCCTGCCCCGCCTTTTGTTACCAGTCCCGCCGTGCGTTCGGAACTCCTGCAGAACATCAGCCGCCTCGTGGTCAAGCTCGGCACCGGGGTGCTGACGGACGCCCGCAAGCAGCCGGACTTGGACCAGATGAGCCAGCTGGTCGCCCAAGTGGCCGCCCAGCGGGCCGCGGGGCGTGAAATCGTGTTGGTCACCTCGGGCGCCGTCGGGGCCGGCATGGGTGTGCTCGGCTACGCCAAGCGCCCCGCCACCGTCGCCGAGCTCCAGGCCTGCGCCGCCATCGGGCAATCCCGCCTGATGGCCACCTACGAGCAGCTCTTCGCCCGCCACGGCCTCCATGTCGCCCAGGTCCTCCTCACCCACGACGACCTCGAGCACCACGAGCGCCACCTCAACGCCCGCAACACCCTCGTCACCCTCCTGCGCAAGGGCGTCGTCCCCATCATCAACGAAAACGACGCCATCTCCTCCACCGAACTCAAGTTCGGCGACAATGACAAGCTCTCCGCCCTCGTCGCCTCCCTCCTTCCCGCCGACCTCCTCGTCATCCTCACCACCGTCGAGGGCGTCGTGCAGAACTTCGGCCAACCGGATGCCCGCGTGCTCCCCCTTGTCGAGCGCATCGACGAGGGCGTGGAGGGGCTGGCCGGCGGCACCACCAGCGCCACCGCCGTCGGCGGCATGACCTCCAAGATCCAGGCCGCCAAGATCGTCGTCCGCGCCGGCATCCCCCTCGTCATCGCCTCCGGCCGCAAACCGGACGTGCTCGCGTCCGTCCTTGCCAGCCATGACGAGGGCACGCTCTTCGTCCCCCAGCCCAACCGCCTCGCCGGGCGCAAGCGCTGGATCGCCTTCTTCCACCATCCCAAGGGCACCCTCTCCGTCGATGACGGGGCCAAGGCGGCCCTCCGGGACGGCGGCAAAAGCCTGCTCCTGCCGGGCGTGCGCCAATGCGAGGGCGCCTTCGCGGCGGGCGACGTCGTCCGCGTCTGCGACCTCGACGGCACCGAGTTCGCCCGCGGCATCGCCCAGTTCGGCGCCACCGACATCCGCGCCGGCTCCCTGCCCCGCCCCGAGGTTCTCCACCGCGACGACCTCGTCATCCTTTGACCCCCCAGCCCATGCCGCGTCCGCCCCGCAAGTCGCTGCCGCCCATCCGCCAACTCCTCGCCGTCATGGCCACCCTGCGCTCGCCCCAGGGCTGCCCGTGGGACCGCGAACAGGACCATCGCAGCCTCCGCTTCCATGCCGTGGAGGAGGTCTACGAACTGCTCGACGCCATCGAGGCCGGCGACGACGTGGAACTGGCGGAGGAACTGGGCGATCTCCTGCTCCAGGTGGTGTTCCACTGCCAACTGGCCCGGGAACGCGGCGTCTTCGACTTCGACCAGGTCGCCCAGCACATTACGGACAAGCTCGTCCGCCGGCATCCCCACGTGTTCGGCAAGTCAGAGGCCCGCACGGTCGATGCAGTCTGGGCCCAGTGGGAACAGATCAAGCGCGCCGAGAAACAGGGCACCCGGCATCACCGGCCGTCGGCCCTCGACGGCATCCCCCGCCACCTCCCCGCCCTGCTCCGCGTCGAGAAACTCGTCAAGAAGGCCCGCAAGGCCGGGCTCGCCCCCGCCGGCCCCCGCACCCGGACCTCGCGCCCGGCCCTGGGCCGGCAGCTCTTTGAACTGGCCGCCGCCGCCCAGGCGCGCGGCTGGTCCGCCGAGGAACTGCTCCGCGCCGAAACCCGCCGCCGGGAAAAGGCGCTCCGCCAGGCGGAACGCACCCGCCCCGCCCGCTGACCTCACCGGCCGGACGGCGCCGCCAGTCGTCCGCCCCGCCCGACCCGCAGCCGCACCCCGCGCCAAAGCACGCGGCCGCCCGCAAAGGCCGCCAGCCACAACGCCACCTGCAGGACATCCTTGGCCAGGGCCAGGCCGCCCGACCGCAACTCCGCGCGGCCGTTCATGCGCCGCTCGAGGAGCAGCGCCTGCCCCATCCGCCCGGCCAGCAGCACACCGCCGCCGGCCAGCGACCACGGCGAGGGCGCGACCATCATCCAGAGCAGCGGCCACAGGGTCGCGTTGCCGAGCAGGCTGGCGGCATACCCCCATGGCTGGCAGGCCCGCAGCGTGCGCGCCCAGCGCAACTGGTGCGCCCAAGCCTCGCCCCACCCCGGCGCGCCTCCACGGCATTCCGCAACGACCGGCGTCAACACCACCTGACCCCCCGCCTGCGCCACGCGCCGGCCCAGTTCCCGATCCTCCGCCAGATACCCGCCCAGCGCCGCCCATCCGCCGACCGCCGCCAGGCGCCGGCGCGACAGCAGCATCGCGGCCCCCAGGGCAAAGCGCATCGGACCCAGGCTGCGCGCCTGCAGCACCTGGCTCCAAAAATCCGCGTTCACCGCCAGCGCCTCCCATCGCATGGCCCAACCGCGCGCCCCCGCCCACCGGTACAACGCGTGGACCAACCCATCCCCGGTCCCCTCCCACACCGCCACCGCCTGCCCGAGGAAATCCGGCGGCACCCACACGTCCGCATCGCTCACCAGCACCAACTCGTGCCGCCCCTCGAGCTCAAGCCGGGCCAGGGTTGCCACCTTCGGGTTCATCCCCGGCCCCACCCCCACCACGAGCCGCGCCCGCACACCCGGATGGGCCGCCATCAACTCGCGCACCAACCCGCAGACCGGGTCCGCGGCATCCGCCACCCCGAACAAGACCTCAACCTCACCCCCGTAATCCTGCGCCAGCCAGCTGCGCAGGCATTCCCGGGTCGATTCCTCCACGCCCTTCAGGGGCTTGAGCAGGGTGACCCCGGGCGCGGGCCGGGCCCGGGGACCCGGGCCGCGCCGGTGCAGGGGAAACCGCAGGCCGGCCAGCAGCTGCCAGAAAGCCAGCGCCCCGCTGAGCAGGGCCAACGCGCCGAGAAACACGCCGGCATTCATGGCCAGTCGCCCGCCGTTGCCCTCCGGCCTAGGCCGGCCCGCCGAGTTGCCGGCGGCGCGCCCACAACTGGCGCGGCTTCAGGATCCCCACCGGCGTGATCAGCCCGGTGATGAGCCCGGGCGGGGTCACATCGAAGCCCGGGTTGAAGGCGGCACTGGACGGATTGGCCACGCGCACATACTCGCGGCGGCCGCGGCGGTTGACGCCCCAGGCGCCCAGCACCTCGGATGCGTCGCGCTCCTCGATGGGGATGTCCCGGCCGTGGCGGAGGTCCCAGTCGATGGTCGAAAGCGGGATGGCCACGTAGAAGGGCACCCCATGCCGGTGCGCCAGCACCGCCTTGGTGTAGGTGCCAATCTTGTTGGCCACCTCGCCCGTCCGGCCCAGCACGCGGTCGCTGCCCACAATCACCAGGTCAATCCCGCCGCGGGCGAAGAGCAACCCGGCCGCGTTGTCCGCGATCACGCGGTGCGCGACACCCTGCTGCGCCAGTTCCCACGCGGTCAGGGTGGCCCCCTGCGAGCGGGGGCGGGTTTCATCCACGTAGACCTCGAAGGAACGCCCCGCCGCCTGCGCCGCATAGAGGGGCGCCGTCGCGCTCCCCACGTCCACAAAGGCCAGCCAACCGGCGTTGCAATGCGTGAGGATGCGCATGCCCGGCCGGATCAAGGGCGCCCCGTGCCGCCCGATGGCCCGGCAATGGGCGACGTCCTCCTCGGCGAAGGCCTCCGCCGCCTCGAGCGCCAGGGCCTGCCGCGCCGCCACCGTGGCGCCCTCCGCCATCCGGCGGCGCACCGCGCGCATCGCGTTGACCGGGTCCACCGCGGTCGGACGCGCCCCGGCCAGCGCGGCAAAGACGCGCTCCACCTGCCGCTCAAAGCGGCGCAGGTCGGTCCCGCGGAAGGCCCGCGCGCCCTGGGCCAGGCCGTAGGCGGCGGTCGCGCCGATGGCGCCCGCCCCGCGCACCACCATGTCGCGGATGGCGGCCGCGGTCTCGCGGAAATCACGCGTGTCAACCAGGGCAAAGCGGTGCGGAAGCAGGCGTTGCTCGATGAGGCGGACGCGGTTGGTCCGGGCCTCGAAGCAAACGGTGCGCACGGCCCGGCGCCGCCCGCGGACGGTGACGTTCATGCGCGGAGGCTAGCAAGCAGGCCCGCCATGGCGAGGTTTACCCGGCAATTTCAGTGGCAGGCCCGGCCGCCCATGCGGTAGAACACCGACATCCAATTCCTCGCATGAACGCCCCCCGACGCCTGCTGCCCGCCTCCGCCATCGCCCTGTCGCTGCTGCTCCTGGCCGGGGTCCAGCCTCCGGGCCGGGCCGCGGGCGCGGAGGGCGCCGGCACCCTGCCGTTGGGGGCCGACGGCCAGCCGCTGAACCTGGACTTTGAGGCCGGCGATCTGCGGCACTGGACGGCCAAGGGGAACGCCTTCAAGGGCCAGCCGGTGCGGGGCGACACCGTGGCCGCGCGGCGCAAGGACATGCGCAGCGGGCACCAGGGGGAGCATTGGATTGGCACCTTCGAGGGAGGCAACCTGGACGCCGCGCAGGGCACGCTGACCTCGGTGCCGTTCAAGGTCACCCAGCCCTGGGCCAGCTTCCGGGTGGCGGCCGGGCCCTACGAGGAGACGCGGGTGGAACTGGTGACGCAGGCCGACAACGCCGTGTTCTTCAAGACCAGCGGACATGACGGGGCCGCCTTTGCCAAGGCCAGCAACGCCAGCGAGGAACTGACGCCGGTGGTGGTCGATCTGTCGGCGCAGCTGGGGAAGGAGATTTACATCCGGCTGGTGGACCAGCATGCGGGGCACTGGGGGCACCTGAACTTCGATGATTTCCGGCTGCACGCCGCGCGGCCCGCCCTGGCGGCGACGGCGACGGCGGCGCGCAAGCCGTTCCGGGAGGCGCCCGCCGGCCCGGTCGACGCGGTGAAGCATGCCGGGCTGACGGGCGAGCAGGCGGCGCGCGAGATGATGCTGCCGGCGGGGTTCCGGGCCACGCTCTTTGCGGCCGAGCCCGACGTGGTGCAGCCGATTGCGTTCTGCATTGATGAGCGCGGCCGCCTGTGGGTGGTGGAGGGCATGGATTACCCGAAGCGCCGCCCGGAGGGCCAGGGCCGCGACCGCATCCTCGTGCTCGAGGACACCGACGGGGACGGGCGTTTTGACAAGCGGGCGGTCTTCCTCGACCGGCAGAACCTGATCAGCGGCATCGAGGTGGGGTTCGGCGGGGTGTGGATCGGGGCGGCCCCGCACCTGATGTTCGTGCCGGTGCAGGACTGGGAAAACCCCCGGCCGGCCGGTCCGGCCGTGGTGCTGCTGGACGGCTGGGATTACCTGCGCGACACGCACGAGACCCTCAACACCTTCAAGTGGGGCCCGGACGGGTGGCTCTACGGCTGCCACGGCGTGTTCTGCCCCTCGCTGGTGGGCAAACCCGGCGCGCCGGAGGCGGAGCGGCAATGGGTGGACGCCGCCGTGTGGCGTTACCACCCCACGCAGCACCGGTTCGAGATCTTTGCCGAGGGCACCAGCAACCCGTGGGGCATCGACTTCGATGAAAACGGCCAGTGCTTCATCGAGGCCTGCGTGGTGCCCCACTTCTGGCACGTCATCCAGGGCGCCCGCTACACCCGGCAGGGCGGCGAACACTACTGCATCAACCCCGGCGAAACCGCCCGCAACGAACGGCACCGCGATCCCAAGTCCCGCAAGCCCAACTTCCCCTACACCTACGCCGCCATCCCCACCCACGGGGACCACGTCCACTACGCCGGCACCAAGGGGCCCCACGCCGGCAACAACCGCAGCGACGCCGCCGGCGGCGGCCACGCCCACGCCGGCCTCCTCGTCTACCTCGGCGAAAGCTTTCCCGAGTCCTATCGCGGGAAGATCTTCATGAACAACATCCATGGCCAGCGGATCAACATGGACATCCCCGAGCGCAAGGGCAGCGGCTTCGTCGGCAAGCACGGGCCCGATTTCGCCAACTTCCAGGACAAGTGGTCCCAGGTCATCGACCTCCGCACCGGCCCGGACGGCTCCGTCTTCCTCATCGACTGGTACGACAAGAACCAGTGCCACCACAACGACGTCAACGGCCACGACCGCAGCAACGGCCGCATCTTCCGCATCAGCCACGGCCCCACCGCCCCGGGCGCCAACCTGCGCGCGCTCGCCGACGCCGACCTCGCCGCCCGCGTGGTCTCCCGCAATGAGTTCGTCAGCCGCCACGCCCGCCGTCTCCTCCAGGAACGCCACGGCGGACAGGCCGCCGCCGACTCCCCCGCCCGCCTCGCCGTCATCGACACCCTCACGCGGGGCCTCGCCGAACCTGGCGCCACCACCGCCGCCCGCCTGCGCCGCCTCTGGACCCTCCACGCGGTGGGCGGCCTCTCCAGCACCCTGGTCGCCGCGCAACTCCGCAGCCCGGACGAACTGCTCCGCGCCTGGACCATCCAGCTGGCCGCCGAATCCCCCAGGGTTCCCGCCGGTCTCCTGCCGGAACTGGCCCGCCTGGCCAAGGAGGACCCCTCCCCCGTCGTGCGCCTCTACCTCGCCAGCGCCTGCCAGCGCCTCCCGCTCGAGGACCGCACCCCCATCCTCGAGAACCTCCTGGCCCATGCCGGGGACGCCGAGGACCACAACCTGCCGCTGATGTATTGGTACGCCACCGAGGCCGTCGCCGCCCAAGGCGCCGCCAAGGCCGTTCCCCTCCTCCGCAAAACCCAGATCCCCAAGGTGCGCGAGTTCATCACCAAGCGCATGACCGCCGTCTCCCGCCAGGCCGCCCTGCCCTAGCCGGCCACCGCCGGCAGGGGAGGCAGGTCGCCCATTCCCCGTCCTTCCGCCGCAGGCTCAGGGTCACCACAGGCTGGGGCCCGCCCCGACCCTCGGCCCCGGTCCCCCTACAGCGAGGTCAGGCGATGCTCCGGCTGCGGTTTGCCGGGCTGGAAAAATTCCAGATGCTCGAGGCGGGCGGAGATCGCGGGTGCCAGGCCGGCCAGCGCCGCGGCCACGGCGTCGCGCAGGATCTCGGGCGGGGCCTCGGCGCGGAGGTTCAGGATCAGTTCCGCCCGGTCAACCGGTTCCTCCAGTTCCTGGGACAACTCGGGCACATGGTCGTTGCGCACCAGGTTCACCACGCCGAGGCCGCCGAGGCCGTCCCCCGGGTCGAGCGTCATCTTGAGGTGCGCCACCTCGGCGCCCGCGGACGCCAGGCGCGCCTGCAGCGTCGCGGCCAGGGTCCGCAGCAACTCATTGCCGTCGAGGGCGGCGGGGGCGCCCACCTGCACGGTCGCGTTGAGCCATCCCAGCAGGGCCTCGCCCTCGGCGTAAACCTCGTAGTCCACCCCCATGGCAGCCCCCCCACGCGGGGTCTGCCGCTCCACCCGCGCAAACCACGACTCCAGCCCGTCGCCGTGCCGGGCCGAGATGTCGCAGACCTCCGCGCGGGGAAAGCGCCGGGCCAACTCCGCGCGCAACCCCTCCAGTTCGCCGGGGCCCAGCAACTCGCGCTTGTTGATGACCAGGCAGTCGGCCTCCTCCAACTGCTTGAGGTAGATGTAGACCACCTTCTCGGAGAACTTCGGCCCCTCAGCCAACCCCAGGATGCGGCGGGCGCGCACGGGATCGAGCAGCACGCTGAGCGGGGCCACGGAGAAGTCGTCCCCGTAGATGCGGCGCAGGGGATAGCTGACCGTGGCGACAAGGTCGGTGCAGCTGCCCACCGGCTCGGCAATGAACACATCGGGACGGGTGGCGGCGGTCAACCGGCGCGCCGCCTCGACCAACGAGCTGAACCGGCAGCAAAAGCAGCCCCCGGGAATCTCCTCGACGGCAAACCCGCGCGAGGCCAGCAGGGCCGTGTCCACCAACCCGCGTCCCTGGTCGTTCGTGATCAGGCCGACGCGCCGGCCCTGCTCGGTCAAGTGCCGGGCCAACCGCGCCACCGCGGTGGTCTTGCCGGCGCCCAGGAAGCCGCCCACCATGATGTAGCGCGCCGGCGGGGAGGAGGTGTTCGTGTTCATGGGGAGCCTTCCGCCTTCTGCTGGGCCAGGATCCGGTCGATCGTCTTGTCGAGCAGATCCCGATAGGCCTGCACGTCCAGGCAGCGCCCGTCCGGCCGGCCTTCCACCTCATACAACCAGCCCGCCCCGTAGGGATCCTTCGAGACCAGGGTGATGCGCTCCGGCAGGGCCGGGTTCCCGCCACGGAAGGTGCCTTCCGCCACGCAAAACACGTCCGAGATGGCCTTGAAACCCTCCACCCAGCCAACCACCTGCCCGCCCGCCACGGCCGCCCCAGGCTGCACCTCCCAGCCGTGGTCCACCATCTCCCCCAGCATGCGGGTGGCAAACTTGGTCAGCCCCACCCGCCAGCGTCCCCCACCCTGGTCTGCCAGCCAGGCATGCGAGGGCGTGTACCGAAACGCCACCGGCAGGTGGGTGGCGAAGGTCTCGCGCTTGTAAAAAAGGGTCTCAGGCCGCGGGGTGTCCATCAGTCGCTGCCCGCGAGTATCGGGGGCAACCCGCGCTTGGCAAGCCAAGGGCACTGCGGACCCCGGATGCGCGCGCAGTTCAACCGGTCGGCGGGGTGCCGGCCACGTGGGACTCCAGGCGGTCCAGCAACGGCACCTGGCGTTCCTTGAGCTTGCGCCGGGCGGCCGCCAGCGGGAAGAACTCGGCCCGGTCCACCTCCGGAAACGCCTGCATCCGCCCCGACCCCGGGGGCCATTCGAGGGTGAAGCTGTTGCTGCGGATGGCCGGGGTCTCGGGCAGGGCCGCGTCCGCCTCCACTCCCCATGCATGCACGATCTTGCCGCCCTTTTGCTGGATGGACCCCAGGGACAGGAACGGCCCCGCCGGATCCACCCGCAGCCCGGTTTCCTCCTCGAACTCGCGCAGGGCGGTGGGCAGCAGGTCCTCGCCGGCCTCCACCTCGCCCTTGGGAATGGTCCAGGCGCCGTCATCCTTCTGCGCAAAGAGGGGCCCGCCCGGGTGGGCCAGGAACACCTCAAGCCGGCCGCCGCGACGGCGATACAGCACGAGGCCGGCGCTGACGCGGGAACGCATGGGCACGGAGGGTGGACCGCAGCCTACCGGGGCGGGGTGGGCTTGGTGTAGGGATGCGGCAGGGTTTCCGGGGTGACGTGCACCCCGGTGGTGAACTTGAACGGGGCCGCCCCGACGCCGGCGAAGGTGAGTTCCACGAAATAGGCGGTCCACCCCTCCGCCGGCCGCGGCACGCGGGCCAGGTAACGGCCTCCGCCCTCGTCCTTCAGCGGGGTGCTTTTCCACGCGTCCTGGATGGTCATCAGGCGGAAGTCGCGCGCGGTGGGGTTGGTGGCCTGCCACAGCTTCACCTCGGTGGGCTTGTCCGAGTTCTGCACCCGGAGCACGCCCTCGCCCTCGTGCCGCCAGGAAAACTTCGGCAGCGGCGCCCCCTGCACGACCGCGCCGTAGCAGGCCAGCAGGGTCGTCCACGCGTCGCTCCCGCGCAGGCTGTGGTCCGTGTTCGGGACGTAGCGCAGATACTTCACCCCGGGCAAATCCTCGAAATAAAACCGGGACGAGTCCGGCAGGAAGAACTGGTCGCCGCTCGCGTTGATGATGAACTTGGGCAGGGTCAGGCGCTGCCGGTACTCATAGGGCTCCTCGATGCGCATGAGCGCGTCGTATTCCCTCGAGCCGCTCCAGTCCATGATGCGCATGTTGACGTAGTCCCGCACGGCCGGCGCCCAGAATCCGTAGGCCTTCCAGTGATGCTCGAAGCTGGGGACGATGTTGAGCAGGTCGATCACGATGGGCGCGATGCCCACCACGCGCTCGTCCACGGCAGCCGCCGTCCATGTGGTCCAGCCGCGCTTGGAACCGCCGGCCACGAAGAACTTCTCCACCCGCGTCCGGCTGCCATTGGTGGCACTGAAGGTGGAGACGGTGTCCATGGCGCGCACGGCGGCCTTGGTCATGGGCAGGCGGGCCGGCCAGCGCTCATCCCCGGTGCGGAGAAACTTGTCCCACGTATAGGCAATGAGGGAATCCTCGGAACGGGGCTTGGTCTCCCCGGCAAAGATCAGGGGCTGGGCCGGCACGTTCCGCAGGTCGGCCACGACCGTCCCCGTGGCGGCCGCCCCCAGCAACAGGCTGGTGTCCGGCTTGGAGGGCGGGTTGGTGCGGGTGCTCCCCCCGTTGATGAAAAGCAGGGCCGTCGTGCTGCGCAACTGGTCGGGCACCACGATGGTCAGCCAATGCCGCCAGAGCGGCTGGTTCACCTCGTTGGTGGTCAGCCAGGCCTGGGAGGTCAAATCAAGGTAATGGATGGTCATGCCCTCGACCCGGGTGCTCTGCACCAGGCGAAAGGCATAGTTGGTGTCAGGGGCGGCCACGTAACGGTCCAGCGCCGTGCGCGGGCCGCGCGCCGTGCGGCCGGCCTCGGGCGCCGCCGCGTCAAGGAAACCGGCCGGAACCAGCAGGAGCAGCCCCAGGCAGGAGGAGAGGAGGGGGAGGTGCATAGGCTTGTGTTATTCCGAGCAGCTTTGCAGGCTGGAGACCACCCCAAAATGATGCGCGTGCCCCTCCGCCCCGGCCTGCTCCTGGCCGCCGCCCTCGCCCTGCCCGGCCCGGCCCCGGCCCCCCTCCGCGCAGCCCAACCCGCCGCCCCGTCCTTCCGCACCAACGACGTGATCGCGCTGGTCGGCGGCGAGGACATGGTCACCCTGGCCCAGCACGGCGGCCTGGAAACCCTCCTCACCCTGGCGTGGCCCGGGCACCACCTGCGCTTTCGCAGCCTCGCCTTCGAGGGCGACACCGTGTTCGAGCAACCGCGCCAGCTCAACTTCCCCACGTGGGAACAGCAACTGGAACGCGTCGGCGCCACGGTGGTGCTCGCCCAGTTTGGCCAGGCCGAATCCCTGCGCGGCCCCGGCCAAGTGCCCGCCTTCACCGGGGAGGCCGGACGTTTCCTCGACCGGCTCACGCGCGGCGGGCGCCGGCTGATCCTGCTCGGGCCGACCCCGCTGGAGGATTCCCCCGGCCGACCCGGGCTGCGCCGGGCGCACGCGGCCAACTGGGACGCCCATGCCGCGGCCCTGGCCGGCCTGGCGTCGGCCCGGTCCGCCCCCTGGATCGACCTGCGCCGCCCGCTGGAAGAAGCCCCCCGCGCGGCCCGGCCCTGGACCCGGGACGGGCTGCATCTCAACGCCGCCGGGCACTGGCTGGCCGCCGTGGCCGCCGCCCGGCAACTGGGTGCCGCGGCCGTGGCCGACCGGGTGCGCTGGGAACCCGCCACGGGCGCATTGAAGGATCCGGCCTGGGAGGCGGTCCGCCGGGAGATTATGGAAAAGAACCGCCTGTGGTTTGACTATTGGCGTCCCCAGAACTGGGCCTTCCTTCATGGGGACCGCACGGACCAGGCCAGCAGCCGGGATCACCGCGACCGGCGCCAGCGCTGGTTCCCGGCCGAGATGGAGCAGTTCCTGCCGCTGGTGATGGCGCGGGAACAGGAGGCTTGGCGGCGCGCCGCGGCCCTGCCGGAGGTGACTCGATGAAACGGTTTGCTGCCCTGCCCCGGTCCCGCGTGCTGCGGGCGGATCTGCTGAAGTGGGTGCGGGTCGCGGCGTGCGCCGCCGCCGCGGCCGTGCCGTGCGTGGCCCATGGCGCGCCGGCCACGGGGACGGATCCGGCGGCCGAGCTGGCCTCGTTCAAGCTGGCGCCGGGTTTCCAGGCCAACCTGTTTGCCTCCGAGGCCGACGGCGTGGTGAAGCCGATCCAGAGCCGGTTTGATGCGCGGGGCCGGCTGTGGGTGATTGGCAGCACGGTGTATCCGCAACTGGAGCCGGGGCAGGTGCCGGACGACAAGGTGTGGATCCTGGAGGACACCGACGGGGATGGGCGGGCGGACCGGACGACCGTGTTTGCCGGGGGGTTGTTCATCCCGACGGGCCTGGAGATTGGGGACGGGGGATGTTACGTGGGCAACTCGACCGAGTTGCTGCACCTGCGGGACACCGACGGGGATGGGCGGGCGGACGAGCGGCGGGTGGTGTTGCGCGGGTTTGGCACCGGGGACAATCACCAGAACATCAATTCGTTCCAGTGGAGCCCGGGGGGCGAACTGTGGTTCAGCCAGGGCCTGCATGCGCATTCGCGGGTGGAGACCCCGTGGGGCGTGGAGACGCTGGACCACGCGGGCATCTGGCGCTGGCGGCCGCGCCGGCTGGAGTTGACGCCGTTTTTTGGCGGTGAACTGCCGCCGCACAATCCGTGGGGATTTGTCTTCGATGACTGGCACCGGATGTTGCTCCTGGCCGGCAACGGGCATGGCATCCATGATCCCCTGCCCATCCTGATGCGCGGGCACCGGCTGACCCCGCTGGACCAGGTTTGGAAGGATTACCGGGGACGCAAGCTGTGCGGGGGCGACCTGGTGGGCAACGCGCATTTCCCCGACGATTGGCAGGGCGTGCTCGTGGCGGGCGGGTTCATCAACAACGCCATCTATGCGCTGCGCGTGGCCGAGGTGGGCGCCGGCCTGGCCGTGACCGACCGCGAACCGCTCCTGACCAGCACGCACAACAGCTTTCGGCCGGTGGACGTGAAGTTCGGCCCGGATGGCGCGCTTTATGTGACCGACTGGTTCAACCCCATCATCGGCCATTACCAGGCCAGCTTCCGGCATCCGGACCGGGACAAGCGCCACGGGCGCATCTGGCGCATCACGGCCAAGGACCGCCCGCTGGTGCGGCAACCCGAACTGGCAGGGGCCTCGATCGACCGGTTGCTCGAGCACCTCAAGGCCACCGACCGCTTCACGCGGCTGCAGGCCCGGCGGCAACTGGCGGAGCGGGAAACCCCGGCCGTGACCCGGGCCGTGCGGGCCTGGCTGGCCCGCCTGGACGCGGGGGATGAGCGCCGCGTCCACCATGAACTGGAGGCGCTCGGGGTGCTGGAAAGCCACGAGGCGGTGGAACCGTCCCTGCTGCGGCGGTTGCTGGAGGCGGGCGACGCCCGCGCGCGCGCCGCCGCCGTGGGCGCCGTGGGCCGCTGGCAGGATCGGTTGCCGGACCCGCTTGGACTGTTGCGCCGCACCGCGGCCGACCCCCATCCCCGCGTGCGCCTGGCCACCGTGGTGGCCGCCGCCGCCGTGCCCCGCCCCGAGTCCGTCGCGGTGGCGTTGTCCGTCACTGATCACCCCGTCGACCAATGGATCGACTACGCGCTGCGCCAGGCGGTCTTCGTGCTCAAGCCGCACTGGCTGGCCGGCTTCCGGCGGGGCGATCTCGACCTGGGCGCCCCGGCCGCCCCGGCCCGCCTCGAGTTCCTCGTCAAGGCGGACGGCAGCCCGGACACCCTGCAGGCCCTGCGGCAGTTGACGGCGTCCCCGGACCTGCCCGGCGCCCGCCGCGAGGCGTTTCTGTCCCTGCTCGCGGCGGTCGGCGACACCAACGACCTCGCCCGGTTGCTGGATCCCGCCACGTTCAGCCGCGGCCCGGCCTACGACGCCGCGGGGCACGCCCGCGTGCTGGCCGCCCTTGAGAACGCGGCGCGGGTCCGGGCCACGCGCCCGGCCGGCCCGCTCGGCGCCGCCCTGCAGCGGTTGCTGGCCCCGGCGGGTCCGCGCGAGGTCCGGCTGTCCGCCCTGCGGTTGGCGGGCCTCTGGCGCGTGCGGGACCTGGGGGAAACGGCGCGCGCGCTCACCCTGGCCCCGGCGGTGGACGACGAGGTCCGGAAGGCCGGGGCGGTGGCGTGGGCGGCCATCGAGGGGACCAACGCCGTGGCCGCACTGGGAGCCCTGGGCGAACCCGGACGCCCGCGCGCGGATCAGGTGGCGGCCGTGCTCGGCTTGGCCGCGCTGGACCCGACGGCGGCCGCGCCGGTGGCGGCGCGCCTGCTGGCCGCCGATGCCGAGGGCACGACCGTGCCCGTGCTGCTCCCGGCCTTGGCGACCCGCCGCGGCGGGGCCGCGGCGCTGGCCGCGGCGCTGCGCATGACCGCCCCGGCGCCGGACGCGGCCCGGCTGGCCCTGCGCTGGCTGCAGGGGACCGGTTGGGAGGACGCCGGACTCGCCGCGGTGCTGGCGTCGGCAGCCGGGCTGGGGGGCGAACCGCTGCGGGCGACACCGGCCGTGGTGGCCGAGTTGGTGGCGGAGGTGCGGGCCTCCGGGGATGCCCGGCGCGGGGAGGCCGTGTTCCGCCGGCCCGACCTGAGTTGCCTGGCCTGCCATGCCGTGGGCGGCCGGGGCGGCCAGAGCGGCCCGCCCCTCGACAGCGTGGGCGCGGGTCAACCGCTGGACTTCATCATCGGGGCGGTGCTGGAGCCGAACCGCGAGGTCAAGGAAAGCTACGAGGCCATTGAGGTGACCACGCGGGACGGGGAGGTGCACACCGGTTACCGCGTGCGGGCGGACAACCGCGAACTGGTGTTGCGGGACGGGGCGAGCGCCCGCGAGGTGCGGCTGCGCCGGGACCAGATTGTGGCCGAGCGGGTGCGGGGCTCCATCATGCCGGCCGGGCTGGTGGATCACCTGACCCGCGCGGAGCGGCGGGATTTGTTCCGCTACCTGTCGGAACTGGGCCGGGCCGGCCGCTGAGCAGGCGGGCGCCCCGCCCCGTCACAGCTCGAGGACCTTCTCAAACTTGGTCAGCGTGCGGGGCCCGCTGCCGGTGATGTGGATGAGGTCCTCGAGGCGGACGCCGCCGCCGTGTTCCCAGTAGTAGAGGCCGGGGCAGAGGGATACCACGTGGCCGGCGCGGAGGATGTCCGGGGACCCGGGGCCGAGGCGGGGCGCCTCGCTGGGCTCGAGGCCGACGCCATGGCCGGAGTTGTGGAGGAAACCGCCGGCGCGCCCGCGGCTCTTGCCGGTCTTGAAACCGGCCTGCCCGAGGAACTCCTGCATGCGCCGGTGGACATCGGCGGCCCGGACCCCGGGGCGAAGGTGCCGGAGGGCGGCCTCCTGCGCCTGCCGGACGGCGAGGTACATGCGGCGGATGCCGTCCTGGGCGCGTCCCTTGACCACCGTGCGGGTGATGTCACCGAAGTAGCCGGTGGCCTGGGATCGGGGGAAGATGTCGATGAGGATGGGCTCGTTGGCGCGGAGGACGCCGTGCCCGCGCTCGTGGGGGTTGCAGCCCTGGCGGCCGCAGGCGACCACGGTGTGGCGGGGGAGGCCGCCGGCCTGGACGATGGCGGTGTCGATGATGGCGCGGAGCCGCTCGGCGGTCAGGGGATGGTGGTGATGGATGAGCCGGCGGCGGCGATCGACCCGGGCGGACTTGAGCGCCTGCAACCCCTCGGCGAGGCCGACCTCGGCCATCATGAGGGCGGCGCTGATTTTCTTCACCTCGGCCGGGCTCTTGATGGCGCGCTCCGGGAAGACCTGGCCGCCGGCGGGGGTGAGGCGGATGCGGAGGCGGCGCAGGTCGCGGGCCAGGGCGAACTCGAAGTCATCCGGCACCCGCACGCGGCGGGCGTGGCGATCGGACAACAGCCGCCGGATGACCTGGGGCAGGCCGGCCTTGCGGATGCCCTCCTCGCGCACGCGCTCCTGCAGCTTGGAGAGGGAGAGCACCCGGCAATGGGGCACGCCGGAACGGGCCCGCTCCGCCTGCAGGTCGGAGAGCACGATGCACGGCTTGCCGTTTGTGCGCAGGTAGATGAAGGGATCGGGCACGGACATCCCCACCGCGTAGAGCATGTCTGCGCTGTGGTCGGTGTCCGCGACCATCAAAAGGCTGTCCCGACTCATGCCACGACTCTCGATTCCGGATTCTCGATTGCGCTGCCCTCGTCGGTTCAGACCCCAAAAAGACGGTCTCCAGCGTCGCCCAGCCCGGGCACGATGTAGCCGCGGCTGTCGAGGCGCTGGTCGATCCCGGCCGTGAACACGGGCAGGGCCGGGTAGTGCTCGTGCACGCGCGCGATGCCTTCCGGCGCGGCCACAAGGCTGACCAGCCTGACCCGCTTGGCCCCGCGCTCGGAGAGCAAATCAAGCGCGGCGATGGCACTGCCACCGGTGGCCAGCATGGGATCGATGAGGATGATTTCAAACGAGCGCAGGTCGTCTGGCAAGCTCTTATGATAGGCGCTGGCGGCCAGGGTTTTCTCGTGCCGTTTCAGCCCGATGAACCCGACCCGCGCATGGGGGATCAACTGGAGGAGGGGATTGAGCATCCCCAACCCGGCCCGCAGGACGGGCACCAGCAGCACCTCATCCCGCAACTCCACCCCGCGCGCCTCGGCCAGCGGCGTGCGCACCTTGCGCGGGCGCGTCTGCAGGGATCGCGTGGCCTCATACACCATCAGCGCGGCCACCACCCCCAGACCGCGGCGGAACTCCTCCGGACCGGTCCGCCGATCCCGCAGCTTGGTGAGGTTGTGCTGGACCAACGGATGCGAGACCACGGTCACGAGGTTCATGGGGGCTGGGGGAATGGGCACGGGGGACTCGACGCCGGTCAGGGAAGGAGGGCGGGGGCCAGGAAATAGAGGCCGCTCTTGAGCTGGGGAATCTCGACGCCCAGGTCGACCTTCACGGTGCGGGACTCCTGACCGCCCAGGATCCCCAGCAGGCCGCCCAGGTTGAAGGGCTCCCGGTAGGTGACCAGGCTGGCGTCCTTGATGTCCGCCAGCTGCTTGGCGCGGCGCACGGCCGTCTCCCAGTTGCCCAGCTCATCCACCAACCCCAATTCGTGCGCCTCGCGCCCCGACAGGATCCGGCCGTCGGCAAATTCCGTCCAGCGCGGGCTCAGCTTCCGGCCCGGGTCGCCCGCCGCCGCGTTGGCCGCATTGGCCGCCCGGCGCCCCTCGGCCACCACGCTCCGGAACCGCCCGTAGGTCTCGTCAATCATCCGCTTCATCAGGACCTGCTCCTCCTCCCACTCGGCCTTCTCCTCCCGGGTCAGGTTGTCCAGCTCCTTGCTCATCCCCAGCATGTCCTTGAACTTCCCGCTCTTGTAGGTCAGCGGACGCACCCCCACCTTGTTCATCAGCCCGCGGAAATTGTAGGTCTGCATGATGACCCCGATGCTGCCCGTGATGGTCAGCTCGCTGGCCACAATCCAACGGCAGGGAGCGCTCACATAATATCCCCCCGAGGCCGCCACGCTGCCCAGGGACGCCACCACCGGCTTGTTGTGCCGGTTCTGGAAGTTCGTGATCAGCTGGTAAATGTCGTCCGAGGCCAGCACCGCGCCCCCCGGGGAATCCACCTTCAGGATCACCGCCGCAACCGCGTCATCCTGCGCGGCGAACTCGAGCTGCTGCTCAATCGTCCGCACCAGGCTGTGCGAGACCGGCTCGCCCCCTCCCATGATCACGCCGGTCACCGGCACCACCGCAATCTTGTTCCGGCTGTGCACGTCATCGAGCTTGAACTCCATCAGGTGCGAACCCGGGGTGCTCGGGCCAAGCCAGTCCCCCATGGCCCCCAGCACATGCAACCCGACGCTGCCCGCCAGCATGAGGGCCAGAATCACCACCGCCAACCGCCACCCGGCAGTCCCACGCCCGGAGGGCGGCCCCGACCGCGGTTGGCCGGACGGCAGCGGGGGCGGGGTGGCGGGACCGGACGGCAATGGCGGCACCGGCGGGGTGCCGGCAGAGTGGGCGTCGTTTTCCATGACTGCGCAGGCTACGGCAGCCCGAAACCGGGTCAATGCCGAACCGCGCCCGTTCCCATCCCCCCACCCTCCTCCCCGCGTGGTTCTCGGCTTGCCGCGGGCCGCACCGGCGGCTATCGATGGGCCATCAACGTCGCCGCCTCACCCCTGCCCCGCCTGGCCTTCCGGCTGATGCCGCTGGTCCTGTGCGCGCTGCTCCTCCCGGCTGCGGCCAACGCCGCCGCGGCCCGCCCCGGCGCCGCCCAGGCCACCCAAGCCGCCCCAGCGACCACGCCCTGGCTGGTCTGGGTGCTCAACGGGGCGTCCGTGGCCTGCTTCGTCCTCTGGTGGCGCTGGCTCGGGCAACAACCCGGCCCGCGGGAACTGTCCCTGGCCGTGGCCCCCATCAACACCGCCGCCGAGGACGAGTGGCAACGCCGCGCCCTGGCCGCCGAGGCCCGCGCCGACAAGGCGGCCGCCCTGCTCAAGGCCCGCCTCATGCCCCAGATGGCCCGCTGGATGATGTCCGAACTGGTGCAGCGCCTCCTCCAGCAACGGGCCGGCCTGGCCGCCAGCCAACAGCAGGCCGAGGCCGAGGTGGCCGCCCTTGAGGAACGCCTGGAACAACTGCACGCCCCCCTGACCGACCGCGTCCGCGCCTACGAGCAGCGCATCGCCGAGTTGGAAGGGCAACTGGCCGCGCAAAACGCCCAGAACCGGGAACTCCTCCGCGCCGCCATCGACACCGCCCGCCGCAAACTCCAGTCCGAGCGCGACGGCAATCGCGTGGACTGGAACTGACCTCCCCCCTCACCAAAAGAGGGACAGGAGGCGGCCCAGGATGCGGAACGGGAGTTCCACCAGCCACAGGATCGACAGCAACCCGAGGGACAGCCAGAAGCGCCAGTCCTTGTGCCAGGGACGCCGGGGAGGGCCGGGCGGCCCCGACGGCAGCGGGGGAGGAGCCTGGCTCATGGCGCGGGGGGGAGGAGGGCGGTCGGACCCGGCCTAGACGCCCCCGGCCGGCTTGATGGCGTCGGCGAGGGACTTCACGAAGGCGGCCACCTGGGGCACGAGATCCGGGGCGGCGCCGCGCGTGGCGATTTGGTTGACGATGGCGCTGCCGACGACGATGGCATCGCCGTGGGCGGCCACTTGGCGGGCCTGGTCCGGGTTGGAGATGCCGAACCCAATGGCAATGGGCAGCGACGTGTGGCGGCGGATGGCGGCGGTCATGGCCCCGATGGTGTCGGAGACCCTGGCCTGCATGCCGGTGACGCCCTCTCGGGACACGTAGTAGATGAAGCCGCGCCCGCGCGGGACGATGGCGGCCACGCGATCCTCCGGCGTGGTGGGAGCCACCAGGTAGATGGGACAGAGCCCGGCCTGGCGCATCCGCTCCTCGTAGGTGTCGGATTCCTCGGGGGGCAGGTCGAGCACGAGCAATCCATCCACCCCGGCCCGGGCGGCGTCCTGGATGAAGCGCTCGAGGCCGTGGTGATGGATCAGGTTGTAATAGATGTAGAGGACAATGGGGATGGCCGACTCACGCCGGATGGCGGCGACGGTTTCCAGGACGCGCGGCGGGGTGGTGCCCGAGGCCAGGCCGCGCTGCGCGGCCAGCTGGTTGACGAGGCCGTCGGCGAGGGGATCGCTGAAGGGAACGCCCAACTCCAGGATATCGACCCCGGCCGCATCGAAGGCGAGGGCGAGGGCGCGCGTGGCCTCCAGGTGCGGATCCCCGGCGCCAATGTAGACGACCAGCCCCTTGCGGCCGCGCTGCTGCAGGCGCGCGAAGCGTTCCTCGATGCGATTCATGGCCGCGCAGGATGCGGCCTCGCCGGGCAAAGTTCAAAGCCAAAGCCCGGGGGAAGCCAGCGGGTGAGCGGGTTAACGAATGGTCCGGTGGGGGGCCGCCTACGCGGTAAGTTCGATGCCGACCGGGCAGTGGTCGGAGCCGGGCACCTCGGCGCGGATGAAGGCCCGGCGCAGGCGCGGGCGGAGGGCGGCGCTGAGCAGGAAATAGTCGAGGCGCCACCCGACGTTGCGGGCGCGCGCGCCGGACATCGGGCTCCACCAGGTGTAATGGCCCCCGCCCTGCTCAAATTCGCGGAAGGTGTCGATGAACCCGGCCTTGAGCAGCGCGCCGAAGCCGGCCCGTTCCTCGGGGGTGAAACCATGGTTGCCCGTGTTGGCCTTCGGGTTGGCGAGGTCCAGTTCCGTGTGCGCGACGTTGAGGTCGCCGCAAAAAACCACCGGCTTCGACTTCTCCAGGCGGCGGAGGAAGCGGAGGAACTCCCGGTCCCACTCCAGCCGGTAGGGCAGCCGGGTCAGTTCGCGCTGGGAGTTCGGGACGTAGACATTGACCAGGAAGAAGTCCTCGTACTCGGCGGTGAGCACGCGGCCCTCGCGGTCATGCTCGGGGCGCTGGATGCCGGTGAAGGTGCGGAGCGGGCGGTGCCGGGTGAAGAGGGCGGTGCCGGAGTAGCCCTTGCGCTCGGCGGAATTCCAGTAGGTTGTGTAGTGGGCGGGCCAGAGGGCCTCCACCTGCTCGGGGGTGGCCTTGGTTTCCTGCAGGCACAGGATGTCGGGACGCTCGGCGTCGAGGAACTCGAGGAAGTTCTTGCGCAGGACGGCGCGCAGGCCGTTCACGTTCCAGGAGAGGATCTTCATGGCTGGGGGCGGCCGCGGCGGAGGCGGGCGCGGACGAGGGCGAGGAGTTCATCGACGTGGCCGGTCTTGAGCCAGGCGCAGAGGCCGACGTAGATGGCGGCGGCGAGGAGGGCGGGGACGAAGACCTCGCCGGCGCGGGCCAGGAGGTGGTCCTGGCCGAACCGGGCGTTCCAGAGGGCGGCGGCGCCCCAGGCGACGGCGGCGGCGGCCACCGCGGCGCCGCCGAGCGCGGGCAGGCTGCGGCGGAAGGCGGCCCACTCGAGGTGCTTGAGCTTGCGGCGGAGGGCGTAGAGGAGAAGGGCCATGTTGCAGAGGGCGCTGATCGTGTTGGCGGCGCCCAGGCCGGCCTGGCGCCAGCGCCAGATGAGGGCCAGGGCCAGCACGGCGTTGAGGACGAGGCAAAACACGCTGATGCGCATCGGGGTGAGGGTGTCACCCAGGGCGTAGAAGGCGCGGGCGAGGATGTTGACCAGCGAGAAGGCCACCAGGCCCGGGGCGAGCGTCATGAGGGCGGCGGCGGCGCGCCGCGTGGAGACGTCGTCGAAGAGTTCGCCATGCTGGAAGAGCAACCGCACGATGGGCACGGCCAGCACGACCAGGAGCACGCTGGCCAGCAGGTTGACGAAGGTCAGCCAACCGGCGCCCTGCGCGAGGGTGGTGCGGAACTCGGGATACTTCTTCTCGGCCGCGAGGCCGGAAAGGGTGGGGAGCAGGTAGGTGGCCAGCGACACCCCGAAAAGCCCCTGGGGCAGTTCCATGAGGCGCACGGCGTAGTTGAAGGAGGCGACAACCCCGCCATCGATGCTGAAGGCGAAGCCCTGGGTGATGAGGACGTTGAGATGGAAGGCGGCAACCCCGACGGCGCCGGGAATCATCTGGCGCACCACGCGGTGGACGGTGGGGTCGGGCCAGGGGTTGAGCCAGCGGAGGCGGTAGCCCTCGCGGTGCAGGAGCGGCACCTGGAAGAGCGACTGGGCCAGGCCGGCCAGGACCACCCCGATGGCCAGGCCGAAGACCTGCTGTTCCAGGCGCTCCCCCAGCCGCGGGGCGAGCAGGAGCACGGACGCAATCATCACCACGTTGAGCAGGGTGGCCCCCAGGGCGGGGATGAAGAAGTGCCCGCGCGCGTTGAGCATCCCCATGAAGACCGCCGCCACGCACACCAGCAACACGTAGGGAAACATCACCCGCAGGAGGCGCAGCATGAGGAGCGTCTGGCCGTCGCCCGACTCAATCCACACCCCACCGGTCACCCCGCCCAGCAACAGGAGAAAGAGCCCGCTCAGGGTTCCCCCCAAGGCCAGGCCCAACCGGGCGGCCGGACCCGCCGGGCGACGGGGCTCCCCCCGCCCCAGCAGAATCACCAACGCCACCGCCGCCGCCCCGGCCACCCATGGAAACGACGCCCGCAACAGCAACATCAGCCGCACCAGTCCGGCCCGGTCCGCATCCAGGTAGAGCAGCCACGAAAGCCCCAGCACCCCCGCGCCGATCACGGCACCCGTGGCCAGGATCAACCCCGAAAGCACCGCGTTGGCCGCCTGCCACATCTCCGCCTCGGTGCCGGTCTTCTCCTTTTCCTTGAAGATGGGAATGAAGGCGGCCGTGAGGATGCCCTCGCCCAGCAACCGCCGGAACAGGTTGGGCACCATGAAGGCCAGCGTGAAGGCGCCCGCCACCCAGGTGTCCCCCATGAACCGCGCATAGACAATCTCCCGCCCCAACCCCAGCACACGACTCAAGAGCGTGGCCAAACTCATGGCCCCGGACGACTTGAGCATCTGTGACATGCGGCGCGGATTGTTCGGAGTTCCCGCGCAGGGGGGCAAGCTGGGAAATCGGAAATCAGGTCCACACCCCCCGCCGGCGGACCACCGGTCCGGAACAGCCATCCGCCCGGCCGGAAACCGGGTGAACTGCCCGCCGCCCCCGCGCGGCGCTCAAGCCCGGGCGCGGCCCGGCGTCCGGGGCTCAGAAGCAGATGCGGACGATGGAGAAGTCGTCGTCGAGGGGGCCTTCCCCATGGCGTTCCCGGACCCAGGCATGCAGGCGGTCCAGGGCATCGGGGGCGGCGACGTGCTGCTGCATGAAGGTTTCGAACTCGTCGAACTCCATGACATTCCCGTTCGCATCCTTGATCTCGTAACATCCATCGCACAGCACCAGCAGCATGGCGCCGGGGGGGATCAGGCAGGAATGGGCCTCGTAGGCCACGCCCTCCATCGCGCCCACGATGAGGCCGGGCGCGCGGAGGCGCTGGCTGGGGGCGGGGCCGGGGCCGGACGGCTGGAGCAGGAGCGCCGGGGGATGGCCGCCACTGGCATGCCGCAGCGTGCGGCTGGGGGCATGGTAGACGCCGTACCAGAGCGTGAAATACATGTTGTTCTGCTTCTCCATCTGGAAGGCGTTGTTCAACCCGGAGATGACCGCCCCGGGGTCCCGGAAATCCGTGTTGGGGAGCGCCCCCGATCGGATGACGTTGATGGCGGTGACGGAGAGGAGCGACGCGCCCACGCCATGCCCGCACACATCGAGCAGGTAGACGGCGAGATGTTCCGGGTCGATCCAGTGGTAGCCGAAGGCATCGCCCCCCAACTCGGTGGAGGGCTGGTATTTCCAGTCAATGCGCAGCGGGCTCTCCATCGGGGGCGGGAAGATGGAGCAGACGTAGTTGGCCGCCTCCGCCAACTCCTCATTGAGCCGCTGCTGCATCTGCTCGAGCAGTTCCTTGTCCGTCTGCAGTTGGATGAGCCGGACGCGATCGAGATCGCGCAGGCGCTTCTTTTCCAGGGAGGTGGTCACCCGGGCCCTCAGCAGGGTGGGATTGAAGGGCTTGGGCAGGTAATCCTCCGCCCCGGCCTCGATGCACTTGACGGCGCTGTCCACCTGCTCGGCCCCGGAGATCACGATGACCGGCAGCCCGCCGAGGCGGGGTGTCTTGCGAATCTCCAGCAGGACCTCCATGCCGTTCATCTCCGGCATCTCCATGTCGAGCAGCATGAGATCGAACGGCTGCTGGAGGATCATTTCCATGGCCTGGCGGCCATTGGTGGCCTCGGAGATGTTGTGGAAGCCAAGGCTGTTGAGCGCCCGGATCAGGGCCAGGCGCATGGTGCGGCTGTCGTCCACCACCAGGACTGCTGCCTGTTGCGGGGTGCTGGCGGGGGCGGCCACGGGGCCGGAAGTTTCAGGGGTCATGGTTTGGACGGGGGTCAGGGAGTGGGGTCGTGGGGGGCGGTCTGCACAGGCAATCCATCCAGCGGCGCCGGCGGGTCTTCCGCCGGGGGTCGCGGCACCAGGTCAATCACCCGCGCTGCCTTCGCCAGCAGGTGCTCATCCTGAAAGGGCTTGGTGATGTAGTCGCGCGCGCCCAGGCGGGCCGCGGCGGCGATGTTCTCCGCGCCGGCCTCGGCGGTGAGCATGATGACCGGCGTGCGCCGCAGTCCCGCGTCCTCGCGCAGCCGGCGCAGCATGGTCAGGCCGTCCATGACCGGCATGTTGTAGTCGAGGAAGATCAGGTCGGGCCGCTCCCGGGCCGCCACGGCCAGGCCTTCCTCGCCGTTGGCCGCCTCGCAGAGGGTGCACTGGAAACGCCCAAAGAGCCGGGCCAGAAGCCGGCGCACCGTCTTGCTGTCATCCACGCTCAGGATCTTGGGAGTCATGGCCGCTGGGGATCGAGGACAAGGGCCAGCTTGAGAACCTGCCCACCGCAAGTCCAGCAGGACCGGCTCGACGCGCTTTCCCGGCCGGGTTCCGGCTCCGGGAGCGGGCCGGGCGAGATCACCGGCGTGCCCAGCAGGCTGGGGCCGGCGGTCCGGGCCAGGCCGACCGCGATCCGTCCCGCCGTCATGTTGCACAGTTCACCGGCCAGGTCGGCCAGGTCGGCTGCCCGGGCGTCGTCCGCGCCCGCCAGGGAGGCGTGGAGCCGGCGCAGCCAGGCCTCGGGCAACTGGAGGCGGAGGGTTCCGGCCAGCGCGGCCACCGAGAAGTGAACGCCGGCGGTCAACCACGGCCCCTGCCCTGCGGCAGGCGCGGCCTCCGCGGCGGGGAGAGGGGCGGCCTGGCAGTGGAACTGGGTGGACAGAACCTCCCGGAAAGCCGCGGCGGCCACGCGGTCCAGGTCGGGAATCGGGTTGGGGGCCGTCATGGGCGGGTGGGGCTGGAGAGCGCACTCAGGATGGCCTGCGGCATCCTCGGCAGCGGGACCACCTGCTCGGCCGCGCCGAGCTTGATCGCCGCCTGGGGCATGCCGAAGACCACGCAACTTTCCTCGGCCTCGGCCAGGGTGCGGGCCCCGGCGGCGCGCAGCAACTGCAGGCCCCGCGCGCCATCCACCCCCATGCCGGTCAGGAGGGCGGCCACCGCCTGATCCCCGGCCTGCTCCGCCGCGGAGCGGAAGAGGACATCCACGGACGGACGGCAGTAATGAACCGCGGGCGATTGGGTGAGGCGGACACGATAGCCCGGCCCGGCGCTGCGGAGCGAGAGATGGAAGTCCCCCGGGGCGACGAGGCAGAGGCCGGGTCGCAGTTCCTCGCCGTCCACGGCCTCGCGCACGGCGAAGGGACACAATTCATCCAGGTGCTCGGCCATGATGCGGGAGAAATTGGGCGGGATATGCTGGACCACGACGATGGGAGGCAGGCCATCGGGCAGGCGGGGCAGGAGGAAGCGGAGGGCCTCGACCCCGCCGGTGGAGGCGCCGATGACGATGAGGCGGCGGGGGGAAAACCGGCCGGCCGGGAAAGCGGGGGCCACAGGCTGGACGACCTGGGGGGCGGCCGGGGGCCGTTGGGCCCGGCGGCGGGCGCGGCCCGCCGCCTTGACGTGGTAGGCCAGTTCGGGCGCCAGTTCGCTGAGCCGGCGGCCGCCGCCCGGCTTGGCGAGCACATCGAGGGCGCCGGCGGCGAGGGCCTCCATGGCCTTGGCCGAGCCGGCCGGGGTCAGCGAACTGACCACCACCACCGGCACCGGATGGTGTTCCTGGAGGATGCGCAGGAAGGTCAGCCCATCCATGCGCGGCATCTCCAGGTCGAGGGTGATGACATCCGGGTTGAGGGCGAGGATCCGGTCGCGGGCCACGTAGGGATCGCTGGCATCGCCCACGACCTCGATCTCCGGGTCGCGGGACAGCGCGTCCCGGATGGCGCGCCTGGCCAGCGCGGAATCATCCACGATCAGCACGCGAATCCTGCGCGGGGAGGGGTTCATGGTTTCTGGTAGACGCCCTGCTGGACGGGGAGCAAACCGTGGCGGATGCCGAGGAGGCTTTCCGAGTGCCCGACGACGAGGTAGCCGCCGTGGGCCAGGTGCTGGGCCAGGCGCTGCACGGCCAGGGCCCGGGAGGGGACATCGAAGTAAATCATGACATTCCGGCAGAAAATCACGTGCAAGCGGGCGGGCACGGGATAGGTGGCTTGGAACAGGTTGACGCGCGCGAACTGCAGGCGCTGCCGGAGCTCGGGCT
Source organism: Verrucomicrobiota bacterium (assembly GCA_046048995.1). Classification (GTDB taxonomy): domain Bacteria; phylum Verrucomicrobiota; class Verrucomicrobiia; order Limisphaerales; family JADJPG01; genus JBJOEZ01. The sequence goes on along the minus strand of JBJOEZ010000005.1, from coordinate 1,558 downwards.
TGACCCGGCAAAGGCCGGCGCGCGCCCCGACTCCCTTCTGGAAATAGCGCTTCAACAGGTCGGGGTGGACCGGCTTCACGGCCTCCATCGGATAGATCCCCTGCTCGGCCGCGGCCAGCATGCGCCGGGAGATGTCGGTGGCCAGGATCTGCCACTCCACCCCCGGGCAGGCCTGCAGGGATTCGGCCACGGTGATGGCCATGGTGTAGGGTTCCTCCCCCGAGGAGGAGGCGGCAGACCACAGCCGCAAGGGGGCCCGCGCGGCGCGCAGCTCGGGGAGCAAGGCAGGCAGGACGCGGCGGGTAAGGAAGGCGAAATGCTCGGGTTCGCGATAAAAGGCGGTGTGGTTGGTGGCGATCAAGTCCACCAGTTCATCGAGTTCCTCCGGCCCGCGCGGCGACTGCAGCTCGGCGCAATAATCCTCGTAGGAATCCAGGCCGAGGGCCACCAGGCGCTTGCGCAGCCGGTTGGCCACCAGGGTCTGCTTGTCGGGGCCGAGGCGGATGCGGCTGTGTTGATAGACCAGCTCGGTCAGGACCCGGTAGGCCCGGCTTGGGATTAAACCGTTGGCCGGCTCGCTCCCGCGCTGGCTGGGCAGGGCCATCGGGGATCAGAAGTTCCTGAAGTTGCCGTCGTCGCCGGGAGCGCCGGGCGAGAGCGCCTTGGGCTTCGGGCCGCCGATTTGGGGCTTGGCATCCGCGGCCCGCCGGGCCGGCTGGCCCGCTTCCGGTCCGCCCTGCACCACCAGGGTGGTCCGGGGACGCGCACCGGGGCCGGAGGAATACCCAGGGGTCACCGGGGTCACCGCGCCGCCGACCAGCAGCCGGAGCCGGCCCACCAGCTCGTCGAGCGCCTCTCCCTGGGCATCCACCTGTTCCGCCGCGGCGGCGGTTTCCTCGGCGTTGGAGGCGTTGCTCTGGCTGGCCTTGTCGATCTGCACGATGGCCTCGTTGATTTGCTTGATGCCCAGCGCCTGCTCGCGGGCGGTTGTGGCCATCCCTCCCACCAGCGAATCGGTGGAGGCGACCCGCTCCAGAATCTGCCGGAGCGCGCCGCCGACCCGGTCCGTGGACGCGAGACCCTTGCGGCTGCTGGCCATCGCCGCCTCAATTTTGTCCGCCGTCTCCCGGGCCGCGGCCGCGCTGCGCTGCGCCAGCGAGCGGACCTCGTCGGCCACCACAGCAAAGCCCGCGCCCGCCTCCCCGGCCCGGGCCGCCTCCACGGCGGCGTTGAGGGCAAGGATGTTGGTCTGGAAGGCGAGCTCATCGATGTCCTTCACGATCTTGGCCACCTGCGCGCTCGAGGCGTCGATCCCCGCCATCGCCTCGACCATTTCGACCATGGTCCGGGAACCGCCCTCGGCATCGACCCGGGTCTCGGAGGCCAGGGACTTGGCATTCTGGGCATGGTCGGCGGTCGCCTGGATCATGCTCGACATCTCCTCCAGCGAGGCGCTGGTCTCCTCGACCGAGGCCGCCTGCTGGCTGGCGGCCGAGGACAGGGTCTGGCTGGAGAGGGCGAGCTGGGCGGAGGCGGCGTTCAGTTCCTGGCTGGTGAG
>JBJOEZ010000004.1:0-255832 GCA_046048995.1 Verrucomicrobiota bacterium | reverse complement strand
GGGGTGGCTTCAGCGGACGAACGTCCGCTGCTACGGTAGCAACCCGCGTGAGCGGGTTGGGCCGGGGGGTTAAGCGGGCGGGTCGCCCGCGCGCCGGCCATGGGTTGCCCTCGCGCCCGGCATCCGCTATGCAGGCAGGCATGCCGGCGCCATCCCTGAACCGTGTCCGCCTCTTCACCCTGCTCCTTCCGCCGGTGGGTCTGGTCCTGCTCTGGCGCCAGCCGGGGTCCGGCCTCGGCCGGAAGGTGGCGGGGACCCTCTTCATCCTGCTCTACGGCGTGCTCCACGCCGCCGGGGTGGTCTGGTTGCTCATGCAGGTCACGCCCTTGGAGGTGGAGTGGCGCGGGGGTTTTCCCCCGGTCCTCACCTTCCACAAGACCAAGACCGATTACGCCGCGATTGAGGCGCATCGCTCCCGCCAGACCAACGCTGGCGGCGGTGCGGCGGCCGCCGCGGGATTGGCGGGGGTGCGGTGGACCGATTTCCGGGGTCCGAACCGCGATGGGTTGGCGGCGGGGCCCTTGGTGGTTCCGTGGCCGGCGGCGGGCCTGCCCTTGTTGTGGCGGCAGCCGGTGGGCGGCGGCTATGCCTCGTTTGTCATCGCCGACGGGCGCGCCTTCACCATTGAGCAACGGCGGGATCGGGAAGTGGTGACCGCCTACGACCTGGCGACCGGACGCGAGATTTGGGCGCATGGGTATGCGGCGCTCTTCAGTGAATCGATGGGTGGCGATGGTCCGCGCGCGACGCCGACCTGGCATGAGGGGCGCCTCTACAGCCTGGGAGCGGTGGGGGAGTTTTGCTGCCTGGACGCCGCCTCGGGCCGGGTGTTGTGGCGCAAGAACCTGCTGGACGAGGTGGAAGGGCACGCGGCCAACGGCCTGTATTTCGGGCTGTCAGCCTCGCCGCTGATGGTGGACGACCTGGTGGTGGCGCTGTCCGGCGAGCCCCTGGGTGCGGTGAAGGGCAAGCCCCGGCACGGCGTGCTGGCCTTCGAGCAGCGGACGGGGGTGCTGCGCTGGTCGGCCTTGCCGGAGAAGATGGCCTATGTGTCGCCGATGCTGGTGACCCTGGCCGGCGAGCGGCAGATCCTGGTGGTCACCTCGACGCGGGCGTGCGGGTTGCGGCCGTCCGATGGGACCCTGCTCTGGGAGACGCCCTGGAAGGTGCAGTATGACAACGCCATCGCCCAGCCCGTGCTGGTCTCCAGCAACCGGTTCCTGCTCGCGGCCGGTTACGGCACCGGGTGCGCGCTCATCGAGCTGGCGCGGGCCGGGGATGGCAGGCTGACCGCGCAGCAGCTGTGGAAGAACCAGAACCTGAAGAACAAGTTCAACAGCTCCGTGTTCCATGAGGGTCATGTCTATGGGTTGGACGAGGGCATCCTGACCTGCCTGGACGCCGCCACCGGTCGGCGGGTGTGGAAGGACGGGCGTTACGGCTACGGTCAGCTGTTGCTGGCCGGGAACCATCTGGTGGTGTTGTCCGGGGAAGGGGATCTGGTCTTGGTGAAGGCCACGCCGGAGGGGCACCAGGAGGTGAGCCGGTTTGCGGCCATCCCGGGCAAGACCTGGAACCATCCGGTCCTGGCCGGAGGTTATCTGCTGGTGCGCAATGCGGCTGAGATGGCGTGCTTCCGGGTGGGGCCCTGACGGGCATGGAGTGCGGCAGCGCAGCTGCCGCTTTCAAAGCGCCAGCAGGGCTGGCGCACTCCAAATCAGGGGGGTCTTGGAACCATTCGGCTCGCAACGCGGCGGAGATGGCGTGCTTTCGGGCGGGGCCGTGATGGTGTGGAGTGCGGCGGCTTTCAAAGCGCCAGCTGCGCAGGCGCACTCCAAATTACTGTGGCTTGCCCGCGGCGCCGACTTTCTTCTCGAGGTCGCTGACGCGGCGGAGGAGTTCGGGCAGGCGCTGGAGGGCGAGGTAGACCCGTTTCATGAGGCGGTCGGACTGGGCGGGGGTGCCGAGCCATTTTTCGCCGTCGGGGATGGGGTGCATGACGCCGGACTGGGCGGCGACGGTGACGCGGCTGCCGATTTGGAGGTGGCCGGCGAGGCCGACCTGGCCGGCGAGGGTGGTGTAATTGCCGATTTGGGTGCTGCCGGAGATGCCGACCTGGCCGCAGAGGATGCAGTGCTCGCCGAGGACGACGTTGTGGGCGATCTGGACGAGGTTGTCGATCTTGGTGCCGGCGCCGATGACGGTGGGCCCGAGGGCGCCGCGGTCGATGGCGACGTTGGCGCCGATTTCGACGTCATCGTGGACAACCACGTTGCCCACCTGGGGGACCTTGAGGTGGCGGCCCTGGTCGAACACGTAGCCGAAGCCGTCGGCGCCCACGACGGTGCCGGCATGGATGCGGACGCGGCGGCCGACGAGGGTGCGGGCGTAGAGGGTGACGTTGGGGAAGAGGCGGGAGTCCTCGCCGACGCGGCAGTCGGGTCCGACATGGTTGCCGCCCTCGAGGACGGCGCGGGGGCCGATGGCGGCGCGTTCGCCGACGACGCAGTGGGGTCCGATGTGGGCGGAGGGATCCACGCTGGCGGAGGCGGCGACGACGGCGGAGGGATGGATGCCGGCGGGGAAGGCGGGTTCCGGGAAGAAGAGGGGCAGGGCCTTGGCGAAGGCCACGCGGGCGTTCTGGACGCGCAGGAGCGTCTTGGTGGCCGAGGTGAAGTCCCCGGACACGAGAATGGCGGAGGCGGCGCTTTGCTCGGCGCGGTGGAAGTAGTCCTCGTTCTCGGCGAAGGTGAGGTCCCCGGCGCGGGCGCTGTCGGCCCGGGCGAACCCGGCCAGCGCCAGGCTGGCGTCCCCCACAATCTCCGCGTCGAGGTGCCGGGCGATGTCGGCCACAGTGATGCTCACGTCGCGCAGTGTGCGCCATTTCCCCACCCCTGACCAGCGCCGAGTCACCCCGACTCGTTCACTCATGAACCCGCTCACCCATGAACCCTCTTGTCCTGTCGTTGACTCCCGTCGTTGTCGGCCCCTATAAAGCGCCGTTCAATTCCAACCTCCTTTTCCAATTATGAGCAGAAAGATTCGTTACGGCATGGTGGGCGGCGGGCGCGGGGCGTTCATCGGCGCGGTGCATCGCATTGCGGCGGCCATGGACCAGCAGATTGAGTTGGTCTGCGGGGCGTTCTCGTCGGACCCGGAGCGTTCCCGGGCCAGCGGGGCGGACCTCTTCCTGCCGGCGGACCGCTGTTACGGCACGTTTGAGGAGATGATCCGGGCGGAGGCGAAGCGCCCGGCCGGCGAGCGCATGGATTTCATCGCCATCGTGACGCCGAACCACATGCATTTCCCGCCCGCCAAGATGGCGCTGGAGCATGGGTTTCATGTGCTGAGCGACAAGCCGGCCACGTTCAACCTGGCGGAGGCGAAGAAGCTGGCCGCGTTGGTGAAGAAGAGCGGCTGCCTGTATGGGCTGACCCACAACTACACCGGCTACCCGCTGGTGAAGGAGGCGCGGGACCTCGTGCGGTCCGGGCGCCTGGGCGCCATCCGCAAGGTGGTGGTGGAGTATCCGCAGGGCTGGCTGGCCACGCGCCTGGAGGCGACGGGCCAGAAGCAGGCGGGTTGGCGCACCGACCCCAAGCGCAGCGGCGCGGGCGGCTGCGTGGGCGACATCGGCACGCACGCCGAGAACCTGGCCGAGTACATCACCGGGCTGCCGATTGACGAGCTGGCGGCGGACCTGACGAGCTTCGTGAAGGGCCGCAAGCTGGACGACGACGCCAACGTGCTGCTGCGGTTCAAGGGCGGGGCCAAGGGCGTGCTGCACAGCTCGCAGATCAGCGTGGGCGAGGAGAACAACCTCAACATCCGCGTCTACGGCGAGAAAGGCGGCCTGGAATGGCACCAGAAGGAGCCGAACACGCTCCTGGTCAAGTGGCTGGACCAGCCCATGCAGGTCTACCGCACGGCCAACGGCTACCTCAGCGCCGCCGCCAAGGCGGCCGGCCGCACGCCGCCCGCGCATCCCGAGGGCTACCTCGAGGCCTTTGCCAACATCTACAAGAACTTCGCCAACCACATCCGCGCCCGCCTCGACGGACGCAAGCCGGCCAAGGACGATCCCGCGCTGGATTACCCGCGCATCGAGGATGGCATCCGTGGCATGGCCTTCATCGAGGCCGTGGTGAAGTCGTCCCGCCGCAACGCGGCCTGGACCAAGGTCACGACGTAAGCCGGCCTGGCGGTTTTCCGGCGGGGCCGTCCGCGCAGGCGGGCGGCCCCGTTCCGTTTTCGGGGGTGCGACGGCAGGGGAACCCGGGTCGGCTGCTGGGGCCGTGCGATTAGCCCTCGTGCCGGAAGACGAGGAGGCTCATGGGGGGGAGGGTGAAGCAGCCGGAATGGGGCTGTTGATGCCAGCCGTCCCCGGCGGCCTCGACCCCGCCGAGGTTCCCGTGGTTGGCGCCGCCATAGGTTCCGGCGTCGCTGTTGAGGACCTCGCGCCAGCGGCCGGGGGCGGGCAGGCCGAGACGATAGCCGGTGCGCAGGACGGGCGTGAGGTTCAGGACGATGAGGAGGCGGGAACGCAGGTCGCGGGTCTGGCGCACGAAGGCCAGGACGCTGTTCTCGGCGTCGGTGCAACTGACCCAGTAGAACCCGGCGGTGTCGTAGTCGGCCTCCCAGAGGGCGGGCTCGGAGGCATAGAGGCGGTTGAGATCGCCGACGAAGCGCTGGAGCCCGGCGTGGTAGGGGCCCTGTTCCAGCAGCCACCAGTCGAGCTCGGCGTTGGCGTTCCATTCCGCGCTTTGCCCGAACTCCCCGCCCATGAAGAGCAGCTTCTTGCCGGGGAAGGTCCACTGGTAGCCGAGCAGGGTGCGCAGGTTGGCGAAGGCGGTCGCGTCGTCGCCCGGCATGCGCCGCCGCAGGCTGCCCTTGCCATGGACCACCTCGTCATGGCTGAGCGGCAGGACGAAGTTTTCGTGATGCTGGTAAAGCGTCGCGAAGGTGAGGTCGTTCTGGTGGTACCTGCGGTAGACCGGGTCGCGCTTGAAGTAGCCGAGGGTGTCGTGCATCCAGCCCATGTTCCACTTGAGGGAGAACCCGAGGCCGCCGAGGTAGGGCGGGCGGGTGACCTGGGGCCAGGCGGTGGATTCCTCGGCGATGGTGACCACGCCGGCGTGCCCGGTGTGGACGAGGTGATTGACGTGGCGGAGGAACTCGACGGCGTCGAGGTTCTCGCGGCCGCCGTGGCGGTTGGGGATCCACTCGCCCTCCCGCCGGGAGTAATCGAGGTAAAGCATGGACGCCACCGCATCCACGCGCAGGCCGTCGATGTGAAACCGGTCGCACCAGTAGAGCGCGTTGGCGGCGAGAAAATTGCGCACCTCATGGCGCGCGTAGTTGAAGATGAGCGTGCCCCAGTCCTGGTGCGCCCCCTGCCGCGGATCCTCGTGCTCGTAGAGGGCGGTGCCGTCAAAGCGCGCCAGCGCCCATTCGTCCCGCGGAAAATGCGCCGGCACCCAGTCGATGATCACCCCGATCCCCGCCTCGTGCAGCGCGTTGACCAGGAACTGGAAGTCGTCCGGCGTCCCGTAGCGCCCCGTCACGCCGTAAAACCCGGTCACCTGGTAGCCCCAGCTCGGGTAAAAGGCGTGCTCGGCCACGGGCAGGAACTCGACATGGGTGAAGCCCAGGCGGTGGCAATACTGCGCCAGCGGCCCCGCCAGCTCACGGTAGCTGAGCGATTCCGCCGGGCCCTTTTTCCGCCACGATCCGAGGTGCACCTCGTAGATGCTCATCGGCCGCTCCAGCGGATTGGCCCGGGCCCGCTGCCGCATCCAGGCCTCGTCCGTCCAGGCAAACTTCGCCGTGTTCCACACGATGGAAGCCGTCTTGGGCGCCGCCTCGAAGAAGGTCCCGTAGGGGTCCGTGTTGAGCTTCACCCGGCCGTCCGGCGTCCGGATCTCGTACTTGTAGAGCGTCCCTTCCCCCAGCCCGGGAATGAACACCTCCCAGACCCCGGAGGAACCGAGGTGACGCAGGGGATGCGCCCGGCCGTCCCAGCCGTTGAAGTTGCCCACCACGGAAACGCGCGCCGCGTTGGGCGCCCACACGGCAAAGCTCACCCCGGCCACCCCGTCGATCTCGCGCAGTTGGGCGCCCAGCTTCTCGTAGGCGCGCCGGTCCGTGCCCTCGTTGAACAGGTGCAGGTCCGTCGGCCCCAGCGTGGGCAGGAAGGAATACCCGTCGCGCGTGCGCCACTTCCGGCCGTCCCCGTGGCGGACGATCAGGTCGTAGGCATACACCTCGCCGGCCTTCGTCGTCACCCCCTCGAACACCCCCGCCGGATCGATCCGCTGCAGGGCAAAGGAGGGCTTCTTCGCGTCGATGGCCGGCGCCACCTCGATGGCTTCCGCCCCCGGCACGAACACGCGGACCACCAGCCCGGAGCCGTCCCCCAGCGGATGCATGCCCAGCAACTCATGTGGATGCCGGTGCAGGGCGTGCAGGAGGGAATCCAGTTCCGCGCGGGACAGAATCATGGCGGCAGCAGGATGGCAGCGGGCGGAGGCGGGCGGAAGGCGGAAGTGGCGGAAGTGGCGGAAGAATCAGCGAACGAGTGGGTGAGTGAGTCAGCGAGCCAGGGTTGCGCGCAGAGGGGGCGCCCGCCAATATCAAGGAATGTCCGAGAGGCTGCGGCTCCGTGTCCATCACTCTGGGGAGGGCCCGACGCTCATTCATCTGCCGGGGTTGCATGGGGACTGGACCCTGTTGAGGCCGTTTCGGCGGGCCGTGGCCGGCCGGGCCTGCCTGGTGGAGGTGACTTACCCGCGGCGGACCGACTGGCGCTTGCCCGACTACGTGGCCGCGCTGGAGGCGGCGCTGCAGGAGCAGGGGGTGGGGGAGGCGTGGCTCCTGGCGGAATCGTTCTCCTCGCAGGTGGGCTGGCAGTTTGTGCAGGGACAGCCCGCGCGCCGGGGGTTTCAGCTGCAGGGGTTGATTCTGGTGGGCGGCTTCATCCGGCATTCGTGGCCTTGGGGGGTGGAGGTGACGCGCTTGGCCAGCGGGGTGGTGCCGGGTTCGCTGCTGCGCCGGTTGTGCGAGGCCTACGGGCGGCGCCATGCGGCGGGCGATCCCGAGGTGGCGGCCGACATGGCGGAGTTTGTGCAGCGCCGGGTGGATGTGGCCGACCGGGCCGCCATCACCCAGCGCTACCGGCTGATTGCGGAGGCCGACCTCCGCCCGGTGGCGCGGGAGGCCCGCCTGCCGGTCTATCATCTCAGCGGGGCCGTGGACCCGTTGGTGCCATGGCCCCTGGTCCGCGCCTGGCTGCGGCGTCATTGCCCGGGTTACCGGGCCAGCCGGATCCTGCGCCGGGGCGGCCACAACATCCTGCTGGGGAACCCCCATGACAGTGCCCGGCAGATCCTGGAGTGGGCGGAATGTTAAGGCGGCGGGGGGTTGCGTTTGCAAACGGGCGCCCGGCTCGAATACTGAACCCCGCATGAGTTCCCCGACGCTGGTCTGGTTTCGCTCCGATTTTCGCCTGGCCGATCACCCCGCCCTGACGGCGGCGGTGCAGCGGGGCGGTCCGGTGATCCCGGTCTATGTGCATGCGCCGGACGAGGAGGCGCCCTGGGCCCCGGGCGGGGCGTCCCGCTGGTGGCTGCACCAGTCGTTGCAGGCCCTTGATACCAGCCTGCAGGGGCTGGGGTCGCGCTTGGTCATCCGGTCGGGCCCGACGGCGGAGACCCTGCTGGCGCTGGCCCGGGAGACGGGCGCCACCGCGGTGCACTGGAGCCGCCGCTACGAACCGGCGGTGATCGCGCGCGACACCCAAGTGAAGGAGGCGCTGCGGGCGGGCGGGTTGGAGGCGGAGAGCCACCAGGCCGCGCTGCTGCACGAGCCCTGGACGGTGCAGAACCAGAGCGGGAACCCGTTCCAGGTCTTCACCCCGTTCTGGAAGAACTGCCTGACCAAGCCGGATCCGGCCGAGCCCCTGCCGGCGCCGCGCGCGCTGGCGGCTCCCGCGCGCTGGCCGAAGTCGCAGCGGCTCGGTGAACTGGCGTTGGAGCCGGCGATTCGCTGGGCGGAAGGCATGCGGGCCGCGTGGCGGCCCGGGGAGGCGGGCGCGGCGAAGCAACTGGACCGTTTCCTGGAGCGGGCGTTTGCCGCCTATGCCGACCAGCGCAACCTGCCGGGCATCGAGGGCACGAGCCGGCTGTCGCCCCACCTGCACTTCGGGGAGATCAGCCCGCGCCAGATCTGGCATGGCGTCCGCCGGTTCGCGGCGCAGGCGGGCCTGAAGGATTGGCGGACGTCCTCGTTCCTGGCCGAGGTGGGCTGGCGCGAGTTTGCGCACCATTTGCTTTACCATTTCCCGCACACCCCGACCGAGCCCCTGCGGGCGGATTTCAAAAAGTTTCCCTGGCGGAAGGACGCCGCCTTCCTGAAGGCGTGGCAGCGGGGGCGGACGGGATATCCGATTGTGGACGCCGGCATGCGCGAGTTGTGGAAGACCGGCTGGATGCACAACCGGGTGCGGATGATTGTGGCGTCGTTCCTGGTCAAGGACCTGCTGCTGTCCTGGGAGGAGGGGGCGGCATGGTTCTGGGACACCTTGGTGGACGCGGATCTGGCCCAGAACACGCTTGGCTGGCAGTGGACGGCGGGCTGCGGGGCGGATGCGGCGCCGTATTTCCGGGTGTTCAACCCCTACAGCCAGGGGGAGAAGTTTGATTCGCGCGGGGATTATGTGCGGCACTGGTGTCCCGAGCTGGCCAGGTTGCCGGACGAGTGGCTGCACCAACCCTCCGACGCGCCGCCCGAGGTCCTGGCCCAGGCCGGGGTGCAGCTGGGGCGCACGTATCCCGAGCCCATCGTGAACCACTCGATTGCGCGCGAGGTGGCCCTCGAGGCCTTTGGGCGACTGCGGGGGCGGGCCGCCTCCTAGGGATTGGGCAGGCCCGGGGTGGGGTTCAGCTCCATCCAGACGTCGGCGTCGTTGTAGCTGCGGCCGTGGCTGCGGTCGGTGGTCTGCGGGCCGAAGGTGACCTGGTCCAGGATGGCGTTGAAATTGGCGTCGGTGTCGGTGAGGTAAATCGTCTCGCCGAGGGAGGAGAGCTTGAAGCTGGCGTGCAGGCCGGGCGTGGCCAGGCCGTCCTCGTCGGCCCAGACGAGGAGGTAGCCCCCGGGGGGGATGACGGTGCCGGCCGGGAACGCCCATTTCCGGGGGTTGTTGGCCTCGTCGCTCAGGTAGCGCCCGGTCATGTCCACGTCCTGGTCGGTCAGGTTGCGCAGCTCGATCCAGTCGTCGTATTCCCCCTGGGGATCGCTGACCGTGGCGCCGTTGGAGGCCTGGACTTCGTTCAGGATGACGGGGGAATTGGTCGCGCTGGTGACACGGACGAAGTAGGCGTGGGTGTCGTTCTCGGCCTTGGCGGGGTGGAAGGCGGCGGCGCGGACGGCGTTGTTGGCGCGGGCCTCGACGTAATAGTGGATCTTGGCCCCGGCGGGGAAGTTGGTGGTGGCACCGCCGTAGAGGCCGTCGCCGGCCAGCCCGTCCCCATGGGCGCCGTCGTCAAACATGGGTGCCACGGCGAAGCGGCCGTAGTTCTTGTCCCGCCAGTAGAGGAGGACGGAATTGATCCCGGAGGCGTCGCCGGGGAGGACCCGGGCGGTGATGGAGGGCACCTCGTTGGCGGCGGGGAGCGGGACGGGGTCGTAGACCTCGACGATCACGGGCGGGCGGGGTCGGAGCTCGGGATGGTTGGTGAGGAAGTTGTAGCGGTTGGTGATGAAGTGCTTCAGGACGCTCAGGTCGTTGCTGTAGGTGGCCATGGTGTAGCCCCTGTTGGGGTCGGCGGTGACGGCCTGGATGCTCAGGGCATGGAACTGGTTGATGAGCGGGGTCATGACGGCCGGGTGGAAGTCGCGCTCCAGCACGGTGCGCATGTGGGCGAGGTAACGCTGGCGCAGGTCGCCGATGGGAAGCAGGCGGGAGAGCAGGGGGCGGTTGGTGGGGCTGGACCCGATGAAGACGGGGCTGAGGCTGAAGTCATTGGTGACGCTGATGGCCTCGTTGCCGTCGTGCTGGAGGGGGTGGAAGCGGCCGCTCTCAATCTCGTAATAGAAGCTGTAGTCGGCGCCCTTGTTCCAGTAGCTGTCGTCGTCGGCGAAGAGGTTCTCGATGGCGAGGAACCACAGCCAGTTGTCCACGGCAAAGAAATCCTCGAGGCGGTCGCGGAGGAGACTGGGCGGGGTGGTGTTGAGGGCGACGATGGCGTCCACCAGGCGCTGCCAGGCGACGGCGGAGGGGGCGTTGGTGGTGCGGAGATCGTAGTAGGGCTGGTAAGTGGCGATGTTGGTGGAGTTGCTGATGAGGCCGAAGGCGGAGACGGCGCTGGGGGTGGGGTTGTTGGGCGTGCGCCAGCGATCGCCGTTGTTGCTGGGGAACCATTCACTGATCAGCTGCCCGTTTTCCTGCTGGGCCATGGAGAACACGCCCCAGAGGGAGCCGTTGACATGCACCCGGGCCATGGCCGCCTTGGGGCAGGGCGTGTAGCGGCTCATCACGGTGAAGTAGATCGGCTCGCGCATGATGGTCTCGTCCCCGAACGCGTTGTTCAGGTTGACGGTGGTGTAGCCCATCAGCTCCCCGTTGGTGTTCCCCCAGTCGAACTCCAGGTTGAAGGACTTCTTCGCCGAGCCAAAGGACAGGGTGTAGGACGTGTTGCCCTTGTAACGCGCCCCGACCGGGGTGGCCTGCGCCCCGTTGTCCAGGGCGACCATCGAGCAATAGACGTTCGATCCGGTGTTGCGCGCGGTGGCCAGCAGGTTCGTCCAGTTGGCCTGCGTGAAGGTCAGGCTGATCGTCCGGAACAGGGTCGGGTCATAGAGGCCGCCCGTCTTCAGCGCGCGGTAAAACTGCAGGCCCTCGCCCGCCGGCCGCACCGCGCGCTCCGGGGCATTGGTCGGTTTCCCCGCCAGCAGCGTGCCGAAGTTGGTCAGGGTCGCCCACTGGGTCAGGTTGGAGGAGGCCTGGATGCGCCAGTCGTTGTCCGGATCCCCGTCAATGCGCAGCAGCAGGTTGGTCCCGTCCTGGCGGACCAGCACGTCGGCCGCCCGGGCCGGGCCGGGCAGGCCCGCCGCCAGCGCCAGGCCGGCCAAAACGGCCCGGAGGAATGGAAAACGGCGCGGGAGGATCATGGTGCCATCATGGGGTCCGCAGTGGTCTGGGTATGGGAAAAGGTTGCCCCCAAGACCGCCCGGGTGCAACCGGGTTTCCACCGGGGCCAAGGGCCGGGTTTTTCACGGGGCCGCCCGGCCCGGACCCCGTCGGTCAGGCGCCGGTGCGCCAGCGGTGCCAGAGATGGCGGAAGGCGCTGGCAAACTCGTCCGGCCTGGCCTGCACCCACGCGTCCACGTGGTCGGGGGTGAACCAGCCGCCGGTCTCGATCTCCTCCGGGTGCAGGGTGAAGGGCCCCTCGTGCCGGGTCCGATAAACCCAGCAAAACTCAAAGCCGGTTTCCGGGCAGGAATCGATCTTGAAGAGCCGCTCCGGCGCGGTCGGCAGGGTCACGCCCAGTTCCTCGGCCACCTCCCGCACCGCGCAGGCGTCGTAGGCTTCCCCCCGGTCCAAGTGCCCGGAAGCCGACGAGTCCCATGCCCCGGGGAAGCTGTCCTTCCGCATGGACCGTTTCTGCAGGAAGACCTCGCCGCGCCCGTTGAGGACGAGGACGTGCACGGCGCGGTGATGGAGCTTGCGGGCGTGAACCTCCCGGCGGGGCGCCTGGCCGATGACCTCGTCGCGCAGGTCCACCACGTCGAAGATCTCGTCGTTCATGCGGGCGACGCTGCCGCCAGGGCCCGGGTCAGTCCAACAAATTGTTCCAGCGTCACCCGCTCCGCCCGCGTCCCGGGGTCGAGGCCCGTTTCCGCAAAGGCCCGTTCCAGCACGGGCACCGGCCAGCCGGCCTTCAGGAGCTTGAGCATCATCTTGCGCCGCTGCGAAAAGGCCTGCTTCACCACCCGGGTGTAGAGGGGCACCTGCGCCGCCTCGAGCAGGGGCCGGGCGCGGCGCTGCAGGGTCAGGCAGGCCGAGTCCACGTCGGGCGCGGGGAAAAAGCACGAGGCCGGGATGCGGAACCAGCCGCGTGGCTCGAAGCGCAGCTGGACCAGCAGCGTGAGCAGGCCGTAGTCGTCCGTGCCGGCTGCCGCGGCCAGGCGCTGCGCCACCTCCAGCTGCAGGGTGGCCACCATCCGCTCCGGTGGCTGGGGGGCCAGGGCCAGCTCGACGAGGATCGGCGAGGCCACCGAGTAGGGCAGGTTGGCCACCAGCTTCCAGCCCGACCAGTCGCGCGGGTGGCGCCGCAGAAACTCCAGCGCGTCGTCCTCGACCAGCTCGAGGTTCGGCGCCGCGGCCAGGCGTTCGCGCAGGCAGGCCACGAGGCGGCCGTCCTTCTCAATCGCCAGCACGTGCCCGGCCCGCTCGAGCAGGCGCTCGGTCAGCGGACCCAGCCCCGGCCCGATTTCCAGGACGCGATCGCCCGGGCCCACCCCGCCCGCCTCCACGATGCGCCGCAGCTGGTTGCCGTCGTGCAGGAAATTCTGCCCGAGCGACTTGGTCAGCTGCAGGCCGCGTGCGTCGAGGATGCGCCGGATCTCGGAGAGCGTGAGGCTCATGGCGGCGCGCGCAGTTCGGCGGCCAGGGCGCGCACGGTCCGCCGCAGGCCGGCCTCGGAAAGGGTGAGCGGCGGGGTGAAGCTGATGACGTTGCCGTGCTCGCCCTCGGGGAGGACGATGAACCCGCGGTGAAGGAGGCCCTTGACCGCGGCGAGGGCGGCGGCGGTGGCGGGGGCGCCGCCGGGTTCGCGCAGTTCCACCCCGGCCATGAGGCCCGCGCCCCGGAGGCCGGCGACGTGTGGGAGGCCGCGGAGGGCGGGGGCGAGCAGGTCGAGCAGGAGTTGGCCGAGGCGGGCGGCGCGGGGGACGAGCCGGCGGGCGCGGATCTCGGCGATTTGGGCAAGGGCCATGGCGCAGCCGACGGGGTGGCCGAGGAAGGTGCTGGTGTGGATGGCCTCGCCGCCCGAGGGCGGCCAGGCGGCGTCCATGACGTCGGCGCGGCCCACGCAGGCGGAGAGGGGAAAGCCGCCGGCCAGGGCCTTGCCGAGGCAGATGAGGTCGGGGGCCACGCCCTCGTGCTCGCAGGCGAACCAGCGCCCGGTGCGGCCGAACCCGGTGTAGATCTCGTCCAGCACCAGCAGGGCGCCGCGGCGGTCGCACCAGCGGCGCAGCACCCGGAGGAAGCCGGGGGGCGGGATGCGGATGCCGCCCCGGGCCTGCATGGGTTCCACGAGCACCGCGCCGATGCCGCGGCCCCGGTCGGCGCCGTCGAGGGCGCGGCTGAGCCGGGCGAGGTCGGCGGGCTTTTCGGGGAAGGGAACGAACCGGCCGAAGCCGCCGAGCTGGGCACGGAAGGGGGCACGGAACAGGTCGCGGTGGGTGGCGTTGAGGGCGCCGTAGCCGGTGCCGTGGTAGCCGCCCGCGAAGGCAATGACACCGCGCCGGCCGGTGGCCAGCAGGGCCGACTTGAGGGCGGCCTCGACCGCCTCGAAGCCCGAACTGCAGAAGAGGGTGCGGCCGTGGCGGCCGCGGGCGCCCGGCCAGCGCTCGAAGGTGAGCCGGCTGAGCTCGCGCGCCAGCCTGGCCTTGAGGGCATGCGGATGCACGTCGCCCATGGCATGGGTCAGCCGGGCCAGCTGGCGCTGCCCGGCCCGCACCACGCGCGGATTGGCGTGCCCGGCCGCCATCACCCCGAAGGCCGCCGTCAGGTCGAGGTAACGGCGCCCCTCGGCGTCCCAGACCGTCTCCCCCCGCGCACGCTCCCACACGATGGGCCAGGAGCCGTCGGGCTCGACGAACAGGATGTTGCGCGACTCGAAACGCTGCAGGAGCCGGAGGGTTTGCCGGGTGTTCATGACGGGGCGCGGGGTCACACCCCCCGCTGTTCCGGGGGCCAAATCACCTTGTGCAACTGCGCCTGGAACCGCACCGGGAGCGCGTCCGCGATGATTCGCTCCACGAGATCCCGGCGGGCCAGGGGGGTTTGCCCGGGCGGCACCGGCTTGAGCGACTTGTCCTGCTGCTCCGGGCTGAGCGGGGCGGCCCACGAGAAGAGCAGGGGACAGACGGCGGCCAGGCCGTGCGCCGCGATCTGGTCCCGCGCCCAGTCGTAGTCCTCCACCGTGGCGATGACGAACTTGATCTCGTCCGTGCCGCGCAGGAGCGGGAGGTTTTGCCAGCGGTTGCGGGCCGCCTCCCCGCTGGAGGGGCACTTGAGATCCATGATGCGGCGGACGCGCGGGTCGACGAGCCCGATGTCCACCGCGCCGCTGGTTTCCACCAGGACGGTGTAGCCCTCGTCGCACAGGCGCTGCATGAGCGGGAAGGCGCCGGGCTGGACCAGCGGCTCGCCGCCCGTCAACTCGACCAGGGGCAGCCGCCCGGGCAAGGCCCGGGCCGCCGCGTAGGGCGCCGCCTGGCCGCGCACGGCCGCCAGCACCTCCTCGAGGCCCATCCGGCGTCCGCCGGTGAAGGCATAGGCGGAGTCGCAGTAGGAACAACGGAGGGGACAGGCGGTCAGGCGCACAAACACGCAGGGCAGGCCGGCCCAGGTGCTTTCGCCCTGCAGGCTCAGGTAGATTTCATTGACGACCAGCGTGTCGGACATGCGCCTTCCAGTAAGCCATGTGCGCGGGGCGCCTGAAAGGGCAAAGCCATGGGGGTGAGGGCGTGCGTGGGTTGGCGAGTGAGCGAGTGGAGGCGCCTTTTTCCGTGCGGCGGGCCTCGGTTCCGGGCATTCTATCGGGCATGCTGACCTTGGAAGACTTGGGTGCGTTGCTGGAGGCAAACCGTGGCGCGGCGGCGGCGCGGGTGCGCGGGTTTTCCCTGCGGGGGCGGGAGTTCGACTTCAATGCGCGCCGCGCGATCATGGGGGTGGTCAACCTTTCGGCCGACTCCTGGTATCGCGAGAGCGTGGTCCTGACGGCGGAGGCGGCCATCCGGCGCGGCCACGTGCTGGCGGCGCAGGGGGCGGACCTGATCGACATCGGGGCGGAATCAACGCTGGCCCACGCCGCGCGCGTGGATGAGGCGGCGCAGCAGTCGAAGCTGCTGCCGGTGGTGCGGGAGTTGGCCGGGGCCGGGCACCTGGTGTCGGTGGAGACCTACAACCCGGCGGTCACGCGCGCCTGCCTCGAGGCGGGCGCGGCGGTGTTGAACCTGACGGGCTCGGACCGGAGCGGGGAGATGTTCCGCATGGTGGCGGCGCATGGGGCCGGGGTGATCCTGTGCTTTGTGCAGGGGGAGAATGTCCGCGAGGTCGGCGACCTGGACCTGGGCCGGGATCCGGTCGGGTTCATGCGGGACCATTTTGCGCGCCAGATCGAGCAGGCGACGAAGTGCGGGGTGGAACGGATCTTCATCGATCCCGGGCTGGGTTTTTACTACCGGAACCTGCAGGACAGCGCCACGCGGGTGCGGCACCAGATGAGGACCTTCCTCGGCACCTTCCGGCTGCGGGATTTGGGGTTCCCGGTCTGCCATGCGTTGCCGCATGCGTTTGAGTATTTCGGGGAGGAAGTCCGCTGCGCGGAGCCGTTCTTCGCGGTGCTGGCCAGCCTCGGCCGGACGGACCTGTTCCGCACCCATGAGGTGCCGCGCACCAAGGCGGTCCTCGACACCCTGGCGGTCTATTGAGCCGCCCGTCCCTCTGGCATGCTCCAGCAAGTTGGTCGTCCCAAGCCCCGGTCCCGCCGCTGGCGGTTGGCCGGCTGGGGGTTGGCCGTGCTGGCCGCCGGTGGGCTGGCCTGGCAATGGTGGCCGGCCCCGGTGTCCCGGGGTGCAGGCCAGGCGACGGCCGCCACCGCACCGGGCACCGTGGTGGTCCCGGTGATGCGACCCGACGGCCGGCCCGGGGAACCGCTGGTGCTGGTGCCGGTCAATCCCGGCCCCACCCCAACTCCGGCAACGGCCCCGGCGGTGGTTCCGGCCCCCCAGGTTCCGCCCGCCGCCTCCAACCGGTTGGCCGGCGTCGTGCCCGCCCCAGGCGCCCGGCCAGCCTCGCCTTATGACGCATTCCTCCCGGGCTTCGACGAGGGTGTGCTGGCCGCCCAGGTCGCGCTGGCCCGGCGCGGTCTGTCCGCAGGTCCGCTGGATGGCGTGCCCGGCAGCCAGACCCGGGCTGCGCTGCGCGCCTTCCAGGAGGCCCAGGGCCTGCCGGCAAACGGCGGACTGGATGCCGCGACCGCCGCCCAACTCGTCACCAACGGGATCCCGTTCACGAATTACGTCATCACCGCGGAGGATGTCGCCCGGCTCCTCCCAATCGGGTCCACGTGGCTGGCCAAGTCCCAGCAGCCCCGCCTGGATTACGAGACCCTGCTGGAATTGGTGGCGGAACAGAGCCTGTCCAATCCCAAGCTGGTTCGCGCCCTCAACCCACAGGTGGACTGGAGCCGCGCCGGGGAGGGGACGGTGGTCCGGTTGGTGGCGGTGAACATCGACCCGCCGCCGTCCCGGGCCGCGCTGCTGCGCATCCATACGGCCGGGCGTTACCTGCAGGCCTTCGACGCGGAGGGGCGGTTGCTGGCCCATTTTCCCTGCAGCATCGCCGCCCGCGTGGAAAAACGCCCGGTCGGCGAGACCCTCAGCATCGTGGCCGTGGCACCCCGACCCAACTACACCTTCGACCCCGCGGTGTTCCCGGAGTCCCCCGAGGCCCGCCAGCTCGGCCGTAAACTCATTCTTCCTCCCGGCCCCAACAACCCCGTCGGCACCGTCTGGTTCAGCCTCGACAAGCCCGGCTATGGCATCCATGGCACCCCCCGCCCGGAGGAGGTCGGCCGGACCGAATCCCACGGCTGCTTCCGGCTCGCCAACTGGAACGCGGAGCACCTCCTGAAACTGGCCGGCGTGGGCCTCCTGGTCCAAGTGGAACCCTGATGCCCGCCGGGCCGGTGCCCGCAGCCCACACCCCCCTTCCGTTCAAGGAACCGCCCAAAAAAGCCGTTGACAGTCCGGATACCCGATATCAAGGTATCCGCATCCGTTGATTTGTTTCGACGGACTCATCGAGAGTGGCTGAGGGACTTGGCCCGTTGAAGCCACGGCAACCGGTTGCGGCGCGATCCGCGACGGCCAGGTGCCAAATCCAGCCCGGCAACCAGCCGGTTCCCCTGGGGGGAACGGTCCGGGGAAAGATGAGAAGATTCGCGCGGTTTTGTCGCCTCTTCTCGTCGGCCTCGATGAGGAGGGGCTTTTTCATGCCCCCCAAAGCAGTGAACAAGTCCGTGGGTTAATGAGTTAGTGAGTGACAATTCCGAGATGTTTATGAGCACGGGATACATGAAGGCGTTGAAGTGCCGGGAGTGTGGGCGGGAGTACCCGCTGGCGGCCACGCACGTGTGCGAGTTCGATTTTGGTCCGCTAGAGGTGGCGTATGATTATGCCCAGATCAAGAAGGCGTTGACCCGGGCCGCGATTGAATCGCGGCCGCAGACGATGTGGCGGTATCGGGAGTTGCTGCCGGTGGCGGGTGAGCCAACGGTGGGGTTCCAGGTGGGCTACACGCCGCTGGTGAAGGCTGACCGCCTGGCCCGGCGGCTGGGCATCCGGGAGCTGTGGGTGAAGAACGACACGGTCAATTACCCCACCCTTTCCTTCAAGGACCGCGTGGTCAGCGTGGCCCTGAGCCGCGCGCATGAGCTGGGTTTCAAGACGGTCGCCTGCGCCTCGACCGGCAACCTGGCCAACTCGGTGGCTGCGAACGCCGCCGCCGCCGGCCTGTCGTCCTACGTGTTCATCCCAGCCGACCTCGAGCAGGGCAAGATCCTCAACAGCCTCATCTACGGGGCCAACGTCATTGGCATCCGGGGCCACTATGACGAGGTCAACCGCCTCTGTGCCGAGATCGCCGGCAAGTACGGCTGGGCCTTCGTCAACGTGAACATGCGCCCCTATTACGCCGAGGGCAGCAAGAGCATGGGCTTCGAAATCGCCGAGCAGCTCGGCTGGCGCGTGCCGCAGCACACCGTGGTCCCGATGGCCAGCGGATCCCTCCTGACCAAGATCCACAAGAGCTACCAGGAGTTCACCAAGCTGGGGCTGGTGCCGGAAGCCGCCTGGAAGGTCCACGGCGCCCAGGCCACCGGCTGCAATCCCATCTCCCATGCCCAGAAGGCCGGGCTCGATTTCTTCAAGCCCGTCAAGCCCAACACCATCGCCAAGAGCCTGGCCATTGGCACCCCGGCCGACGGCTTCTATGCCCTCAAGGTCATGAAGGAAACCGGCGGCCATGCCGAGGACGTGACGGACGAGGAAATCCGGGAGGGCATCCGGCTGCTGGCCGAGTGCGAGGGCATCTTCGCCGAGACGGCCGGCGGCGTGACCACCGCCGTGGCCAAGAAACTCATTGCCTCGGGCCGCATTCCCGCGAAGGATTCGGTTGTGCTCTGCATCACCGGCAACGGGCTGAAGACCCTCGACGCCGTGGCCGGCCATTGCGGCGCGCCGCGCGAAATCAAACCCAGCCTCCGCGAGTTTGAGGCCCTCCTCGAGGCCGAGGCCAAGTCCCTCGTCAACGCCTGAGCCCCGGACCCCCTCCCCCCATGCCCGCGAAAGTCCGCATCCCCACCCCCCTCCGCAAGCTGACCCACAACGAGGAACTCGTCGAGGTCGCCGCCGGCACCATCACCTCCGCCTTCGCCGAGCTCGAGTCCCGCTTCCCCGGCATCAAGGAACGCCTCCTCGACGAGGCCGGGGCCGTCCGTCGCTTCGTCAATGTCTACGTCAACGAGGAGGACATCCGCTTCCTCAAGAACCAGGACACCCCCGTCAAGGACGGCGACGAAATCAGCATCATCCCCGCCATCGCCGGCGGCTAAGCCACGCCCCCCCCGGTCCCATGCCCGCCAAGCCCCGGAAGCCCGCCCCCGCCCGCGCCAAGGCCGCGTCCATCGACCGCCGCCGCGTCTGGCTCACCTATCCCCCCCAGAAAATCAAGCGCCCCGTCATCTGGGAACTCGGCCACAAGTTCAAACTCGTCACCGACATCCGCCAGGCCAGCGTGAATGACGAGGTCGGCATCGTCTGCCTTGAACTCGACGGGCCCAAGGCCGAAATCGATGCCGGCATCGCTTGGCTCGAGAAATCCGGGGTCAAGGTCGAGCCGGTGGAAATCAGCGTCATCGCCGGCTGAACCCGCCCCCCTCCTGAGCCCGCCCCCCCCCTCGGCGGGCCCACGATTAACTCCCCCCCGACCCCCAGGGAGGGGGTCTTGCCCCCCAAATCCCGGCTCAAGCCCTTGTCCATGCCGACGATAGGCGTGGAGATGCCTGGCGGGTCTCCCCCGGCGGCCAGTCCGCCGTTGATTGAGCATCCCGCCGCCAGTACTGTCTGTGCATCCCTGACCTGTTATGTCGGCGCCGCTCGCGAGTTCCCCTCCGGACCCCGCCCCCGCCCCCAGCCTGCTGGAGGAGGTGCGGAGGGTCTGGGGCCAGTTCCCCAACCGCGCCGCCGTTCTGGTGCTCCTGGGCGCGTGGGTGGCCCTCTTCCACCTGCTTGGGAACTCCACCCTGGGTTACACCACCACGCGCTCCCTCTTCGGTTGGTGGTATTGGGTCATGACCGTGACGGCCCGGGACCAGCAGGGGAAGGTGGACATCAACCAGGTCCTGAACGCCGATGAGTTTCATGCCTGGATCATACCCGTCGTCGTCCTCGTCCTGCTCTGGGTTCGGCGCGACCAGTTGGCCGCCCTGCCCAAGGCGGTCTGGTGGCCGGCCCTGCTCGTGGTCGTGGCCGCCCTCGGGGCCCACTTTCTCGGCTATCTCATCCAGCAGACCCGCATCTCGGTCCTGGCTTTCTTCCTCGGCATCTATGGGCTGACCGGCCTGTTCTGGGGCTGGCCCTGGCTCCGGTCAGCCATGTTTCCGTTCCTCCTGTTTTTCTTCTGCGTCCCCCTCGGGGTTGCGGCCGAACCCCTCACCGTCCCCCTGCGGCTGCTGGCCACCACCTGCACCTCTTATTTCTGCCAAGGCGCCCTGGGAATCGACGTCCTCCAGGAAGGCAACCGCCTGTTCGACCCCGCCCGCACCTACAGTTATGAGGTGGCCATGGTCTGCAGCGGCATCAAGAGCCTCACCACCATCATCGCCTTCGGCGTCATCTATGCCTACCTCGGCTTCCAGTCCTGGTGGCGCCGCGCCCTCATCGTCGCCACCGCCATCCCCCTCGCCGTGGCCGCCAACGTCTGCCGCCTCAGCCTGATCATCATCGCCGCCGAAACCTTCAGCCCGGAGGCCGGCAACTATGTCCACGACAGCGGCCTGCTCAGCCTCGTCCCCTATATCCCCGCCTTCGGCGGGATGCTCCTCCTCGGCTGGTGGCTGCGGGAGAATCGCCCCCCGCGCCCCCCGCGGGTGCCCCGCCCCGACGCCCTCCTTCCCGGTGTCGAGACCGGGACCAAGCCATGACGCGCCCCGCCCAGATCGCCCTCCTCGCCGCCCTGGCCCTCCTCGGCGCGGCCGCCCTTTCCCTGCGCCAGATTCATCATCTCCAGCGACTCGGCCAGCCGGGTGTCCGCGTCGTCGCCCAGGAAATGCGCGACGAACTCGGCGGCCTCTGCGGCACCAATGCCGTCGCCCTCCCCGCCGACGTGCTCGACTGGAAGTCCGTGGCCCAGCCCGTGGCCACCGGGGTCGTCCGCTGGCTCCCCCCCGACACCGTCTACGGCCAGCGCCTCTACACCGCCCCGGACGGCCTGCAGGTGCAGGTCAATGTCGTCCTCATGGGCGCCGACCGCACCAGCATCCACAAGCCCGAATACTGCCTTCCCAGCCAGGGACTCAGCATCGATGCCAAGGAATCCCGCACCCTCCCCGTCGGCGGTCCGACCCCCTACGACCTGCCCGTCACCGTCTTCCGCCTTTCGCGCGAGGTCACCCAGCCCGATGGCACCAAGGCCGTCGGCCAGGCCCTCTACGTCTTCTGGTTCGTGGCCGATGGCCAGGTCACCGCCGACCATAACCAGCGCATGCGGTGGATGGCCCGCGATCTCATCACCCGCCTCACCCTCCAGCGCTGGGCCTACATCTCCTGCCTGGTGCCGCACGGCCCCGGCGGGGAGGAGGCCGCCTTCGGCCGGCTGTCCGAGTTCCTCGGGGCCGCCGTGCCCCGCTTCCAGCTGGCCACCCCGGGCCAGGTCCGGCTGGCCCGGCAGCAGGCCCCGCCGCCGTCCCCCTGACCGGGCCCCCCGACGCCATGCTCCGCCGCGATCGCCAACTCCGGACCCAGCTCGGGCAGCTCAAGGACGCGCTCCTGTTTGCCTTCGCACTCTGGTTGGCGCACACGTGCCGCTACCATTTCCCGGAACATCTCCTGGGCATCTCCTTCGATCCCATCTCCGAGTTCAAGGACTTCACCTGGCTCTACCTCATCATCACCCCCGGCGCCCCCCTCGTGCTGGAGGCGCAGGGTTTCTATCGCCGGGGGCTGTCCGGTCCCCGCCGGACCACCGTCTGGATCCTCTTCAAGAGCTGCTTCATCGTCGCGGTCGCCATCATCCTTTGCCTCTACCTCTTCCGCTACGACCAACTGGCCCGCGGCGTCATCTTCCTCTTCGCCGCCATCAGTTTCCTGCTCGTCTGGGCCAGCGAGGAAGTTCTCCGCCTGTTCTACCGCAGCCGGCTCGGCGCCCGGCAGGGCCGGCGGCGCATGATCCTGGTCGGCTCGCCCGAGGACCGAACCCGGCTGCGCGAGGAACTGGCGCGGAAGGGCATCGACAACATCGAACTGGTCGGCGAGGCCGACCTGCATGCCGAGGGCGCTTGTGACACCCTCGTCCGCCTCCTGCACGAGACCTCCGCCCGCGGGGTCATCATCAACGCCCGCCACACCTACTTCGGCGATGTCGAGCGCGCCATCCAGGCCTGCGAAATCGAGGGCGTGGAGGCATGGCTGGTGGCCGACTTCTTCAAGACCCAGGTCTCCAGCACCAGCCTCGACGATTTCTACGGTCGCCCGGTCCTCGTCTTCCGCTCCGCCCCGGAGGCGTCCTGGCAGATCATCTTCAAGACCGCCCTCGATCTTGCGCTCGCCTTTGTGATGCTGGCCCTCCTCG
This sequence comes from Verrucomicrobiota bacterium, assembly GCA_046048995.1. Classification (GTDB taxonomy): domain Bacteria; phylum Verrucomicrobiota; class Verrucomicrobiia; order Limisphaerales; family JADJPG01; genus JBJOEZ01. Next base: position 233,694 of record JBJOEZ010000004.1, on the reverse strand, counting down.
CCCTGCCGCTCCTCGCCATCGCGCTCGCCATCAAGATCGCCTCCCCCGGCCCCGTCCTCTTCCGCCAGCGCCGCTGCGGCCTCAACGGCTCCCCCTTCACCATGCTCAAGTTCCGCACCATGGTCACCGACGCCGAGCAGCGGCAGCACGAACTGGCCGCGCTCAACGAGATGGGCGGCCCCGTCTTCAAGGTCACCAACGACCCCCGTATCACCCCCATCGGGCGCTTCCTTCGCAAGTATTCGATCGACGAGTTCCCCCAGCTCATCAATGTCCTGCGCGGCGAGATGAGCCTGGTCGGGCCCCGCCCCCTGCCCGTCCACGAGGTCGAGCGGTTCGATGACCCCGCCCACCGCCGCCGCCTCAGCGTCAAGCCCGGCCTCACCTGCCTCTGGCAGGTCAGCGGACGCAGCGACGTCCGCGATTTCAAGGACTGGGTCCGCCTTGACCTCGAATACATTGACAACTGGTCCTTCTGGCTCGACCTGAAGATCCTTTGGCGCACCATCCCCGTCGTGCTCACCGGCACCGGGGCCAAGTGAAACGCACCCCGCCAGCCCCCCGCCCCTCCCCATGCCCGCCTCCTCCCGCCGCCCGTCCCGATCCCCCCGCTCCGTCCCGGTGTCCGTGGTCACCGGCGGCGCCGGGTTCCTCGGCTCCCACCTCGTCGATCTCCTGCTGGCCCGCGGCCACCGCGTCATCGCCATCGACAACCTCATCACCGGCTCCGTCGCCAACATCGATCACCTCGCCGGCAACCCCCGCTTCCGCTTCATCCAGCAGGACGTCACGGAGTTCCTCTTCCTTGACGGGCCGGTGGATTACGTCTGGCACTTCGCCTCGCCCGCCAGCCCCGTCGATTACCTCGAATACCCCATCCAGACCCTCAAGGTCGGCTCCCTGGGCACCCACAAGGCCCTCGGCCTGGCCCGCGAGAAGGGCGCCCGCTTCCTCCTGGCCAGCACCTCCGAAATCTACGGGGATCCGCTGGTTCACCCCCAGACCGAGGATTACTGGGGCAACGTCAACACCATCGGGCCCCGCGGCTGCTACGACGAGTCCAAGCGCTTCGCCGAGGCCCTGGTGATGGCCTATCACCGCGAACACGGCATCGCCACCCGGATCGTCCGCATCTTCAACACCTACGGGCCCCGCATGCGGCTCCGGGACGGCCGGGTCGTCCCGGCGTTCATCAGCCAGGCCCTCGCCCACAAGCCCCTCACGGTGTTTGGCGACGGCTCCCAGACGCGCAGCTTCTGTTACTGCTCCGACCTCATCGAGGGCATCTACCGCCTGATGATGAGCCGCCAGGCCGAGCCGGTGAACATCGGCAACCCGCACGAGATGACGATGCTGCAGTTCGCCGAGGAGATTATCCGCGCCACCCGGTCCCGCAGCCGCGTCACCTTCAAGCCGCTGCCCCAGGATGACCCAAAGCAGCGCCGCCCGGACATCACCCGGGCCCGCCGCTGGCTGGGCTGGGAACCGCAGGTGCCCCTGGCCAAAGGACTTCAGGACACCATCGCCTATTTCCGGCGCCAGCTGGATTGCTGAGGGTGGGGGCGGGCCCTACTTGAACAGGCGTTTGGCCTTCTCGAAGAAGCTGCGGACGGTCGGGTTGACGTGCTCGTCGCAGAGGGCGCCGAACTCCTGCAGCTTGGCCTTCTGGGCGGCGTTCAGCTTGGTGGGCACCTCCACGGTGATGCGGACATGCAGGTCCCCCCAGCCATAGCCCTGCACGTTCTTGACCCCCTTGCCCTTGATGCGGAACAGCGTGCCGGTCTGCGTGCCGGGCGGGATTTCCAGCGGCACCCGCCCGTCCAGCGAAGGCACCTCCAGCCCGCAGCCCAGCGCGGCCTGCACAAAGCTGACGGGCATCTCGTAAAGCAGGTCGTCCCCCTCACGGTGGAACAGCGGATGGGGCCGGACGTGCAGGACCACGTAGAGGTCGCCGGTCGGGCCCCCGCGGGCCCCGGCGGCGCCGTTGCCGGAGGAGCGCAGACGCGAGCCGGTGTCCACGCCGGCGGGGATCTTCAGGGTGATCTTGACCGGCTTTTCCACGCGCCCGCCGCCGTGGCATTTGCGGCAGGGCTTGTCCACGACGCGGCCTTCGCCGCCGCAGCGCGGGCAGGTCTGCTGGATGCTGAAGATGCCGCGCGACTGGAGGATCTGGCCGCGCCCCGCGCAGGCCGAGCAGGTCTTGCGGGTGGCCCCGGCCTCCGCGCCCGAGCCCGCGCAATGTTCGCAGGCCTCCGGGCGCGTGATCTGGATCTCCCGCTCGCAGCCGCGCGCCGCCTCCTCGAAGTCAATCTGCAGCTCAACCTCAAGGTTGGCCCCGCGCTGGGGCGCGTTGGGATCGCGCCGTCCCCCGCCACCGCCGAAGAACTGCTCGAAGATGTCCTCGACCCCTGCGCCGCCAAAGGCCTGCCGGAACAGGTCGAAGGGGTCGTGGAAACCGGCGCCCCCGCCGCCCCCGGCCCGCCGCCGCGGATCAAAGGCGTCATGGCCGTACTGGTCGTAGGCCGCCCGCTTCTGCGGGTCGCTCAGCGCCTCGTAGGCCTCGCCCACCTCCTTGAACTTGTCCTCCGCCGCCTTGTCCCCCGGGTTCTTGTCCGGGTGAAACTTCAGGGCCTGTTTGCGGTAGGCCTTCTTGATCTCCTCCTCGGTGGCGTTGCGGGCCACGCCGAGGACCTCGTAGTAATCGCGTTTGGCCATGGCAGGGCGGGGCGGGGTGCGGGTCGCCGCGCTCTCAGGCCGGCGGGCGGGCCACCACGACGCTGGCCGGCCGCAGCAGCCGCTCGCGCAGCCGGTAGCCCTTGCGCAGCTGCTGCACCACCTGCCCCTCGGGCGCCGTGGTTGTCTCCTGCTGGGAGACCGCCTCGTGCAGGTTCGGGTCAAAGGGCAGCCCCAGCGCCTGAATCTCCTCCACGCCGGATTCCGCCAGCACGCCCCGGAACTGCTGGACGATCATCTGCACCCCCGCCTGCAGCGACTGGGCGGACGCGTCCGTCGCGCTGCCCACCGCGGACAACGCCATCTCAAAATTGTCCAGCACCGGCAGGAAGCGGCCCAGCACCCGGGCCTGCGCCGCCGTTTCCGCCTCCACCCGCTCACGCGCCGCCCGCTTCTTGTAGTTGTCGAGGTCGGCCGTCACCCGCAGCAGCTTGTCCCAGTGCTCGGCCGCCTTGGCCGCCGCCGCCCGCAGTTGCTCGAGTTCCTCGGCCCCCGGGGCCGGGTGGGGGTCCGCGGGTGCCGCCGGCGGGGTTGTGTCCGTCGTTTTCTTTGTCATGTCCGTGCGATGGCCTTGCCTGTCGGCAGGAACCGGCACCGTAGCCACCCCGTGCCCTGAAGGCAACGACCGATCGAGGCGGGCGGGGCCGAGGACCTCCGATCGGGAGGCGCCGGGGCGTGGGGGCACGGCCGGTCCGTGACACCGGGGGGCGCGGGAGGCTAGGGTGGGGGGGTGACGGTGCTCGACGTGATCCAGCGCAGCAGCGAGTTCCTGGCCCGGCGGGGCGTGGATTCGCCGCGCCTGCAGGCCGAGCTGCTGCTGGCGCATGTGCTGGGACTGCCGCGCATGCGGCTCTACCTGGATTTTGAGCGTGTGCTGGCGCCGCCACAGGTGGATGCGATGCGCGAATTGGTCCGCCGCCGCGGCGAACGCGAACCCCTGCAGCACCTCACGGGGTCCACGTCCTTCTGCGGTTGGGAGATCCACGTCACCCGCGACGTGCTGATTCCCCGGCCGGAAACGGAACAGTTGGCCGAGCAGGCGGTCCGCTTCCTCCGCGGCCACCGCGGGGAGGCGCCCGCCGTCATCGACTGGGGGACCGGCAGCGGCTGCCTGGCCATTGCCATCGCGGCCCAGTGCCCCGGGGCGGTGGTGGACGCGGTGGATGCGTCGGAGGCCGCCCTGGCCGTCGCCCGGGCCAATGCCGCCCGCCATGGATTGGAGGCCCGCATCCGGTTCCACCACGGGGACGGTTTCGCCGCGCTGCCGCCCGGGCGCGCCGGTGGCCACGACCTGATCGTCTCCAATCCCCCCTACATCCCGACCAGGGAACTGGACGGGCTGCAACCGGAGGTCCGCGACCACGATCCGCGGCTGGCGCTTGATGGAGGGGCGGACGGGTTGGTCTGCTACCGGCGATTGGCCGCGGAGGCTCCCGCTTGGCTGCGGCCCGGCGCGCGACTCATGGTGGAGTTTGGCGACGGGCAGGAGCGGGAACTGCGGGCCATCCTGCAGGCGCCGGCCTGGACCGTGGAGACCGTGCTGCCGGATGACTGCGGCCGGCCGAGAATCTTAATTGCGCGGCGGGGGGATTGATGAAATCGTCGCGGCATCCCTGCCCGGGGGCCCGTGCCGCCGGGGTTCCCAATGTTCCAACATGGATAGTTTGTTGATCAAAGGCGGCGTGCCCCTCCACGGGGACGTGACCATCAGTGGCGCCAAGAACGCGGTCCTTCCCCTCATGGCCGCCACGCTGCTCACCCGGGAGCCCTGCGTCATCCGCCGGGTGCCCGACCTCAGCGACGTGGGGTTCATGGGCCAGATTCTTGGCTCGCTCGGGGCCGAGGTGAAGGTCGAGGGCGACACCGTCACGGTCCGCGCCGCCAAGGTGAAGCCGGTCGGCGACTATGACCTGATCCGCAAGATGCGCGGGTCCATCTGCATCCTGGGCCCCCTCCTCGGCCGCCTGCGCCAGGCCCGCGTGTCCCTCCCCGGCGGCTGCATCATCGGCACCCGCCCCATCGATCTCCACCTCAAGGGCGTCAAGGCCCTCGGCACCAAAATCACCGTCGAGGCCGGCTACGTCGATGCCCGCGCCCGCCACCTTGCCGGGACCGACATCTTCCTCGGGGGCCGCGCCGGCCCCACCGTCCTCGGCACCGCCAATGTCATGATGGCCGCCGTCCTCGCCGACGGCGTCACCACCATCGAAAGCGCCGCGTGCGAACCCGAGGTCGTCGACCTCGCCCAGTTCCTCGGCAAAATGGGCGCCAAAATCGCCGGCGCCGGCAGCCCCACCATCACCATCACCGGCGTCAAGGAACTCCACGGCGCCGAGCACGAGGTCATTCCCGACCGCATCGAGGCCGCCACCTTCGCCATTGCCGCCGCCGCCACCGACGGAAAGATCACGCTCCGCGGCGCCCGCCCCGACCATCTCCACGCCGTCCTCGACAAGCTCACCGAGGCCGGCGTCCGCATCGAGCGCCAGGGCCAGGCCCTCACCGTCAGCCGCCAGGGCCGCCTGCGGCCGGTCGATGTCACCACCCAGCCCTACGCGGGGTTCCCCACCGACGTGCAGGCCCAGATGATGGTCCTCATGGCCCTCACCCCCGGCCTCAGCATCATCACCGAGCGCATCTTCGAGTCCCGCTTCATGCACGTGGCCGAACTGGCCCGGCTCGGGGCGGAAATCTCCATCGAGGGCCCCAGCGCCATCGTCAAGGGCGGACCCCGCCTCAGCGGCGCCCCCGTCATGGCCAGCGACCTGCGCGCCTCCGCCGCCCTCGTCCTCGCCGGCCTCGCCGCCCGGGGCACCACCCATGTCAGCCGCATCTATCACCTCGACCGCGGCTACGAGAAAATCGACCAGAAACTCCGCGGCCTCGGTGCCCGCATCCAACGCGTCGCCCAGTCATGAAAGCCCTCATCTCCATCCTCGTCGTCCTCGTCCTCGTCATGGGGGGCATGAAACTCTACGAGTACTGGGAAAAGGTCAGCCGCGAGGAGGAATTAAAGGAACGGGCCGCCGACGGCTCCGACATCAAGCCGGAGGAACTCCGCGGCGTGGAGTGGGACGCCGAGGAATACCACCGCAAGGCCCTGCAGGAGGGGCCCGAGGCGGTCAAGCGCTTCCTCGACCGCTTCGACAAGTCCCCCAAGTTCAAGGATCCCCGCCGGGCCTGGATCGAGCTGGATTACATCGTCTCCATCACCCGCACCGACCCCGTTGAGGCCCGCCAACGCTTCAAGGTCGTGAAGGAACGCGTGCGCACCAACTCTGTCGTCTACCCGCGCATCCGCGCGATGTCCAAGACCTACGAGTGAGCCAGGCGCACGCCCGCTCCGGCTGCCGGCGGGCGAGGGCGGATCCTAGCGGCGACGGGCGCCTTTGCCGCGGGCACCCGCCCGACGGCCGCCATGGACCTGGGCGGCCACCCGGAGGCGGAGGCCGTTGAGGCGGATGAAGCCGGTGGCGTCGTCCTGGTTGTAGGCCTTGGACGGATCGGCCTCCATGGTGGCGATCTGCGGATTGTAGAGGCTGACGGGGCTGCGGCGGCCGGCGGCGTGGATGCCGCCCTTGTAGAGCTTCACGCGGACGGTGCCGGTGACGTCCTTCTGGCTCTCGGTGACCAGGGCCTGGAGGGCCAGGCGCTCGGGGGCGAACCAGAACCCGTAGTAGACCAGTTCGGCGTACTTGGGGATGAGCGAGTCGCGCAGGTGCATGACCTCGCGGTCCATGGTGAGGCTTTCCAGTTGGCGGTGGGCGAAGTGGAGGATGGCGCCGCCCGGGGTCTCGTAGACACCGCGGCTCTTCATGCCGACAAAGCGGTTTTCCACCATGTCGACGCGGCCCACCCCGTGCCTGCCCCCCAGTTTGTTGAGCGCCCGCATCACGCCCAGGGGATTAAGGCGTTTCCCATTCACAGCCACGCAGTCACCCCGCTCGAACTCGAGCGTGACCAACTCCGGCTTGTCCGGGGCGTCCTCGGGCAGGACGGACAGGGTGGTGAACTTGTCCCGGTTGGAGAGGTGCCCGGCATCGAACCACGGATCCTCCAGGATGCCCGCCTCATAGGAGATGTGCAGGAGGTTCCGGTCCATCGAGTAGGGCTTCTTGGCGCTCGCCTGCACCGGGATGCGTCGTTCCGCGCAGTAATCAATCATCTCCTGCCGGCCCGGGAAATCGCGGCGGAACCGCTCGTCGCGCCAGGGGGCGATGATCTGCAGATCCGGGGCGAGCGCCGCCGTCGTCAACTCGAACCGCACCTGGTCGTTCCCCTTGCCGGTCGCGCCGTGCGCGATGGCGTCCGCCTTCTCCGCCCGCGCAATCTCCACCATCCGCTTGGCAATGAGCGGCCGGGCGATGCTCGTGCCCAGGAAATACTGGCCCTCGTAGACGGCCCCCGCCTGGATCATGGGGAAGATGAAGTCCCGCGCGAACTCCTCCTGCAGGTCATCGATGCACACCCGGGACGCCCCGGTTCGGCGCGCCTTGGCGTCCAATCCGCGCAGTTCCTCCTCCTGGCCGATGTTCGCGCAGAAGGCGATCATTTCCGCGTCGTAGGTTTCCTTGATCCAGGACAGCAGGACCGAGGTGTCGAGCCCGCCCGAGTAAGCCAAGACAATCTTCATAGGTGCAAAACGTGGCCGGGACTAAACGGCAAGCGCCGCCGCCAGAAAAGGAGAAAAAGGCGCCCCGCCCGGATGCCTGCAGCCGGTCTCGACCGCGGTCGGGGGGGGCAGGGTGGGTCGCCTGCCTTGACCACCCCGGCCGCGCCGCCTAGGCTGCAAAGCATCGAGCCATGAAATTGATCCGCCGCGCCATCCTGGCCGCCCTGTCCCTGGGAGCTGTCCTCCCGGCCGCGATTTCCGCCGCGGACCGTTCGTCGATCAATGGCATCGCCGCCATCGCCAACACCGCCATCATCACCCGGCAGGAGGTGGATGACCTGGCCCGGCCCTCCATCGATTCGCTGGCCCGGGCCCTCCTCCGCAGCAACCCCTCCCTCTTCGAGCGCCGGGCCGTTGAGGCCTGGACTGATGCGCTCGACCACCTCATTGAGCGCCAGCTCATCCTCGATGACTTCAAGAACTCCGGCTTTGTCCTGCCGGAGAAATGGATCGACGAGCAGATCCACGACATCATCCGCAACAAGTACGGCGACCGCGTTTCCCTCGGAAAATCCCTCCAGGCCGAGGGCCTCACTTTTGCCGCCTTCCGCGAGCGCCAGCGCGACAATCTCATCATCAGCGCGATGGAAAGCCGCAACGTGCGCGAGGTTCTCTTCATTTCCCCGGCCAAAATCGAGAATTACTACCTGACCAACCGGCCGGCCTACCAGCTGGAGGACCAGGTGAAGCTGCGGGTCATCTCGATCGACAGCGCCGCCGTGGGCGCCAGTGAAGAAGCCCGCCGCCTGGCCCTGGAAATCCGGCGCAAGGTCGATGGCGGCGCCGATTTCGCCCAGATGGCCGCGGTCAATGCCATCCCCCCATCCCGCAACGGGGGGGACTGGGGCTGGCACCAGCGCTCCAAGATGAGCCGCATCTTCAGCGACCTCGTGGAGGGAGTGGCGGCCGGCCGCCATGGCGGGCTGGCCGGCGAGGCGGTCCACGACAGCGAGACCACGTGGATCTATCACTACGATGATCAGGGCCGCATCCGAAAGGCCCGCAAATACTCCAAGTCCGCCGGCAACGAGACCTTCCTGGAGGAAAAAGCCCTGGACGGCGACTCCACCCAGGCCGCCGCCCTCCCGGAGCCGCGCAAGTTCTACCTGGTCAAGGTCGAGGAACGGAAACAGGCCCATGTCCGGCCGCTCAGCGAGGTGCGCGATGAGATCGAGAAGGAACTGATCGCCCAGGAACGCACCCGCCTCCGCAACCAGTGGATCGAAAAGCTCAAGGCCAAGTCCTTCGTCCGCCGCTACTGATCGCACGGCCGCGGCCGCACCCCGCGTCCCGCGCACGATTGCCAAAGCCTTCCCACGCCGCCTAGAGTGGGCCCATGAACCGCCTTCTCGTGGCGTTGGCCCTCCTGCTGGCCGGCCGGCCGGCTCTCCATGCCGCCTCCGGGCCGGAGGAGCGTTACGTGGAAGTGGTCGCCCTCATCCAGGAGGCCGACCAACTGGCCGATGCCGGGCAGGCACGCGATGCCATCCCCCGCTATGTCGAGGCGCAGGCGGCCCTCAAGCAGCTGCAGACGGCCTTCCCCGAGTTCAGCCCCAAGATTGTCGCCTTCCGCCTCGGCCACGTCACGGCCCGCCTGGAACCCCTCACCCGCCAACCCGCCGCCCCGCCCCCCATCCGGCTTTCCCCGGGCGAAATCCTGACCAACGAGCTGCGCCGCCTGCAGGAGGAGGTCATCCGGGTCGGCAACCAAAACGCCCTCCTCGAGGCCAAGCTGCGGGAGGCCCTGCTCGTGCAACCCGCCGCCTCCGATCCCCGCGAGCTCCGGAAGGCCGAGGAGCGCCTCGCCCAACTGCAGAAGGAACGCGACCTCCTTAACGTGACCGTCGAGCAGCTCCGCCAGCAGGTATCGACCCCGCCCCCCCCGGCCCCCTCCGCCCCGGACCAGCAGGCACTTGCCGAGGCCCGCCGTGAACTGGCCGCCCGCGCGGCGGCCGAGGAGGGGCTCCGCCGCCAGAATGAGGCCCTGCGCCGCCAGTTGGAGGAGGCCGCCCGGGCCCGCCCGCCCGCCGTCGCCCCCAGCTCGCCCGGCGAATCGCGGGAGGCCGTGGCCATGCTCCAGGCCAGCAACCGCGTCCTCCAGGCCGAGCTCGTCGCCCTCGAAACCCGCCTGCTCGACTGGATTCGCACCCACGGCAAGTCCGTCGCACCCCCGCCGGCGCCCAACCCGGCGCCCAACCCCAGCGGAGCCGCGGAGGCGGCCCGCCAGGTGGAGGCCTTGCGGGCCCGCCTGCAGGTCTTCGAGGCCAAGGCCGTGCCGTTCAGCCCCGAGGAACTGGCCCTGTTCCAGCGGCCTCCCCCCCGGACGCCGCCCGACACCAACCCGCCGCCGGTGGCGGTGGCCGGGGCGGTGCCGGCCGCGTCCGGCGCGGCCCGGGATCCGCTGCCGCCCGCGGCGGCGCCGGTTCTCGCGGCGGCGGATCGCGCCATTGATGCCGGACGCTATGAGGAGGCCGAGGGCCAGTTCCGTGCGCTGTTGGAGAAAAACCCGGATCAACCCTACCTGCTCGCGCGCCTGGCCAGCGCACAGCTGGACCAGGACAAGGTGGGCCCGGCGGAAACCCACCTGCAGAAGCTGCTCGCGCTGGAACCGCGGAACCCGGCGGCGCTGCAGATGATGGGGGACGTGAAGTATCGCCAGGCGAAGTTCGACGAGTCTGTCACCCTTCTGGGCCAGGCGGTGCAGGCCCGGCCGGAGGTGCCGGAGACGCAGTTCCGCCTCGGGCAGGCCCTCATCGCCACCGGCCAGCGCCAGGCGGCCGAGGCCTCCTTCCGCAAGAGCCTGCAGCTGCGCCCGGGCTGGGGCGAGCCCCACTACCAACTGGCCGTCCTTTACGCCACCCAGCAGCCCGGTTACCCCGAGTTGGCCCAGTATCACTACAAGCGCGCCATCGCCGGCGGGATGCCCCGCAACCCAAACCTCGAGCGGGTGATCGAGCGGCGGCCCGCACCCTGACCCGCACCGTCCCCGGCCCGCATGCTCCGCCAGTCGCTGCACGAGATTGTCCTGCCCACCCGCGGCCGTGATCTCCTGGAGTTCACGGAGGCCGTGGCGGGCCTGGTCCGGCAGAGCGGTCTGCGCACCGGGCTTTGCACCCTGCATCTCCAGCACACCTCGGCCTCCCTGCTCATCCAGGAGAATGCCGACCCGGACGTGCGGGCGGACCTGGAACGGTTCTTTGCCCGGCTGGTGCCCGACGGGGATCGGCTGTTCGAGCACACCGCCGAGGGGGACGATGACATGCCGGCGCACGTGCGCACCGCCCTGACGAGTGTGCACCTGGGCATCCCGATTGCCGACGGCCGCCTCACCCTCGGCACGTGGCAGGGCATCTACCTGTGGGAACACCGCACCCACCCGCATCGCCGGCGCGTGATGGTCCACCTGCTCGGGGAATGAACCCGCCCCCCGGGCCGGATCCCGGCCACCCGCCCGCCACCCGCCTGGGCCGCAACCGCGGGGGCTACGCCGGCGAGACCATCGACATCGAGGCCGTTCTCGCGGACACGGTGGACACAGCCCGCCGCCGGGGCTGGTCCGCCCATACCCTGCCGCCGGCGGCCGAGGACGGCCCCGGCCTGCTCGCCCTCACCCGTGCGGCCCGGCGCGCACCCGCCGGCCCGGTCGGGGCGCCGTTCCGGCTTTACCTGTCCTCCGGCATCCATGGGGATGAACCGGCCGGCCCCCTGGCCATGCACCAACTGGTGGCCGACGATGACTGGCCGGTGGACGCCGAGATTTGGCTGTGCCCCTGCCTGAACCCGGAGGGGTTCCGGCTCGGCCGCCGCGAAAACCGCCATGGGCATGACCTGAACCGGCAGTACCTCCACCGCGCAGCGGCCGAGACCCGGACGCATGTCGGATGGCTTGAGCGGCAGCCCCGCTTCGATGTCGCCGTGTGTCTCCATGAGGATTGGGAGGCGCACGGGTTTTATCTCTACGAACTGAACCCGGACGCCCGGCCGTCCCGGGCCGAGGCCATGATCCAGCGGGTGGCCGCGGTGTGCCCGATTGACCCCTCCCCGGTCATTGAGGGGCGCGCCGCCTCCGGGGGCATCATCCGGGCCGACGCCGACCCGGCCGGGCGCGCGGACTGGCCGGAGGCCTTCTGGCTGCTGCAGCACCGCACCCGGCATTCCTACACGCTGGAGGCCCCGTCCGATTTCCCGCTGGCCACCCGCGTGGCCGCCCTCGTCACGGCCGTGCGGACGCTCTGGGTGCGATGAGCCCGGGCGGCGCATTGCCCGCGTGACGGCGCGCCGCTAGGCTGCCGGGCATGCAACAGGGCTTGGTCCTCGACCGGGTCGTCCTGCTGGGACGCACCTTCGACGAGTATGTGCGCTTCTTCGCCCTCGACCCGGCTGCCCTCCGCGGGCAGGCCATCCTCGATGTGGCGGGCGGGGTGAGTTCCTTCACGGCCGAGGCGGCCGCGCGGGGCCTCGAGGCCACGGCCTTCGACCCCATCTACGATCAGCCGTGGGAGGCCATCCGCGACCGGTGCGAACCCGACCTCGCCGACGTCGCCGCCCGCATCGGCCAGGTGTCAACCTACAAGTGGGAGGGCTATGGCTCGCCGGAAAACATGCGCCGGCTGCGCGAGCAGGCCTACCGGGTTTTCCTGGAGGATTACCGCCGGGCAGGCGGCCGCCGCTATGTGCCCGGCCGCCTGCCCCGGCTTCCCTTCGCGGACCGCCAGTTCGACCTCACGCTCGTCTCCTATCTCCTGTTCGTTTACGAGCATCGCCTGGACTATGCCTTCCACCGCGACTCGCTCCGGGAAATCCTGCGCGTCACGCGCGGCGAGGCCCGCTTCTATCCGCTGGTCAACTTCGAGGCGCAGCGCTGTCGTCACCTCGATTTGCTGCGCGCCGATCCTGTCTTCGCCGGGATCCGTTTCGAGGAGGTCCGCACCGACTTCGAGTTCCTCGTCGGTTCCAATTACTACCTGCGCGCCTGGCGTCCGTGAGCGGCGGTCGGCGGGGGCAGGGGGGCATTCTTGCCGGGGTGAGGGGCGCACGGGGTTGATTTTGCCGGGTGCCCGCCGCCGCGCCTGTGCAACTCCTTGATTTGCAAAGGGTGTGCGGTTGGCAGGGCTGCTGCTTTCCTGGATGTCTTGTCGGCCGTGTGACGTGGTGTTCACGGCCGTGCCTCCAGCCCCGGGGCGCGTGGCGCGTGTGCGCTGCGCCGCGGAACGGATTGCCGCGAACGAAGCCGGCGGGGCGGGACGGACACCGGTGCGAATGTGAGCGCGCCGCGAAAAAGCCGGAGATGGATCTCCGGCTTTTGCGTGTCCGGGCGGGGCCCGGCGACAGGGGCGGTGCCGCGCGCCTCAGTGGGGCGCCTCGGCATGGTGCCGACGCAGCAGGTCCTCGCCGTAGTCCCCGTTGAAATCCCGCCACACGGCGTGGATATGGTTGTTGTCGTTCTGCGTGTTGTCGTACTCGAGGAGGAAGGTCGGCCCCTGCACACGGTAATAATGGCCCTGTCCCTTCTCCATCCCGCCGGCCCAGGCAAAGGTCACCTTGTCCCAGCCCGCCTCCTGGATCTTGCGCAGGTCCTGTTCGGCCACGTCGGGGCGGGTGCGCAGGACGTATTCCCGCACCAGGGCCATGAGCAACTGGCGCTGGGCGGGTTCGAGTTGCGCGGCGGCCACGCCCGCCGGCTCGAGGGGAACCGCCCGCCGCTTGGCCTCGCTGAAGATTTCCTTCGGCGCATTCGTGCTGAACACGGCCACCTTGCGCTGTTCCGCCGTCAGTGCCTGGACCAGGCGGCGCCCGGCGTCCTCTTCGCCGGCCAGGACGCGCAGGCCCTTGCGGGGGCCGGTGCGGACCTCGGCCGGGTTGGAGCCCATGAAGGACGGCGTGGAGGCGAAGTATTGTCCCTTCACCACGGTGAAGCTGGCCGAGAGATGGTGCCCCTCGAAGCGCCATGCCCAGGTGCCCTTGGCATCGGGCTGGCCAAAAATCCAGACGTGATAGAGGGCGGGGTCGCGCGGGAAACGGCGTCCCGCACCCTCCAGGCCGGCCAGGACGGATTCCAGGGCCATGATGTTGGTGGCCTTGTTGAACCCTTGCGCGCTCAGCCCGCTGGCCAGCAGGCGCAGGGCCAGTTGCCGCTGCTCCGGGGTGAGGTCCTTCAGGGCCACGCCCTTGCGATCCTTCGGGATGTAATGCCAGTTGAAGCGCTCGTCGCTCTTGAACTCGTAGGTCGCCTGCATGCGCCCGGCGTTGTCCAGCGCCGCCAGGAAAGCCTTGGCCGCCCCCGCCATTTCCTCGGCCGCCCCCTGGCCCTGCGCGCACGGAAGCCATCCGGACAGAACCAGGGCGCATACCAGGGGAAGAATCGTCAACCGCAGGATGGGGGAGATCATGACGCGGATTGCAGGGGATCCCACCGCCCATTGCAAACGCAAAAACGGTCCCGGGCGGCCCGGCGGCGGCGGTCCCGGGCGCACCCCAAAAAATCACGCACCTTTTTCCTAAAGTACCAGGACCGGGGTGGCGATGTCTTACCTAAGTAATGACCTGATCGCATGGCAGGCGACCCCGTATTCGGGGGTCATGCGCGGGACAAATGAAAACGATTCTCATCATCGAAGACGATCGCGCCCTGGCGGCCACCTATCGGCAGAAGCTGAAGGATGCCGGCTTTCATGTGGAGGTGGCGCTGGACGGCGTGGAGGGGTTGCGCCTGGTCAACCAGTTGCGCCCGGACGGGGTGATCCTGGACCTCCTGCTGCCGCGGGTGGATGGGATTGAGATTCTCAAGTTCATCCGCAGTCATCCGGATCTGGCTGCCACCCCGGTGGTGGTCTTTTCCAATTCCTACATGACGAACCTCGTCGAGTCCGCCTGGCGGGCGGGCGCCGACGATTGCCTCATGAAGGCCAGCACGCTGCCCCCGCAGCTGCTCGCCGTGCTGCGCAAGGTCATGTCGCGGCCCAACCGCCGGCCCGGCGCGCGTCCGACCGCCCCGGTGGATCCCGTGCCGATTCCCCCCATTGATGTGTTGGGGGCCCGCTCCGGCGCGGCCGCGCCGCCCGCGCCCCCCGTGGCCCCCACCGTGCCCGTGGCCTCGTTTCGGCCGGCCCCGGTGCCTCCGGCCTCGCCGGTCGTCCCGCCGGTGTCGGTCCCGCCGGCTGGGTCGAACGCGGACACCCGCTTCTTTGTGGCCCGTTATGGGACCAGCTTCCTGGCGCGGGCGGACACCGACTTCCACGCGCAGATCCGTGAGTTGTTCGTTTCCAGCACGGTGCCGCGGTTGGAGACCATCCGGCAGTATGCGGCGGGGTTCATCCAGACGACGGATCAGCGCCTGCGCCTGGAGCAGTTGGACGGCCTGCTCCGCAAGGTGCACGCCCTGGTGGGCAACGCGGCCCTGGCCGGCTGCGCCCCCATCGCCCACTACACCAGCCTGCTGGAGGCGCTGCTCCTTGGCCTGCGTGACGCGCCGGACCGCATCAATGATTCCGCGCGGCACACGGTGGCGCGCACCATCGAGACGCTTGGCGAGCTGTTGACCAACGTGGCCTGCCTGGAGGAGGCCATCCCGGGCACCCTGACGGCCCTGGTCATCGAGCCGGACCCGGCGACCGCACGCCAGGCGTCGGCGTCCCTCGAGGAAATCCGGTGCCGGACCACGGTGACCGCCGATCCCGTGGAGGCGCTTGGCCTGCTGGCGACGCACTGCTACGACCTGGTGGTGGCGAGCATCCACCTGCCGGGCACGACCGCCTTCGAGATCCACGCGCAGATGCAGCTGTTCCCGGGGCATGCGGCCACGCCGCTCGTGTTCCTGACCCTGTGGGACAATTTCCCCAGCCACCTGGCCGACCCCGTGGTGATGGAGAATGAGCTGGTCGGGAAACCCTTCCCGCCCATCGAGCTTTCCCTCAAGGCCCTCGGGCTCCTGCTCCGCTCCCGGGTGCGCCGCGCGGGCAACCGCCCGGCCTTCCCGTTCAGCGTGCCTCCGTCAGCCGGCGGTGCCGCTCCTTCCTACTGAGCCGTCCCAGTTCGGCCATTTCGCGGAAGAACCCCTCCCAGTCCCCGGCCCGATCGGCCAGGCGCCGGCGAAAGGCCGGGACCAGCGTGTGGTAGGTGTCCACCGTATGCAGCAGGGCGTTGTTCAGCGGCCGCCGAAACCACCCGTCATACTCCGCTGCGCCGCCCCATTCCCGCTCCTTCAGCGCCTCGTAGTCCCGCCGCAGGTCCGCGAAGAGGGCCGCCTTGCGCCGCCGGAGGTCGCCGGCCACGCAGTCCTCCGCGCAATTCCCCCCGCCCTCCGACGGGCAGCGGCAGGCCACCGGGCCCGCTGCCATCCCATAGAGATGGGCCAGGCGCCCGCGCGCGGCCAGCACCAGCGCGACAAACTGGTCCCGGCGCGCCACCGCCTCCCGGTGCCGGCGGAGCGCCGCGGGATCGCCCGCCTGCGTCAGCCAGCGTTCCACCCCCGCCTCCGCCACCGCCGTGGCCAGGGCCTCGTTGAAATCCGTGTCGCCGGGGACAAACAGGCGCTGGTGCGTCAGCTCGTGGAAGAGCGTGTCGGCCAAATCCGCCTCCGGCGCGAACACGAAGGTGTTCAGCACCGGGTCGCGGAACCAGCCCAGGGTCGAGTAGGCCGCCACGCCGCCCACGTGCACGTCGTAACCCTGCGCGGACAGTTTCCCGGCCAGGCGCCGGGCCTTGGCCTCGCTGAAGTAGCCCCGGTACTCGAGCCGTCCCACCACGGGATACCACCAGCTGCGCGCCTCCAGCGAAAACTCCGGCGTGGCGTGGACGTTCCAGACCGCGTAGGGCCGGCCCAGGTCGGCGTAGTGGCGGTAATGCCCCCCGGTCGGCAGGCCCAACTCGGTCTCGGCGAAGGCCCGCAGCCGCAGGACGAGCTCCAGTTGGCGCCGCAGCGCGGGTGGGGTGTTGGAGTTGGCCAGCAACCGTTCCACCGGCTGCTGGCGGTGCAGGATGCCCGCCTGGCCCCGGACGGCCTGGGCGTAGTAACCGACCGTCCCGCAGCCCGTCAGCCACGGCAGCAGGGCCAGCCCGGCCAGCAACAGGAAGCGCCGCATGCCGCCGCCAATCCAAGCCCGGGTCAGAGACCCAGGCGCGACAACTCCCGCTCCAGCGCGCGCTGGAAGGATTCCACGTCGGCCGGGGTCGGCTTGTAGCCCTGCTGTTGCGGCACCAGGCCCAGGCGGCCGAACTGGTCCAGATACCACGCCGCCGACTGCCCGTCGCTGAAGCGCACATGGCCGCTGGCCATCGCCCCCGCGCGCGTCACGGTATCGAGTGTCACCGACACGCCGCCAGGGCCCGCCGGGGCCGCGCCGGCCGGCGCGCCGGCCAGTCCGGGCCCGGGCGCCGGGGCGGCGGGGGGTCCGGCGGGACCGGGCCGGCCGGATTCGGCGGGCTTGCCCGCGGGGGCGGCACTCGCGGCCGCGGCGGCCTCTTCCTTGGGCCGGTCGGGGCCCTTGGGCACCAGCTTGAGGTCGTCCACCAGGAACCGCGCTTCCATGTAAGTCAGGCTGATCCCAAACTCATTGCTGATGCGCTTCTGGATGTCCGACAATTTCAGGCCCTCGGCCACCCAGCCCGCCACCTTTTTCTGCTGCTGCTCGTCGAGCTTCATATCGTGTCGGGTATTTGGAGTGAGAACGGCCCCTGATTCAAGCGCTCACATCGGGGCGCCCGTCCCGGGTGGGGCGGGATCCGCGAGCAGGGCCAGGAGGCGCGGCCGGGCGGCGGACAGGCCCTTGTAGGCGGCCATGGGCTCGGGCATGGAGGACAGGGCCCGGCGCAGGCCAAGGCGGGCGGCAGGTTCGGCCTGCACCTCGGCCAGCGGGTGCACGGTCACGCGGATGCCAAAGAGCACGCCGCCGGTGCGGGGCAGGGCGATCAGGGCCTGGTGCTCGACCCGCAGCCAGACCTCGCCCGGAGCCACGGAGGCGTCGAGTCGGGGCAGGTGGCGTCCGGGATGCTGGTTGCGCTCGGGCGAGCGGCTGAGGCCCCAGTTGGCCCGCCGCCAGGCCACGCCGGGGGCCAGTCGCTGCAGGAAACCGGCCACGGGCCGGCCCACCTGCGCGTTCAGGCCCGGCACCACGCCATGGATGGCTTCAAGCGGCTGCCCCATTTTTTCCTCCAGGCTCCATGAGGAGGGGAAACAGACGCAGCCGGCGCGCAGGTGAAAGGCGCCATGGCCGTCCGGCGCCAGCAGGAGCCAATCCGGCTCGAGGGCCTGGCCCAGGCGGCGCGTCCCGGCGGCCGGGTGCGGGTCCGCGGGGGGAACGAGGTTCCGCGTGGCGGGCCATTGGCCGAGCAGTTCGCGGAATTCGGCCAGCAGCGGCTCGCCCCCCGGGGCGAGGGCGGCATGCCAGGCGGGCGCGGTCTCCACCCAGTGCCGCCGCTCGGCGAGCAGGGCGGGGCCCCCGGGGGTGGGGGCGAAGAAGGACTCCGGGCTGCCGCGCTCCACGCGCAGGGTGAAGCGGTAATCCTCGTCGGGGAGGCAGTCGGCGAGTGCCATCGGGGGGGGACTCCCCGGCGGGGTCAGAGGATGTTGGCCGCCAGCTCGGCCAGTTCGCTGCGTTCGCCGCGCTGCAGCTCGACGTGGGCGGCGATGGCCTGGTCGCGGAACTTGCTGACCACGTAGTTGAACCCGTTGGAGGACCCGTCGACGTAGGGGTTGTCGATTTGGTAGGGGTCGCCGGTGAGGATGATTTTGGTGCCGTGGCCGACGCGGGTGATGATGGTCTTGACCTCGAGCGGGGTGAGGTTCTGGGCCTCGTCGATGACCATGTACTGGCCGGCGATGCTGCGCCCGCGGATGTAGCTGAGGGCCTCGACCACGACGCTGCCGTTGCGCATGAGGTCGCCGGCGCGGCGGCTCTCGTGGCCCATGTTGAGGTCGCTGAGCAGCTCGAGGGCGTCGTGGATGGGCTGCATCCAGGGGCTGAGCTTTTCCTCGAGGGATCCGGGAAGAAACCCAATTTCGCGGCCCATGCTGATGGTGGGGCGGGCCACGACGACGCGGCGGAACTCGCGGTCGATGACGGTGCGCTTGAGCCCGGCGGCCATGGCCAGGAGGGTCTTGCCGGTGCCGGCCTTGCCCATGAGGGTGACCAGCTTGATGCGGTCGTCGAGCAGCGCGTCGAGGGCGAAGTGCTGCTCGCGGTTGCGTGGTTTGATTCCCCAGACCCCCTCGCGGCAGTCGAGGATGGGAATCAGGCGGCGGCCGGAGGGGTCCACCTTGGCGAGGGCCGTGCGCTTGCCGTTCCCCTCCTCGGTGAGGGTGCAGTATTCGTTCGGGTGAAAGGTCTTCCCGCCCGGGAGGTCCAGCTCACCCTTGGCCCGGAAGGCGGCCAGCCGGTCGGGGGCAACCGCCAGCTCGAACAGGCCCGTGTAGAGGTCCGTGATGTTGATCCGGTCCGTCTCGTAGTCCTCGGCGGCGAGGCCGAGGGCGTCGGCCTTGAGCCGGAGGTTGATGTCCTTGGTGACGAGGATGGTGGGGACGCGCGGGGAGGCCTTCTGGACGGCGAGGGCGGCGGCGACGATGCGGTTGTCGGCCCCATGGCCATGGCCGTTGGGGGCGGGGGTCCGGACGGCGGCTTTTTTCTGGAAGACAATGCGCAGGCGGCCGCCCTGGGGCAGGGCGACCCCCTCGCTGAGGCGGCCCTGGGCGCGCAGGCCGTCGAGGGTGCGGGAGACGGTGCGGGCGTTCTGGCCGAGTTCGGAGGGCTCGCGCTTGAAGCGGTCGATTTCCTCGAGAACCTCGATGGGGATAAGGACGTGGTTGTCCTGGAAGCTGAGGATCGAGTTGGGGTCGTGCAGGAGGACGTTGGTGTCCAGGATGTAGTTTTTCACTGCGGGCAGTCGGTGACCTGGAGGAGGCTCATCCGCCGGTGCCACGCGCGCAGGCGCGGCCGCGTGGCCGGGATCCGGTAATGGCCGGAGTAAAGGAAGTTGGCGAGCATGCCCCAGAGGTCGAAGTCGACGAAGCGCGGCCGGTCGTCGAGCAGGAAGCGGCGCGTGCCCAGCATCTGCTCGAGCGGCAGCAGGAGGTCGGTCAACTGGGCGACCAGGGCCCGCTGGCCGGCGCCCCATTGGTCCACGCAGCCCCGGCCGAACTTCCGTTCCTTGTGGCGCAGGTAGGCCAGTTGTTCCGCCTTCGGCACGAACTCCCGGAAATAAATGTCGTTCAGCTTGAAGGTCACCGCCTCGATGTCGTCCTCGAGGTAGCGCCAGAGGATTCGCTGCAGGCCGTCCCACTGCGGGGGAAACAGCCCCAGCTTCAGCTTGGTCTCCAAATACTTGGCGATGACCTGCGAATGATCGTCGGTCTCGAAAACCACGGTGCGGCCGTCGCGGAGCAGGGGCACGGCGTAATAACGGCCGCGGGACAGGCGCCAGACGAGGGAGCGATCGTTGGGGGGGATGTTGGTGACCTTGTGGGGGACTCCGGCGAACTCCAGGATGCGCCGCTGCACGAGGCAGTAGGGGCTCCAGGGAATTTGGATGAGCTCAATCATCGCAGCGTGCCGGTGAGCGCAATCTAGGGGTGGGTCCCGGTCGGCACAAGTGGAGAGTGGGGGAAGAGGAGGAGTTAACGAGTTGGTGGATTAGTGGGTTAGCGAGGTAGTGAGTTGGCGAGTGGGCGGGGGGATTTGGGATCGCGTGTGGGGGAGGGGTGTGGTGGGATGGGGATATGAACCCCTGTTTCTCGCGCCGGTCCTTCCTGCAACGCTGCTCCGTGCTGGGGGGCGGGGTGGCCTTGACGGGTGCGCTGGGCCGGGCGGTGGAACCGTTCCGGCGGCCGGGGCGTCCGCGCCTGCAGCTCAGCCTGGCCGCGTATTCGTTCCGGCAGTATTTCAAGGATGGGGCACGGGAGACCGATCCGGCGCCGGCCTCCGCGCGGCGGATCGACCTGTTTGATTTCATCGATTACTGCGCCGAGCAGGGGTGCGCGGCGGCGGAGGTGACGAGCTATTATTTCCCGCCCGCGGTGGACGACGACTGGCTGTTGCGCCTGCGGCGGCATGCCTTCCTGCGCGGGGTGGCCTTGAGCGGGACGGCGGTGGGCAACCGGTTCACGCTGCCGCCGGGGCCGGAGCGCGATGCGGAGATCGCCTCGGTGAAACGCTGGATCGATCGTGCGGCGGTGCTGGGGGTGCCGCATGTCCGGGTGTTTGCCGGGAACCGGGTCCAGCCGGACACCCTGGCGGAGTCCAAGGCGCGGGTGCGGGCGGCGCTCGAGGAATGCGCCGGGCACGCGGGGCGCCGGGGGGTGTTCCTGGGACTGGAGAACCACGGCGGGATTGTGGCCGAGGCGGACGACCTGCTGGACCTGGTCCGGTCGGTGCGGAGCCCGTGGGTGGGCATCAACCTGGACACGGGCAACTTTCACACGGCGGACCCGTATGCGGACCTGGCGCGGTGCGCGCCCTATGCGGTGAATGTGCAGGTGAAGGCGGAGATGCAGCCGCGGGGGCGTCCGCGCGGCCCGGCCGAGCTGGTCCGGCTGGTGCGGTTGATGCGGGAGGCCAACTACCAGGGCTACGTGGCGTTGGAATACGAGTCGGCGGAGGACCCGTGGACGGCGGTGCCGCCGCTGCTGGCGCGGCTGCGGGAGTTGCTGGCCTGAGGTCCTAGGCGGCCGCGGCGCAGGCAGGCAGGCGGAGGCGGCAGGTGAAGGTGGCGCCGGGCCCCTCGGGGTTGGGGACGGCCTCCAGCTCCCCGCCCATCATGGTGGCGAGCCGTTGGCAGATGGTCAGGCCGAGTCCGACCCCGCCGAACTTGCGGGTGGAGGAGGCGTCCGCCTGGGTGAAGGGCTGGAAGAGCCGCGGCCGGGCCTCGGGGGCGATCCCGGGTCCGGTGTCCTCCACCTCGAGGCGCAGGGCCACTGGTTCTCCGGCGGCGGATTCGGCGTTGAGGCGGACCTGGACACGGCCCTTGTCGGTGAACTTGACCGCGTTGGAGACGAGGTTGTGGAGGATTTGCCCGAGGCGGACGGGGTCGCCGAGCAGGCGCTCGGGGAGGGTCTTGGGCAGGGTGGTCTCGAGGCGGAGGCCCTTGCGGGCGGCCTCGGCCTGGAAGGGGCGCACCGTGTCGGTGACGAGGCGGCGGGGGTCGAAGGGGATGGATTCGATCTGGATGCGGCCGGACTCGAGGTTGGAGAACTCGAGCACCTGGCTGAAGATGGC
This sequence comes from Verrucomicrobiota bacterium, assembly GCA_046048995.1. Taxonomy (GTDB): domain Bacteria; phylum Verrucomicrobiota; class Verrucomicrobiia; order Limisphaerales; family JADJPG01; genus JBJOEZ01. The sequence continues at coordinate 212,085 of JBJOEZ010000004.1, read as the reverse complement.
GAGGAGGCTCTCGCCGCTGGCCTTGATGGTCTCGGCGGAGTCGCGTTGCTCGGGGTCGAGCGTGGTGCCGAGGAGGACCTCGCTCATGCCGATGATGCCATTGAGGGGGGTGCGGAGCTCGTGGCTGATGGTGGCGAGAAACTCGCTCTTGGCGCGGTTGCCGGCCTGCGCGGCCTCGGTGGCCTGGAGGAGGCCCTGGTTGGTCTGCTCCAGTTCGCGGGTGCGTTCGCGAACCATGGCCTCGAGGGTCTCGGTCTTGACCCGGGCCTGCCGGCTGAGCAGCCATTTCTTGGTCATCGCGCTGGCCAACTGGAGCACCTCGACGGCGTCGAAGGGCTTCTTGAGGATGACCATGTTGTCGCTCTGGCCGACGCACTCGATGATTTCCTCCCAGGCGTAGTCCGAGTAGGCGGTGCAGATGACCACCTGCAGCTCGGGGCAGGCCTTCCAGAGGTGGGAGATGGTCTCGACGCCGTCCCAGCCTGGGGGCATGCGGCCATCGACGAAGGCCAGGGCGTAGGGGCGGTCCTCGGCGAGGGCCTTGCGGAGCATCTCGAAGCCTTCCTGGCCCTGCATGGCGGAATCGACCTCGAAGGAGGGCAGGAGGGAGGCGGGGGAAACGGCGGGGGCGGAGCCGAAGAGGGAAGACTCGAGCTGGTCGAGGGGGGAGGCGGCCGCCGGGCCCTGGAGGATCTTGCGAAAGTCCTCATGGATGGCGGGATTGTCATCAATGATGAGGATGCGGGGCTTGAACTCGGTCGGGCTCATCGGGTGTCAGGCGGCGTTACGCTGCCGCTTGGTGAAGATGGTATCGGCGGGGGTAATGATGGCTTGAGCGGTGTGGACGCTGATGGGCAGGTCGAGGCGGAAGGTGGCCCCGTGGCCGAGGCCGTCGCTATGGACGGTGAGGCGCCCGCCCATCTCGACGGCGGCGTTGGCGCCGCTGTGGAGGCCGAAGCCGTGCCCGCGTTTCTTGGTGGTGAACCCGTGCTGGAAGACGCGGGTCAGGTTCTCCGGCGCGATGCCGGACCCGTTGTCGGTCACCTGCAGGCGGACGAAGTTGGTGTCGAGGCGCAGGATGTGGAGCTCGATGCGGCGTCCCTCCTCCCGGGAGCTGAGGGCCTGCTTGGCGTTGCTGATGAGGTTGATGAGGATCTGGAGAACCTTGTGGCGGTCGAGGAGCGCCGGGGGCGCGGCCTCGAACTGCCGGACCACCTCGATCTGGTGGCGGGTGAGCGACTCGGCCGACATGCGGAGGGCGTCCTCGACGAGGTCCTGGACGGCGATGTTCTCGAGGGCGCCGCCGACCTTGGCATAGTGCTGCTGGGTGGCGACGATGTGCTTGATGTGCTCGATGTTTTGCTGGAGGCCCTTCATCTCCTTGATGAGCTTCATCTGCTCGGCAACGAGGTGCTCGGAGAGGGCCTCGAGGAAGCCGGGCAACTGGATGCCCTGGGGATCCCGGGTGAGAAAATCGGGCAGGTCGGCCTTGTGGCTGCCCAGGAGCTGGATGGCGCGGGACAGGCTGGCGGTCTTGGACTTGCGCATCTGCTCGACCACGAGGGCGGCGGAGACGTTCACGCTGTTGAGGACGTTGCCGACGTTGTGAAGCACGCCGGTGGCGACCTCGGCCATGCCGGCCTCGCGGGAGGCGTCGCGCAGGCGGCGATTGAGCTGTTCGAGGTCCTTCTCGGCCCGTTTCTGCTCGCTGATGTCGAAGAGCAGGCCGCGCAGGAGCGACCGGCCGCCGGCCTCCCGGGCGAGGGAGACGACGTCGCGCACCCAGACCTCCTGGCCGTCGGCGGACAGCATCCGGAACTCGCAGGTCAGGCTCTCGCGGCGATCGATGGCGGCCCGGAGCCGCTGGCGCACGCCCTCGCGGTCCTCCTCGTGGATGCGGCTGAACCAGAAGTCGGGCGATTCCAGCCATCGCTCGGCCGGGAAGCCGAGGATGCGCTCCGCCTGCCGGCTGACGAAGGTGTAGGCAAGGGTGTGCGGGTCCGCCTCCCAGACGATGCCCTCAATGGAGTTCACCAGCGTCTCAAACTTCTCGCGCGAGAGCCGCAGTTCGGTCTCCGCGACCTTGCGTTCCGTGATGTCCGTGTGCGAGCCGGCGAAGCGGAAGGCCTTGCCGGTATGATCGCGCAGGGCGGCGCCGCGGGCCAGGATCCAGCGGTAGGAGCCGTCCTTGTGCCGCAGCCGGTATTCCGCCTCGTAGCCGCCCGCCCCGTTGTCCAGGTACTGCTCAATTTCGGCAAAGACCCGGGCTTCATCCTCCGGGTGCAGGAGTTGCCGGAGGGTTTCCCGGGCATTTTCCATCTCATGGTCCATGTAGCCCAGCATCCCCTTCCAGCGCGGCGAGAAATAGACCGCGCCGGCCGCCAGGTCCCAGTCCCACAGGCCGTCGGTCGAACCCATGACCGCGATGGCGTCGCGCTGGCTCTCGCGCAGGCGGCGGTCGCGGGACTGAATCTGGTCGAGCATCCGGTTGAACGTGCGGGTCAGCAGGCCCACCTCGTCCAGGCCAACCTCGCGCGCGCGCACCGTGTAGTCCTCCAGGTCAATGATGCGCCGGGCGACATCGGAGAGGGCGAGAATGGGCCCGGTGATGATGCGCTGGAGCACGGACGACATCAGGAGGATCAGGAGCAGGGCGCCGGCCAGGACGAGGGCGGCGGCCGCCGAGTAGAGGGAGACCAGCTTCTGCAGCTCATCCTGGAAGGCGGCGCAAAGTTCCAGCCGGCCGAACTTTCCGTCCTCCAGCTTGATCAGCGTGACCACCCGTCCCTGCCCATCGTCGAACTGCACCCGGCCGTCGGCGCGCAGCTTGCGGCCGCCCGGGATCCCCTGGTAGGTGCCGATGCTGACGAAGGCGTTGCCCTCCGGGTCGAGGATGCGCGCGTAGATGATGTTGCGCATGGACTCGAGGGAGTTGAGCACCTCGAGGCCGGATTTGCGGTCGTTGAAGGCCAGCGGGGCGGTGCTGGCGTGGGCGATGATGGTGCCGAGGGACTCCAGTCGCTCGCCGAAGCTCCGGCGCAGCTGGACGGTCTGGAACCAGAACAGGCCGCCGCAGGCCAGGAGCAGGGCGACCAGGCAGTTGGCCAGCACGCCGTAGAGCAGCTTGTGCCGGAGGGGCAGGTCATTGATGAACTTCATGGGTGGCAGGCGGGGGAGGAAGGCCGATCAGTTCTCCGCAGGCGGTTTCACGAGCCTGGCCACGCTGGCCAGCTTGGCGCTCACCTGGAGGCCGCTCCGGGCGGCCCGCTCGAGGTTAAGGGCAAAGCGGATGACATCCCCCTCGCGCACAAACCCGATGGTTCCGCCCCGCAGGGCGAACTCGTCCGTCTCCCCCACCACGAGGGTGGGACTGCCGCCCAGCTCGGCGGCCACCGCCTCGGGGGTGAGCTGCGCGCGGCGCGTGACCAGCAGGATGTGCAGGTCCCGGCCGAGGGTGCCGGGCTTGACCGGCCGGATCCGGATGGGCCGCCCCTGCACCTCCTTGCCATCCAGCACCGGCTGGATGATGGGCAGGACCTCGCCGGCATCGAGCAAGCCGATCCAGAAGGGGCCGTCGGAGGCCGGGGCCGTCCTGGCCGGCCAGGTGACAAACTTGGCGAAGTTGAACAGGTAGCCGGCCTTGACGCGGTACTCGATGGCCTCGGGGCTCTCCCCGGTGCCGGTCCCCGCCGGCGCGACCAGGAGCAGGGCGGCGCCCCACAGCCATGCCAGCACGGCCAACCCGCGCCGGGACAGGCGTCGATGCCCGGCGCGACGCGGGCATGGGGGGTGGAGGCGGGCGTCCATGTTCAGAACCGGTAGGTCAGCTTGACGCGGAAATGGCGTCCGTCCTGCTGGAGTTGGTCGATGGGCGAAAGGTCGCCGCTGACCGGGTCGGAAAAGCGGGTGTCGAACAGGTTGTAGACGCTGGCCGAGACCTCGAGGCCGCGGACCAGTTGGCGGCTGTAGAGGGTCAGGTTGCAGAGGGCGAACCCGGACACCTCATCCCCCTCGAGGGTGCGCCGCGCGCTGCCCGCCTGCACCTCCAGCCCGGCAAACAGCCGGTCGGTCCAGAGCGGCGCCACCAGGTTGAGCCGGCCGAGGTGACTGTGCGAGTTGACCAGTTGACCGCCGGTGTCCGCGTCGAAGGCGTCCACGTAGCTGTAGCTGGCACGCAGCCTCCAGCCGCCCCCGTAATCGGCCTCCACCTCCACCTCGGCCCCGCGCGCCTCCACCTCGTCGGTGTTGCGGTAAGTGACCAGGGTCCCCCCCGGGTTGGCCGGGTCCGGCGTCTCCTGCTGCGTGATCAGGTCCTGCATCTGGTTGTAAAACAGCGAGAGTCCGGCCCGGTAATGCCGGGCGAAACCCTGCTCAAGCACCAGCTCATAGGAGCGGATGGTCTCCGGCTGGAGCGATCGGTTGGCTCCGTAGCCCGGGGCCGAATAGTCGAACTCGAAGGCGTTGGGCGCCCGGAACGCCTCGCCGTAGATCAGCTTCAGGGTGGTGTCCTGCCACGGATCGTAGATGAGCGCCGCCCGCGGATTCACGGTGTCTCCCACGGTGGAGAACCAGTCGTAGCGCAGGCCGGCATTCAGGGTCAGCGGCCGGGCGATAGTGTATTCGTCCTGCAGGAAGAGCCCCACGTTGTGGAAGTCGCTGTCCACGTCCGTGAAGACCTCCCGCGGATCTCGGTTGCGGTTGTATTGCCGCAGCGTCGTGGTGTAGCGCCACTCCGTGCCGGCCGTCAGGCGGTGCCGTCCAAAGACGGTTTTCCCCACGCGGGCCTCGCCCCCCACGTACTGGGCCTTGCCCAGATCCAGGTTCTCCACCGTGCCCCCCGGCGGATCCGTGTCATAGGGTTGGAGCCCGTTGTAGAGGTAATGGTCGAAGAACAGCCGCGCATTCAGGGTCCAGTCCTCCGGCAGCGCGCGTTCGTAGCGCAGCTCCGCGTAGGCCCGCTCGTCCTCCACCCAGTTCGGGGCCACCCCGAAGCGGGTCCCGTAGGCGGCGTTGGGCACCTCGCGGTGCCGCTTGCCATAGGTCCCCTCCAGGGTCAGGTCCCGCCAGGAGGCCGAGGCAAAAAAGGAATGCGCCTGCTCCTCGTCCAGCCCGCGCGAGCGGCCGCCGTTGCTCGCCGCATACTCGGGGTAGTGGAGATCCTGGCGGCCCACGCTGTCGAGGAAGGAGCCGGACAGCACGAGGTTCACCCCGTTGGTGAACTGCCGCCCGAAGCTCAGCCGCCCGGTGTAGGTGTCGTAGCTGGCCCCGGTGGCCGTGGCTTCCACGCCCCCGATGTCGCCCCCCGCCCGGGTCACGATGTTGATCACCCCCAGGAACGCGTTGTTGCCGTAAAGGGAGGAACCCGGGCCGCGGATGACCTCGACCCGCTCGATCAGGTCGACATCCAGCGGCAATTCCTGGCCGTTGAACGATTGGTCATAAAGCGGATCATTGAGCCGGTGCCCATTGATCGTCACGAGGGTGCGGCCCCCGTAGTCGCCCGGCCGGTTGATGCCGCGGAAGCCGAGGTAGCTGTAAACCTGGTCCGAGGACGCATAGACCCCCCGCACGCTGCGCAGGATGTCGGTCAGGGTGCGGTAGCCGAATTTCTGGATGTCGTCCCGGGTGACGACACTGACCGACGCGGGGGCGGCGGTGGCCTTTTGCTCGTGCTTGGAGGCACCCACCACGATGGGAACCCGGACGGTGGCCAGCTCCTCAAGGCTGAGGGTGGTCATGTCCGTGGTGTCGGGTGGGGCGGCGGCCTCCCCTTGTCCCGCGGGCGCGGAGCCGGCCAGCAAGGCCACGGCCACGCAAAGGATCACGCAGGCCGGCCAAGGGCCGGCCCCGGGCCGGTGAATCGGCAGGAGGCGTTGCATGCAGGACAAAGGCAGGGGTGTCCCGCGGCCGCGCCGCGGGAATCCAAGCCTCCTCCTGATCGGCACTTACCAGCCTTCCCTGAGCGGAATTCTGGCCCCGTTCCCCGGGCGCCTCAATAACACCAGCCCCGGTAGGCCTCGTAAACCTGCACGTCGCCGCCCGCGTAGTAATGGGTGGCCGGGAAGTGGAACCGGCGCCGGGCGGGGTCGTAGCGGAGGGTGCCCGGGCGGTCGGGGAGGTTGGGATCGTAGACGGAGAACTCCAGGGCGCCGTCCTGCTCCCGCACGTCAAACAGCACCACGGCATGGTTGATGCGGAGCCGCGGGAAGTCGGTCAGGTGCACGATGGGGAGGTGGTTTTGCACCACGGCCCCGGACAACTGCCGGGCGGTGGCCGCCTGGTGCCGCCGGCTGAAGGGGAAGACCATGCGCCAGTTGCCGCGCTGGAAATGGCTGGCCCCGCCGCCGCCGCAGGCCTCCTTGAGCAGGCCCTCGTGGGCGGCGCTGAACTCCCGCAGGCCGGCATAGCCCGGGATCACGACACGCTGGTTCCACGGGCTCGGGGTGCGCGCGCTCCGCCCCACCACCTGCCGGATCAACGCGCGGTAGGCAGCCTCGTCCACCGCCGGGCGCCCGGCGGCAAAGCGCGCATGGTAAAGGAACTCGCGCGCCGCGCGGGCCATGGGAAAACAGCGATGCGCGTAATCGGGCCTGGGCTCGCGCTTTTCCGGCCGCACCCCGCCGGTCGCCGGATCCGGCTGGTAAACCCAATAGAGCTGGTTGGAGAACGCAAAGGTGTCGCGTGCGAAGTCGAAGGCCCGCGGGAAGGCCGCGCGTTCGCGCCCCGCACAGCCCGCCAGCGCCAGGAGGGCCAGCAGGGGCAGCGCCCGCAGCGCCGGCGGCAAGCGCCCGCCGGCGCGGGGTCCAGTGCGCCTCAGCCAGTTCATCATTGCCCCGACCCTATCGGTGCGATACGACACCCCGCAATGTTGCATGAGCGCTGGCGCGAGGTCGCGGCCGCGCGCGGGAGCGCGCGGGCGCTCACGGAGGCCTCCGGGCAGCCGTGGACCTTTGCCGCGCTGGCCCGGGCGGCGGCGGAGTCTCCCGCCCGGCCCGTGCAGTTCCCCGGGCAGGCGGGTCCGGACGGCGCGGATCCCGGTTTGGCGGCCTTTGTGATCCGGGTGCTGGCCGCGTGGCGGGACCGGGTGCCGTGCTGTCCGCTCGAGCCCGGTCCGGGGGCCGGTCCTGACCTGCCCCCGCCCGGCGGGGTGGCGCACCTGAAACGGACCTCGGCCACCAGCGGCCCGGCCCGGTGGGTGGCCTTCACCGAGGCCCAGTTGGCCGCCGACGCGGACCAGATTGTCGCCACCATGGGCCTGCGGCCGGATTGGCCGAACCTGGGTGTGCTTTCCAAGGCCCATTCCTACGGCTTCTCCAACCTGGTCCTGCCCCTCCTGCTGCATGGCATCCCACTGGTGGAACTGGCCTCCCCGCTGCCGGACGCCCTGCGGCGGGCGGCGGCCGGGCGCGCCGCCTGCACCCTGGCCGCCGTCCCCGCCTTGTGGCGGGCCTGGCATGAGGCCGGGGCCATCCCCCCCGGGGTCCGCCTGGCCATCAGCGCCGGCGCCCCCCTGCCGGTGGCCTTGGAACAGGCCGTGCACGCGCAGGCCGGGCTCAAGATCCACAACTTCTACGGCGCCACCGAGTGCGGCGGCATCGCCTACGATGCCACCGAGGAGCCACGCGCGGACGCCTCCCTGGCCGGCACGCCGCTGCGGGGGGTCGAGGTGACGGTGGATCCCGCGGGTTGCCTCGAGATCCGCAGCCCGGCCGCCGGCCTGGGCTACTGGCCGGAATCCGCGCCGGGGCTGTCCGGCGGGGTCTACCGCAGCGCCGACCTCGCGGAACTCCGCGCCGGCGCGGTCCACCTGCGCGGGCGCGCGGGGGATGTCATCCACGTGGCCGGCCGCAAGGTCTCCCCCGCCGACATCGAGCAGGCCTTGTTGGCCCACCCGGCCGTGGCCGACTGCCTGGTGCTGGGCCTGCCGGCCGCCGCGGAGGGCCGCGGGGAGGAGATTGTCGCGTGCGTGGTGCCCCGGGCCGGCCCCGGCGCGGCCGGTCCCCTGCGGGACTTTCTCATGGCCCGGCTCCCGGCCTGGCAGGTGCCCCGGCGCTGGCACTTTGTCGACACCCTCGCCCCCAACGCCCGCGGCAAGCTCTCGCGCGCCGACTGGCGCCGGCGGCTGGGCGGCGCCGGCTGAACTCGGCGCGTGCCCACCTGCGCACTTGTCCTTCCCCCACACGGGGGTTACAAGAGGGTTCCATCACGTCATGAAACGCCACGCCTGCCTTGCCGCCCTCGTTCTGGCCTGTTCCGTCCTCCTGCCCGCGCCCGCCGCGGCCGCAGCCAGGAAGCTGCTCCTGATCGCCGGCACGCCCAGCCATGGCTACATGGACCATGAGTACCGGGCCGGCTGCCTGCTCCTCCAGAAATGCCTGGCCGATTTCCCCGGGCTCAGCGTGACGGTGGTCTCGAACAACTGGCCCTCCGACCCGGCCGTGTTCGAGGGCGTGGACGCGGTGTTCATGTTCTGCACCGGCGGCGGCGGGCACCCGGCCGCGCGGCCCGAGCGGCTCAAGCTGCTGGGCGACCTCATGGCCAAGGGGGTCGGTTTCGGCACCTGCCATTACGGCGTGGAGGTCGTCAAGGGCGACCCCGGCAACGCCTTCCTCGACTGGCAGGGCGGCTACTTCGAGACGTTCTACTCGGTCAATCCCCACTGGGAGGCCCACTTCACGAACTTCCCCAACCATCCCGTGGCCCGCGGCCTGACACCGTTCCGGGTCAATGACGAGTGGTATTACCACATGCGGTTCCGCGAGGACATGAAGGGCGTGACGCCCATCCTGAGCGCGGTGCCCCCCGAGGGCACGCGCGGGCGCCCGGGCCAGTCCAGCTCGCACGGCGGCAACCCCGAGGTGCAGAAGCGCAAGGGCCAGGCCGAGCATGTCATGTGGACCTACGAGCGCCCCAACGGCGGCCGCGGCTTCGGCATCACCGGCGCCCATTACCACCGCAACTGGACCAACGAAAACTTCCGGCGCGCCGTCCTCAACGCCCTCGTCTGGATGAGCGGCCTCGAGGTGCCCGCCGCCGGCGTCCAGTCCACCGTGACCAGCGACGACCTCCTCGACAACCTCGACCGGAAGAAGAAGATCGTCCTCATCGCCGGCCGCCCCAGCCATCCCCCCGGCATGCACGAGTTCCGCGCCGGCATGCTCCTCCTCCAGCAATGCCTCGATGGCGTCTCCGGCGTGTCCGCCGTCGTGCACTCCAACGGCTGGCCCGCCGATCCCAAGGCCTTCAACGACGCCTCCGCCGTGGTCATCTATGCCGACGGCGGAGGCGGCCACCCGGCCCTGCAGGGCGAGCGCTCGAAAACCCTCGGGGACCTCGCCCGGAAAGGCGTCGGCCTCGGCTTCATGCACTACGGCGTGGAAGTGCCGGCCACCAACGGCGGGCCCCTGTTCCTCGACTGGATCGGCGGCTATTACGAGAACGCCCACTCGGTCAACCCGATGTGGACCCCGGAATACAAGACGTTCCCCGAGCACCCCGTGGCCCGCGGCGTGCAGCCCTTCAGCAACCGTGACGAGTGGTATTTCAACATGCGCTGGCGCGAGGGCGGCGGCCGGCTCACGCCCATCCTCGTGGCCAAGCCCTCCGACGCCGTCCGCAAGGGGCCCTATGTGCATCCCCGCGGCCCCTACCCCCATATCGTCGAGGCCAGCGGCCGCGACGAGACCATGATGTGGACCTACGAACGCCCGGGCGGCGGCCGCGGCTTCGGCTTCACCGGCGGCCACACCCACGCCAACTGGGGCGACGACAACCAGCGCAAGGTCGTCCTCAATGCCATGCTCTGGATCGCCCGCGCCGAGGTGCCCCTCTCCGGCGTTCGCTCCTCCGTCACCCCGGAACAACTCAAGGCTAACCTCGACAAGAAGAGGTAACAGCCGATCGCGCAGCCGCCGACGTCCGCTGCTACCGTCCAAGCTGCGCGGCGATTTCGGGCACGCTGGCGGTGCCGGTGGTGCCCAGTTGGTGGATGACCAGCGAGGCCGCCACGGCGGCAATCTCCAGGGCCTCGCGCCGGCTCGCCCCGGCGGCCAGGGCGGCCGCCAGGTTCGCCGTCACCGCGTCGCCCGCCCCGACGATGTCGATCGGGCCCCGCAACGCCAACGCCGGCACATGGTCCACCGGCCCGTCCTCCGGGCCGGCCCCCACCATGCCGCGCTCGGACAAGGTCACAAACACCGTCCGCCCATGCCGGCGGGCCAACCCGGCCGCGGCGGCCTTCACGTCCTCCAGCCCCAGGCCGGCGGGAGCCCCGGTCAGGGCCGCCAGCTCCGCCGCGTTCATCTTCAGCGTCACCGGCGGATAACCGCGCAGCCCGCGCCGGCTGTCGGCGATGATGAGCAGGTCCGGGCGCTGCCGGACAATCTCCCCGAGGGCGGCCAGCAGGCGCGCGGTCACCACGCCGGTCTCGGGCACATCGACCTGGTCGAGCACGATGAGGGCGTCCGCCTCGGCGGCGACGGCGCGCAGCGACGCGATGAGCCGGTCCTGGACGGCGTCGGGGGTGGGCGTCCAGTTCTTGCTGTCGAGGCGGTTGAGCTCGACAGGGGGCTGCCCGGGCTCGAGCCGGAGGGGTTTGCAGTAGGTGAAGGTGCGGCGGTCGGGGGTGGGGAGGAAATGGGCGAGTTCCACCCCGGGGCGGTTGCGCAGGGCCCGCTGGAGCTCGTAGCCCTCGCCGTCATCGCCGCAGAACCCGACCGGGCGCAGGCGTCCGATCCCGAGGGCGCCCAGGTTGTTCAGGATGGTGCCGGCGCCGCCAGGCTGGGCGCGCACGGCGGTGACGTTGTGGACGGGGAGGCCGGTCTCGATGGAGACCTCGGCGCGGGCGGGGTCGATCTCGAGATAGCGGTCGAGGCAGAAGTCCCCGACCAGGCCGACCTGCAGCCGCGGGTAGCGGCGGGCGATCTCGTGGAACCGGGCGGGGTCGAGGCTCATCGGGCCGGGCCCGGGGCCGGTTCCCGGAGCTGGGCGAGAAGGTTGTGCAGGAAGGCGACGTTGTCGCACTGCAGGTAATGCATGGCGCCGCCCATGCGGGAGAAGCTCTTGCAGAAGCGCAGGTAATAGGCCGGGTTGTCCTTGGGCGGCTCGCCCTGGGTCCAGTCCCAGTTGCCGCCGTCCTGCAGGTCGACCACGTGGATGGTGTGGTCGCGGACGATGGGGCGGCCGTCCTGGAGGCGGAGGTTGTTCACGCAGCTGAGGCTTTTCTCGAACACCTGCGGGGCCATGATGGCGGAGCCGACGGACAGGACCACGCCGCCGTCCAGGCCCTCGACCGCGGTCCCGAACAGGCGGAAATCGATCCCGGCCGCGCGTCCGACGACGGCGCCGTTGAAGAGGGGATGATTGGCGATGATGTCGTAGCCGATGCCGGGGTGGACGGTGAGGGGGAGGCCGAGGCGGAAGGCATTCCCGAAGATGGAGGTGTGTTTCCACGGATGCGGCACGGCGAGGCGTCCGCCGGGCAGGGGATGCTGGCGGAGGGTGACGAGCAGCTCGGCGCGGGCCGGGGCCAGCGGGTGGGCGGGTTCGGCCCGCAGCTGTTGCTCGAGCTCGGCCGCGGCGGGCAGCGTGACGCCCTCCTCGTGGATGAACCGGCCGAGGCTGGCCCCGTAGCCCTCCGGGCGCAGGGCCCCGGCCAGCAGGGCCAGCTGCAGGTAACGCCCGGTCTCGTCCCAGGTGCCGAAGGTGCCGGTGGCCACGTTCTGCTCCACGCTTTCCGTGGACCAATCCTGGAAGGCGAACTCCCAGTCATGGATGGAACCGGCGCCGTTGGTGGCGAGGTGGGTGACCCAGCCGCCGGACATCAGCTCCGTGACCAGCGCGTTGGCGCCATTCTTCACGAGGTGCGCGCCGTAGAGCAGCATCACGCTGGCGCCGCGCGCGCGGGCGGCCCGGACCTGCCGGACGCAGAGGGCGACCGCCCGGCGCAGGAAGTCGCTGGGGAGCGGCGGGGGCGGGGCCTCGGGCCGGACGAGGATGTCCTCGATGCGGGCCATGCTGCGGCGGGAGGCCAGGGGATACACTTTGAGCCGCTGGAGATCGAGCGGGGCCGGGGGCGTCGGCATGGCCGGGATTCAACGAGCGGGGACGGGGGAAAGCAAAGCGCAAAAAGAGCCGTGCGGGTGGAGTGCGGCCGCGCGGCCTATTTGCCGGCCGTCCAGCCCCCGTCGATGATGAGGGCGCTGCCGGTGACGAAGCTGGACTCGTCGCTGGCGAGGTAGAGGGCGGCGGCGGCGATTTCGCCGGGCCTGGCCATGCGCCCGATGGCCTGGGTGGCGGCCATCTCGCGGTAGGCCTGGGCGGGGTCGGGATATTCCTTGAGGCGCTCGGTGACCCAGGGCGTCTCCACGCGGCCGGGGCAGAGGCAGTTGGCGCGGAGGCCCCCGGTGGCGTGGTCGAGGGCGAGGCACTTGGTGAAGCCGACCACGGCGAACTTGGTGGTGCAGTAGGCGAGGCGATCGCGCACGGCGACCACGCCGCCGATGGAGGCGAGGTTGATCACGTTGCCGGCGCGGCGCTCGAGCATGGAGGGAAGGAAGGCCTTGGTGAGGTTGAACATGCCGCGCACGTTGACGGCGTAGAGGCGGTCGAGGTCGGCGCCGGAGGTTTGCAGGAGCGTGCCCACGCAGCCGATGCCGGCGTTGTTGACCAGGATGTCGAGGCGGCCATGGGCGCCCAGCACGGTGTCCCGGGCCTGGGCGCAGTCCTCCTCGCGGCTGATGTCGAGCGGCAGGAACGCCGCCTGGCCGCCGGCGGCGCGCAGGCGGGCGGCCACGGCCTCGCCGCCCCCGGCGTTGCGGTCGGCGACGAGGACGGTGGCGCCGGCCCGGGCGAAGACCTCGGCGATGGAATCGCCGATGCCGCTGGCGGCGCCGGTGACGAGGGCGATTTTCTGGTCGAGCCGGAACATGGGGGAAGAGCGGGGGTGGGGCGTGGGCCAGGGAGGGGCAGGGGAGGGTTACCGGAGCAGTTCCTGGATTTTGGTGACGAGCTGGTAGGCGCCGGCGGCGGACATGGCGAGGGTCGCGATCCAGATGCCGGCCGTCCAGGCGGGGCCGGGGCGGAGGGCGGGCTCGGTGCGGGCGTGGCGGAAGTAGAGGGCGGCGGCGGCGAGGAAGGGGAGCATGAGGGCCTGGGCGAGGGCGCCGACGAAGACGAGGCTGACGGGGTTGCCCCAGATGAGGAACACGGCGGTGAAGGCGACCGGGAGCAGGACGCAGCCGATTTTGACCCAGCGCACGCGGTCCCCGGCGTCGCGGTAGCGTTTCAGGCCGAAGAGGGAGATCCCGTCGGCGAGGAGGCGGGCGTTGGAGGCGGTGGCGCCGAAGACGGTCGAGTAGAGGACGGCGAAGGCGCCGGCGAGGAAGAGCCAGAAGCTCCAGGGGCCGAACGTCTCGCGGTACATGTGGGAGAGCGTCCGGATCATCTGGCTGTCCTCCACGACGAGGCCCTTGGCCTTGAGGACGGCGGCGCCGAGCAGGTAGAAGGCGAGGGTGGCGGTGGTGTAGATGGCGAAGGAGACCCAGGCATCGATGCGCATGATGCGGATCCAGCCCAGGGCGCGGTCGCGCCAGGCGGCGGAGTCTTCCCGGGGGCCGACGTGGGCGGCGTAGCCCTTCTCGAGGCACCAGTAGGGGTAATAGATGAGCTCGGAGGCGCCGACGCCGATGATGCCGAAGGCGGCGAAGGCGGTGGTGAACCGCTCGGGGAGCTGGAAGCGGAAGCCCTCGGCGAGCTGGGCGCCGGTGAGGGCGTAGGGGGTGCCCTGGAGGGCGCCGACGGCGACGAGGGTGGCGACGGTGAACACCGCGACGAGGGCGGTGGAGAATCGTTCCACCATGCGGTAGCGGCCGACCACGAGCAGCACGGCGCAGGAGCCGCCGGTGAGGACGGCGAGCAGGGCGGGGGGGAGGGGAAGCCCGGCGAGGGAGAACACGCTGGCCAGCCCGCCCACCATGCCGGCCACCTGGAAGACGAGGGCGAGGAACATGAGGGCCCAGAGCCACAGGATCCAGGACACGACGAGGCGGGGGCCGGGCATGCTGTTGAGGGCCTCGAGGGTGGTGACCCCGCGGGTGACGGCGTAGCGGCCGAGTTCGACCTGGATGAAGACCTTGATGAAGCAGCCGAGGATGATGAACCAGAGGAGGGAGAAGCCGTTTTCCGCGCCGGTCTTGGGGGTGACGATGAGTTCGCCGGAGCCGACGATGACGGCGCTGATGATGAGGCCGGGGCCCAGTTGGCGGAGGATGCCGGCCCAGTGCGTGGGGGCGGGCTGGGGCGCCGGGGGCGCGCTCAACGGGGAGGTCACGCGGGCTGTTCTAGCGGCGGCCGTGGGCAGCGGCGAGTGGATTCTGCCCGCGGGCCCCGGGTCACCGGGGGCGGCGGACGCCGCCGAGGCGGGTGCAGGCCTCCTTGATTTTCCACTGCGTCCGCTGCAGGGCGGCCTGGGCCTGCGCGTAGTCGGCGCCGGTCAGTTCGCGGACGATGCGGGTGGCGCGGTCGCGCAGCTTCACGTTGGTGGCCTTCACGTCGATCATCAGGTTTCCCAGCACCTTGCCGAGCCGCACCATGGCCAGGGTGGTGAGGATGTTCAGGACCAGCTTGGTGGCGGTGCCGGACTTGAGGCGGGTGGATCCGGTGAGGATCTCGGGCCCGATGCGCGGGGCGATGACGAGATCCGGCCGGTCGGCCCGGGGGATGACGAGGTTCGGGTTGAAGCAGAGCAGGATGGTGCGGGCCCCGCGCCGGCGGGCCTCGCGCAGGGCGCCCCAGACGAACGGGGTGCGGCCGCTGGCCGCGATGCCGACGAGCGTGTCGCGCCGGCCCACGCCGCGGAATTCCACCGCGCGCGCGCCGGCCCCGGGGTCGTCCTCCGCTCCCTCCACGGCGGACCACAGGGCGGTCTGCCCGCCGGCGATGATGCCCTGGACCAGTGCCGGGTCGGTGCGGAAGGTGGGCGGGCATTCGCTGGCATCGAGGACGCCCAGGCGGCCGCTGGTGCCGGCCCCGGCATAGAACAACCGGCCCCCGCGCCGGAGGGAATCCGTGACCAGGCGCACCCCGCGCTCAATCCGGGCCCGCTCCCGCAGCAGCGCCCCCGGCAGGGTGGCGTCCTCCTCCAGCATCAACTGCACGGCGCGGCCCAGGGACAGGCGGTCGAGGTTCATGGACCGGGGATGCCGCTGCTCCGTGGGCGACAGGGCGATGGCCGCGACCGCGCGATCGGGCCCCGGGCAGGCTGTGTCCGGGGCCGGGGCGGGCGCCGGTGCCGCCGGTTCCCCGGCGCGGGATCCCGCGAGTTGGCGGGCGAGGGCGACCGCGCCGGCGGCGCCTTCCTCCCGCAGCGGGAGGATCCTGGCGCCGGGTTGCTGGCGGCGGATGGCGCGGGTGACCCGGGCGGCAAACCGCGGTTGCCGCAGTAGCACGCTGCCGGCGAGGACGAACTCCACCGGTTGGCGTCCCGCCCCCAGCCGCCGGGCGCAGGCCACCGCGTCGGCCGCCAGGGTGTGGGCCGCGCTTTCCAGGATGTCGGCCGCGATGCGGTCCCCCTGGGCCCAGGCGGCGAACACCTCGACCGCCAGGGCCGCGATGTCCGCCTTGGCGGCGCCCTGGGCCCAGGCGATGAACTCATCCGGCTCGTTCAACTGCAGGGCGCGCAACAACCGTCGCCCCAGCGGCGGCCAGTGGCCGTCCCGGTCGAAGTGGTAGAGGGTCGCCTTCAGGCCGCGCAGGCCGATCTCGTAGCCGCTGCCCTTGTCCCCCAGGAGATGCCCCCAGCCCCCCACCTTGGCCGTCCGGCGTCCGTCGGCCGAGCGGCCAAAACAGCAGGAACCCGTCCCGCTCAGGACCAGCACCCGGTGGACCCGGGTCGGCGCCGTCCCCCCGGCCGCCATCAGCGCCGTCTCGAGGTCATTGGTCGCATGGCAGGGGACGCCGGGCCACGCGAGGGCGGCCGCCCGGCGGATGCGTACCCGGTCGGCCTCCGTCCGGGCCCCAGCCATCCCGACGGCAACGGCGGTCGGCCGCGGCATGGACCGGGCGACCGCCCGGAAGTGCCGCAGTAGTTGCAGGTCGTTGATCAGACGCAGGTTGGCGGGGCCGAATTCCCGCCGCGCCTCGGCGGCTCCCGCCGCCCGCGCCACCGTGCGGGTGCCCCCGCATTCCAGCCCGAGGTATACCGGGGCCATCTCCTGCCGCAGGTCCGCGCGTCGTTTCATGCCCGCATCATTTTTGGGCGCCCCCCGGTTTGGCAATGCAATTGGCGCCGCCATGCCATTCCGGGCCGGGTCCAGCCGGGGCCATAAAAAAACCTTAACTGAGGCTCGAAAGTAACCGCTCAGGCTGGCATAGGTCTCTGAAACGTGCCCAAGGCCGGAACCGTCGGTTCCCGGGAGGCACACGAAACGTCACCATGGCCCGTCCGCAACAACCCCTGCACCGCCTGCTGGCGGCCGCCGCCCGCGCCACGCCGGCGCCCGTCGGCCCGATGCCGGCGGCCCTGCAGACCCGCATCCTGGCCCGGTGCCGCCACGGGGCCGGGGAACTGGCCGGCGCCGGTTTGGTGCTGCTTTTCCGGCGCGCGCTGGTGGGGGCGGCGTTGCTCATGGCCCTGACCGTGGCCTGGACGGTGGTCACCGAGGAACCGGACGACGAGGTGACCCTCGCCAACTACACCCTCCGGGCCGACCTGAACCCATGACCGGCCTGCGACCCTGGACCTTGGCGGGCTATTTGGCGGCCATCTTTGCCGCCGGCGCGGTTTCCGGCTGGTTTGCAGGTTCCCGGGCCGAGCGCAGTGCGGTGCGCACCCCGCCCCGGTTGGATGAGTTTTCCCGTTCCTACCGGGAGCGCCTGATCGACAAGCTGACCCTCACCGAGGAGCAGAAGAAGGACGTCGATGCCATTCTCAAGCGCGCGGCCTCGGAGATGGATGCCAGCCACCGGCAGAACCTGGCCCGCATCCTGGCGGCGCGCAGCAACCGCAACGCGCAGGTGGCGGCCCTGCTCACGCCCGAGCAGCGCGCCCAATACGAGCAACTCGAGAAAGCCTACGAACAGGAGCGCCGCGATCGGGGCACGAACTTCCCTTGGAAGGGGCGCTCGTCGGGCGGCTTTGACCGCGGCGACCATTCCCGCGGGGACGGGTCGCCCTGGGGCCGCCGGGATCGCGACCGCGACCGCACGCGTGGGGGCACCAATGTGCCGGGCGCGGAGGCTCCGGACCCGCAGCCGTCTCCGCCGTCCGGGCCCGAGCCCCGTTGACCCCGCCCCCTTTCCGCCATGAAAGTTGATCGCAAAAGCCTGCTGCAGCTCGCCGGACTGATGGTCATCCTGCTGGGCGGTTGGGTGGGTTATCTCGTGTGGTGCGCGCAGCGCAACCTGGTCACCCTGGACGTGCGGGATGCGGATGTGCGCGAGGTGATTCAGAGCATTGAACGCCAGACCCGCGAGACGTTGGTCATGGATGAGAACGTGCAGGGCAAGGTGACCTTTGCCGTGAAGCGCGCGCCGCTGGAGGCCGTGCTGGCCATCATTGAGGATCAGGTGTCGGTGCGGTGGTCGGTGCTCTATCCGCTCTATTCGGCCACGTCCCGGCTGGAGGCCCTGAAGAAGGCGCTGGCGGGGGCGGGCGACGCGGCGGCCACCGGGTGGACCAACCTGCAGGGGCGCGGGTCCCCGTGGGGGTTCGGGGGGCGGGGCGGTCCGCCGGGCCCCGGCGGCTTCGGGGATCCCCTGCAGGCGCAGAACGATTTCATCTCGCTGGAGATCCTGAACAAGGACCTCGCCTTCACCACGCTGGCGCTGGGCCGCTACGCGCAGACGCGGGTGATTCCGGAGGACGGCACCGAGGCGATCATCAGCGTGAAGTTCCAGCGCACGCCGGTGGACACCGCGGTGGCGCGCATTGCCAAGCAGGCCCGGCGCAGTTGGACGAAGCTTTACGCCCTGCGCGGGGATCGGGACCGTGAGCGCGGGCCGGGACCGATGGCGTCGCGGGAGGACGGCGAGCGGCGACGCCCGGACGAGGGGGAACGGGATCGGCGCCGGGAATGGACGGACATGACGCCGGAGCAGCGGGAGCAGCGCCGCCAGCAGCGGGATGCGCTGGAGGAGGAGCTCAAGCAGACCCTCCCGGCGGCGGAGCGCCAGAAGCTGGACCAGGCGCAGGCCGAGCGGGACAAGTTTTTCCAGGAAATGCAGAACCTGACCCCGGAACAGCGGCGGGAGCGTTTCAGCCAGATGGCAGGAGGCTCGGGAGGCCCGGGGGGGGGTGGCGGGCGCGAGCAGCGGATGCTGTCGCGCATCAAGAACACGACCCCCGAGCAGCGCGTGGACCGTTACCGGGCGTATGAGCAGCGGCGCCAGCGCTGGCAGCAGCAGGGGGGCGGCCCGGGGCGGGGTGGGCGTTGACGGCCATGCAGCAGCATTTTTCCCGTTGCCCTGCCGCGGCACGGCGCGCGGCGGCGTTCACCCTGATTGAGTTGCTGGTGGTGATCGCCATCATTGCCATCCTGGCCAGCCTGCTCCTGCCGGCCATCGCACGGGCCAAGGACAAGGCCAGGGACACCCAATGCATCAGCAACCTCAAGCAACTGGGGGTGGCGGTGTTCATGTATGCCGACGAAAACGAGGGCCGCCTGCCCTCGGCCGATCCGCTGGTCGGCAACCCGGTCGATCCCGCCAATCCCAAGCCCCGCATCTGCGACCTGCTGGCCCGCCACGTGGGCTACAACTCGAACAGCATGCCCACGTCCGTGAGCGTCTTCCGTTGCCCCAAGGACAACCGCGGTTATTTCGAAGCCCAGGGCTCCAGCTACCAGTGGGAATACATCATGAACGGGCGCACCATCGAAAGCCGCACCAGCGAGCGCACCCCCCTGATGTACGACTACGAGAACTTCCACTCCGGCGGCACCAACGGCGGCAAGTTCGTCCTCTACGGGGACAGCCACGTCGCGCGGCTCTGAACCGGGGATGCGGCCCTCAGCCCTGGCGCGCCCGGCAATCCCGCACGGCGGCCCGGATGGCCTCCTCCGCCAGGACGGGACAATGGGCCTTCGAGGGCGGCAGTTCGCCGCCCAGCGCACGGTGCACATCCTGGTTGGTCACCCGCAGCGCCTCGTCCAGGGTCCGGCCCAGGATCAACTCGGTGGTCACGCTCCCGCAGGCAATGGCCGCCCCGCACCCGTAGGCCCGGAAACGCGCCTCGGCAATCCGCCCGTCCCGCACCCGCAGGCTCAACCGCAGGACATCACTGCACGCCACCGCCCCCACCTCGCCCACCCCGTCCGCCCCCGCCACGTCGCCGACATGGCGCGGGTTCAGGAAATGGTCCATCACGCGGGGCAGGTCCTGGTCATGGGCGGAACTCATCGCAGGCAAGCATGATAAACCCCGCGTTCTCCCCCGCAAAGACCAACCTTGCGCCCCCGCCCCCGCCCCCCGGCGGCCCTCCGGGGCGCCTTTACGCCATTTGCCCCCGCCCGGTTCCCGTAGTTTCCCGTAAGGGTGCGGCGTTGCCGCGGGGCCGGCCCGGATGCTAAGCAATCTCCCATTGGCAAGCCGCTGGGCATGATGTACTTGTTCCCGGCTGCCTTTGTTTTTATCCCCATGAAAATGTCGGACTTTCGCCTGGCGACGCCACGGATGTGTTTCGTTTGGGTGACACTGCTCCTGCTGGGCCTGCCGCTGGCCGGCCGGGCGCAGATTCTGATCAACGAGGTCCTGGCCGCCAACCAGTCCACCGCCCCCCTGGTCGATATCCCGGATTATTTCCCGGACTACATCGAGCTCTACAATTTCAGCACCAACGACATTGACCTGGGGCTGGAAGGGTATTGCCTGACGGATGACATCCGGTTCCCGACCAAGTTCCGGTTCCCGCTCGGGACGGTGATTGCGGCGGACAGTTTCCTGCTGGTGTTCTGCGATGCGGAGACCAACCTGGTCGGCGCGGAAGGCGTGCTGCACACGGGCTTCGGGCTGGATGCCAAGGGCGGCGAAACCCTGGCGATTTACCGCACGAATGTGGGGCTTAATTCGGTCACCTTCATCTGCTCGAACTACTTTGGCATCCAGGTGCCGGGCTATTCGGTGGGGCGCATCCCCAGCGCGCAGGGGGACCCCAACTCCTCGGCCAGCTTCACCCTCAACATCCCCACCCCGTGCGGGGTGCCGTATCCGGTCCCCAGCCAGCCGTGCCTTCCCAACGTGGCCGCCAGCTTCGTGCCGGCACCGACCAGCAGCAACCAGTTCACCCTGAAAATCAACGAGTGGATGGCCACCAACAGCGCCGGGGTGGACCAGGACTGGATCGAAATCTACAACCCCGACACCAACATTGTCCTGCTGAGCGGGCTGGTCTTCATCGACAACGGCCTCAACTCGCCGGCGGGGCCCTTCCTGCTGCAGACCATCCG
Organism: Verrucomicrobiota bacterium; assembly: GCA_046048995.1. GTDB lineage: Bacteria > Verrucomicrobiota > Verrucomicrobiia > Limisphaerales > JADJPG01 > JBJOEZ01. The sequence goes on along the minus strand of JBJOEZ010000004.1, from coordinate 191,644 downwards.
GGCCGTGCCGGCCCTCTCCTTCATCGGGCCCCGCAGCTATGTGCAGTTCTTTGCCTCCGACCTGGCCAGCCGCGACGCCAACCACCTGGACTTCGGCCTCTCCAGCGGCTCGGACACGGCCCCGCCGGCGCCCGGGGTGCCCCTCGATCGCATCTACCTGTTCGGCCCCAGCCGCACGCCCGCCAGCCTGATCGACAAGGTCGATTGCTTCCTCTGGCGCGGCCGGAACCTCTCCGAGGGCCGCGTGCCGGACGGCGAGAACCGGTTCATTGTGTTCCCCAACCCCACGCCGGAGGAGAGCAACTTCGGCCGCATCACCAACGTGGTCATCCAGGAACTGCTCAGCCACACCGACCCCCCGCTGGAGGACGCGGTCAAGTTCTACAATCCCACCCCCAGCCCGGTGGACATCAGTTACTGGTGGCTGAGCAACACCCGCGACAACCCCCGCAAATACCAGTACCCGGCCGGGACCGTCATCCAGCCCTTCAGCTATCTGGTCACCTATGAGTCCCAGATCAATGACCTGGCGAACCATCCCGCCACGGCGTTCAACTTCAATTCGGCCCGGGGCGACGAATGCTACCTGTTCAGCGCGGACGCCCAGGGCGTCCTGACCGGCTTCCGCACCGGGGTCACCTTCGGCCCGGCCGACAATGGCGTTTCCTTCGTTCGCTACGTGACCAGCGACACCAACGCGGAGTTTGTGGCCGCCACGGACCTCGGCTTCGGCACGGACGTGCGGGCCGGCCAGGACCCCGCCCGGCTGGCCGTCTTCCGCACCGGCCAGGGCGCCACCAACGCCCCGCCAACCAACGGCCCCGTGGTCATCAACGAAATCCATTACCATCCGCCGGATGTCATCGTGGGCGGCATCCCCGAGGACAACGCCGTCGATGAGTTCGTCGAGTTGCGCAACATCAGCCCGGGCAATGTTCCCCTCTTCTACGCCCCGCGGGATCAGTCCCCGGAACAGATCCAGTACGCCACCAATGGCTGGCGCCTGCGCGGGTTGGTCGACTTCGACTTCCCCGGCCTCGACACCGGCCGCCAGTATGTCATGCCCCCCAACAGCTATGTGCTGATGGTCAACTTCGATCCGGATGCCCTCACCAACGCCGTGCTGCGCGGCCAGTTCATGGCCCGGTTCAATGTCCCGCCCGGAACCAAGATGTTCGGCCCCTACCGCAAGCGGCTCAGCAACAACAGCGGCGAGGTGCAACTGCAGCGCCCCGACCAGCCGCAGGCCCCGGGCCGCCCCGATGCCGGCCTCACCCCCTACGTCCGCATCGATCGCGTGGTCTACAACGACCGCGCCCCCTGGCCCACCAACGGGGTCGATGGCGGCGGCCATTCCATCCAGCGCCGGTTCTCCTACGAGTTCGGCAACGACCCCACCAACTGGTTCGGCGCCGCCCCCACGCCCGGCAACTTCAACTCGCCCACCTACCGCGAGGCACCCTACATCCTCGCCCAGCCGATCAGCCCCGGCATCGTCGAACCCGGCACCACCGTGGAACTCAGCTGCCTGGCCCGCGGCGATCTCCCCATCACCTACCGCTGGTACCGCAACGGCTTCTTCACCGGCGTCACCGGCAACACCCTCGACCTCGTCAACATCGGATCCCTCCAGGTCGGCGACTACACCTGCCTGATCAGCAACATCGCCGGCATCACCACCAGCCGGGTGGCCCGCGTGGATGTCGATTGCCCGTTCACCCTCAACCATCCGCTGGCCGGGTTCCCCATCGACGGCGGCTCCAGCAACATCGTCGTCACCGGCCGCCCCAACTGCACCTGGTCGGTCATCAACACGGCCGCCTGGGTTAACGTCACCTCCGGACCGCTCTACACGGGCTCCGATGTCGTCACCTACACGGTCCAGCCCAACCTCCTCGGCGTCCGCAGCGCCACCCTGATCGTGGCCGGCCTGCCCTATGTGGTCGGCCAGACCCCCGCCGACCTCACCCGGCCCACCGTCGGGGTGACCGCCCCGGCCGCCAACGCCCGGGTCACCAGCCCCGCCCTCGTCGTGCGCGGCAGCCTCAAGGACAACGTCCAAATCGGCCCCCTCGCCGGTGCCGTCAGCGTCCAGGTGGGCACCGGCGTGGCCCAGCAATTCGATGGCTCCAATGCCTGGAGCGCGGGCGTCACCCTCTCCGTCCCCGGCACCAACACCCTGCGCGTCTGGGCCCAGGACTTCGCCGGCAACTATTCCTTCACCAACACCCGCACGGTCTTCTACGCCATCCCCTCCACCCTCTACCTGGCCCGCTACGGCTCCGGCACCGTCGCCGGCGCCACCAACCTCCAGCGCCTCGATCTCGGCCGCAATTACACCCTCAGCGCCACCCCCGGCACCGGCTACGTCCTCTCGCACTGGTCCCTCAATGGCAACCCCGTCTCCGGATCCAACCGGCTCACCTTCCGCATGGAGGCCGGCTTGTCGGTGGGCGCGCATTTCGTCGAGAACCCCTACGTGGCCGTCAAGGGCAGCTATGACGGCCTGCTCTTCACCGCCGGCGACGCCCACCACACCAACGCCGCGCTCTTCAAGATGACCACCACGGACAAGGGCACCTACTCGGTCACCCTCCAGATGGCCGGCAAACGCTACTCGGCCAGCGGCCAGTTCCTCATCGACCCCACCGGCAGCGGCCTGCCCAGCGCCACCAACGTCATCGCCCGCACCGGCCTCAGCCCCCTCACGGTCAAGTGGGATCTCGACACCGTCTTCGACAGCGACACCGTCACCGGCTTCGCCTGGCTCCAGGAATCCCCGCTCCCCATCACCGTGATCGGCAACCGCGCCATCTATAGTGCGACCGTCCCGGCCCCCCTGGCCGGCAAATACACCGTCCTCCTCCCGGGCACCCCGGGCGCCCCCGACCGGCCCGAGGGCGCCGGGTTCGGCACCGTGTCCGTCTCCAGTTCCGGGGTGATCACCTTCAGCGGCACCCTGGCCGACGGCAGCCGCGTCTCCCAAAGCGTGCCGGTTTCCCAAAACGGCGAGTGGCCCCTCTACGTCAACCTCTATGCCGGCAAGGGTTCCCTCCTCGGCTGGGTTTACTTCGCCACCAACAACCCCGTGACCGACCTGTCCGGCGAACTCGTCTGGACCCGGCCCGCCCAGGCCGGCGCGTTCTACCCCGCCGGGTTCGAGGCCGCTTCCATCCTGGCCGGTTCGCGCTATGTCGCCCCCGCCGCCACCGGCCGCATCCTCGACCTGCCCAACGGCTTCGTCACCCTCACCGGCGGCAACCTCGGCCAGGCCTACACCGATCCCTTCACCCTCGGCCCCGGCAGCAAGTTCACCAACAACGGCCCCAACACCCTCAGCATCACCTTCACCACCAGTTCCGGCCTGTTCACCGGCTCCTTCAAGCCCGCCGGTTCCACCACCTCCCGCACCCTCAAGGGGGCCGTCCTCCAGAAGGCCAACATCGGCGCCGGGTTCTTCCCCGGCACCAACGAGGTCGGCCTCATCACCCTCGAACCACCCCCGCCCCCGGTGGAGGAATAAGGCCCGGCCCCGGCCTCGGGGTTCCCGGAGCCCGCTGGACCGGAGTGCGCCCCGCGGCGTTCCCCCCCCGCCGCCCGGCCGCCGAGAAGCGCCTTGCTGCCCCGTGGCCCGCCCGTTAGCGTTCCCCTTCTGCCGCTGGATTGCCCCGGGCCATGTCCTTCCTCAATCCCATCATGTTGGCCGGCCTCGCGGCCGTGGCGGTGCCCATCATCATCCATCTCCTGAACCGGCGGCGGTTCCAGAAGGTGACCTGGGCGGCCATGCGCTTCATCCAGGCCAGCGTGCAAAAGAACCAGAAGCGCATGCGGCTGGAGGACTGGATCCTGCTCGCGTTGCGCTGCCTGCTCCTGGCCCTGCTGGCCCTGGCCCTGGCCCGGCCGGCGGTCTTCAACCAGGCCAGTGATTTCCTCGGCCAGTCCAAGGTGACGGGGGTGATCCTCCTGGACAACAGCCAGAGCATGGGGGTGACGGACGGCACGGGCACGCGGCTGGACCGGGCCCGGCGGGCGGCCGAGCAGGCGCTGGATTCCCTGCCGCCGGGCAGTGCGACCGCGGTGTTGCTGGCCAGCGACGTGGTGCAGGGCGCCATCCCGGAGCCGACCTTCGACCTGAACCTGGCCCGCAAGGTCCTGCGCGAGGCGCCCCTGACCGATCGGTCCACCGACCTTTTCCCCGCCCTCGAGAAGGCGATTGATCTCCTGCAGGGCCGGCTGGCGTTGCGCCGGGAGATTTACGTGATCACGGACGGCGCGGCCAACGGCTGGCGGCAGCTGGCCGAGATCCAGCGCGTGCTGGAGCGCAGCCGGGCGGACATCAAGACGCATGTCATCCTGGTCAACGAACACGAGGAACGGAACCTCGGCCTCAGCGACCTCCGCCAGGCCGGCGGCCTCAGCCCGGTCAACCAGCCCCTGCGCTTCGAGGTCCGCGTGACCAACCACGGCCGCCACGAGGCCGCCAACGTGCGCGTCAACCTCGCCCCCAACGGCGAGGCGCCGGTCGATGAGTTCGTCATCGATCGCCTGGCCGCCGGCGCCACCCGCGGCGTCACCCTCTTTGCCCGGTTCCGCGACGAGGGCTTCCACAGTGTCACCGCCCGCCTGCCGGAGGACCGGCAGCCGGCCGACGACCGCCGCGTGGCCGCCCTGCGCGTCCTGCGCGAGGTCAAGGTTCTGCTGGTCGATGGCGAGCCCGGCAACGAGCCCCGCGAAAGCGAGGTGTTCTACCTCCAGAACGCCCTCGTCCCCGTCCCGGAGGAGGCGGCCCCGGATTACTTCATCAAGACGGCCACCACCTCCGGCCCGGAACTCGCCCAGGCGCGCCTCGATGACTACGACGCCGTGATCCTGGCCAATGTCCCCGACCTCGGCGACGCCGGGGTGCGCGCGCTGGAGTCCTACCTGCGGCGGGGCGGTGGATTGATGGTGTTCCCGGGCGGGCGCCTCAACCCCGCCTTCTACAACGAGCAGCTGGCCCGCCGGCTCCGCCTGCTGCCGGCCGAGTATGGTCCCGTGCGCGGCCAGGCCGACCAGGAGGAGCGTTACCTGACCCTCCAGGAAAAGGACTATGACCATCCCGTGGTCGCCCTCTGGAATGATCCCGGGGCCGGCCGGCTGGGCAGCGCGCGCTTCTTCCAGGCGCTGGAGTTGAAGCCCGTCCCGGGCGGTCCGGCGGCCGGCGGCGAGAGCAACGCCGGGCCGGCCCAGGTGATCGTGAAATACGCGGACGGCACCCCGGCCGTGATGGAACGCACCTGGGGCCTGGGCCGCGTGGTGCAGTTCAGCAGCACGGCCGACACCGCCTGGAACGACCTGCCGGTCCGCCTCGCCTGGGTGCCCCTCGTCCACCGCGCCCTCGGCAGCATCGTGGCCCGGCAGGACGAGGGCCTCAACCTGCGCGTGGGCGAGAAGTTCACCCGGCGCGTGCCCGCCGAGTACCTCGACAAGGACGCCAGCTTCCTCCGGCCGCGCGCCACCGAGGTCACGCGCGACCTGCGCCGCGTGGAGCTGGCCGGCGGCTGGCCGACGGTGCAGTTCGACCGCACCGACCTCGCGGGCCTCTATGAGGGCACCGTGGGCGAACCTCCGCTCAAGCTGAAGTTCGCCACCCAGTCCGATCCCGGCGAGTCCGCCCTCGACGAGCTCAGCCCCGCCCAGCTCGGCACCCTGCGCGAGGTCGCGAACGTGGTCACCTGGTCGCCCGACCTGTCCCTGCGCAACCTCGTCGAGCGCGGCCGCACCGGGCTCGAGTTCTGGCTGCCCGTCCTCCTCGTCTGCCTCCTCGTGGCCGCCACCGAGACCTTCCTCGGGCAATGGTTCAGCCGCTCCAAGTAACCCAACCCCGCAACGCCGCCACCGCTGCCGGCCGCGCCGTGGTCCTCCTGCTCCTGCTGCTTGCCGCGGGCCCGCTCCCCGGGGCCCCCGCCGATCCCGGCCCCTTCCCGCCAGGCGCGGTCTGGCGCATCCGCCTGGAGATTCCGTCCGCCGGGATGGAGGGGCTGCGGGGCCAGCCGCGCGAGTTTGTCAGCGCCACTTTCCACGAGGGGTCCAACCTGCTCCAGGAAGTGGCCGTGCGCCTGAAGGGCAGCCTGGGCAGTTTCCGTCCCGTGGACGACAAACCCGCGTTCACGATCGACTTTGACCGGCGGGCGGACGGCCGCCGGTGGCGCGGGTTGGCCCGGCTGCAGCTGAACAACTCGGTCGAGGATGAGAGTTACCTGCACGAGCGGCTGGGTTCGGAGCTGTTCCGGGCGGCGGGCGTGCCGGCGCCGCGGGTGGCGCATGCCGTGGTGGAGCTGAATGGCCGGCGCCTGGGGCTCTACGTCCTGAAGGAGGCCTTTGACCCGGTGTTCCTCGCGCGCCATTTCCCGCGCGCCGACGGGGCGTTGTTCGAGTCGGATCCCGGGCATGGGCGCGACGTCGACGAGGCCATGCCGGCGCGGGGCGACGAGGCCGCGCGGGCCGCGGGGGACGCGGCGCGGCGGCGCCTGGTCGCGGCCGCCCGCGAGCCGGATGCGCAGCGGCGGTGGGAGGCCCTGGCCCCGGTGTTGGACCGCGAACGGTTCGTGAGTTTCCTCGCCATGGAAATCCTCCTGGCCCACCGCGACGGCTATGGCACGGCCCGCAACAACTTCCGCGTCTACCACGACCCGGCCGGCGATCGGCTGGTGTTCCTGCCGGACGGCCTTGACCAACTGGTGGGGCGGGGCTCGTGGCCGATCCAGCCGGAGATGGGCGGGCTGGTGGCGCGGGCGGTGCTGGAGACCTCGGCCGGGCGGGCGGCCTGCCGCGAGCGGCTGGGCGTGTTGTTCACGAACCTCTGGCAGGCTGACGTCTTGAGCAACCGGGTGCAGGCTTGGGCCGCCCCGCTGGCGGCGGCGCTGCCGCCCGGCGAGGCGCGCGCGCTGCGCGCGGCCGCGCTGGACCTCGGTCTCCGCCTGCACCTGCGGGCCCAGGACGCGACCCGCCAGCTGGCCCTGCCGCCGCCCGTCCCCCTGGCCTTCACCAACGGGGTCGCCCCGCTGGCGCACTGGCGCGCGGTGGACATCCCGGCCGGCGGTTCCCTCGCGATCGACCCGGCGCCCGACGGCCGGCCGGCCCTGCGCATCCTGGCCGGGCCTGTCACCTCCGCCTCGTGGCGCACCCGCGCCTGGCTGGGCCCGGGCCGCTACCGCCTCGAGGCGCGCGCGCGCACCGCCGGCGTCCAACCGCTCCCCCATGGGCGCACCCAGGGCGCCTTCCTCGCCGTCTCCGGCCAGGCCCAGCCCCAGCGCCGCGCGCTCACGGGCGACACCGATTGGACTGAGCTTGCGGTGGAGTTCCGCGTGGAGGAACGCGGGGCCGAGGTGGAATTGCTCTGCACCCTGCGGGCCGCCGGCGGCCAGGCCTGGTTCGACCTCGCCTCGCTGCGCCTGGTCCGCCAATGAACGGGAGACGCGCCGGTCAGGCCCCGGTCTCGTCCCGGGGCCGGGCGGGCGGACGGCGCTTCAAGCCCAGGTCCCGCTCGTAGGTGCCCATCTTGACCGAGCGGCCCTGCTCGCGTCCCTTCAGCTCCAGCGCGAGGGACGCCATCCGCTGCCGCGCCACCTCGGCCGGGGCGAGCCCGGGGAACCGGTCGATAATCCGCTGCAGCGTGGCCCGCACGGTGTCGAGGTCGGCCCCGCCCCGCACCTGCGCGTCGGCCAGCAGGTTCAGCCAGCGCGCCGCCTTCCGCGGCGGGGCGTTCGGCACGGCCAGCAACTGCTCAAACTGGTCGGTCGCCAAATCGAGCCGACCGAACTCGCCCCCGTAGAGCACGGCCAGCCTTTCCCGCGCCTCGATGTCCAGCGGATGCGCCTCCAACTGGCGCACCAGCCGGGCCAGTTCCTCCCCCGGGGTCTCGTCCGGGGTCGGCAGGATGACCGGCTCCCGCCGCAGGCCGAGGTCGGCCGGGGCGCGCGGCAGCGGGATGGGGCCGCGTTGACGGACGGATTCGACCGCGCCGGGCTGCGTGAGGTGCGCCCGCCGCTGCGCCGCCAGGAACGCATGGTCCGTCCCCGGCAGCAGCGCCTCCAGTTGGGCCAGGGCCGCCTGCGCGGCGGCCGTGTCGCCCGCCACCTTCAGCTGGAGATCCGCCAGGAGATTCAACGCCGCCGCCAGGTGGCCCGGCGGCAGCCCGGGCTGGGCGGCCAGGCCCTCCAGGGTGGCCCGCGCGCCGTGCAGATCGGACAGGGGTTCCGCCTGCAGCCGCGCCAGCAGCAGGTGGCCCTGGACATCCCGGGGGAAGGCGGCCAGTTGCCCCCGAATCTCCCGTTCCGCCTCGGCGTAACGCCCAAACTTCCAGTGCGCCTCCGCGATGGAATAGGCCGGCGCCGCGGGCGCCGGCTCGGATCCGCCCGTGTAAAGGTTGCCCAGCCAGTCTCCCACCACCGCGCCCAACCGCGGCGCCCACAGGATGCCCACCACCAACCCCAGCACGCACCCCAGCAACACCCCGCCGATCTGCCCCTCCGTGCTCCCGTCGCCGGCCACCCGCCCGATGCCCCAAAAGCCTCCCGCCAGCACCCCGGCCGTCAGGATCACATGGAACAACAGCCGCAATGGATCGTCGCTGGCCTTGAGCGCCCGCCACAGCCACCACCCCGCCCCCGCCAGCACCGCGGCCATCATCAGCAAACCCAGGATGACATGCAGCCAGTTCATGGTGGGGAACTCCCGGGTATCGTTCAGGGCAGGCGCTGTCCCAACAACCAGCGAAAGAGCGCCGGGTCCGCGTAGGCCGGCTTCCACGAACTGTGCCGCACGCCCTGGTATTCCGTGTACTGGGCCGCGCCGCCCTTGGCCCGCCAGGCCTCCACCATGTCGCGCGCCTGCCGCACGCTCACCAGGTGGTCGTCGTCCGAGTGAAACACCCAGACCGGACACCGCACCGCCTCCGGCGTCACCGCCGCCCGCTCCGCCGGGGCGCAGACCGGCGCGGCCGCCGCGAAGAAACCCGGATGACGCCCCAGTGCCACCCACGCCGCGTGCCCGCCCATCGAGACGCCCGTGACGTAACGGCGCCGCGTGTCCACGCGGATCTCCCGGGGCAACCCCTGCCGCACCAGGTCCACCGCCTGGTCCAGCGGGTCCTGTGCCCCCACCCGACCCGTGCGGGCCGCCGCCGAGACCCAGCCGACGCCCGGGGGACATTGCGGAATCACCAGGTAGAAGTCGTGCTCCGCGCGCGCCGGGCCGTCGCGGAACAGGCGCGGCCCCCAGTCCAGCGGCGCCAGGTTGTCGTCACCGCGCGCCGCCGCCCCGTGCAGGTAGAGCACCACCGGATAGGACTGCGCCGGATCCATCCGCCGCGGCGGCAGCAGCCGGTAGGACAACCGCTGCCCGGCCGCATTGGTCCGCACCCCCGCCACAAAGCCGTTCGTGTCCGCCCCTGCCGCCAGGGTCGTCCCGGTCAGCAGGCAGCCCACCACCAGCATCAGCGGAACAAGGGCGCGCAGCACAGGCTGCAGCGTCGCCCACCCCGGCCTCCTTGTCAGCCTTGTTCCGGGCCGGTGAGGCCGCCGGCCGGACCGGGCGCGGACAGATCCCGGCGAGCGCCCGGCCCTCGTTCCCCTGCCGCGTTGACCCTCCCCGCCGCCGCTGCTACCACCAGCAGCGCCCGGATGCGATCGGCCCTCGACATTTTGCTGCTGGAAGACCAACCGGCCGACGCCGACGCGGTGGAGGCCGAGTTGCGCGGGGCGGGGGTGGGCTTTGTTGCGCGCCGGGCCGGGGGACGGGCGGCCTTTGCGGCCGCGCTGGACGCCCGGGTGCCTGACGTCATCCTCTCGGATTTTTCCCTGCCCGACTTCTCCGCCCTCGACGCCCTGGCCCTGCTGCGCGCGCGCCGGCTGGAGGTCCCGTTCATCCTCATCACCGGCAACCGCTCGGAGGAAGTGGCCGTGGAATGCATTCACCAGGGGGCGGACGACTACATCCTCAAGGCCAGCCTGCGCCGGCTGCCGACCTCCCTCAAGAACGCGCTGGAGAAGCGCGCCGCCGCCCAGGCCCGGGCGGCGGCCGAGGCGGCCGCCCGCGCCCTGCCGCGCCTCATTCGCGACGCCCAGGAGGCCGAGCGCCGCCGGGTCGCCCGCGACCTGCATGACAGCGTCAACCAGATCCTGTCGGCGGTGAAGTTCCGCCTGGCCGCCGCGGAGGAGAAGCGGCCGGACCGCGCCCGCGCCGCCGAGGCCTGGCGGGACGTCGGCCAGGCGCGCATCGACCTTGAGAAGGCCATCGCCGAGGTCCGCTGCATCTCCCGCAACCTGCGCCCCAGCGAACTGGACGACCTCGGCCTCGCCGCCGCCGTGCGCAGCCTCGGCCGGGAGTTCGCGGATCGCACCGGCCTGGAGCTCGAGCTCGTCCTCGAGCCCCTGCCGGGACGGCTGGATCCCGGGGCCGAACTCAACCTTTACCGCATCCTGCAGGAGGCCCTCGGCAACATCGAGCGCCACGCCGCCGCCCGCCGGGTCGAGGTCCGCCTCGGGCCCACCTCTGCCCCGGGTCCGCCGGGCCTGCGCCTGCTCATCCGCGATGACGGCCGCGGCTTTGATCCCGCCTTCGCCGACCCCGCCGGACCCCGGCCCGGCATGGGGCTGGCCGACCTGCGCGAGCGCGCCGCGGCCGACGGCGGCTCCTGCGTCCTGCGCAGCGCCCCCGGCCAGGGCACGGAAATTCAGGTTGAGATTCCGGCCGTTTTCAGGGATAAAACCTGAGCTCAAAAGGCCGCGGATTCCGTGTTCCCGCGGCCTCATCCCGCATGGCGCGCAAGTTCAAGCCCGGCAAGATCCGCCTCCTGCTCGTTGATGACCATCCCCTGGTCCGCGACGGCCTCAAGGCGCATCTGCGCTCGCAGCGCGAGTTCGACATCGTGGGCGAGGCCTCCAACGGCCTCGACGCGGTCCGCCTCGCCGGCGAGCGCCAGCCGGATGTCGTGCTCATGGACATCACCATGCCCCAGATGAACGGGCTCGAGGCCACCGTCCGCCTCCGCCGCGAGCATCCCGAGGCCCGCGTGATCATCCTCACCATGCACGACAACCGGGAATACGTGGCCCAGATGATGCGCAACGGCGCCAGCGGCTACCTCCGCAAGGATGGCTCCCCCGCCGAGCTCGTCATCGCCATCAAGGCCGTGCACGCCGGCGAGACGTTCTTCAGCCCCACCGCCCCCCGCGGCGGCCCCGAGTCGCCCGCCCTGGCCGGCCGCGCCGCCGCCGCCTCCCTGCCCGACGCCGCCCTGCTCACCGAGCGCGAGCGCGAGGTGCTCACCCTCATCTCCGAGGGCCTCCTCAACAAGCAAATCGCCGACCGCCTCGGCATCGGCGTCCGCACCGCCGAGACCTACCGCGAGCGCGTCATGTCCAAGCTCGGCATCCGCAGCGTGGCCGGGCTCACCAAGTACGCCCTCGCCCACGGCATGACCTCCGCCCTCTGAGGCCGGGCCCATGAGCAATGGCACGGTCTGGATCACCGGCGCCGGCGGCCTGATCGGCAGCCACCTCGTCCGTGCCGCCGCCCTCCACGCGCCCCGCCGCCGCGTGCTCGCGCTCCAGCGCGCCGCCCTCGATCTCGCCGACCCCGGGGCCGTCCGCCGCCGTTTCGCCGCCGACCCGCCCGCCGCCATCCTCCACTGCGCCGCGCTGAGCAAGACCGGGCCCTGCGAGGCCCGGCCCGACCTCGCCCGCGCCGTCAATGTCACGGCCACCGCCCTCCTCGCCGAACTGGCGGCCGATCGCCCGTTCTTCCTCCTTTCCACCGACCTGGTCTTTGACGGCACCCGCGGCCGCTACACGGAGGCCGACGCCCCCAACCCCCTCAACACCTACGCCGCCACCAAGGCCGACGCCGAGGCCATCGTCCTCCGCAACCCCCGTCACACGGTCGTTCGCACGTCGCTCAATGCCGGCGTTTCCCCCACCGGCGATCGCGCCTTCAACGAGGACCTCCGCGGCGCGCTGGCCGCCGGCCGGACCCTGCGCCTGTTCACCGATGAATTCCGCTGCCCCATTCCCGCCGCCGTCACCGCGCGCGCCCTCTGGGAACTCCTGGAGCAGGGCGTGACCGGCCTGCATCACCTCGCCGGCGCCGAGCGGCTCTCACGCTGGGAGATCGGCCGCCGGCTCATCCGACGCTGGCCCGGCCTGCCGGGCCGGATCGAGCCGGGGTCGCTGCGGGACCATGCGGGCCCCGCCCGCGCGCCCGACACCTCCCTCGACAGCTCCCGCGTGCAGGCCCTGCTCCGGTTTCCCCTGCCCGCCTTCAGCGCCTGGCTGGAGGCCCACCCGGAGGAGCCGCTGTGATCCCCGCCGCGCACGCGCCGGGCTCCTACCGCGGGCGCCTGGCGCCCTCGCCCACCGGGCTGCTCCACCTCGGCCATGCGCGCACGTTCTGGACCGCGCAGGAACGCGCCCGCGCCGCCGGCGGGGTGCTCCTCCTGCGCGTGGAGGATCTCGACCCCGACCGGTGCCGGCCGGAGTTCACCGCCGCGCTCCTGGAGGATCTGCACTGGTTCGGCCTGCGCTGGCAGGAGGGCCCCGACTGCGGCGGTCCCTGCGGCCCCTACGCGCAAAGCGAGCGGCGTCCGCAGTATCTCGAGGCCTTCCGGCGCCTGCGCGCGGCCGGCTGGATTTATCCCTGCCGCTGCTCGCGCCGCGACGTCCAGCGCGCGCTGTCTGCCCCGCACGCCGGCGAGGACGAGGCGATCTATCCCGGCACCTGCCGGCCCGGCCCGGGCGCGCGGGAGGTCGCGGGTCCGGACGGGCCGCCCTGGGAGCCGGCGACGGAACCGGTCCGCGCGGCGCCGGGCGGGGGGCGCCGGGTCAACTGGCGGTTCCGCGTGCCGGACGGGGAACGGATTGGGTTCCTCGACGGCGCCGCCGGGCCGCAGGAGTTCACGGCCGGGCGCGACTTCGGGGATTTCATTGTGTGGCGGCACGACGACGTGCCGGCCTATCACCTGGCGGTGACCGTGGACGACGCCCTCATGGGCATCACCGAGGTGGTGCGCGGGGCCGACCTGCTGCCCTCCACCGCGCGGCAGTGGCTGCTCTACCGCGCCCTTGGCTGGACCCCGCCGCGGTTTTATCACTGCCCCCTCATGACCGACACCCACGGCGTCCGCCTGGCCAAGCGCCACGACGCCCTCAGCCTGCGCGCCCTCCGCGCCCAGGGCGCCACTCCCGAGTCCCTCCGCCGCGATCACTTCGACGGGGGAGCCGGCGGGTGACGGGATGACAGGGCGACCCGCTCACCGGGCCCGGAAATCCGGGCGGCCGTCGGCGTCGGCGTCGAGGGTGGCGAGGTCGAGGTGCACGTAGGGACGCTGGTAGGCCTCGCGCCCGCCGCCCGCGTAGCTGACCCACAGGCGGAGGGCGGTCGCGTCAAAGACCGCGTTCATCACGTTGCCGCCCTTGATGGGAATCTGGTTGGCCAGCGCAATGAGCTTTTCGCCGTTCAGCTTGCCGCGCTGGGTTTCCAGGGTCGGGAACGCCCCGCGGCCCTCGTCGTGGTAGACCACGCACGACAACACCTTCGGGGCCAGCTCGTCCTTCCGGTCGTTGTCCCGCCAGATGTCGATCTCCGGCCGCGCCCGGCCCCCGCCCGTCGCCGCCCGGATCTTCACCGCGCGCCGGTCGGTCCGCCCGTCCCCGAACACAAAATGATACCGCTTGGTTGGCGGCACCCGGCCAAACAGGTCGAGCGTCTCCTTGAGGCTGTCGGCGTCCTGCAGCAGCGACCGGAACCACGAGGTGAAATGCGGCGCGTGCAGGTTGTAGGGGCGTTCCCGGGCGGAGGCGTCCCCGATTTCGGAGAGCACGATGCCCCGGGCGTTCATCCCGCAGTGCGCCCCGAGGAAGCCCGCGAAGGAGGGGGTCACGTGCGGATGACCCTCCGACGGCACGTAGACCACCAGCACTGGGAACTCATGCGCCCCGGCGCGCAGCGACCAGTCGAGGTTGCGCGTCTGGTAGAGGTGGCCGTCCTCCGTGGCCTTGCCCCACGCCGCAATGCTGCTGCACGAATAGGGCAGGAGCAGCGGCAGGCAATGCACGTGCTGCAACAGCCGCACCGGCTGGCCGCTCCCCTCCGCCATCCCCACCATCTGCTGCAACAACCGCGGGTCGGTGTAGCCCGCCGTCGATGCCCAGGCCAGGTCGAGCTCCTCGTCCGTCACCTTGAGCTCCTGCTTGAACCCGGCCACCACCGCCGGGGCCAGCTGCGCAATCTCGGCCCGCAGCAGGCTGCCCAGCTGCCGGCCCATCTCATGGGGCGTGCCGCGCACCACCGCCACGGGCACCCGGACGTCCCCGTTGGTCAGGGTCAGACGATGCCCGGCGCCCAGGGCCGTGCCGGCGGAAAGAAGGAGGGGCAGGAGGAAGCGAAGCATATGGAGTTGGTGGTTTAGTCGGTTAGTGGGTGAGCGGGTGAGCGAGTCAACGAGTTGGGGGATCCGGGGGGATGGCGCGGATGGCGAGGGTGCCCAGGAGATAGATGAAGGCGCCGAGGAGGCCGACGGTGGGGTAGCTGCCGTCGAGGGCGCTGAAGAGGGCGCCGGAGGCGAACACGCCGACCGCGGTGGCGAAGCGGCCGGTGTTCATGGCGAGGCCGTTGCCGGTGGCGCGGACGCGGGTGGGGAACAGCTCGGGGAGGTGGAGGGGCAACCAGCCGAAGAAGAGCGTGGCGACGAAGCCCTGGGCGAGGACGACGGGGAGGAAGGACGGCTGCAGGGGTGCGGTGAGCTGGAACATCGCGGCGGTGAGGGCGGTGGTGCCGATGCTGATGAGGGCGTAGGAGAGGCGGCGCCCGAGCCGGGCGGCGACCTGGGCGCCGGCGAAGCTGCCGAGGGTGGCGCCGAGGGCCCACCAGCCCTGGACCACGGCCTTGTAGCCTGGATGGGTGGCGCCGGCCACGGTGTCGGCCCAGGGGATCATCCATTTGCTGGCCGCCCAGGCCCCGACGAGCGGCACGGAGGCGAGGAGGATGCCCGCGAGCGTCGTGCGCAGGAGCGGGGGCCGGAACAATTCGCGGAGGGGGCCGGGTCCCGGGGCCGGGGCAGGTCCGGGGGCGGCGTGGGCGCGGCGGTGGCGGGTGGCCAGCCACTGGGGGGATTCGGGAAGGGCGACGAGGACGACGATGCCGAGGAGGGCGGGGGCGCCGGCGAGGTGGAAGAGCCAGCGCCAGGAATCCGGGGTGACGGGCCAGTGCTGGGCGATCTGGGAGAGGAGGAGGATGCCGGCATTGATGCCGGCGCCCATGATGCCGGCGACGACGGGGCGGGAGGTTTGGGGCCAGCATTCGGAGACGAGGACCACGGCGTTGGGCCAGAGGCCGCCGACGCCGAGGCCGACGAGGAAACGGAGCGCGAGCATTTCCTCCTGGGTGCGGACATGGGCGCCGAGCCCGGCGAAGACGGAGTAGAAGAGGATGCTGATGCCCATGGCGCGGGTGCGCCCGGCGCGGTCGCCGAGTTGGCCGAGGAGGATGCCGCCCACGGCGGCGCCGAGCATGAGGGCGGCCGTGTAGCGGGCGAACCAGTCGCCGGCGAGGGCCTTGGTGAACTCGGGTCCCAGCAGGCTGCGCGACACCGAGAGCGAGGCGACCGGCATCAGGCCCAGCTCGATGCCGTCGAAGAGCAGGCCGGCGAAGGCGGCGATCAGGACCATCCAGCGCGCGCGCGGACGCAGGCCGGGCTGGGTGGCGGGCGGGTTCATGGGGTGGGGGGCGGCGGGGTGGCCCGGGCCTCGAGCACGCGCAGGATGGCGGCGTTGTCGAGGTCGCCGAGCCCGGCGGCCTCGGCCTGCTCGAGGAGTGCCTGGTGGGCGCGGCTCAGCGGCATGGGCAGGCCGGCGGCGGCGCCGGCCGCCACGATGAGGCGGACGTCCTTGAGATGCTGGGAGAGCCGCGCCACGGGGGTGAAGTCATGCCGCAGCATGGCGTCGCCCTTCACGTCCATCATGCGCGAGTAGGCCGGGCTGGCCTTGAGGACGGCGAGGGAGAGGGCGGGGTCGAGGCCCAGCCCGGCGGCCAGGGCCAGGCCCTCGGCGAGGGCCGCGCGGTTCAGGCCGAGCACAAGGTTGCTCACCAGCTTCATCGCCGCCCCCGTCCCCCACGCGCCGAGATGGAAATGATGCGCCCCCAGTCGGGTCCACAGGTCAAGGCAGGCCGCATAGGCCGCGGGCGGGCCGCCCACCATGAACGTCACCTCGCCGCGCCGCAGTTGCTCGCGGTTGCCCGAGATGGTGGCGTCCAGGTAATCCACCCCGCGCGCGGCCAGGCGCCGGCCGGTTTCCGCCGCGCTGGCGGCGTCACCCGTCGTGGTGTCGATGAGCAGTTGGCCGGGCGGCCGGCGGTCCGGCAGCGTCTCGAGCAGGGAACGGACGTCCGCGCTGTCGAACAGGCTGAGGAGGACGCGGCGGCACGAGTTGAAAACCTGCGCGGCCCCGGTGGCCGTGGCGACACCGAGCGCGCGCGCCTCCGCGAGGCGCTCGGGCCGCAGGTCGAACCCCAGCACGGGGAAGCCGCCGGCGAGGAGCCGCTCGGCCAGCGCGCCGCCCATGAGGCCAAGGCCGATCAGGCCCACCGGCTCACGCGGCGGATGCAGGTCGGGTTCCATGGTGGAGACAGGTGGGAAGAGCAGCAATCGATGCGGCGGGGAGGCCCCAAGGGGCCGTCGCCTGCCCTGCCTCCCTCAGGGTGTGGTCGAGTTTCCCTTCACGGGTCCGGCCGTGATGCGGACGCTTTCGATCCAGCCGGTGAACAGCGGGAGGGGTGGGTTGACGATGGGGCTGCCGAGATCGGTTCCCAGTTCCATGCCGTCGTTGGGGTCGCCGCCGATGAGGCGGGGCAGGGGGGCGCTGGCGGCGACGCGGCCGTTGAGGCTGAGCTGGATCTTGCCGTCGGCGGTGATCTCGCCGGCGAGGGTGGTCCAGGCATCGGGCGGCAGCGGTTCCGGGGCCTGCACGCGGGTGGCCTTGCTCTCGGCCACCACCGTGAAGCCCGGGCGGCCGTCCTGCAGCCAGAGCGCGTAGCCATGCGTCTTGCCGCCGCGCGCGAGCAGGACGCCGTCCGGTTTCTCCGCGCGCGCGATTACCTCGACGGTCCAGGCCCGGTTGGCCGGGTTGAGGGACGGGCTCTTGGGAACCGTGACATGCCCGTGGCCGGAAAGGCGCAGGGCGGAGTGCCCGTCCCGTCCCGGGCCTTGGCCGGCCTGGTGGAACGCGCCGTGGTTGTCGAGGCCGCTGCGGTCGACG
Organism: Verrucomicrobiota bacterium; assembly: GCA_046048995.1. Lineage (GTDB taxonomy): Bacteria > Verrucomicrobiota > Verrucomicrobiia > Limisphaerales > JADJPG01 > JBJOEZ01. The sequence goes on along the minus strand of JBJOEZ010000004.1, from coordinate 174,353 downwards.
GCCCGGCCGTCCTGGCCCCGGGTGAAGTCATAGGACAGGCGCAGCGGCGGCGGGTCGGTCTCCTTCCAGTCCGGCCCGCCGGGTTTGCCCCACCAGTCCGGGCGATCGGTGTAGTCGGGGACGCGGTAGCCGACCTCGCGGGCGAGTTGTTCGTGGAGGGCCTCGAGTTCGCGGCGCAGGCCGGCCCGGGCCGGGTCGCGGTGGAGGTTGCGCAACTCGTAGGGATCGGCGGCGAGGTCGAACAGTTCGGTCCAGTCCTCGTGGCCGGGGTAGCGGATGAGCTTGGCGCTGGCGGTGCGGACCGCGGTGATGTCGGGGATGCGGGCGCCCTTCTGGCGCTCGGCGAAGTATTCGTAGAACCAGGCCTGGCGCCAGCCGGGGGCGGGGCCGGTCAGGAGCGGGCGCCAGCTGCGTCCCTGCATGGCGGCGGGGGCGGGCACCCCGGCGAAGTCGAGCAGGGTCTGGGCAAGGTCGAGGTTGAGGACCATGTCATCGACGACGCGTCCGCGGGCGGCGGGGCCGAGGGCGGGATAACGGACGAGGAACGGGATGCGGAGACTTTCGTCGTAGGCGCTGCGTTTGTCGCCGAGGCCGTGTTCGCCGAGGTAGAAGCCGTTGTCGCTGGTGTAAATGACGACGGTGTTGGAGGCGAAGCCAAGCGTGTCGAGCGCGTCGAGGAGCCGGCCGAGGCAGTCATCGATGGCGCTGACGCAGCGGAAGTAGTTGAGGTTGATCGGGACGGTGTCGTCGGGGTTGGGGGGTGGGGTGGCGGCGGCGCGGGCCTGGTCGGCGGCGCGCTGGTAGGGGGTGGACCCATGGAGGCTGGGGACGGTGCGGGCGCGTTCGCCGGCGAAGCGGTCTCGGGCGCGGGCGGGGGGGTCGAAGGGGCCGTGGGGCGCCTTGAAGCCGACGATGAGGGACCAGGGCTTGGGGGATCCCTGCTGGCGCTGGAGGAACTGGATGGCGTAGTCGGTGGAGAGGTCGTCGATCCAGCCTTTGGTCGGCGTGTCGCGGCCGTCGAGGATGAAGGGCGGGTCGGTGTAGCGGGCGTGGCCGAGGTAGGAGGCGTGGTGATCGAAGCCGGGGCGTTCGCGCTGGTTGTCCATGTGCCATTTCCCGATGTAGGCGGTGGTGTAGCCGGCGGCGCGGAGGAGGGTGGCGTGGGTGAGGTTGGTGGCGGGGAAGGGGCGGAAATTCGAGGCGACGCCGTTGTGATGGTTGTAGCGCCCGGTGAGGAACACGGCGCGGCTGGGGGCGCAGAGCGCGTTCACGACGAAGGCGTTGCGGAAGCGAACCCCCTCGGCGGCGAGGCGATCCATGTGCGGGGTGCGAAACCAGGGAAAGCGGCCGCGCGCCCCCTGTTCCCGCTGCACGACGGACAGGGCGTCATGGCGCTGGTCGTCGGTGTAGAGGAAGAGAAAGTTGGGCCGGGGTGCGGGGTTGGCCGCCATGGCCGGCAGGAGGGTGGCCGCCAGGGTGGTGAGGAGGAGCAGGAGGGCGCGCATGGGAATGGGGGCGTTATGTCAGGTTCAGCGCGGTGCTGGCAAGGCAACGGATGCCCAGCCTTGGGCAAGGGCCGGGGCGGCCCGACCGGGTTGGTGGTGTAGGAAACGCGCATGAACCGACGCAACGGCTGGCGGGGGTGGGGATTGCTGCTCCTGGGTTGGCTGCTGGCGGGGTGTGCCACCCTGCCGCCGGCCCGGGCCGATCTGCTCGACTTTCTGCGGGTCGGCCAAACCACCCGCGAGGAGGTGATCCTGCGCCTGGGCCAGCCGTCGGGAACCTATGAGCAGGAACGCATCCTGACCTATCGCATCGGGCAGGCGGGGGACGAGGGGTATTACCTGGTGTCGCCCCGGGCCGTGGGGCCGGAGGGGGCGCCCTTCCATGCGGAGCGGTTCAGTTTGGTGATGGTCTTTGATGCGCAGGGCCGTTTGGAAAAGCATCAGCTGGTGCGGGTGCGTTGAGAGCCATGAAACGGGCAATGCTGGCGGCACGGGGTTGGCGAAGGGGCGCGGCCTGGGGCCTGGCGGCGGGCGCGTTGGTGGTCCTGGCGGGCTGCCTCGTCATCCCGGTGGATTATCATACGCGCGGCTCGCGCCGCAACGTGACGGCCGCGACCACCAACCTATGGCGGGTGGGGGTGACGACGCGGGAGGAGGTTCTGCTGACGTTGGGCGAGCCTGATTTTGTCTCGGAGGACGGCCGGCGGTTTGGCCATGCCTGGTCGAAGGTGAAGGCGATCGTGATGGGAGGCTATTCGGGGAGTGAAGTCTGGCGCTACTACCGGGTGGAGACGACCTTTGACGCGAGCAACCGGGTGGCCGGGGTGCGTTTTGTGTCGGGACTGAATGCGGCGTTGGACCCGGGGGTGGAGGCTTCGTCCGGGCGCTGACGGGGGGCGGCGGCCTGGGCTGGCCAAGGCAGGGTGTGCGAAACGCAAGGCGTGGGAAGCAGGGGGATGGCGGGGAGGTGAAGGCTCTGGGCATGGAAGTTTCATCACTTCGAAACGAGGGAGGCGGCTCGGGTTTTTTCCGGCTGGCCTGCGTGGGGGCGGTCCTGTGGAGCCTGGCGGCGGCGCCGTCGGGTTTGGCTGGGCATGGCGGGGTGGGCAGCCCGGTGGTGCATGCGGTGAGCCGGTTGCTGGGGGAGCCGCCGCCGCCCGCGGCCCGGGTGTCGGCGGGTCTGGTTGGCCGGAAGTTTGGCCCGGCGGCGGCGGAACCGGAGGACTGCCAGGCGGTGCGGCGGTATTTCCCGCTGCGCGACGGGGATTTTCGGCAATATGAGGGCGAGGGCCTGCGGGTCGACATCGCCACGCGGTCGATGTATTGGGGGGATCAAGTCGTGTATGGGCTGAACGCGGGGGAAGGGGAGGATTTTCTGCGGTATGCCGGGCGCGAGGTGTGGTTGTTGGGTGAATCCGTGCCGGGCTACATGGAGATCTTGTTTGAGAACCCGGTGGTTTGGCTGGACGAATCCCTGATCCTGGACGGCGGCCAGCGGACCACGCGCACGACGGCGTGGGTGTGGGGCTACCACATCCAGCTCAGCCTGACGGTGGCCGTGGCCTTGGGGCCGGATGCCTCGGTGCCGGCGGGGGTGTATGGGAACTGCCGGGCGTTGACCCTGACCGTGACGGCGACGGTGCCGGGGCAGGGGTCGGCCACGACGCGGCAGCGGATGGTGTTGTCGCCGGAGGTGGGGATCTGTGAGGTGACGCCGGTGGACCGGGTGAATCAATGGCTGGGCTTGTTCGCCGGCACGGTGGGCGGGGTGCCGGTGGCGGAATTGGCGGCGCCGAGCCGGCTGGCCTCGCCGAGGTTCCAGGTGTCGCCGGTGCCGCGCCGCGTCCTGGCGGGGTCGGCGGCGGTCCTCGAGGGACAGGCGGAGGGGGCGGCGCCCCTGCGTTACCAATGGATGCGGGACGGGACCAACGTGGTGGAGGGCGGCCGGGTTTCGGGATCCACCACGGCGGTGCTGCGGGTGGAATGGGTGGAGGCCGCGGACGCGGGGACCTATGCGTTGGTGGTGAACAACGAGGTGGGCTGCCTCGAGAGCGCGGGGGTGACGTTGGCGGTGGATCCGGACCTGGTGCGCCCGGTGGTGGCGTATGCGAGTCCGCGGCCCAATGCGCGCCTGACCAACGCGACGGAGGTCGTCCGCCTGCGGGTGACCGACAACGCGGCGGTGCGCGAGGTGTGGCACCAGGTCAATGGGGGTGCGTGGACTCCTGCGGTGCGGGTGGGGGACGGGTGGGAGGCGGCGGTGGCCTGGGCGGCTGGAACCAACGTGGTGCGGGCCTACGCGGTGGACCCAAGCGGCAACGTGTCGGCGACCAACCGGCTGGCCGTGTTCGTGGTGGTTCCCTGGCCGCTGGACCTGGCGGTGGAGGGCGAAGGCCGTTTGGCGCCGGACCTGCGCGGGGCGGTCCTGGAAGTGGGGCGCGGGTATGCGGTCAATGCGGTGCCTGCGCCGGGGTTCCTGTTTTTGAACTGGGTTGGCTCGGTGACCTCCAGCCAGCCGCGGTTGGCCTTTGTGATGCAGTCGAACCTGGTGCTGCGGGCGAACTTTATCCCCAACCCCTTCCGGGCGTTGCGGGGGTCGTATGCGGGACTGTTCGAGGACACGAACCAGCCGGCGCATGGGAATGCGGGTGGGGTGGCGCTGACCGTGACCGAGAGCGGGGCCTTCAGCGGCCGGTTGACGCAGGGCGGGTGGGTTGTCCCGTGCTCGGGGCGGTTTGACCTGGGGTTGGCGGCCACGCAGGTCGTGACGCGGCCGGGGATGGGGACGTGGCAGGTCCGCTGGCAACTGGTGGCCGGGACGGACGAGGTGCGCGGCACGGTGGTGGGGGAGGGGTGGACGGCGTCCTTGGCGGGGCGGCGGTCGCTCTTTCAGGCGAGGACAAACCCGGCCACGCGTTGGGCGGGGCGCTATACCGTGCTGCTCCCGTCGGAGCCGATGGCGGGTGGCCCGGCGATGGGTCCGGGGGCGGTGACCCTGACCGTGAGCACTGCTGGGAGGGTGGCCTTGACCGGGGCATTGGGGGATGGCAGCGGGCTGGTTTCAGGGGTGCCGCTGGCGGCGGACGGTTCCTGGCCGATGTATGGGGCGTTGTATGGAGGGCGGGGATCGGTGTTTGGATGGATGCGATTGGCGCTGGAGACGGATCCGGCCAGCGACGTGGTGGGTTCCCTGCTTTGGACCAAGCCGGGTGGGGTCGGGGGTGGCGTGGCGGTGGGTGGGGTGACCAACGGGGTAACGCTCTTGGGAAGCCGTTATGAGGTGACCGCTGGGGGACCACTGCTCGCTTGGACCAATGGGGTGCTGTTGCTGGCGGGCGGCGACTTGACGGGTCCGGTGACGAACGGGGTGAGCCTGAACCTGCGCAACCAGTGGAGCGTCAATCTTCCCAACCCATTGTCCATCAGTATTTTGCTGGCCAATGGGAACGGGGTCGTTTCCGGAGGGTTCGACCATCCGGTCCTGGGTCGGCGCGTGGCGCTGCGCGGCGTGGTCCTGCCGCGGCAGGGGGTGGGTGGGGGATGGTTTCTGGGGACCAACCAAGGTGGTTCCATGGCCTTGGGGCCGGTGTTGCCTTGAATGTTCCGGGCCCAGCGGCCGGGACGACTGGGGTGGCGCGGCCAAGCCCCGCGGAACGTCCTCCAAGGGAACATTATCCTTGATTTTGCCCGGTTGGATGGGCTATGACCCCTCCCAGTACCCGGGCTTACTCATCCTTCTCAAGGCATTCCGGTTCGAGGCCGAAGACATAGGTTCCTTTGGCCTCTCCTGTCTGTGGTGACGAGTTTGACCCGGCGGGATAGCCACACTGTCCACCCTGCGTGAACATGAAGTTCATAGGCGCCAGCCATTGCTGCGACCGTTTCCTGCGGTCCAGGGGGGCGCCCATTGTCGGGGTGGCGGGTGGGTTGCCCGAGGCGTCACCCCGTGATTTGGAGGCGGGGACAGGGCCGATCAGGCCCCGTGGCCCTTTTTCCTGCGTTTTCCCCTGCACTGCTGTTCCTGCCTAATCTGCTTATGAAACCCCAATCCTGCACCCCGTGGCGCCTTTCCCTGCTGTTGAGTTTCCTGGTGGCCGCCTTGCCAGCCGCCCGGGCGGATGTGCTGTATGAGAACATCTCCGAGCGCTCCACCCCGGAGCGGTTCGCGGAGAGCGGCTATGAGTTTGGCGAGGAGATTGTGATGCCGGGGGCGCAGACCGGCACCCATGTGGTGACCAACTTCGCCTACGAGTATTTCGGCTACGGGCCGGACTTTGCGAGCAACACCGTGACGGTGACGCTGCGGTTTTACGCCAACGACGGGGTGGGCGGGTTGCCCGGGACGGTGCTCTTCAACAGCGGCGCCTTCACCATCCCGGCCACGCCGGGTTCCGGCAGCGTCATTTCCTACGCCGGCCTGAACGTGACGGTGCCCAAGAGCTTCACCTACACGGTGCAGTTTGCCGGGTTCAATTCCGGGACGGGCGTGGGCCTGCAGGCCGCGGGCTTGGACCTGTATGGCGTGCCCACCGTGGGGTTGACCTATGACGATTACTGGGAACGGTCCGGCGCGGGTTCCACCTGGGTGCTCCGGGCGCCGACGCCGGGCAATCCGCCGATCAATTTCGGCTGCGTCGTGGAAGGCACCTTTGCCGGCCCGCCGGCCATCGCGCGTCAGCCGCAGTCGAAGACGGCTACGGTGCCCGGGTCCACCACCCTGTCGGTGTCCGCGATCGGCACGGCGCCGCTCTCCTACCAGTGGCGGTTCCAAGGCGTGGCCTTGGTGGGCGCCACCAGCTCGACCCTCACCCTGAACAACCTGGATTTCGATGATCTCGGCTACTACAGCGTGGTGGTGGCCAATTCGCTGGGCTCGGTGACCAGCGCCCCGGCGTTGCTCCTGTTGGAGAGCCCGGTCCTGTATGAGAACCGGACCACCCGTTCCGACCCCGAGCGGTTTGCCCAGAGCGGGTATGAGTTCGGCGAGGAGATTGTGCTGGCCGGCAACGGCAGCTCCTACGTGGTCACCAACTTCTCCTTCGAGTATTTCGGCTACGGCCCGGACTTCACCAGCAACAACGTGTCCGTCAATCTGCGCTTCTATGCGAATGACGGGAGCAACGGCGTCCCGGGAACCGTCCTGCTGGACAGCGGGTTCTTCACCATCCCGGCCACCGGCCCGGAGGGCAGCGTGCTGACCTATGCCGGGCTCAACGTCACGGTGGGCAAGAGCTTCACCTGGACCGTGGAGTTCCAAGGCCTGAACCCCGGCACGGGCGCCGGGCTGCAGTCGGCCGGCCTCGACCTCTACGGCGTCCCGACGGTGGGGCAGACTTACAACGACTATTGGGAACGTTCCGGTGCGGGCGGCACCTGGGAGCTGCGCGTGCCCTCGCCGGGCCAGCCCCCGATCAACTTCGGCTGCGCCGCCGTGGGCTCCTACCTGGGCGCCCCGGTGTTCAATTCCCAGCCGCGTGACCTGGTCTCCGACGGCGGCCCGGGCTCGCAGGCCATCTTCACCTCCTACGCCCTCGGCACCGCACCGCTCTCCTACCAGTGGAACAAGGGCGGCGTCCCGATTCCCGGTGCGACCAACTCGTTCCTGCTCCTGCAGAACCTGTCCTATGCCGATTCCGGGAACTACTCGGTGACCGCCAGCAACAGCGTGGGCACGACCAACAGCCGCACGGCCAGCCTCCTGGTCAACAACGCGCCCGTTGTCCCGACCCGCGGCGGCGCCACCAGCGAGAATCTCCCGCTCACGTTCATCACGGCCAAGCTGCTCCAGGGCGTCACCGACGCCGAAGGCGACACCTTCGCCCTCGCGTCCGTCGGCCCCGTCAGCCTGCAGGGCGGCACGCTCACCTCCAACGCGACCACCTACGTCTACACCCCGCCCACCGGCTTCACCGGCACCGACTCCTTCCAGGTCTTCGTGCGTGACAACCGCGGCGCCGTGGGCGTCGGCATCGTGCAGATCCTCGTGGTCTCCGGCTCCCTGCCCGGCCAGAACACCATTGTCATCCAGCTGGCCCCGGGCGGCATCCAGGTCCGCTTCGCCGGCATCCCCGGCCGCAGCTACCAGATTCAACGCTCCACGGACCTCGTGAACTGGAACACCCTCCAGATCGAAACCGCCGCCCCCTACGGCGTCATCCAGTACCTCGACACGGCCCCGCCGCCGGGGGCCGGATTCTATCGCACGCTGGCCGTGCCCTGAGTTGGCCGGCCCGCCGCCGTGCGGGCCCTCCTTCGTGTCCGCCATTCGACTTCGTCCAGCCCGGCCCGCCTGCGCGGGCCGGGTTTTTTTGGCGGTCTGCCGCCTGAGCGGAGGTTCCCCTGATGCTTGCGTTCATTGACCTGCGCCCCTGGGTGTTGCTGGGGGCGGTCCCGTTGGCGGCGCTGCTGGCCGTGGGGTTGGCGGTGGTCGCGCGCCGGCGCTGGCCGCGGGTTCGGGTGGCGGCGGTGGCCGCCCTCGGGACGGCGGCTCTCCTGGGCTTCCTGTTCTACGGCCCGTGGGTCGGGCAAACCGAAGAGCAGGTTCGGCGCATGACGTGGCAGGTGGAACGGGGCCGGGAAGGGTTCGCGCAGGCGGAGGTGATTCTGGCCTTTGTCGATGAGCCTGGCCGGATGGTCGGGGAGTTCTCGGACGAACTGGCGGCGCACCTGGCGCGGCGGGGCGAAGCGGAGGTGACCGTGGTGCTGGAAGTGACGCGGGATTATGGACAGGAGCGCGGCTTCCGCCTGAAGGAGGTGGCGGGCCTGCGGGCCTGGCGCTCCGAGTGGGGCTACTCGGGTTGGCGGAGCCCGGAGGGACGGCCATGAAGGAGGAGTTGGCGGAGCGCGGCTATGTGCGGGTGCCGGGCGTGCTGGACGCCGCCGCGCAGGCGGCGCTGCGGGAGGCACTGGGTTCGGTGGCCGGGGCGGGACGGCGCGGGTTGCTGGCCATCCCCGCGGTGCGGGCGCTGGCCCGGTCGGCCCCGCTGCGCGCGTTGGCGGGCCTGGGGTTGGAGGGCGAGCCCTTCCCGGTGCGCGCGATTTTTTTCGACAAGACCCCGGCTGCCAACTGGGCGGTGGCCTGGCACCAGGACCTGACCCTGGCGGTGGCGGAGCGGGTGGAGTTGCCGGGGTTCGGCCCCTGGAGCACCAAGGATGGGATGGTCCACGTGCAACCTCCGGCGGCGGTCCTCGAGCGGATGCTGACCGTGCGCCTGCATCTGGATGATGCGGACGAGGCCAACGGCGCGCTGCGGGTGATCCCGGGCTCGCACCGGGAAGGGCGGCTGTCAGCCGAGGCAATCCAGGCGTGGCGCGGGCGGGAGGCGGAGGTGTTGTGCGCGGCGGCGGCGGGGGATGCCCTCGTGATGCGGCCGCTCCTGCTGCATGCCTCGAGCCGGGCGGCGGGCGCCCGGCATCGCCGGGTGCTGCACCTCGAATACGCCGCCACCCCCTTGCCGGGTGGCCTGCGCTGGCACGAGACGGCCTGAGGCGGCCGCTCAGGCCACGCTGTCCCGCAGCTTTTGCCAGGGGCCCACGATGGCGAGGGTCATGCCGGGGGAGAGGATGTTGACGAACAGCGTGGTCCCGTCCGGGGAAAAGCACGCGCCGGCAAACTCGGACAGGCCCGTCTTGGCGAAGCGGTAGGTCTTCCCCTGCGGGGTGACCCCGAGCAGGTATTGGGGATTGGTGCCGTCCTCGCAGATGATCAGGTCACCCCACGGGGCCAGGGTGACGTTGTCGCAGTTCTCGACCAGTTCGCCGTCATTGGGCTCGAGGAAGAGTTCGAGCTGCCCGGGGCTGGCCTTCTCGCGGTCGGTGCCCTCCGCGGCGCTGGGATAGTAGCGCCAGATCTGGCCCTTCTTGCGCGTGCCGCCGTTGGTGCAGGCAAAGTGGACGGCATCGCGGCCCCACCAGATGCCCTCCGCGCGGGCGAACCGGGCCGCGCCGCGCTCAAAATAGCCCTGGTAGCGCAGGTCGTCATCGGGCGACTCCACATGGGTGATGTCCACCCATTCGGTCGCGTGCTTCTGGCCGGTCTTGAAGACGGCCTTGGTGAAGTTGCGGGTGTCGGCGCGGCTCAGGTCCCGCAGGCGCAGTGCCTGCAGGCGGCCGCCGGCGGCCAGCTTGCCCGGCTGGCTGGGGATGAAACGGTAAAAAATCCCGTCGGACCGGTCCTCGGTCTGGTAGACGATGCCGGTCCGGGGATCGATGGCCACCGCCTCGTGCCGGAACCGGCCCATGGCCTTGAGCGGCAATGGATCGGCCAGGCCCATGCGGTCGGTGGCCGGCACCTCGAAGTTGTAGCCATGCTCCTTCTCCGAGGGATCGCCAGGGTTCTGCCCGTCCGCGTTCGGGGACGAGGTGTCCTCCTCGCAGGTGATCCAGCTGTTCCACGGGGTGATGCCCCCGGCGCAGTTCCGCACTGTGCCGGCCAGGCTCAGCCAGTGGCGCTCCAGGCGCTGCTTCCTGGTGTCATAGATCAGCGTGGTGGTGCCTCCCAGCGCCGGGCGCTTGCCCTTGCCGGCATCGTAAAGCCGGGCCTTGTCGATCTTGCGCAGCAGGGTGCGCTTGCTCCCGTAGGGACTCCCCTCGGTCGCGCCGCTGTCCATCTCGTGGTTGCGGACCAGGATGGTCCGCCCGTCCGGACCGGCAAATGCCCCCATCCCGTCGTGCTTCCCCGGCACCAGCAGGCCGTCGTCCATGCGGTCCCCCGTCTCCGAGAACACCGTGTAGGAAAAGTCGGCCGGCAAATCCAGCACCCCGTAGAAGTCGTCGTCCAGGCGAGGGCCCCGGCTGCGTTCAGCCGCCCCCAGCGGCTGGCGGAAGACGTTGGCCAGGCCGGCAAAGGCCATCGTCACGAGGGCGCTTTGCTGGAAGAAACCGCGGCGGGAGGAACGAGGCAGCGAGGAGGAGTTCATGACGTTGGAGGCAGGTACGAATCCATCAAATTGAACCAAAGTGGGGCTCCTGACGGGTCTGCGCCTCCCGGCATTCAAGCGGGTGTGGGCGGCCGCGGGGCCTTCTCACCGGGCTGGCTGGGGGTCGGGGAGGGCGCCGCGCCAACCGGCTTCCCACTGGCGGGTGAGGCGCTGGACCAGGTCGGCGTGGGCCGCTTGGCCGGCGAGGTTCATGTTCTCCTGGGGATCGGCCTGGTGGTCGTAGAGTTCCACTGCCTCCACCTTGGCGGGGTTCCTCTGGTGAACCCACCGGGTCAGCCGGTAGCGATCGGTGCGCATGCTGTAGCCCATGAGGTCGCGTCCCGGGCCGTCCCCGCTGGAGCGCGGGTATTGGCTGAAGGCGGCCTTTTTCCAGGGGCGCGCGGGATCGTCGAGGACCGGCTTGAAGCTGAGGCCCTCGAGGTGCGGGGGCAGGGGCAGCCCCGCGAGGTCGCACAGGGTGGGGTAGATGTCGACGAACTCGACGAGGGCGGCGGAATGGCGTCCGGGGTTCTTCAGGCCCGGGGCGGCCAGGAGGAGCGGGGCATGCACGTCGTTCTCCACGTTGCTGTGTTTGCACCAGGCCCCGTGCTCGCCCAGTTTCCAGCCATGGTCGCCCCAGAGGACGATGATGGTGTTGGTGCGGAGGTTCAGGCGGTCCAGTTCATCAAGAACCTTCCCGACCTGCGCGTCCATGTAGCTGATGGCGGCGTAGTAGCCATGCTTGAGCTGGCGGGCGAGGGGATCAGGAATGGGGCCATCGGGGATGCCGTGGTAGCTGCGCAACTCGCCGCCGGGCACGATGGCGTGGCTGGGGGCGTCCTTTGGCCGGAACGGGTTGGGGGCCAGTGCAATCCTGGCGGGGTCGTAGAGGTCCCAATACTTGGCGGGTGCGACAAAGGGCAGGTGCGGCTTGCGGAAACCCAGCGCGAGGAAGAAGGGCTGGTTGGGCTGGCGGCTGAACTCGCGCAGCCGTTCCACGCCGAAGACGGCCAGCTTGCCGTCCTGGAAGGTGTCGTCGGGAACGTCGGCCTTCTCAAAGGCGGGCCCGCGCGGGGCCTGGTCGGGATCCTGGCGGGCCTTGCCCTTGGCCTTGGCCTCGGCGGCCTCGGCCTTGTTGCGCGCGGTGGCTTCGCCCTCGAGGGCCGCGTTGCTCGGCAGGGCATACTTCACCGCCTTGATGGTCCCGAAGGGCACCGACCAGGTGGGTTTGTCGTCGTAATTGCCGTGATAGATCTTGCCCGCCCCCTGCACGAAATACCCGTGATTCTTGAAATGCTGGCCCAGCGTGACCACGTCCGGCAGCGCCTTGCGGAAGTGGGTCTTGAGATCCCAGACCTTGGTCGTGTCCGGCCGGGTGCCCGTCATGAGGCTGGAGCGGGAGGGCGAGCAGACGGCCTGCTGGCAGTAGGCGCGGTCGAAGACCACGCCGGACCGGGCGAGGCGGTCGAGGTTCGGGCTCTGCACGATCGGACTGCCATAGCAGCCGAGCTCGGGCCGGAGATCATCGACGGCGAGGAAGAGGATGTTGGGGCGGGCCGGGCTGGCGGCGTGGGCGGCGTGGGCGGTGAGGAGGCCGAGACTGGCCGCCGCCATCCAGGCGGCGGCGAGGCGGGCGAGGGCGGGTGGCATGGGGGAGATCAATGCGTCAGGGTTGCCGGAGGGTGTCGATCAGGAAGTCGGCCATGGACTTGTGGCGGACGCCGGGGGCGCCGGGGTAAACGAGGTCGCAGGCGGTGCCGGCGGCGCGGCAGCGTTCCTGGAGTTTCACCCCGTAGTTGGCGGTGTGGGTGGGATCCTTCTGCGGCTGGCCGAGGGCCGGCGGGGCGGCGTAGGTGAGGTAGACGGGCGGATCGTCGCGGGTGACCAGTTCCCAGGGGGAATACTTCCGGATCCACGGCAGGATGGAGGCGCGCTTCTCGAGGTATTCGGCGAAGCGCTGGTCGCGGCTTCCCAGGTCGTTGGGGTCCATGAAGCCAAAGGCGTGCCCGCCATAGACGCTGTTCGGGGTCCACTCGCGGAGCTGCTGCGGATCGAGGGAGGTCTGCGCCCCGGTGACGGCGGCGCACCACAGGCGGGTGGACTGGCGGGCGATGGGATCGGGGCTGGCCGGGTCGGCGAGATCGTCGGTGAAGGCGAGGTAGAGGCTGGAGCAGGCGCCGGCCGAGCCGCCGCTGGCCCCGATGCGGCGGGGGTCGAGGTTCCATTCGGCGGCCTTGCTGCGCACGAACTGCAGGGCCCGGGCGGCATCGGCCATGGGCCAGGCCACGGGCGGCTCGACGCCGGCCTGCTGGGCCTGCCAGGTGAACCGGTAGTGGATGGACACGACCGAGAGGCCGGCCGCGAGATACTTCTCGAGGTCGGCGACATTGCCCTTGTCGCCCCGGACCCAGCCGCCGCCGTGGATGAAGAACACGAGCGGGGTGGGGGTCCTGGCTTCGGCGCGGTAGAAGTCGAGCACCTGCCGCTCGTGCGCGCCGTAGGCCACGTTGGCCAGGGTGGGGGCGCGTCGGGCCTTGGCCGGGGCGGAGGCCGGGGCCTTGCGCGCGGCGCCGGTTTGGGCGGGAGGACGGTCCGCGGCCCGGGCGGCCGCGGGCGGGAGGACAAGCAGGGCGGCCGCGAGGGCGGGAAGGAGGGTGCGGGGGAGCATGGGGCGGGGATGCCGGGCCGGGGTTACTTGCCTTCGCGGGCCCACTGTTTCATCAGCCCGATGTTGCGGCGGGTTTCCTCGAGGTTCGCGTTGCCGCGGTCCTCGAGGTAGACCTTCATGTCGCTGTCATACATGGATGCGGGCTCCAGCCCCGGGTCGCGGGATTCCTTCAGCCAGCGGTCGAGCCGCCCGCGCAGGGCCTCCAGCGTGGTACGATGGGCCGGGTCGGCGGCGAGGTTGGTCAACTGGTGGGGGTCGCGCGTGTAGTCGTAGAGCTCCTCGGCCGGGCGGGTCGGGCTGAAGAGCAGGCTTTCCTGGAGCTCGTTGAGCCGGCCGGCGGCGTGCAGGGAACGCAGGGTCTGCACGATGGTCTTGTGGTCCTTGTAGACATTGGGCTGCAGCAGGGGGCGCAGGGGATAAAAGTTCCGGATGTAGAGGAAGCGGTCGGTGCGCACGCTGCGGAGGCGTTCCACGGTTTCATCGCAGCGATCCCGCGCGGCAAAGGCGGCCTCACGCGGCTGGTAACCGGGGGCGAAGAGGTTGCGGGAGGGCATCCCGGCCGGCAGCGGCAGGCCGGCGGCGGCCAGGGAGATGGCGGCCAGGTCGAGGTGCTCGGCGAGGTCGGGGCGGACCCGCCCCTGCGGGATGCCGGGCCCGCGGGCGATGAACGGGATCCACGTTCCTTCATCGTAGAGGAACTGCTTGCCGCGGGCATGGCTGATGCCGTTGTCGGTGATGAAGAGGATGAGGGTCTGGTCGAGGATGCCCTCCTTTTCCAGGCGCGCGAGGATCTTGCCGACGTGGTCATCCGTGAAGCGCGCGGTGTCGAGGTAGGCGGCCCAGTCGCGCAGCAGCACGGGGTCGCGGGGGTAGTAGGGCGGCAGGACGACCTTCTCCGGGTCGGTGCTGCCGCCCAGTTCGCGCTGGGCGCGGGCGGCCAACTGACGGGCGCTCGCGTCGGTGCCGCCGCGCAGCTTGCCGCCGGCCAGTTGCGCCTGCATGAAGAAGGGCTGCCCGGGCTTCCGCCCGCCCCAGTCGTTGCCGTCATACATGGCCTTCTCCCACTCGAAGTTGTAGTCCGTCTTGCCCAGGCCGCCCCCGGCCCCGCGCCCCCGGCCGCCCGGGGCGGCGCCTTCCGCGGCGTCCAGCCCGCTCCCGATGCACGTGTAGTATCCGGCCTTCTGGAGGAGGACCGGCACCGGCGTGATGCCCTCGGGCAGGCGAATCTTCAGCTGGCCGCGCCCGCTGCGATGCTGGTGGGCGCCGAGGGTGGTCTGGTAATGGCCCGTGATGAGGGCGGACCGGCAGGGGGAACAGACGGGGGCGGTCACGTAGGCGCGGGAAAACCGCGTGCCCTCGCGGGCCAGCCGGTCGACGTGCGGCGTCTGGATGACCTTCTCGCCATAGCAGGAGAACGGCGCCGACATGTCGTCCACCACAATCCACAGGATGTTGGGCCGGGCCGGGGATTCGGCGGCGAACAACGGGGCCTGGGCGGCCCAGCCGAGCAGGGCGAGGACCAAGGGGAGCAGGCGGTGCGGGGCGTGCGATTTCATGGGAATGGGATCAGGGTGGCGAAACAAGCTCGGCGATGGCGAGCCCGGATTCGCCGGCGATGGAGTAGAGCAGGTAGACGCGCCCGTCGGTGTCCTCAAAGATGGCGGGGTCGCGCAGGGCGTGTTCACGGCCGCGGCTCGCGCCGGCCGCCGAGCGGCGGACGGGCAGGGAGACGCCCTCGGCCTCGTTCTCCGGGCGCAGCACCTCCTCCGCCGGGCCAGTGGCGATCCAGCGCCGCCAATCCGGGCCAAGGGGAACCCGCTGCCGGAGGAGGCGTTCCGGGGCGTCCCCGATGCTGCTGTAGTAGACCCTGAGTTCCCGGCCCACCCGGTGAACAGCCACGTGCCGGGGCCCCGGGTTGTTGGCCTGTTCGTCCCGGGCATCCCCGCCCGGCAGGGGATTCGGCCCGGGCACGAAGGGCGTCAGGCCATCCACGGAACGAAGCAGCGCGCCGCCCTTGGCCATGGCAAACCAGGCGCCCTCCCAGCGGAAGACCCGGAAATAAAACGGGCCGAGCGGTTCCGGCCGCGCCGTGAACCGCAGGCCGTCCGCCGATCGGCCCACGAAGGATTTCTGTCCGCCCCCCGCCCGGGCCGGGCCGTGGAAATACATCCGAATCTCCCGGCGCTCCTCATCCACATGCACGTCCGGGGACGCCACGTGGCCCTTGCACCCGGGGGCGTCCGCAAGCCGCAGCGTGCCGGGCTCATGGATGCGCCACGGCCCTTCCAGCCGGTCGGCGTAGGCCAGCCGGATGTAGGTGCCCCCATGATGCGCGAAATAGAGGTAATACGTGCCCAAACGCCCGGGCAGCCATTCCGGCACCCGGATGAGGGACGGGCCATTGATGTTCTGGCCATCCTGTCCCGGCAGCAGTTCCGGACGGACGATCGGGTTTCCCCCCAGGCGACGGGCAAGGGTGAAACGATGGGCGGATGAGGCGTCGCCCCAGGCCGGGTAGATTGGGCCCACGCCCAACCCAACCCCCAACAAGACCAGAAACCACCGCGGGGACATGGGCTGACACCGTAAGGATCCCGGCCCCCTGTCGCAATCCGGAAGCCTCGGTGGGAGCCCGGCGATGAAAGGCGCCCGGGGTTGGCGGGTCAGCCTCCGAACCAGCTTTCGGCCTAGGTGAAAGACACTTCCTGCCAGAGCCTCCGGTTGCCCACGGGGCGGATTCTCACCCTTGCGATAGGCATGCCGTTTGCTTTGTGTTGATTACCAATGATATACATCGATGAAGGGACGTCCCGACCTTGGCTTGGGTTTGGTAGGGAAGGTGTCGATACAAACGACATTGCGCATTGAGCCGATGGGGCTTATGCGCTAAAAGAATTGGGTTTCATTGGGCTCCTAGGGTTTTGCAGGCTTTTAAATCAGTCTTCATGAGGGCACCGGGTCGACTTGGGTCCCGCCTTCTTCGCTCGGCTTTGGCTTGGGCGGGAGGGTTGTCCCTTTGCAGCCTGGCCCTTTCCTCAGCGGTCGCCGCGTCGGGGGGGCTGCAGTTTGACGGGGTCAATGACTACGTGACGTTCGGCCAGGCCACCAACTTGGGGACAGCCACCTTCACCTTGGAGGCGTGGGTTCGGAGGACCGGGGATGGGGCGGTGGGAACCAGTGGTGGGGGTGGCGTCACGGCGGTGCCCTTGATCACCAAGGGACGCAGTGAGAGCGACGGCAACACGCGCGACTGCAATTACTTCTTCGGCCTGCGCGGGACCAACTTTGTCCTGGCGGCCGACTTCGAGTCGTTCCTAACCAACAACAACAACAACCCGGTCTTTGGCCGCACATCCCTGGCCACGGGCATTTGGTATCACGTGGCTGCCACCTACGACGGGACCAACTGGGCCCTCTACCTCAACGGAGCGCTCGAGACCAACGTCGTTTCCGGGCAGACCCCCCGCTACGACACCATCCAGCATGCGGCCCTGGCCACCGCCCTCAACTCCACCGGCTCCCCCAACGGCTACTTCGCCGGGGTCATGGATGAGGTCCGCATCTGGAATTACGCGCGCACGGCCGACCAAATCGCCAGCAACAGCGCATTCGTGGTCGCATCGGCCCCGGGTTTGATCGGGCGCTGGGCGCTGGATGACGGCAGTGGCTTGGTGGCCGCCAATACCGGCAGCACCGGGGTGAGCGGCACCCTGACCAATGGGCCGGTCTGGACCACGGGCCGGCCTTTCCCTCCCGTCGTGGCCCTGACCTCGCCCACCAACGGCGCGCTCCTGAACGGCCCGCTGGACGTGCTGCTGGAAGCCAGCGCCTCCGACACCGACGGTGGCATCACGAACCTCGCCTTCTTTGCGGGGGCCACGCGGTTGGCGGACGTGGCCAGTCCGCCGTTCGTGTTCACGTGGACGAACGCGCCCCTCGGCACTCATGCCCTCACCGCGGTGGCCTGGGATGACGGGGGCGTGGGCGCGACCTCCGGTCCCGTGGTCATCCAGGTGCAGGATGCCGTCGTGCAGTTGTCGGCGCCCACCAACGGGGCCCTCCTGTATTTCCCCGGCAGCGCCACCCTCACGGCGGCCATTACCGAGGTCAACGGGCCGGTCAGCCAGGTGCAGTTCTTTGCGGGGGCCACCCTGCTGGCCACGCTCACGGCGGCCCCGTGGACCACCCCCTGGACGCTGTCCGCCACGGGGGCGGTGACGCTGACCGCCGTGGCCACGGACGCCAGCGGCATGCACACCTCGGCCCCGGTGCAGGTCACCGTGGCCAGCCGGCTCGCGCCCACCGCCAGCCTGACCAGCCCCACCAACAACGCCCGGGTCATCACTCCGGGCACGGTCACCCTGACGGCCAGCGCGGCCGACGCCGACGGCACGGTGGTCCAGGTCGCCTTCCTGACGAACGGGGTGCTCCTGGCCGTCGATACCACCTCCCCCTACTCGGTGGCCTGGGTCAACCCGCCCGATGGCGTGCACACGATCACGGTGGTGGCGACCGACAGTGACGGCCTGACCAATGAGCCGGTGGCCGTGACGGTGACCGCCGGCACCAACACCCCGCCCGCAGTGGCCATCACCGCGCCGGCCAACGGCGCCTCGCTCCTCTCCGGAAGCAACCTGGTGGTCACGGCCAGCGCGAGCGATGCCGAGGGCACGGTGGCCAGCGTGGAGTTTTTCCTCGATGGATTCCGGATGCGGACCGACACGGCGGCGCCGCACAACTGGACGTGGAACAATGCGCCGCTGGGCACCTATGTGCTGACGGCGCTCGCCACGGACAACCTGGGGGCGACCAACTGGTCGGCCCCGGTGACCGTGACGGTGGCCTTCTCGGCCAGCGGCACGAACACCCTGATCGCGCAGGGGTCGGCCTGGCATTACCGCGACACCGGCGTGGACCCGGGGTCCGCCTGGACCACACTGGCCTACGATGACAGCGGCTGGGCGGAGGGCTTGGCGCAGCTCGGGTATGGGGACGGGGACGAGGCCACCGTGGTGGGGTTCGGGCCGAGTTCGACGAACAAGTATCTCACCACCTGGTTCCGGCGGACCTGGATGGTCTCCGACCCCTCGCTGTTCGGCAGCCTGCTGCTGCGGGTGCAGCGCGATGACGGCGCGGTGATCTATGTGAACGGGGTGGAGGTGGCGCGCCAGAACATGCCGGACGGCGTCATCACCAGCACCACGCCGGCCGCGGGCAACACCACCAGCGAGACCACCTTCTTCACCAGCGGGTTCGGGCCCGAGGTGCTCGTGGCCGGCACCAACGTCATTGCCGTCCAAATCCACCAGGATGGCGTGACCAGCAGCGACATCAGCTTCGACCTCCAGCTGCTCGGCCTGAGCGGTGCCGCCGTCGTGGCCAACCTCACCCGCGGCCCCTATCTCCAGAACGCCACCACCCAGGCCGTCGTCGTCCGCTGGCGCACCGACGTCCCGGCTTCCAGTGTCCTCCGCTACGGCACCAACCTGGCCAGCCTCGACCTTGTCCTCTCCAACGCGGCCTCCACCACCGAGCATGTCGTGACGGTCAGCAACCTGCTGGCCGACACCCGCTACTACTACGCCATTGAAGCTGGCACCAACCGGCTGGCCGGCGCGGCCCTCGACTATCATTTTCGCACCCTGCCCCCGCCCGGGGTGGCCCGCCCGACCCGCCTCTGGGTCCTCGGCGACAGCGGCACGGGCGACAACAACGCCCGCAACGTGCGCAACGCCTACACCAACCTGGCCGGCACGACCGGGGCGGCCGACCTCGTGCTGATGCTGGGCGACAACGCCTACGACTCCGGCACGGACACGGAGCACCAGGCGGCGATCTTCGACCTTTATCCCACCATCCTGCGCAACACCGTCCTGTGGCCCACCATCGGCAACCACGAGACCGCCCAGTCCCGCACCGCCACCAGCTTCCCCTACCTCGACATCTTCACCCTGCCGCGCGCAGGCGAGGCCGGCGGCGTGCCCAGCGGCACCGAACGCTACTACTCCTTCGATTACGCCAACATCCACATCCTCTGCCTCGACTCCATGACGAGCGGGCAGACCACCAACACCACGATGTTCAACTGGGTGATCAACGACCTGCAGACCACCACCCAGCAGTGGATCATCGCCTTCTGGCATCACCCCCCCTACACCAAGGGCAGCCATGACTCGGACGCCGAGAGCGACCTGGTCAACATCCGCCAGAACTGGCTGCCCGTCCTCGAGAGCTACGGGGTCGACCTCGTGATGTGCGGCCACAGCCATTCCTACGAGCGGTCCTACCTGCTCCAGGGCCATTACGGGTTCTCCAGCAGCTTCAACTCCGGCATGCAGCTGGACGCCGGCAACGGCCGCACCAACGGGACCGGTGCCTACGTCAAGACCAGCGGCGACGGCACGATCTACATCACGGCCGGCAGCAGCGGGAAGATCAGCGGCGGCAGCCTCAATCACCCCGCCATGTTCGTCTCCACCAACCGGCTCGGGTCGCTCTTCATCGACGTGCTGTCCAACCGGCTCGACCTGCGGATGCTCGGCACGTCGGTGGTGCATGACACCTTCACCCTCATCAAGGACTTCACCGACCTGCCCTCCATCACCCTGACCAGCCCCACCAACGGCGCGGTGCGGCCCACGCCCGGCGTGATCTCCATCACCGCCAACGCCAGCGACGGCAACGGCACGGTCACGCAGGTGGACTTCTTCACCAACGGCGTCCTCTTCGCCACCGACACCACCAAGCCCTACGCGGTCGCATGGACCAATCCCCCGGCGGGTGAGCATGTCCTGACCGCCGCCGTCACCGACAACGACGGCCAGACCAACCTGTCGGCGGCCGCCGCCATCACGGTGGTCATCAACACCGCGCCCACCGCGTCCATCACGTCCCCGTCCCCCGGCGCGACGCTGCTCTCCGGCACCAACCTGACCGTGACGGCCAGCGCGGCCGATGCGGACGGCTCCGTGGCCCGCGTGGACTTCTATGTCGATGGCATCCTGCGCGGGACGGATGCCACGGCGCCCTTCTCCTTTGTCTGGACCAACCTTCCCCTCGGGAGCGCCACCCTGCTGGCCCGCGCCACGGACAACCTCGGCACGACCAACTGGTCGGCCCCGGTCGCCGTCTCCGTGGGCCTGGCCTATGGCGCCACCAACACGCTGATCAGCCAGGGCGCCGTCTGGCGCTACCTCGACACCGGCACCGACCCCGCGACCAACTGGACGACCCTGGGCTTTGATGACGGGGACTGGCTGTCCGGCCCGGCCCAGCTGGGCTACGGCGACGGGGACGAGACCACCGTCGTCAGCTACGGGTTCGATTCCACGGACGTCTTCATCACCACGTGGTTCCGGCGGGCCTGGGTGGTGGACAACGCCGCGCGGTTCACCTCGCTGGAACTCCGCCTCCTCCGCGACGACGGCGCCGTGGTCTACCTGAACGGCGTGGAGGTCGCCCGCCAGAACATGCCCGCCGGCGTCATCACCAGTTCGACCCTCACCCCCGCCTCCACCTCCAGCGAGACCGCGTTCTTCACCTCGGCGCTCAGCGCGGCCGGCCTGGTCACCGGCACGAACGTCCTCGCCGTGGAGGTGCACCAGTCCGCCACCACCAGCAGCGACCTCAGCTTTGACCTGCAGCTCCTCGGGTTCGCCTCGGTCAACACCGCCCCCGCCGTGGCGCTGGCCAGCCCGACCAACGGCGTCACCCTGGCCTCGCCCGGCGTCCTGGAGATCACGGCCACCGCCACCGACAGCGACGGCACGGTCACCCAGGTGGCCTTCTACACCAACGGGGTGCTCTTCGCGACCGACACAACCGCTCCCCATGGCGTGGCCTGGACGAATCCCCCCGCCGGCGCCCAGATCCTCACCGCGGTGGCCACGGACAACGACGGAGCCACCAATCTGTCGGCCGCCGTCAGCGTGACGGTCACCGTGGCCAATGGCAGTCCGTCCGTCGCCCTGTCCAGCCCGACCAACAACGCCAGTGTGACCACGCCCGGCGTCCTGGAGATCACGGCCACCGCCGCCGACAGCGACGGCACGGTCACCCAGGTGGCCTTCTACACCAACGGGGTGCTCTTCGCGACCGACACGGTCGCGCCCTACGCGGTCACCTGGACCAATCCCCCGGCCGGCGCCCATACCCTGACCGCGGCGGCCACGGACAATGACGGTGCCACCAACCTCTCGGCCGCCGTCAGCATCACGGCGACTACCGGCAACAGCAGCCCGACCGTGGCCATCAGTGCCCCGGCCACCGGCGCCTCCCTGCTGTCCGGCAGCAACCTGACGGTCACCGCGACGGCGGCGGACAGCGACGGGGCGGTGGTCGGCGTGGAGTTCTACGTGGATGGCACCCGGATGGCCGCGGACACCAATGCGCCCTATGCCTTCACCTGGACCAACGCGCCGCTGGGAGCCTACACGCTGACGGCACGGGCCACGGACAACCAGGGCGCCACGGCGTGGTCGGACCCGGTCGCCGTGACCGTGGCCTTCGCGGCCAGCGGCACCAACACGCTGGTGGCCCAGGGTTCGGCCTGGCGTTACCGCGACACCGGGGTGGACCCGGGGACGAACTGGGTCTCGGCCGCCTACGATGACAGCGCGTGGCCGGTGGGGTTGGCCCAGTTGGGCTTTGGGGACGGTGACGAGGCGACGCTGGTGGGCTTTGGCGGGGACAGCAACAACGTGCACATCACCACCTGGTTCCGGCGCGCCTGGGTGGTCAGCGATCCGGGCGCCTTCACGGACCTGCAGCTGCGCCTGCTGCGCGATGACGGCGCGGTGGTGTATTTGAATGGGGTGGAGGTGGCGCGGCAGAACATGCCCGCCGGCCCCATCACCTCCTCCACCCTCACGCCCGCGTCCACCAGCAGCGAAACCACCTTCTTCGTGTCCACCTTCGGCGTGGAGAACCTGGTGGCCGGCACCAACGTCCTGGCGGTCGAGGTGCACCAGTCCGCGGTCACGAGCAGCGACCTGAGCTTCGATCTCCAGCTGATCGGCCTGACCCTGCCCAACACCCCGCCGTCGGTGGCCCTCTCCAGCCCCACGAACAACGCCAGTGTCAGCACGCCGGGCCTGCTCGAGATCACGGCGACCGCCAGCGACGCGGACGGCACCGTGGCCCAGGTCGCGTTCTTCACCAACGGCGTCCTCCTCGCCATCGACACGGCCGCGCCCTACGCGGTCACCTGGACCAATCCCCCGGCCGGCGCCCACACCCTGACCGCGGCGGCCACCGACAACGAGGGAGCCACGAACCTTTCCGCCGCCGTCAGCATCACGGCGGCTGCCGGCAACAGCAGCCCGACCGTCGCCATCAGTGCCCCGGCCACCGGCGCCTCCCTGCTGTCCGGCAGCAACCTGACGGTCACCGCGACGGCGGCGGACGGCGACGGGACCGTGGTCGGCGTGGAGTTCTACGTGGATGACACCCGGATGGCCACGGCCACCAATGCGCCCTACGCCTTCACCTGGACCAACGCGCCCCTGGGGGCCTACACGCTGACGGCGCGGGCCACGGATAACGAGGGCGCCACGGCATGGTCGGACCCCGTCGCCGTGACCGTGGCCTTTGCGGCCAACGGCACCAACACGCTGGTGGCCCAGGGTTCAGCCTGGCGTTACCGGGACAGCGGGGTGGATCCGGGCGCGGGCTGGACCGGGCTCGCCTACAATGACAGCGCCTGGTCCGTGGGCCTGGCCCAGTTTGGTTACGGGGACGGCGACGAGGCCACGGTGGTCGGCTACGGGCCCAGCTCGACCAGCCGCTACATCACCACCTGGTTCCGGCGCGCGTGGGTCGTCAGCAACCCGGCCCTCTTCAACGCGCTCCAGTTCAGGGTGCTCCGCGACGATGGCGTCGTCGTTTATCTCAACGGGGTCGAGGTCGTGCGCCAGAACATGCCGTCCGGCACCGTCGCGGCCTCCACCCTGGCCAGCAGCGCCATCGCGGGCGCCGATGAAACCACGTTCTTCAGCACCACGGTCGGCACGGCCGCCCTGGTCGCCGGCACCAATGTCATCGCGGTCGAACTGCACCAGTCCGGCGCCTCCAGCAGCGACATCAGCTTTGACCTGCAGTTGATTGGCCTGAGCGGGGATGCGCCACCTGCGATTACCCGCGGGCCCTACCTCCAGAATGCCACTCCCGGCAGCGCCGTGGTCCGGTGGCGCACCGATCTCCCCACCAACAGCGTGGTCCGCTACGGCACCAATCTGGCCAGCCTCGACGCGTCCATCGTCACGGGCGCGGCCATCACCGAGCATGTCGTCACGGTCAGCAACCTGCTGGCCGACACCCGCTACTACTATGCCGTCGAGGCCGGCACCAACCGGCTGGCCGGCGGGACGGCCGACCATTACTTCACCACCCTTGCCCCGGCCGGGACGGCCCGCCCGACGCGGCTTTGGGTGCTGGGCGACAGCGGCACCGGCAACAGCGGCGCCCGCGCCGTGCGCGACGCCTACACCAACTACGCGGCGGCCAACGGCCCGGCCGACCTCTGGCTGATGCTGGGCGACAACGCCTACAACTCCGGCACGGACAGCGAGCACCAGACCGCCGTGTTCGATCTCTATCCCACCATCCTGCGCAACACCGTCCTCTGGCCCACCATCGGCAACCACGAGACCGCCCAGTCCCGCACCGCCACCAGCTTCCCCTACCTCGACATCTTCACCCTGCCGCAGGGCGGCGAGGCCGGCGGCGTGCCCAGCGGCACCGAACGCTACTACTCCTTCGACTACGCCAACATCCACTTCCTCTGCCTGGATTCCATGACCAGCGGGCAGACCACCAACACCACGATGTTCAACTGGGTGATCAACGACCTGCAGACCACCACCCAGGAGTGGATCATCGCCTTCTGGCATCATCCCCCCTACACCAAGGGCAGCCACAACTCGGACACGGAGAGCGACCTGGTCAACATCCGCCAGAACTGGCTGCCCGTGCTCGAAAGCTACGGCGTTGACCTCGTCCTCTCCGGCCACAGCCATTGCTATGAACGCTCCCACCTGCTGAAGGGGCATTTCGGCCTGTCGTCCACGCTGCAGGACTCCATGAAGCTGGACGCCGGGGACGGCCGTACCAACGGGACCGGCCCCTACCTCAAGTCGAGCGGCGACGGCACGGTCTACATCGTGGCCGGGAACGGCGGCCAGGCCACCGGCGGCACCCTCAACCACCCGGCCATGTTCCTGTCCCTGAATCAGCTGGGCTCGCTCATCATTGACGTCCACTCCAACCGCCTCGACCTGCAGATGCTCGGCACCGCCTCGGTCGGCGACACCTTCACGCTCCTCAAGCAGCCGGCACCCGCCCCGGCCTTCGAGCGGTATCCCCAGCAGGGCTTCAAGGCGCGCCAGTCCGGCTTCCTCGCCAGCGGCTACCTCGGCGTCACCAACGCCGGGCCCGCCAGCGCCGGCGGCGGGACAATCTCGCTGCTCAACGATTGGATCCTCTATTCCCCGGCGCCGGGCTATGACCTGGCGGACACCTTCGACTTCCGCGTGACCAACGGCTTCGGCCAGGCAGCCCCCGCGGTGGCCAGCGTCACGGTGACCCCGGACACGCGCCCGACCGGCAACCTGGCCGTCGAGGATCTCGGCAACGGGTCCTTCCGCATCCGGGGCTCCGGCATCCCGGGCCGCACCTACGCCCTCCAGTACTCCGCCACCCCCGAGGGCCCGTTGTGGCAGGCCCTGGCCACCGTGGTGGCGGATGCCCAGGGCGTGTTTGAGCACGTCGACACCCCGCCCGGCGGGCCCCGGCATTACCGGACCGCCTCACCCTGACCCCTTTTGCATGAACCCTGAGTCCTCCATCCCTTTCGCCCCGGCGACCGCGCAGACGCGGGGCGACGCGGTTTTCCTGCGCAGCCAATACCCTCAAACCAAAACCAACATGATAAAACGAGTCATGCTCCTGCTGGGCTTCCTGGCCGTGGCCTCACCGCCATGGCTGCAGGGGCAAATCATCGAAACCCACACCTTCACGACCAACGTGGTGGTCCCGGACGGCAACGCCTCGGGCCTGCACGACGTGCGGAGCGTCAGCTCCGCCATCGGCGCCATCACCTCGGTGAAGGTCCGCCTCAAGATCAACGGCGAGTTCAACGGCGACCTCTACGGGTACCTGCGCCATGCGAGCGGCTTCTCCGTGCTGCTCAACCGGCCGGGAAAGACCGCCGCCAACGCCGCCGGTTATGACGACAGCGGCCTCGACGTAACCTTCGCGTCCGGGGCGGTCAACGGCGACATCCACGCCTACCGGTCCGTCACCACGCCCGCGGCAGGGTCGGCCCTGGCCGGCACGTGGGAGCCGGACGGCCGCGCGGTGGATCCGGCCGTGGTCACCGAGGCATCCTCGCGCACCGCGCTGCTCAGCTCGTTCAACGCGCTGACGGCTTCGGGTGAGTGGACGCTCTACCTGGCCGACCTCGAGAGCGGCGGCACGAACCAGCTCCGCGAATGGGGCCTGGAGATCACCGGCAGCGCCGCCCCGGCCATCGCCTGGAGCGCCCCGTCCTCCATCACCTACGGCACGGCGCTGGGAGCCTCGCAGCTCAACGCCGCCGCCACCTTCGCGTCCACCAACGTGAACGGCACCTACACCTACACGCCGGCCTCCGGCACGGTGCTGGGCGCCGGCTCCAACCAGACGCTGTCGGTGGTCTTCACCCCCGCGGACACGGCCAGCCTGACCCCCGTGACCAACACGGTGGCCATCACCGTGCTGCCGGCCACCCTCACGGTCACCGTGGCCGACGCGACCAAGGCCTACGGCGCGGCCCTGCCGGCCTTCTCCGCCACCTACAGTGGCTTTGTGGGCGGCCAGGGCACCAATGACCTGACCGCGCTGGCCAGCGTGGGCACGACCGCGATCGCCTCGAGCGCGCCCGGGACGTATGCCATCACGGCGAGCGGCGCGGCCGGGGCCAACTACACCTTCAACTACGTGGCCGGGACCCTGACCATCACGCAGGCCCTGACCACGGGAGCCATCGCCTCCTCGGCCAATCCGTCCCTGCCGGGCACCAACGTGACGTTCACCATGACCGTCACCGCGGTGGCCCCCGGCGTGGGCACGCCGGGCGGCTCGGTCAACTTCCGCATCGACGGCACCGTGGCCGGTTCCGGCACGCTCGCCGGCGGCGTGGCCACGTTCACCACCAGCTCGCTGGCGGTGGGCACCCACACCGTCGTGGCGGAGTATGGCGGCGACGCCAACTTCGTCGGCAGCACCAACACGCTGTCGCCCGTGCAGACCATCAACACGCCGCCGGTGGCGGGCGCCGACACGATCGAGCGCTACGCCAGCCAGGGCGTGAAGGTGCGCCTGTCCACGCTGCTGACCAACGACACGGACGCGGATGGCGACAGCCTGACCGTGACCGTGGCGACCAACAGCGCCAACGGCGGCGTCATCACCGTGGCCGGCGACTGGATCACCTACACCCCGGCCTCCGGGTTCACCAACGTCGACTCGTTCACCTACACCATTGCGGACGGCCGCGGCGGGGTCGCCACCGGCACCGTGACGGTGAACATCAAGCAGGACAACGAGCCGGGCGTGAACCTCACCATCATCAGCCTGGGCGGCAATTCCTACCGGATCCGCGGCAGCGGCATCCCGGGCCGGACCTACCGCCTGGAATACTCCAACGGCCTCACCCCCGCCACCTGGCAGGTGCTCTCGGGCGCCACGGTCACCGCCGACGCGGTGGGCGTGTTCGAGCACACCGACACCAGCGGCGCGCCCACGCGCTACTACCGCAGCGTCTACCCGTGACGTCGGCGCGCTGACCGGCCCGGTGTTGGTTCCGGGTCCGGTCAGCCGCGACTGACCGCAAGAACATTGACTGAAATGGCCGGGCGTCCGATGAGGGTCGGACGCCCGGCCTGTTTTTTGGGTTCCACGCCGCGCCCTGCGCGCCCCCCCCGGATTTGTGTCCTTGCCACAGCCGCGGCAGGCCCCACCATGGTTCCAGAAACCGCCCCGCCCACGGTCCGTGTCCTTGATGGAGCCGGGGTTGTCGATCGCCTGACCCCGATGAACACGCCGATTTCAGGCGAGCAGCGCTTCGCCATCCACCAAGCCCTCCATGGCGGGCAAAAGATTGAGGCCATCAAGCTTTACCGGGACGCGACGGGCGCCAGGTTGAGCGAGGCCAAGGAAGCGGTGGAGAAGATGGAGGCGGAACTGCGCGCCGCGACCCCCGAGAAGTTCACCCGGCCCGAGGCGCGCAAGGGTTGCGTGGGACTCCTCCTGTCGTTGGTGGTTGTCATCGGGTTTCTCTGCTGGGGCATCACACGGTGACGCGTGCCTCCGCGTGCGGGGCGCACGCCCCGTTTAATCCGGCGGGCTGGTCGTCCGAAATAGGAGATGGGCAAAGTTTGACCCCGTCTGCCCGGATCTGGCGGGGCTGCCTCGCCCTCCATCACCTTGCGAAAGAGCTTCATCCTCAGCATCTATGGCCTGATTGGCCTGCTCACCACGGCGCCGGTTCTCAGTGCGATCCTCGCCACCCTCGTCGCCCACCTGGCCGGGGCCCAGCTGAGCGAGGCGCAAGTGCATCCCTGTGTCGTCCTCGGGGTGGACCTGGGTCCGCTGCTTTGCGGGATGTTTGTGTTCAGCTGGCTTGGGGTGGTCACCCTGCCCATGGGCCTGACGGCCGCGATGGCCTTCACCTTTCTGGTGGTTGTGGACCGTCTGCGGCAGGCGTCTACCGGGTCTGGTTCTCGCTGACCCTAAGGGTCGGGATGGGGAACCGGAGCGCAGCTGCCCTTGCTGCTCAGGCCGGCGTGCTTTCTGCTTGGTCGAGCATGGCCCGGATGGTGCCGGGGGCGTGGCCTTCGAAGCGGTTGTTGACGAAGGTGAACACACGGGTCCGGCCCTGGCTGGCGAGCCCGCGCCGGATGAGGCGGGCCCCGGCGGCGCGGCCTTCCGGGTTGGGGTCGCGGATTTCCGCGTAAGGACTGAAGTTCTTTACCGCCGACTCATAGGCGCGGCCCTCGCGGAGGAGGAAACGGGCGGCGAGCAGGCTGGGATTGGTTTCCGAGTTTGGGAGGTTGACCTGATCCGGGATGGGCGGCATGTCGGCCCAGCCGTTGTAGACGTGGGTGACCCCGTGGCGGGCGAGCACGGCGAAGTAACCCGGCTGCAGCCACTCGCGGTTGCGGAGTTCGACCCCGTAGGGCCAGCCTTTGGGCAGGCGTTCCAGGAACCGGTCGAGGGCTGCGGCAAACTCGGCGCCGCGCTCAAACTCACCGCGGCTGAAGCGCGAGAACTCGAACATGACGAGGCCAACCTGCGGTCGAATGGTCTCGCAGCGGGCGAGGAAGGTGTCGGTGAACAGGCCGGCGTCGAGGAAATGGGGGTTGGGCTTACCGGCGCGCAGGCCGAAGCGCGGCAGCGAGGGAAACCGCTTGTGCGTCACCTCATCCGTCGCCTTAAAGGCGAACTGGAAGTGTGCCGGCACCTGTCCGGCCAGCCCTTCCAGGAAATGCGCCGTCGGAAAGGCGTAGTAGGTGGCATCGACCGACACGGTGGGGAACACCTCGGCATACTCGGCGAGGCAGCCGCGCTCGAAGCGGGCCTCGGAATAGCGCCCGCGCCACACGTAGCGGTCCCGCTCATAAATGCTCCCGAACCAGCCGGGGTATTTCCACGAGGAGGTCCCGACAAAGACACCCTGGGCCGCCAGGCCGTGCAGGCGCGCCGCCAGTCGTTCGCGATCCCCGGGTGTCATGCGGCCCACTCAAGCCCAGGGACCGGGGGATTGGCCATCCTCAAAACAGCCCGCGGACGCGGGCTGCCGCGGTGGTAGCCGCCGGCGTGAGCCGGCGGAGCGGAGGGTTTCAGCCCGCGGACGCGGGCTGCTACGGGGGTCGCCTCAACAAAGCGGGGCCGGGCGCCACGCAACAACGGACACCCGGCCCCTCATCCCCGACCCAACTTAAACTATGCGACTTTCACGTCGATGCTGCGCGGCCGGGCCTTCTCGCTCTTGGCCAGGCGCACGGTGAGGACGCCATCCTTGAACTCCGCGGTCACCTTGGCGGGGTCCGCGTCCTCCGGCACGGTGAAGCTCCGGGTGAAGCTCCCGTAGGCACGCTCGACGCGGTGATAGCGCCTGTTGCCCTCCTCCTTCTCGAGCTTGCGCTCACCGCTCAGCGTGAGCACGCCGTTCTCGACGGTCACCTTGACCTCCTCCCGCTTCACCTCGGGCAACTCAGCCTTGATGAGGTATTCCTTGTCATCCTCGGTGATGTCCACCAGCGGCATCCATTGCGTCACGGTCATGGTTTCCTTGCCTTGGGGCGTCCGCTGCGGGGCCAAGCCGAAGATCGAGCCGAGCCGGCGCTGCAGGTCGTCCATTTCCTTGAAGGGATCCCAGCGAGTCAGTGTGTTCATAGGTCTGTCTTTCTCTTTCGTTCTCTGGGCGGCGGGTTGACATCGGGCCGGGCGGGCGCCGCCTGGGACCGCGCACCGGCGTTGGTTTTGATTTCAGGGCGGCCCGCACTTGCGGGCGGCCGGTCCAAGCACACCCTCCTTCATCAGGTTCGATGCCACCGCCGTCTGCACACGGAAGTGCCTGCGTCCGCGCCATCTTCCGTGCGCGCACCGCATCCTGCCCGCCTGCCGTTGGGGCCGGTTGGCACAGGTTGTGGGCGTTCCTGTGCCGTCATGGCGCAGCGCACGGCGGGGAGCGGCCGTGCCTTGGCGCGGTTTAAGCTCAAGACACCAATGTCGGCGCACGGCCACCGGGCCGCGGGTCGAGCTGGTTTAGCCTAAAGCACGATTTATGAAGCACTTGACCGTGGTTGTCCTGGCCCTGCCGGGGCTGGTTTTTGGCGTGTCCCGCTTGGTTGACCTGAATGCCGGGTCTCAATCCGGGACACCGGTGATGACGGTGCAGGCCCGGGAAGGCCGGCCGGCGTCCTCGTCATCGGCCGGCCCGGCACGGTTGGAGGTGACGCGCTGGAAGGAATCCGAGGGCAAGGCCGGCTCCTACGGGATGGTGGTGGAGCAGTTGGGGCCGAAGGTGACCGCGCAGCTCTACAAACTGGAGGCGGGAGAGGGATTGGTGATCCGCGAACTGGAGTCGGCCGGGCGGCTGATGCCGTCGCGGCAAGCCATTGTTTTCCCCCTCTACAACCCGCCGGACGTCGGGCTGGAACGCTGGCTGAAGGACGGGGGGCCGCATGTGGTGGTGCCCTGGCCGGCCTCCGGGGATCGCCTCACGGCCACCTTGAATCATCCCGACCCGGCGAAGGTCCGCCGCGTGGAGTTCCAGCGCCTGAGCCTTCCGCTGGAGGCCTCCGGCCGTTGAGCGCCGGCGGGTTCCTCCGTTCCTCAGGGGAGCCGCTCCAGCCGCAGGGAGTCGAGCGCGAACCAGGCCTGACCTGCCTGCGCGCGCAACTCGCAGACGAGCGTGCGTTCCTCACCCTCGGTGGTGACCTCCAGGTCGTAGGACGCCCGCGTCCACGCCGTGTCGCCCACGGAGGTTTGGAGCCGTTTCCCCCCGGAAATCCTCAGGGCCGCCCCCTCGGTGGGATCATCCTTGGCCGAGGTGACGCCCGTCGTGCGCACATCGCCGGTGAAACGAAATTTGCCGGCCGGGAGGATCACGGTGGTCCGCCAGGAGGCGGTGCACCCGCCGGCGCCCGCCTTGATGGACAGGGCCAGGCGCCCCTCCACGGGGGCGATGTCGAGCGTGGATTGGCCGCCCTTGCGGTCGGTTTGCCAGCCGCCGAGCGTGGCCACGCCGCGGGCATCGAAGGGCAGGGGCTTGGGGTCGGGCAGGGCGAGGAGGCGGGCCACCGTTTCGTGGCGGGCAGCGAACCGGCGCTGCATCTCCGTGCCGTAGCCGGCGAAGGTGCGGGCCTCGGCCTCGTCGCGCGCCCCCGATTTTAGCCGGGCGACGGCGGTGGCCACGCGGTTGGAAAGGAGGTCGAGCCGGAAGACGTTGGTGAACAGCGGCCGCACGCGCTCGTTGTAGAGCTGGCGGCCCTGGGGGGTGCCGATGACGGCGCGGGTGATCAGGCTGCCCGTGGGTGGGCGGATGGGCGCGCCGGTGTTGGCGAACCCCCAGTCTGCGCCGTGCGCAATCATGGCAAACCGGCCCGCCCCCGGCTCGCAATACAGCCGGTAGTTGTTGCGGTTCATCGCGTAGCCGTCCGTGTGGGCGATGAACATCTCGACCGCGCAGTGGGCCACGTAGCGGTCCACGTCGAGCACCTCCGGCAGGCGCCGCCACCGCTCCTCCGTCCCCGGCAGGCGGCACACCTCCAGCAACCGCTTCAGGTCCTGCTGCGAGGTGTCGTCCCCGCTGTCCTGGTCCAGGCGCTGGTCGATGTCCTGCAGGTAGGCCTCGTAGAGGTTCCCGTCTGCGCTGCGGAAATGCTGACGCAGGAAATCCTTGTTCATGGCCTCAATGAGCACATAGAGGCCCAGGGGCCGGCCGTTGAACTCCACCCGCGCATGGGTGACCCGCGCCGCCGGCACCCCGGCGTCGCGGAACAGGGAGGTGGACAGGGACTCGGCCAGATAGGTGGGATCCTGCACCGAGTTGTTCAGCATGAACTTGCTGAGCCCGTCGTATTCCTGATCCGGGGTGTACTTGTCGAACTTGACCGCAAAGCTGGGCTTTTGGTCGAGCGGCTGGAAACTCCCCATGCCCTTGAGATGCACGCCCACGTCCACGTAGACCCGGTCCCCCTCGCGCACGGTGGCCCGGGTGTAGCTGCGCTCGCTTTTCCTGAGGGCCTCCAGCGCCGGGCCGGTCACCTCGATGCGGAAGGTGCGCAGGCGCCCGTCCGTGAACAGGGCGTGGCCGGGAGGGGAACCTGGGGGCGCCGCCGTGGCGGCCGCGCCCGCCAGCAGGGCGACCAGCCAGCACAGCCAGCCCAGGGTAGCGGGCGTTGGGGAGCCGGGGCGGGGGCGGGCCGGCATGGCAGGAAGTCTAGGGGGTCGCGGGGGCGGCCTTCTTCAACTCGGCCTCGAGGTGGGCGGCCCGGCGGGTGATGTTCTCGCGCAGGGTTTTCGTGGCGGCATCGAAGGCGGCGGCGTCCTTGGAGGACAGGCCGGGGCGCAGGATGGCGCCTGCCTGCTGGATGACGGCGTGCAGCGTCTCGGGCTTGCCCGGGCCGGCCAGCAGGGTGGCCATCCGCTCGCGGTAACGCTGGCGGCCTTCCGGGGTCTCGAGCACCGCGCGCGCCACCAGGCCCTTCCACTCCGGCAGGAGGGCGCCGTTGCTTTCGCCAAGGACGCGGTCCACGCCGTGCGGCAGGAACACCATCAGGCCCGAGTTCGGATCGCCGTAGAGCCGGAAATTGTTCCGGTCCATCGAGTAGCCCTCGCGATGCCAGAGGAAGACCTCGGCGGCGACAAAGCTGATGAAGCGATCGAGATCCAGCGTTGTCCCGAGCCGTTTCCAGCGCTGGGCGAGGTCGGGTTCCTGGGCGGCCTTGGCCAGCTGGCGCACGTCCTTCTGGTCGGTGGAATCGTCCCCGGAATCCTTCTCGAGGGTGTCGGTGACCTCATTGTTGGAACCCTCGTAGAGGTTGCCCTTGGACTTCCGGAAACTGCGGGCGAGAAAGTCCTTGGTCATGGCCTCGCCGACCACGTAGACGCCGGCCTCGCGGCCGTTGAGCTCGACGCGGGCGAAGGTGGTGCGGGCGGCGGGCACCCCGGCTTCCTGGAAGACCGCGGCGGCAAGGGTTTCAGCCAGGTAGGAGGGGTCGCTCTTGGAGGGGCTGAGGAGGAGGCGGGAATGGCCGTGGAACTTCTGGCCCTGCACGAACTCGTTGAACTTGAGGGTGAGCCCGGGCTTTTGCTCGAAGCCCTGGAAGCTCCCGCCGCCCTTGAGGCGGATGGCCACGTCGCGGTAGGGCTGGGAGCCCTCGCGGACGACGGCCTTGACGTAGGCCTTGGGGTCCTTGCGCAGGGCCTCGAGTCCGGACGAGGGCACCTCGATGCTGAGGCGGATCAGGCGGGGCTGGGCGAACAGGTCCTCCTCGACCGACTTGGCCTTGCCATCCGCGGCGGCCGCGGGGAGGGCGGTGGCGAGCCCGGCACAAACGGCGGCCGCGGCGAACAGATGCTTGAATGCTCTCATCGCGATGGATCGACTCAGGGCCTCGACGGGGGCGAAGCCGGGCGTGACGGTGACGATGCCCTGCATTTTGGCGCGGGGTTCCAGGCAAGGCCAGCAAACTCTGCGAAACTTTTGCGGCGAGGCGGGCGGCCGGGGCGGGGCGATGGGGGGATAATCTGGTTGCCGGCCGGCGGGTGGGGGGGCATAGAGTCCGGGCGCCGGCCCGGCCTGCCCGGGCGGCGCGCGTCCCATGTCCGACGGTCCCACGTTCAGCATCGTCACGCCCAGCTTTCGCAGCGGGGCGTGGCTGCGCCAGTGCATTGCCTCGGTGGCCGACCAGGGGGTGTCGGTGGAGCACCTGGTGCAGGATGCCGGCTCGGACGACGGCACCCAGGAATGGCTGCCGCGGGATCCGCGGGTGCGGGCGGTCATCGAGAAGGACCGCGGGATGTACGACGCGATCAACCGGGGGCTGCGCCGGGCCGGGGGCCGTCTTTTGGCCTACCTGAATGCGGACGAGCAGTATTTGCCGGGGGCGCTGGCGCGGGTGGAACGATTCTTTGCCGAGCATCCCGCGGTCGAGGTGGTCTTTGCCGACGTCATCGTGGTGGGGCCCGA
Source organism: Verrucomicrobiota bacterium (assembly GCA_046048995.1). Lineage (GTDB taxonomy): Bacteria > Verrucomicrobiota > Verrucomicrobiia > Limisphaerales > JADJPG01 > JBJOEZ01. The sequence goes on along the minus strand of JBJOEZ010000004.1, from coordinate 140,525 downwards.
TGGCGGGTATGTGTGCGACCGGCGGGCCAGCCTGCCGACGCGCTGGCACAGCCTGGTGAGCGGCAACCTCGCCATCCTGACGGCGGCGACCTTTTTCCGGCGGTCGTTGCTGGATCGGCACGGGCTGTTTTTTGACGACACACGCCGGACGCTGGCCGACGCGCTTTGGGTGCTGGAGTTGCTGGACCGGGGGGTGCCGATGGCGGTGTTGCCGGAGTTCACGACGGTGTTCACGGACACGGGGGCCAACCTCGGGTTGAGCCCCGTGGCGCAGCGGGAGCGGGAGGACTTGATGGGGCGGGCGCCGGGCTGGGTGCGGGCGGGGCGGCACCTGGTGGTGGCGGCCTACCGGTATCGCCGTTGGCGGGCCGGGCACTACCGGCGGCGGCCGTCCTATGCCTATGCGATTTACACCCAGGCGAGCCGGGACCGGCGGGTGACCTTCCAGGTGGAACGGCCAGTGGCCCGCTGGCGGCGTGTGCCGGCCGGGGGGTAAGGCCGGGGAGCGTGGGGGAGCGGGCGCCCCATGCGCCCTATTCCTCGCGGTAGCGCTGGGCGATGGGGATGCGCCGGCCGACGCCGAACGCCTTGCTGGTCACCTTGAGGCCCGGGGCGGCCTGGCGACGCTTGTATTCGTTGAGCGTGATGAGGCGCACCACCTTGCGGACCACGGCCGGGTCGAAGCCCTGGGCGATGATCTCGGCCGGCGAACGGCCGTGGACCACGTGGTGTTCAAGGATGGCGTCGAGCACCTCGTAGGGGGGCAACGAGTCCTGGTCGGTCTGGTTGGGGCGCAGCTCGGCGGAGGGCGGCTTGGTGAGGGAACTTTGCGGGATGACCTCACGGTCGCGGTTCACCCATTCGGCCAGGCGATAGACCATGGTCTTGGGCACGTCGCTGATCACGGAGAGTCCCCCGCACATGTCGCCGTAGAGGGTGCAGTAGCCGACGGCGAGCTCGCTCTTGTTGCCGGTGGTGAGCAGGAGGGACCCGAACTTGTTGGAGAGCGCCATCAGGATCACGCCGCGCAGGCGGGCCTGGATGTTCTCCTCGGTGGTATCCTCGGGCCGGTCGGCGAAGACCTCGCGCAGCTGTCCCTTGACGGCGAGGAAGGGGGGCTGGATGGGGATGACGTCGTACTGGATGCCGAGGTTGGCGGCGAGGGCGCGGGCGTCGTCGAGGCTGCCCTGGGAGGAGAACTCGGAGGGCAGGGACACGCCGCGCACGTTCCCACGGCCAAGGGCGTCCACGGCCAGGACGGCCACCAGGGCGGAATCAATGCCGCCGGAGAGGCCGAGCACGGCGGAGCGGAACCCGCATTTGTGGAGGTAATCGCGCAGGCCGAGGGAGAGGGCGCGGAAGACCTGTTCCTCGGCGCCGGGCGCCGGGGCGGGCGCCACGGGGGCGGCCGTCGTGTCCACGAGGAGAAAATCCTCGGCGAAGAGGGCCCCCTCGGCCAGCAGCGCGCCGCGGCCGTCAAAGGCAAGGCTCGCGCCGTCGAAAACCAGCTCGTCGTTGCCGCCCACCAGGTTGCAATAAAGCAGCGGAACGCGCGCCTTGGCGGCCAGGCTGGCCAGCATCTCCCGCCGGGTGCGCTCCTTGCCAAGGTGCCAGGGAGAGGCCGACACGTTCAACAGCAGGTCGGCCCCGGCCCGCACCAGGTCCGCGGCGGGGTTGCGGCGGTAGCGGCGGTCAGCCCAGAAATCCTCGTCGTTCCAGACATCCTCGCAGATCGTCAGCCCCAGCTTCCGCCCGCGGAAGGGCACGGGCTCATTGCCCTCGGCCGGCTCAAAGTAGCGGTCTTCGTCGAAGACATCGTAGGTCGGGAGGAGCGTCTTGGCGCGGGTGGCGGCGAGGGCGCCGTCGTGGAGCAGGGCGCAGGCGTTGCGGAAGGGGCGCCCGGGGCGGCCGGGGTGGCGTTCCGGGAAGCCGAGGACAAGGCCGGTCCGGCCGGTCGCGGCGGCCAGTCGGGCCACCGCGGCCTGGCAATCCTCGACGAACCGGCTGCGATGGAGGAGGTCGCGGGGCGGGTAGCCGCAGAGCCCCAGTTCCGGGGTCAGGACCAGGTCGGCGCCGGCGTCCGCCGCGCGGCGGTAGGCGGCCAGGATGCGGGCCTCGTTGCCGGGCAGGTCGCCGACGACGGCATTGAACTGGGCGAGGGCGATCTTCATCGCGCGGCCGTTCTACCGCGTGGCGATGGCAGGGGCAAAACGATTCGGCCGGCGGGCCGGTGGGCCTTGCGGGGAATCAGACGGTGAAACCGGCCTCGGTGGCGTCCTTGGCGAACATCTTGACCGTGTCGAGCGAGAGCGCGGTCAGGTCGGTGCCGACCATCTTGATGGCCTTGCTCAGGATGTCGTGGGGGACGGTGACGATCTGGCAGCCGCAGGCCTCGGCCTGGAAGATGTTGAGCACCTCGCGGACGCTGGCCCAGAGGAGCTCGGCCTTGGGTTGACGGTGGAGGAGGGCGCCGCAGGCGCGCATGAGGGGCTCGGGATCGACCCCGGTGTCGGCGATGCGCCCGGCGAAGACGGACACCACCGACGGCACGGAGGGGTGGAGGGCCTCGGCGACGCCGCGGACCTGGTCGAGGGTCAGGATGGCGGTGATGTTGAGCTGGACCTTCTCGGCGGCCAGTTCCTGGACCAGGGGCAGGGAGGATTCGCCGCGGGAGTTGGTGATGGGGATCTTCACGTAGACGTTGCCGCCCCACTGGGCGATCTTGAGGGCCTGCCGGCGCATCTCCGCGAACTCGTCGCTGAACACCTCGAAGGAAATGGGCTTGGTCGTGACGGTCTGCAGGATCTCCCGGGCGAACGCCTCGTAATCCTTGACGCCCGCCTTGCGCATGAGGGTGGGATTGGTGGTCATCCCCTGGATGAGGGGGTTGGCGTTCAGGCTGAGAATCCCGGCCTTGTCGGCGCCGTCGGCGTAGATCTTGACCCGGAGCTTTTGGAGGGCGTTTTGCATGACGGGGCCAACCTAACCGCGGCGGAGGGATTCAGCAATCCCGGCCTTCGCCAGCTGCGCTCCCCTGGTAGCCGCGGACGTGAGTCCGCGGAGCCGGCGTTCGTCCTGGTAGCCGCGGACGTAAGTCCGCGGAGCCGGCGTTCGTCCTGGTAGCCGCGGACGTAAGTCCGCGGAGCCGGCGTTCGTCCTGGTAGCCGCGGACGTGAGTCCGCGGAGCCGGCGTTCGCCCTGGTAGCCGCGGACGTGAGTCCGCGGAGCCGGCGTTCGTCCTGGTAGCCGCGGACGTGAGTCCGCGGAGCCGATCCCGCCCCCGGTACTACCGGCTGCTGCCGAGGATGATCCCGGCCGCCTCGAGGAGGGACTTGGCGCGGAAGGTGGGGGGCTGGCGGAGCGCCTCGTCGTAGCCGTGGTCGATGAAGATGGTGCGGCAGCCGGCGGCGTGGCCGCAGTCGATGTCGCGCCAGCGGTCCCCGACCATCCAGCTGGCGGCCAGGTCCAGGCCGAGGTCGTGTGCGGCGCGGGTGAGCATGCCGGGGCGCGGCTTGCGGCAGTCGCAGTCGGACGCGCCCTTGCCGGGGTGGTAGCAGACCTCGACGCGGTCGATGGGGAGGGCGCGGCACATGGATTCGTGGAGCGCCTCGACGACCGTGCGGGCGAGCGTGCCGCGGCCGACGTCGGGTTGGTTGGTGGCGACGACGAGGGTGTAGCCGGCGGCCTTGAGCCGGGCGCAGGCCTCGGGGACGCCGGGCAGGATCTCGAACTCCTCCGGGCGGGTGGGTGGATAGGGGAGGCCGTCGCGCGTGAGGGCGCGGTTGATGACCCCGTCGCGGTCGAGGAACACGGCGGCCCGGCGGGGGGACGCGGGCGGGACCGGGCCGGCGCCGGCGGTGGGCATGGTCAGCGGGTGCCTTCCCACTTGGTCCGGTTGACCTTGAGGCGGGGGTGGGAGACGAACAGGTGCCACACCACGGCCTGGAAGGCCTCGGAGTGGGGGGTGACGTGGTCGGGGTTGACGGTGGGGACGAGGACGCAGGCGGTGGCTTCCTTGGCGGTGTAGCCGCCGTCGCGGCCGACGATGCCGACGACGCTGGCGCCGGCGGCCTTGGCCAGCTGGATGGCGCTGACGAGGTTGGGGCTGACGTTCTTCTCGAGGTTGCCGCCGCCGACGGAGAAGATCAGGAGCCCGTCGTTCTTGTTCAGGCGGCTGCCCTTGAGCCATTCGCTGAGGACGGTGGCCCAGCCCTCGTCGTTGGTGCGGGCGGTCAGCTCGGAGACGTTGTCGGTGGGGGCGTAGGCTTCGAAGCCGCAGATCTTGCGGAAGTCATTGACCGCATGGGAGGCGTTGGCCGCGCTCCCGCCCACGCCGAGGATGAAGAGGCGTCCGCCGCGTTCGCGGATCCGGGCCAGTTCCTCGACCGATTGTTCGATGGCGTCGGTGTTCAGGCCGGCGACGACCTTTTGGGTTTCCGCGAGGTATTGCTGCGTGAAGCTCATGGGCCCGATGAAACACCGGGGGCCGGGGGATGAGAAGCGGATTGTTGCGGGGGGGCGGGGCCGGGGTGTCACCCGGCCAGGCGTCCGGCGGCGGTGGGGCGGAGGCGCCACCCGGCGTAGGCGGCGAGGAGGGTGGTGGCGGCGAGGATGCCGGCGAGGCTGAGGCTGGCGCGGGCGCGCCAGGCGCCGGCGGGTTCCTCCTGGAACTGGAACCGGGGCAGGGCGGCGAGGTCCGCGGCGGTGAGGGATTCGCGGCGGTGGATGCGGGTGCCGTAGTAGTTGAGCAGGGTGTCCTTGAAGACCTCGACCTGGTCATGGAAGGCGCGATGGCGCCAGTAGCCGGTGCCGGCGAGGTCGGTGAGGGCCTCCTGCAGGGCGATGGCGGGCGAGGCGGCGCGCCAGCGGGCGACGGTGGCCTGCTGGAGGGCCAGTTGCTCGTCGAAACGGCGGCGCACGGGATCGATGGCCTTGCCCACCTCCTCCTGCACGGCGAGGTGCTGGGCGGCGAAGTCGGCCTGCTGTCCGGGCGGCGCCAGCTCGGGGTGATCGCGATAAAAGGACATCAGCACCTCGCCCCCGCGTTTCTCGGCGTCGCTGGAGGCGCGCCGGGCGGCGGCGACCAGTTCCGGCCGCGAAGGCGTGGGGTGGATCGTCTCGACGGCGACGTTGAGGAGGGTGGGGGCGACGAGCACGAGGAGGACCCAGGCGGCGCCGAGGGCCGCGGCTGCCCCGGCCGCGCTGCGGGCCGACACATTGACGGCCAGGGCGAGGGCGACCCAGAAGAACCCGTAGGCGAGGACGGCGGCGGTGGCGAGGAGCAGGCGGGTGGCCCCGGCCGGGCCGGGTCCGGGCCCGGCCAGGCCGGTGGCGAGGGTGGCCAGGAGGGCGAGGGCGAGGATGGGCGTGGCGCGGGCGGCGGCGCGCGCGATGGTCCACGTCCAGGCGCGGGCGCCCTGGGCGAGGGCCAGGCGCAGGGTGCCGCTCTCGCGGTCGCCGGCCAGGAGGTCATGCGTGAGGGCGAGGAGAAACAGGGGGAGGAGCCACACGAGGACGAAGGCGAGGTCGAAGCGTCCGGCCAGGAGGGCGGACGGATTCTGGAGGTCGGAGGAGGAGGAATCCCCGGCGCCCCGCAGCCGGAAGACCGAGAGCGTTTCATGGCGGGGGGTGAGATCGGACTGGCCGACGGCGAGGGCGCCCAGGGGGGCGGCGGGGAGCAGGACGAGCGAACCGCCGCGGGCGACGGCGCGGGGATCGACGGCCTGCTGGGCGAGAGCCTGGCGGACTTGGGCGAGGAACTGGTCGGAGGCGGCGGCCAGGGCGGTGGCGTCCTCGCGGTGGCGGGACTCGACCCGGGCGCCGTTCCAGAGGCCCCAGGCGAGGGCGGCGGCGAAGAGGGTGGTCAGGACGAGGGCGGCCCGTTCGCGGGCCAGCAGGCGGAGTTCGAGGACGAACAGGCGCATGGGTCAGCTGGGTTGGATCCGGGGGGCGATGCGCCAGAGCAGGAACCAGGTGGCGCCGGCCCAGAGGGCGAGGATGGCCAGGCCGGGGGCCGCGGCGCGCAGGGCGGTGGACACCGGGGCCGGCTCGAGGCGGAAGGCGGGCAGCCTTTCCCAGAGTTCGCGTCCGGCCGCGGCGCCGTGCCCGGTTTGCCGCATCATTTCCTCGTTGAGCACGCGCACGAAGGCGCGGCGATGCTGCTCGGCGGCGGTGGCGAAGTGGCGGTGGTGGGTGAAGTCGGTGCCGGCGAGGGCGGCGGAGGCGGGGCGCAGGGCCAGGAGCGGGGCGGCCAGGCCGGCCCAGGTGACAAGGCTGTCCTGGGCCTGGATGCGGTCCCAGAGCCGCCCGAAGTGATAGTCGAAGACCTCGCCGGCCATGCGCTCGCTTTCCAGCATGACGAGGCCGTGGAAATTGAAGGGGAGATCCTCGATGCGGGTTTTCCCGTGCTGGCGGAGGGTTTCGCGGGCGAAGGCCTCGAGCCGTTTGTTCCGCGGGTCGTGGCCGTCGAGGCCCTCCTGCAGGGCCTTGTTCATGGCCGTCTCAAAGTCGGCGAGGGCGGGCAGGGGCAGCACGCGCCCCGCGAGGTCGGTGGCCAGGCGCGGGGCGAGGATGGCGTTGGCGGCCCAGGCGGCCAGGAGGAGGACGAGGGCGGCGCGGGCGGTCGGGGCCTTGGCGGAGACCACGAGGCAGATGCCGAGGACGGCAAGCAGGTAGAGCGCGTAGGCGGCGCCCAGTCCCGCCAGCCGGGCCCAGTCGCCGGCGGCGGCCGGGGCACCGCCTTCCGTCCGGGTGGCCACGGCGAGGGCGCAGGCCGCGGCGACGGGGAGGAAGAGCAGGGCGAGGGCGGCGGCCAGGCCGAGGGCCTTGCCCAGGACGAGGACGCGCGGGGCGACGCCGAGGCTGAGGACCTGGCGGAGCGTGCCCCGTTCCCGTTCCCCGGCGAGGGTGCCGAAGGTGAGCAGGATGATGACGAGCGGGGCGAGCAACTGCAGTCCGGTGGCGGCGCTCAGTTCGCCGAAGCGCCGCATGGCGGTGGCGTCCTGGGCGGGCAGGTAGGCGGCCTGATTCTGGCGGTGGGCCTCGAGGAAGACAGTGTTGCCCACGAAGGGCGTGAGGCCGCGGTCCAGCACGGCCAGCGGCGGGGGCGGGCGGAACACGTAAACCCCGTAATGGCCGGCGGAGTGGGAGTTCTTCTCGCCCTGGTTGAGCCAGTTTTCCCGCTCGAGCGCGGCGGCGGCGGCGTGCTCGGCGCGCACGCGGCCCATCTGTTGCCAGGCCAGCAGCAGGGCCGACCCGAGCAGCAGCGTCATCAGCACCGCGGCCCAGCGAAAGCGGCCGTCGCGGCAGAGGTCGATGAACTCGCGGCGGGCGATGGTGCCGAGGCGGGCGCCGCCGGGGTCCGGGGTGGGCGGGTTCATGCGCGCAGGTGCTTGAGGTAGGCCTCCTCCAGGTCGATGCGGCGGAGGTCGGCCCCGCCGTACTCGGCGATCAGGCGGCCATGGACGAGGATGCCGACGCGGGCGGCGTCCTCGCGGGCGCGGAAGAGGTCATGGGTGGCCATGAGGATGGCGACACCCTGGCCGGCGAGGCGGCGGAGGAGCTGGGAGAATTCGTGGGAGGCCTCGGGGTCGAGCCCGGAAGTGGGTTCGTCGAGGAGCAGGGCGCGGGCGCCGGTGGCCAGGGCGAGGGCGATGCCGACCTTCTGGCGCATGCCCTTGGAGTAGGTGGCGACGCGGCGCCCGGCGGCCTCGGCGGGCAGGCCGGCCTTCTTGAGCAGGAGGAGCAACTCGTCGGGGGGATGGCGGCGTCCGGCCAGGGTGCTGAAGTAGTCGAGGTTCTCGAGCCCGCTGAAGCGCGGGTAGAGCATGACCTGCTCGGGGATGTAGGCGATTTGGCGGCGGGCGGCCAGGGGTTGGTCGGCGACGATGGTATCCCCCACGCGGGCCTCGCCGGCGTCGGGCTGCAGGAAGCCGAGGAACAGGTTGATGGTGGTGGTTTTCCCGGCGCCGTTGGGGCCCAGCAGCGCATAGATCTCGCCGGGGCCGACCTTGAGGTTGAGCTGCTGGAGGGCGGCGTGGGTGCTGAACTTCTTGGTGAGTTGCCGGGCTTCGAGCATGGGATGAATCGATGCTGGGGTCGTGGCCGGCCGGCGGCTGCGGCTGCCGGCGCGTCGAAGTATAGGGGTCTGCGTTGGTTCTGCTGGGGAAAAATAAGGGGCCGCCCGGCTGGGGGTCAGCGGGTTCGTCCGGGGTTGCGGGGCGGGGTGGCCGGGGGGGCGGCGTCCCCGGCCTGGGCCTTCTGGGCGGGGGTCTGGATGGGGTAGAGGCCGGGGCAACAGCCGTAGGTTTCGTGGAAGGCGCTGCTGAAGTGGCTGAGGCTGTTGTAGCCGACCTCGAGGGCGGCCTCGGTGACGTTGCAGCGGCCGGAGCGGAGCAATTCGGCGGCGCGTTCCATGCGGCTTTGACGGATGAACTGCTGGATGGTGAGGCCGGCCTCCTGGGAGAAGAGGCGGCTGAGGTGGAAGGGGCTGCAGCCGACGAGGCGGCCGAGTTCCTCGAGGGAGGGGGGTTCCTGGAGGCGGGCGCGGAGGATGGCCCGGGCCTCATCGACGCGGGAGCGGGCGGCGCGGCGGGCGCGGGTGCAGAACAGCTCGCCCTCGGGCGGGCGGAAGAACAGGTGGGCGGCCAGCTCGAGGGCCTTGCAGCGGAACCAGACTTCCTGGGCGGGGGTGAACACCGGGCAATGGCGGAGGCTTTCGACCAACTGCTGGTGGGTGGCGGCGAGGCGCTCGGGCGGGGTGACGAGGGAGGAGCGGGCCTCCCCGGTGGCGACGGCGCGGACGAGCGGGTGGAGCTGGGCGGCCTGGGTGCGGAAGTGTTGCTGGAGGAACTCGGGGGAGAACTCGACCGTGATGAAGCGATGGCGCTGGCCGCCCCGGCGGGTGGCCTGCAGGGGGGGATCACCCTGGTGATAGAAGATGAAGGACTGGTCCGGGAGGGTGATGGCGTCCTGCCCGGGGATGGTGAGCGCGGCGGTGCCCTCGAGGTTCAGGCAGAGTTCAACCCCGCCCGGGTGGAAGCTGCGCGCCCAGTCGAGGTGGGCGCCGGTGTGGAACTCGTGCCACTCGAAGCTGAAGCCGAGCTTGCGGAAGTTGCCGAAGAGCGGGCGCCAGCCGCCGCCGACGGCGACCCAGGCCGGGGCTTCGGCGAAGGGGGAGGCGGCGGAGCCGGCCGGCGCGGGGGCGCGCCGCAGGGTGGACCGGTTTTTCGGCATGTGCGGCCATGTTCTGCCATGCGGACGCCGGGGTGGCAAGCCGGGCGGGGCGCGGGGCGGGCGGGGTGCGTCAGGCGAGCAGCTTGGTCACGACCTCGCCATGGACGTCGGTCAGGCGGAAGTCGCGGCCCTGGAAACGGTAGGTCAGGCGGGTGTGGTCGAAGCCGAGCAGGTGGAGGAGGGTGGCGTGGAGGTCGTGGACATGGACCTTGTCGCGGGTGGCGTTGAAGCCGAACTCATCGCTCTGGCCGAGGGTGAGGCCGGGTTGGATGCCGCCGCCGGCCAGCCAGTAGGTGAAGCAGTTGGGATGATGGTCGCGGCCGTCGTTGCCGCCCTGGACCATGGGGGTGCGGCCGAATTCACCGCCCCAGATCACGAGGGTGTCCTCGAGGAGGCCGCGTTGCTTGAGGTCCTTGACGAGGGCGGCGCTGGCCTGGTCGGTGTTGCGGCAGTTCTTCCGGAGGTCGCTGGTGAGGTTGCCGTGCTGGTCCCAGGACTCGTGGAAGATCTGGACGAAGCGCACGTCGCGCTCGATCAGCCGCCGGGCAAGCAGGCAGGCGCTGGCGAAGTTGGCCTTGCCAGGCTCGACGCCGTAGAGGTCGAGGATGTGCCTGGGCTCGCGGGCCAGGTCCATGAGATCGGGCGCGCTGGCCTGCATGCGGTAGGCCATCTCGTAGGCATTGATGCGGGTGGCGATCTCGGGGTCGCCGACGGCGGCGAGGCGTTTTTGGTTGAGCGTGCGGAGGGTGTCGAGGGAGTCGCGCTGCAGCGGGTCGTCGATGCCCTTGGGATTGGAGAGGTAGAGGACGGGGTCGCCGGTGCTGCGGAAGAGGGTGCCCTGGTGGAGGGAGGGGAGGAAGCCGGAGCCCCAGTTGGAGGCGCCGCCGCTGGTGCCCTTGCCGCCGGTGCTGAAGACGACGTAGGCGGGGAGGTCGGTGGATTCGCAGCCCAGGCCGTAGGTGGTCCAGGCCCCAAGGCTGGGGCGGCCGAACTGCTGCGACCCCGTGTTCATCAGGATCTGGCCGGGCGCATGGTTGAAGGCGTCGGTCTGCATCGACTTCACGATGGCGATGTCATCGACCACGGTGGCCAGGTGGGGCAGCAGTTCGCTGAGCTCGGCCCCGGAGCGGCCGTGGCGGGCGAACTTGAACTTGGGCCCGAGCAGGGTGGAGTTGGGGGTGATGAAGGCGGAGCGGTAGCCCTCGATCAGCTCGGCCGGGGGGAGTTTGCCGTCCCACTTGGCCAGCTCCGGCTTGTAATCGAACAGCTCGAGGTGGCTGGGGGCCCCGGCCATGAAGAGGTAGATGACCCGCTTGGCCCTGGGGGCGAAGTGTGGCAGGCGCGGGGCCAGCGGGTTCAGCGTGGCGGGGGCGGCGGGGGCGGCGGCGGCCAGGCCGTCGCGGCGGAGCAGCGCCCCGAGGGCGATGGATCCGAGGCCGACCGTGCATTGCTCGAGGAACCACCGGCGGTTGACGAGCCGGGGGTCAAGGCCACGGAGGCGATGGGACTGGCAGTTCATGGCGCGGGAGATGGCTCAAGGACGCCGGGAACGGACGTCGCCGGCGCCGGGAATATTTCGGCGTTTTGCGCGGGGCCGAACCCGGGGGCGCACGCCTAGCGGGCGGGCAGGGGGGTGACGTGTTCGAGGAGGCGGTCGATGACCTTCTCGACGGTGATGCCCTCGGCTTCGGCGCGGTAATTGATGAGGATGCGGTGGCGGAGGACGGGGTGGGCGAGGGCGCGGATATCCTCGGGGGTGACGTGGGCGCGGCCCTGGAGCAGGGCGCGGACCTTGCCGCCGAGGACGAGGAACTGGGCGGCGCGGAGGCCGGCGCCCCAGCTGACCCAGTCATTGACGAAGGGAGGTGCCTCGGGGCGGCGGGGGCGGGAGGCGGAGGCGAGGCGGACGGCGTAGCGGGCGACGTCCTCGGCGATGGGGACCTTGCGGACGACGTCGTGGAAGCGGAGGACATCCTCGCCGTGGAAGACGGGCTCGATGGGGGTGCCGGCGCGGGCGGTGGTCTGGGTGACCACGGCGACCTCGTCATCCTCGGGCAGGTAATCGATGACCACGTTGAACATGAAACGATCGAGCTGGGCCTCGGGCAGGGGGTAGGTGCCCTCCATCTCGATGGGGTTCTGGGTGGCGAGGACGAAGAACGGCTCGGGCAGGGCGTGGCGGGTGCCGGCGGCGGTCACCTGGTGTTCCTGCATGGCCTCGAGCAGGGCCGCCTGGGTCTTGGGCGGCGTGCGGTTGATTTCGTCGGCCAGGATCATGTTGGCGAAGACGGGCCCCGGCACGAACTGCAGGCGCCGCCCGCCGGCGTCCTGCTGGAGGATCTCGGTGCCCGTGATGTCCGCCGGCATGAGGTCCGGGGTGAACTGGATGCGCTGGAACTGCAGGTGAAAGATGCGGGCGAGCGACTTGACCAGGAGCGTCTTGGCCAGGCCGGGGGCGCCGGTGATGAGGCAGTGGCCGCCGGCGAACAGGGCGATGAGCATCTGCTCGATGACGTCGTGCTGGCCCACGATGACCTTGGCCAGCTCGGCGCGGAGCCGGGTGCGTCCGGCGAGCAGTTGCTCCACGGTGGCCTGGTCGGACACGGGGGCGGCCGGGGCCGCGGGGGCGGCGTCCGGCCCGGACGCGGGCAGCGGGGGCGGGGTGGGCTGGGTCATGCGGCGGCGAGGTTAATGGGTCATGGCGTAAAAGACCACGTTGATTCCCAGGGGGTAGGCCTTTTTCTCGGAGAACTCGCGGAAGAAGTATTTGAACTCGCCCTCGCGTTCCCAGCCATCGCCGTTGTCGGTGTTGTGGGCGATGAACGCGACCATGCGCCGGCGGTCGTCGTAGTAGGCCTTGAAGTGGACCTCGCGGGCGGTTTCGCCCCAGCGGGTCTCCCAGGTGATGCCCGTGTACTGGCTTTCCTCGCCCACGCCGTAGTTGGGCACCTGCATCTCCTGCTTGGGCAGCCGGATGTCGAACACGCAATGGAAGATGGGATGGTCCATCTCCAGCTCCTCCGGTTCGCGGTCCGGGAAGACCCGCTTCATCTGCTGGTGGAAGTTCTCCCACTGGTCCTGGCCCCAGAAATCATCGACCATCAGGAACCCGCCGTTCAGCAGATAGCGCCGCAGGGCCACCACCTCCTCCTCGCTCAGGTCCAGCCAGCCGGGTTCCACCATGTAGAGCCACGGATGCCGGGACAGCGCCGGGTCGGTCAGCTCCACCACCCGCCCGTCCGGGTCGCACCGGATGGAGGTCATCTGCTGGAGCCGGAAGGAGAAGTTCAGGTCGCTGTCCGGCGCGTCCGTGGTCCAGTCGCCGCCGCCGCGCCGCGCGAAGCGGAAGGAGCTGTTGGCGTAGCGCACGCGCGTGAAGGTGAAGACATCATCGCGAAAGACCGGGTCCACCGTCCAGGTGGGCGGCTCCTCCCTCGCGTCGCTCGGGAAGTCGCGGGCCGTGCGGGCGTCCGGCCGCCGCCGGTACTGGCCCAGCCCCGTCAGGGTGGTGAGCACGAGCAGGGCCGCCAGGAACGCCACGGCCCGCCGCCGGCGCCGCCGGCCGGGCCCGCCCTGACCCTCGCGCGCCACGGTCGTCATGGGGCGCGCCTCGGGGGTTCGGCCGCGGGAACGCCCGGGGGCGCGGGGGCCGCGGGGGCCGGGAGCTGGAGCAGGAGCCGATGGGCCTCGCGGAAACGGGGGGCCTCCTCCAGGGCCATGAGCAGGTGCCGGCGGGCGTCCGGGTCCCGGCGCGCCTGCAGCAGGCGCGCCAGCTGGAAATGGGTGCCGGCCGGATCGGGCGGGTCCAGGCGCAGCAGGTGGCGGCAGGCGGCGATGGCCTCGTCCGGCTGCCCGAGGGCCTCGGCGGCCCGGGCCAGCTGGCGGTAGGGCTGGGACAGCAGGGGATTCACCGCCAGGTAACGCCGGGCATTCACCGCCACGGCCGCCCAGTTGCTGGCGGCGGCCTCGAGGTCCATCAGGCGCTGGAAGGTCTCGAGGTCATCCGCCTCGCGCTCGGCCAGGCGGGCCAGCACGGCGCGTTCCTCGTTGGTCTCGCCGAGGCCGCGGTGGACCTGGGCCAGCAGCACATGGGCGTTGTTCGGTCCGAGGTCGCCCGGGTAATGGCGGAGCAGCTTTTCCAGCGGCCGCCGGGCGGCGGCGTAGTCGCGCGCCTCCAGGAGGCGCTGGGCCTCGCGGGTGAGGGTGTAGTAGTTCCTCGACTCGGCCGGGATGGGATCAGCCACGTCCGGGCCGCCGCCGCGCGCGGGCGGGGTGAAGTCCAGTCCGGGCGCCAGCTGCTCGGCCTTCTGCCGCGCGAAGCGGGCGAACTCCTTTTCCAGGGTGTCGAGCGGGGCCGTGTGCCGGGTCATGGCGGCGTTGATCTCCGCGCCCTGCCCAAGGTCGCGCAGGATGCGGCGGAGGGGGTCGAGGCCGAACCGGCCGACGAGGAAATCGACGGCCAGCGCCGATTCGAAGTAGGCGAACTGCAGGTGCAGGTCGCTCTTGGGCGCGAGAAAGGCGGCGCTCAGCTCGCCCAGGGGGACGAAGTCGTCGCCGAGGATCATCTCGCGGTAGCGGGGGTTCATGACCTGGCCCCAGGCGGGGTTCTCGGCGAGTTCCTCGTGGACGGAGATGCCCTCGCTGAGCCAGCGGGGCATCTTGTTGCGGGTGAGCTGGAGCGTGACGACGTGGCAGAACTCGTGCCAGAGGACGGCCTGCCAGTTGGCGGGCCGGCCGGCCTGGGAGGCGGGGCTGTTGGCGGTGATGACGCTGCCGAAGCAGACGCCGAGGTAGCCGGGGTTGCCGGGCATGCCGAAGGTGCGCACGCCGAAGTCCTTCGGGTCGGGGAAGATTTCCACGATGGTGGGGGCCTGCAGTTCGAGGCCGTACTTGGCGCACAGGGTGGTGCGGGCGCGCTCGAGCAGGGCGAGCACCTCGGCGCCGTAGAGGGCGGCCTCGTTGGTGGCCATGCGCACGATGAAATGCGTGTTGGTCAGGGTGGCGAACTTCGCCATGTGATCGCGCAGGTTGGAGAGGTTGAAGGCCTGCACGTCGTAGCCGTCGGCGGCCTGCACCTCGCCGGCCAGGCGCCAGCCCTCCTCCTCCTGGCCCAGCCGGAGCAGGTCGCTGGCCAGTTGCGCCTTGGCCGGCAGATGGCCGGCGTCGAAGGCCAGGGCCTGCCGCTGGCAGGCCGCGCCCTCGGCGAACCGGTATTTCTGGGAGAGCTTGCGGCCGAGGAGATGGTCCACCGCGGGATTGTCGGCCCAGTACTTCAGCGCGCTGCGCCGGGCCCGCTGCTCGGCCGCGGGATCATTGCGCAGGTGCGCCAGCACCGCCCGGTAGGCCCAGGCCTCGGGCAGCCACGGGTTCACCTGCAGCGCCCGGTCCAGCATCCGGTCCGCCTCGGCATACTCCTCCCCGTCAATCAGGTGGTCGGCCAGCAGCAGGTAGCTCGGGGCGTGGTTCGTGTTGGCCGTCAGCGTGGCCCCGACATGCTCCAGCATCTTCGCGCGGTCGCTGGGCGCAAAGGCCCGGGCCAGCCCGTGGTGGAAGTCCGGGTCGCCCGGGAACTTCTTCAGGCCCTCGCCGAACGTCTTGGCCGCCAGCTGGAAGTCGCCCTTCTCCAACGCCAGTTCGCCGCTGGCCAGGCGGGGGTCGCGCGCCTCGGGATCGCGCTGCCGGGCCCGATCATAAAAGAACTCCAGCACGCGCTTGGCATCGACCCCCAGCAGGAGGGCGGTGCGGCCGATGGCGGTCAGGTTGGGCGCGTCCTGGTAGGCCCACATGCGCGCACCGGCCAGGTCGTCGATGCGCCGGACCAGGTTGGTGGCCTCCTCGGCCTGGCCATTGCGGCGGCACACCTCGTGGCCCAGCAGCCGGAGCTTCACGCTCCACGGGTGCCGGTCGAGGTTCGTGCTGATGACGGAGTGGGCGTTGGTGTAGCGGCCGGTGGCGAGGAAGGCCCGGGCCAGCAGCAGCGGCCACTCGTCCGAGGCATCGTCGGCCGCGATGGCGTTCTCCGCCATCCGGATGCACTCGGCATACTTCCCCTCCAGGTAGCGGGCCCGGGCGTCGTCGAGGTCGTCCGCCCGCGCCGCCAGCACTCCGAACAGCGCGGCCAGCAAGGCCCGCATGACCCAGCCCGCCCGGCGGGTCCGTGGGCCGCAAGATCGGGACAGGGCATGCATGCCACGGTTATAGCGTGCGAGGGACAAAGCTCAACCGCCAAAGCGGGGGCGGCCCCCCCGGTTCCCCCGGCCGGCGGACCGCGGCGCGCCCCGCCCCGCCCGTCCAGGGGATTACTTGTAGAGCAGGAAGGGCTCGCGGCGCTTCTTGAACTGGCGCAGGTCGGATTCCCAGTCCTGCTTGATGCTGGCCAGGGAACGGCCGGCGCGGATGGCCTCGAGGGTGGCAGGGTCGCGGAGCAGGTGCGCGATCTTGTCGAGGGCGTATTCCTTGGGATGGAGCCGGTGCAGGGTCAGGGCGATCACGAGGCCAAGGTCGACCGCGTTGAGCTTGTCGCGGTCGGTGATGATGAGGGCGGCGCCGCGGCAGGGCTGGTTGCTGAAGGTGCTGGCGGCGGGGGTGAAGCGGACGGGGACAAAGCGCACGCCGGGCAGCCGGGCCTTGTTCAGCTCGGCGGCGACGATGAGGTCGTCGAGGTAGGGGGCGCCGAACTGTTCGAAGGGCTTGTCGGTGCCGCGCCCGACGCTGAGGGCGCTTTCGTGGAGGCCGAGCCCGGGGTAGAGGATGGCGGCGGCCACGCTGCGCATGTTGGGGGAGGGATTCTGCCAGGGCAGGCCCGTTTCGTCATGGAACTGGCCGCGGCGCCAGCCCTCACAGGGGATGACGGTGAGGTCGGCCTGGAGGCCGCGCTCGGCGTTGTCGAGGCGGGCCAGTTCCCCGAGGGTCAGCCCGTGCCGGAGCGGGATGCGGTGGAAGGCGACGAAGGACGGGTCCCCCTCCCGGAGCGGTCCCTCCACGGCGAGGCCGTTGATGGGGTTGATCCGGTCGAGCACGAAGAACTTCAGCCGGGCGCGGGCCGCCGCCTCGAGGCCGAGGCCGAGGGTGGCGCCGTAGGTGTAGAACCGGCACCCGATGTCCTGGATGTCGAAGACGAGGGCGTCGAGGCCCTGCAGGCGTTCCGGGCTCGGGCCGCGCAGGCGCAGGGCGAGGGCGTTGTGTTCCGCCTCGGTCTGGTTCTTTTCGCGGCGGGGGATGCGCGGGTAGAGGGAATAGACGGGCAGCCCCGTGGCGGCGTCCACGCTGTCGCCCACCTGGGCATCGAGTTCGCCGCGGATGCCGTGTTCCGGGCTGAACAGCGCCACCAACTGCACCTCGGGCGCCGCGCGCAGGAGGTCGATGGTCGGGTTGCGCCAGCGGTCCTGCCCGGTGTGGTTGGTGATCAGCCCGAGGCGCAGCCGGCGGAGCGGGGCGAAGTTGCGTTTCACCAGCACGTCGATGCCGTTGAGCACGCCGGGCAGGGCCTGATGGGCGGGGGTGGGCTGGAACAGCGCCGCCGCGTTGGTGGGCGCGGCGGCGGCGGGGGCGTTGGTGGCGGGGCGGGCGAAGTAATTTGTCCGCTGGGGCAGGGCCCCCTCCACCTGGTTGAAATCAAAGCCGCGCACGGCCTGGGCGGCGAGGGTGCCGAGGGTGTATTGCAGGGGAAGGATGTTGCCCGAGCCGTCGGGGTGCACGCGGTTGGACAGGAGGATCCAGAACGTCCGCGAGAAGGGGTCAATCCAGAGGGCCGTCCCGGTGAATCCGGTGTGACCGAAGGAGCCGAGCGGGAAGACCGATCCGCGCGGCCGGCTGTAGCCGCTGTCGATGTCCCAGCCGAGGCCGCGCCGGGCGAGCACGTTGGTCGGGGATTGCACCGAGGTCATCAGGGCCACCGTGGCGGGGCGCAGGACGCGCACGCCGTCCAGTTCCCCGCCGTTGAGGATCATGCGGGCAAAGCGGGCGAGGTCGGCGGCCGTGGTGAAGAGCCCGGCGTGCCCGGCCACGCCCCCCATCCGGCGGGCGGTGGGATCATGCACCTCCCCGCGCAGCATGCGGCCGTCGGTGAGCTGGGTGGGGGCGATGCGCGGGTGCCGGGCGGCGGCCGGCCGGAAGCCGGTGTCGACCATGCCCAGGGGCCCGAACAGCTCGCGCGCGCAGAAGTCGTCCAGCCCCAGGCCGCCCGCCCGCCGCACGATTTCCCCGGCCAGGATGAAATTGATGTCGCTGTAGCGGAAGGCGGTGCCCGGGGGTGACTGCAGTTTCTCGGCGCAGGCCCGCTGGATGGCGGTGTCGGCGCCCGTCCAGGGCGGGGTGGCGCCCAGGCCCGGGCGCAGGCCGGACACATGCGTCAGCAGGTGGCGCACAGTGATGGTTTCCCGGCCCTCGCCGGTGAACTCGGGCACGTAGGTCCGCACCGGGTCGTCCAGCTTCACCGCGTCGCGCTCGACCAGGATCATCAGGGCGGGCGCGGTGGCGATCACCTTGGTCAGCGAGGCGGCATCGAAGACGGTGTCCGCGGTCATCGGCTCGCCCTGCGGGGCCACGGCGCGCTGGCCATAGGAGGCGTGGTGGCCCAGCCCGCGGTGCTCGATCCAGAGCACGGCCCCGGGCAACTGCTGTTGCACAATGCCGTTGCTGATGGCCGCCGCCATGGCGGCGAGGGGTTCGGTGAGGAAGGCCGTGGGCGCGGCGGCAGCGGCCGGCGCGGCCGGCAGGCCGGCCGGGGACAGGAGCAGGGACAGCAGGAGGGCGGCCGTCCGCCGGGTTTCCGGGCGGACGCGGAACGGGCGGGGTGAGGGGGTCGAAGCCATGGGATGCGGGACGTTCAGGGTTGGGGCGCGGGACGAAGGATGCGGACGCGGTGGGCCTCGCTGTCGCCGATCAGGACGCTGCCGTCGGTTTCCACGAAGACACCGTGCGGCCGGTTCAGGCGGCAACGCAGGGGATCCCCGTCGGGGCCGTCCCCCTTCTCGCCCGTTCCGGCCACCAGCTCGAGGGTGCCGCGTCGGAGGTCAATCCGGCGGATGCTGTGGCTCTCGGTGTCCGCGAGGTAGACGTCGCCATCCGGGCCGATGGCCAGGCCCTTGGGTCCGGACAAGGTGGCTGCCTTGGCCGGTCCGCCATTCCCGGTGAACCCCTTGCGTCCGGTGCCGGCGGCGTGGTGCAGGGTGCCGGCCTGGAGATCCAGCCGGTAGACCGCGTTGCCCTCCCGCAGGGCCAGCCAGAGGTTGCCCGCCCGGTCGAAGTCGATCGCCCGCGGCCCGAAAAGCGGGCTGGAGGCAAACCGGGCGCCGTCCACGGGCAGCTTCTTCTCGCCCGTCCCGGCCAGGGTCGTCACCACGCCGGTCCGCGCGTCCACGCGGCGGATGCGATGGTTGCCGATGTCGCAGATGTAAATGTTGTCCTCGCGGTCCAGTTGGATGCTGTGGGGTTGGTTGAAGCGGGCCTGGGTGGCGGGGCCGCCGTCGCCCGCGAAGCCCGGCTGGCCCGTGCCGGCCACAGTGCGCAGCCGGCCGCTCCGGGCCTCCACGCGCTGCACGACATGGTTGCGCATGTCGACAAAGACGAGGTTGCCCGCGCGGTCGAAGCGGACCTCATACGGCTCGTTCAGCTGCGCCTCGGTGGCGGGCCGGCCTTCCCCCGCAAAGCCGCGGGTGCCGTTGCCGGCCACGGTGGACATCGTTCCCTCCCGGCTGATCCGGCGGATGAGGTGGTTGTCGATTTCGCAGACGTAGACGGCGCCGTCCGGCCCGCGCACCACGCCGTAGGGGTTGGCCACGCCGGCCTGGCCGGCCTGTCCGTTGCCGGCCAGGGTGGCGATGACGGGGGCCGCGTCGGCGGGGCGGGCGAGGAGCAGGAGGCCGGCGGCGAGCAGGGCAGGGAGAGGGAGGAGGGGGAGGGTCCGCATGGGAGGAAGGGTGCCGGTCAGGACCGCAGTTGGAGCAGGACGATCAATCCCATGCCCAGGGCGATGCGGTACCAGCCGAACGGGGTGAAGGTGTGACGCTGGACGTAGTGAAGCAGCCACCGCACAACGGCGAAGGCGGTGAGGGCGGCCACGATGGCGCCCACGGCCACGTGGTCCCACTGGGTCTGGCTGGCGGCGCCCTGCTGGAGATCGCGGAACGCCTCGTAGGCGCCGGCGGCCAGGAGGGTGGGGATGCCGAGCAGGAAGGAGAACTCCGCGGCGCGGGCGCGGCTGAGGCCGAGGGCGATGGCGAAGAGGATGCTGGCGCCGGAGCGGGACGTGCCCGGGAACGCGGCGGCCAGGATTTGCGCGGCGCCGACGGTGAGGGCGATGGGCCACGTGAGGGTGTCCTGCAGGGGCCGGCCCTGGGCGTGCCGTTCGATGAGGAGGATGAGGAGGCCGCCGATGAGCGTGGCCAGGGCCACGGGCAGGAGGGTCTCGGGGAGGTGGAAGCCGGCTTTCTTGAGGGCGAAGCCCCCGGTGGCGGTGATGGCGAAGGCCGCGGCCAGCTTGAGGAGGTAATCGCGGTTCTCCGGAACCTGCCAGCGGGTGAGGAGTTCGAGGGCGCGGCGCCAGAACACGGCGAGCACGGCCACCACGGCCCCGCATTGGATGACCACGTTGAAGAGGTCCGATTGCCGGGAAATCCAGTGGCCTGCGATGAGGAGGTGGCCGGTGGAGGAAACGGGCAGGAACTCGCTGACGCCCTCGATCACCCCGAGCACAATCGCAGTCCAGTAAGGCATCAGGGGGTTAGAAGCCAATTGCGCTGCGGAGGCAAGCCCGGAGTCGGTGCAGGATGGCGGGGAGCGAGCGCCGCCGCGGGCGTGCGCCGGTTACGTCGCGCTCGGCCGGGGATTCCCCGGGGGGCATGGCGTGGAACTACGCCCATGCCGCGCGCAACCACTTGATGGACAGTGTCCCGCAGGACATGTGGCGTGACGGGACGCCCGGCGGTGCTTGTGTCAGCCGGTGGCTACCCAAGGAAGATCGGTTGCGAGGTGAAGGGTGCGGTGCGATTCTCGCAGCGGGCAAAGGCCCGCTCCAAGGATCGGAAAACAGTGGGAAACAACCGCTTCGATGCGGGTTCCACTTGACATCGCGGAACGCGTGACGGTAAGGTCGCATCGTTCCACAAAACAACCCAACCCGGAGTACACATGAAGTTTGCTGTTCTACTGGGGCTGCGAGGATCTGCAGCCTTTTTTTCCAAGGGAAGGACCCTCAAACATGGAATTTTGGCCCTTTTTGCGGCCGGATTTCTAAGTTTCACCACCTCGGCTCACGCCATTTCCCAACTGGAATTCATCCAGTGGATGGTGCAGTTGTCCGGGGACAACTCGATGTTTTCCGCCGGCTCGACCGCGGATGATTACGTGACCTGGGCGCGCGCCAAGGGCATGAACCCGACGGGGGGCTGGACTCCCACGTCGGCGCTCACGCCCGATCAACTGGCCCAGGCGCTGGTTCAGCTTTACGGGCTGAATCCGCGCAAGTTCAACGGGGACTACTTCCGCATCCTGGAGCGCGAGGGCATCTACATTGATCGCAATGCGGTCGAAGTGAGCCGCTCCGCCCTGGCCTCCCTCGTGGACGAGTTCGGGTTCCAGTCGCGTCTGTTCCTGGCCTCCAATGCCTCGACCAGCAAGGGGCTGGGCTGGCTGGTGCAGCAGCCGGGCAACAACCCTGGCCGCGACGGCGCCCCGCCGCCGGGCTTCCAAAACCCGCGCAACCCGAACTTCGGCAACCAGAATCCGCGCAACAACCGCTAGTCCCGGTTGACTCCGGCTGAGCCGGGTTGTTTGCTGGGGCTCCACGCAGGCCCTCACGCCTCGTGCGGCTCCACTGAATGCAAAACCTCTTGGCCAGCGCCATGGCATCCACCATGGCGCTGGCTTTGTTTTTGGGCACGGCGTTCTACGCCTCGGTGCGGCCCGATGTGGCCACCCCCATGGTGGTCTTGGTGGCCTTGGCGGCGGTGCTGGCCGCGCTGCGGCTCTTCCTGTCCCCGGAGGCCTCGTGGAAACCCTCGCCCCTGCACTGGCCGGTGGCGGCCTTTCTGGCCTACACGGTCCTGCGTTACCTGGCCTCGCCCGTGGAGCATGCGGCGCGCCTGGAGTGCCTGCAGGTGGCCCTGTGCGCGCTGGCCTACTTCGTCGCCGCCACGCAACTGCATCGCACCCGCGATCGCACCCTCCTGCTGGCCACCCTGATGGTCCTCGTGATCCTGGAAGTCGCCTACGGAATCTGGCAGTGCACCAGTCATGCGAAGACGGTCCTCAACTGGGTCCGGCCCGAGGGCTACCAGTTTCGCGCCGGGGGCACCTTCCTCTGCCCCAACAACTACGCGACCTTCCTCATCCTGTGCCTGGGCCTGCTGTTGGGCCACGGCCTTCTCACCCGGCTCAACAGCCGCGCCCTGGACCGGAGCCTGGTCTTCCGCATCCTGATTCTCTATGGGGCACTCATGGCGGTGGCCGGCATCATCGCCAGTTTTTCGCGGGCCGGCTGGCTGGCCACCATCGCCGCCCTCCTCTTCCTCGTGGGCTGGGGCTGGATGGGGGTGCGCCTGTCCTGGCCCAAGCTGGCCGGGGTCGGCCTCATCCTGGCCCTGATGACCCTGGCCGCCTGGCAGGTGGACCCGGTCCGCAGCTACCTGCGGCGGACCTTCCAGATGGAAGCGGGCAGCGACAAGGTTGCCCTCCGCGAGGCGTCCCTCGGCGGTCGCATCCAGATGTGGAAGGCCACCGCCCAGCTCATCCGCGAGGCGCCCGTCCTCGGCCACGGCATCGGCTCCTGGCAATGGGTCCACCAGCGGCTCCAGCATCCGAGCATCCAGAGCCACCCCGAACACGCCCACAATGACATCCTCCAGGTCGGCGCCGAATACGGCCTGATCGGATTCGGCCTCCTCGCGTGGGTCATCGTGGCCTTCTTTCGGCAGGCGGCCCGCCTGCGGGATCCCCGCCTGCCCTCGGAACAGAGGGCCTTTGCCATCGGCGCCGCCGCCGGCGTGGCGGGCGCCCTGTGCCATGCCTGGTTTGATTTCCCCTTCCACATTCCCGCCAACAGCCTGCTGCTGGCCATCCTGGTTGGCTCGGTGGCCGCCATCGAGGATCCCCTGCGACCACGCCAACCCGTGGGTGCGCCTGCCCGGCGCGGCCTGGCCGCCGCCTTTCTCCTGCTTGCGGTCGCGCTGGTTGTCCTGCAACTCGGCCCGGCGCGGGCCGCCCATTACGCGCATGCCGCCAACCAGGCCCGGGTCCAGGACGTCCTCAACCGGGAGGTTCCCCTCCAGCTCTACCAGAGGGCCATCGCCGCCGACCCGCGCTATCCGGAACCCCATTGGAAGCTGGGCGACTTATACCGGTCGCAGGCGGGCTGGATGCTGGCGCTGTCCCCGGAGAAGGCCGCGGAGGGCCGCCGCCTCGCCGAGGTCGCCGTGGGCCACTACCAGCGCGCGCTCGACCTAAACCCCCTCAACACCGAGGTGCTCGTGCGGCAGGGAGCCGCCTTGGAACTGCTGGGCGAGGATGACCGGGCCCTGGCCAACTACCAGCGGGCGGTCGCCGTCGCCCCCGCCAACGCCTACAACCACAACGCCCTCGGCCGCCACTACCGCAAGCGGGGGGACGAGCGCCAGGCCCTGGTTCACTTTGGGAAAGCCCAGGTGCTGAACAACTGGACCGATGTCTCCTCCCAGCTCAACCTCATTGAACTGGAAACCTCCCGCGACGAGGCCGCTCCCACCAACGCGCCAGCCGCCCCGCCCCGTTAGCGGGGGGCCTTGCCGCCGCCCAGCGCCTTGATCATGGCCGACTGGGTCAGGACCTCGACCGAGGGATACTTGGTCAGGCCCTGGGCGGCCTCGAACAGGGTGGCGGCCGGCCGGGCCAGGCTGACGTCGCGGAACTGCATGGTGACGGTGGCCCCCGGCTGGTTCATCTGCAGCTTGACCGGATGGGTCCGCGGCGAGGAGGCATACCAAACCGTGGCTTCCTGCGCCGCGCCGGCATCCGACGTCACCGTCACGCGCTGTTTCTCGCAGGCGACCCCTTCCAGTTTCTCCGCCCCAAGCTTGGCCCGCTGGATCGTGTATTTCCGCCGCCAGTCCGCCGCCTCCTCGCGCGCCATCGGCATCTCCACATAGGAGGATACCCCGGGATAAATCATCACCACCTTGCCCTGGTCAGGGCGGACAATGGTCACGGCCCGGTCCAGGCCGGCCATCTTGAGGTTGGCCAGCATCTGGGTCGGCACCTGCGCGCTCCGGATTTGCGAGAGGTCGAACTCCAGCCTCAGCTTGCCCTGCCAAAGGCTGAACCCCATCGGCATCGTCACCTGCTGCCGCGTGTCCCGGTCCTCATAGATCACCTGCGCCTTGGCCGAGAAGCTGTCCACTTCGCCGAACAACTGCAGCAGCGTGGCGTTCATGCCGGCCTGGCTGCCGCCCGGCAGCTGGGCGGCGGCGGGCCGGGCGCACAGGGCGCCCACCAGGGACAGGGCCAAAAACAGGGAGCGGGAGGTCATCATGGTCCGTGGGGAATGGTGTGGATCGATGGACGGCACCGTAGGCCAGGCCCCATGCCCCCGGCCAGTGGAAAACGTCCCCCCGCCACGCGGGCATTGACGCCCCGGAAGGTCCCTGATGTCCTTCGCACGTGCACATCCTTCCCTTGTCCCCGTCCGTCCGCGCCCGCCTCGGCGCACTGGCCGCCTGCCTGATGGTCGCCGTCCTGCCCGCCCGCGCCCAGAAGGTCCCCGTGGTCGAGCGCACCCTCCCCAACGGCTTCCGGGTCCTGCTCGTCGAACGCCGTGACGACCCCACCATCGCCGGTGGCTGGGTGGCCCATGTGGGCAGCGCCAACGAGCGCCCGGGCATCACCGGCATCGCCCATCTCTTCGAGCACATGATGTTCAAGGGCACGCCCACGCTCGGCACCAAGGACTATCGCCAGGACCTCAAGATCATCGCCGAGCAGGAAAAGGTGCGCGACGCCATGCGCCGCGAGGAGGCCGTCCTGCGGGCCGCCTGGCGGCGGGGCGAGATGGACGACCCGCAGAAGCCCGAGAACCGGAGCCCCCGCTACAAGGAACTGGAGCGCCAGTTCCAGTCCCTGCTCGAGGCCCAGCGCGCCATCCTCGTGAAGAACGAGTTCGACCGCGTCTACACCACCGGCGGCGCCTCCGGCATGAACGCCTTCACCAGCACGGACATGACGGGCTACTTCATCACCGTGCCGGCCAACAAGCTGGAGCTCTGGATGTGGATGGAGAGCGAACGCCTGCTTCGCCCCGTCTTCCGCGAGTTCTACGCCGAGCGCGACGTGGTCTTCGAGGAGCGCCGCATGCGGACGGAGTCCACCCCGCTGGGCAAGTTCGACGAGACCTTCGAGGCGATGATTTGGACCTCCCACCCCTACCTGTGGCCGACCGTCGGCTGGCCGAGCGACATTCCCGCCATCAGCAAGGCGCAGGCCGACGAGTTCTACGCCACCTACTACACCCCGCAGAACATCACGCTCATCCTCGTCGGCGATTTCCAGGCGGAGGCCGCCTGGAAACTGCTGGAGCGCTACTTCAACCGCATCCCCCGCGGCCGCTCCGACCCGCCCGATCTCGTCACCCAGGAGATCGAGCAGCTGGCCGAGAAGCGCATGAACGCCGAGGCGGAGGCCAACCCGCAGGTGGAAATCCACTGGCACACGGTGCCCTTCGGCCACCGCGATTCCTACGCGCTCAACATCCTGGCCCAGATCCTCAACGGCCGCACCGGCCGCCTCTACAAGGGCCTCGTCCTCGGCGCCAAGCTGGCCACCGAGGCCCAGTCCGGCGCCCGCCACCAGAAATGGGCCGGCACCTTCGCCGTCCAGGCCGAATGCCGCGAGCCCAACGCCCCGGCCGCCGTCGAGGAGGCCCTCTACGCCGAGCTTGAGAAGCTCAAGGCCGAGCCCGTCCCCGCCCAGGAACTCCAGAAGGTGAAGAACAACTTCGCCGCCAACGAATACCGCCGCCTCGCCTCCAACATGAGCGTCCTCATGCAGCTCATCATGGCCGACGGCATGGGCGACTGGCGCGAGATCAACGCCGCCGGCGCCAAGCACCAGGCGGTCACCGCCGAGGATGTCCAGCGCGTGGCCCGCAAATACCTCACCCGCGAAAACCGGAACGTCGCCACCTACACCCGCAAGGAAGCCAAGTCCGGGGCCGCCCCCGCCGCCCCGCCCGAGCTGGCCGGGCTCCCGCCGGAACAACAGAAGATGTTCCAGGCCATCGCCGCCCGCATCAAGGGCGAGAAGGATCCGGCCAGGCTGCGCGGGTCCCTCGACAAGCTGAACGAGGCCGAGGGCGGCGCCCCCGCCGCCATGAAGCCGCTCCTCCAGCTCCAGAAGAAACTCATCCAGCAGCGCCTCGATGAATTGAAGTGACGCCGTGACCCGCGCCACCCCCCCCGCGCCCCAACCTCCGCCCCCTTTATCCCGATGACCTCCCGCACCTCCCTCGCCGCCGCCGCTGTCCTCCTGGCCGCGGCGCTCCCGTCCCTCGCCCCGGCCCAGTCCGGCATCAAGTTCCCCTCCGGCATCCCCAGTCGCCCGGAGAAGATCAAGCACCCCTCCCTGTCCTACGAGCCGCCGCGCCAGGGCGATTACCGGACCGTGTTGAAGTCCGGCCCGGTCGCCTACCTGGCCTCCGACCGGGAACTTCCGCTCGTCAACATCGCCATCACCGTCCGCACCGGCGACTACGTGGAGCCCGCGGGCAAGGAGGGCCTGACCGACCTGGCCGGCTACCTGCTGGCCCGCGGCGGGGCCGGCGGCCGCACGGCGGAGGAGCTCGAGGAGCGCCTGGCCTTCCTGGCCGCCAACCTCTCCTCCTCCATCGGCGACAGCTCGGCCTCGGTCTCGCTCAACCTGCTGGCCAAGGATCTCGACGAGGGCCTCGCCATCCTGCGCGACGTCCTGACCGCCCCGCGCTTCCAGGAGGACAAGCTCGCCCTGCGCCGGCAGCAGCTGCTCCAGGCCATGAAGAAGCGCAATGACGACGCCGCCGACATCGAGGGACGCGAGCGCGGCTACCTTTCCTTCGGCGAGCAGTTCTGGTCCAACCGCGAGGCCACCGAGGCCAGCGTCAACGGGGTCACCCCCGAGGACATCCGCGCCTTCCACCGGAAGTGGTTCCATCCGGCGAACTTCATCGTCGCGGCCAGCGGGGATTTCGACCGGGCCGCCTTCGCCGCAAAGCTGGACACGCTGTTTGCCAACTGGCCGTTCCAGGGCGAGCAACCCCCCGCCATCCCGACCAACACCCAGTTTGCCGCCCCCGGCGTCTACCTCGTCGACAAGGACATCCCCCAGGGCCGCGTCAGCATCCTGCTCCCCGGGGTGCAGCGCGACAACCCCGACATCTACGCCATCGCCGTCATGAACGACATCCTCGGCGGGGGCGGGTTCACCTCCCGGATCATGAACCGGGTCCGCTCGGACGAGGGCCTGGCCTACTCGGCCTTCTCCTCGTTCCGCGCCGGCACCTACTATCCCGGGGTGTTCTTCGCCGGCTTCCAGTCCAAGAGCCGGACGGTGGCCTACGCCGCGAGCATTGTGCTGGAGGAAATCCGGCGCATCGCGAAGGAACCGGTCAGCGCGGAGGAGTTGGAAACGACCAAGCGCAGCTTCATCGACACCTTCCCGCGGCAGTTTTCGACCAAGGCCCAGGTGGCCGGCACCTTTGCCGGCGACGAGTTCACGGGGCGCTATCCGAAGCAGGCCGACTTCTACCAGAACTACCGCAGCCGCATCGAGGCGGTCACGGCGGCCGACGTGCAGCGCGTGGCCCGGCGCTACCTCGACCCGGCCAAGCTCGTGATCCTCGTGGTCGGCAAGAAGGCCGACATCCTGCAGGGCAGCCCGAACCACCCGGTCAAGCTGGCCGACCTCGCGGGGGGCAGGGTGGTGGATGTCCCGCTGCGCGATCCCATGACGATGAAGCCGGTCCAGCCGTAGGGCGCCCGGCCACTTTTTCCTTCAACCTCGACGGCGCCGGATCCACGCTGAGGCATGCCCAACGGAGTCGCCACCTTCAGCTTCCCGACCACCACGCTGTATGGCGCGGGGGTCCTGGCGGAGTTGCCGGCCCGGCTGGCGCAAATGGGCGCCAGGCGGCCCCTGGTGGTCACGGACGCCGGGCTGCTGGAGACCCGCGCCTTCGCCGCCCTGCGCCGCGTGCTGGGCGGCCAGCCGGCCGTGTTTTCCGGGGTCCACCCCAATCCCCTCGAGCAGGATGTCATCGGGGCGGCGCGCGATTTCCGCGAGAAGGGCTGTGATTCCGTGGTCGCCCTCGGCGGGGGCAGCGCGCTGGATGTCGGCAAGGCCTGCCGCCTCCTCATCAAGCGCCCCGACCTGGCCCTGAGCCAGTTCAACTTCAACGACGACTGGATCGGCCTGGCCCCCTGGGTGGGCATCCCCACCACCGCCGGCACCGGCAGCGAGGTCGGCCGCAGCGCGGTCGTCACCCTCGAGTCCACCCGCCGCAAGGCCGTCCTGTTCCATCCCCAGCTGCTGGCCCGCCTCGTCCTCCTCGATCCCGAGCTCACCGTCGACCTGCCGCCCCGGCTCACCGCCGCCACCGGGCTCGACGCCCTCACGCATTGCATCGAGTCCTTCACCTCGCCGGCCTTCCAGCCGCTCTGCGACGGCATTGCCCTCGAGGGCATCCACCTGATCGTCGAGGCCCTCCCCCGCGCCTACCGCAACGGCGCGGACCTCGAGGCCCGCGGCAAAATGCTCGTCGCCGCCGCCATGGGCGCGGTGGCCTTCCAGAAGGATCTCGGCGCCACCCACTCGCTGGCCCACCCGCTCTCCGCCCTCTGCGGCATGCACCATGGCACCGCCAATGCCATCTGCCTCCCGCACGTCATGGAGTTCAACGCCCAGCGCAAGCCCGGCCTTTACCGGCGCGTCGGCGTGGCCGCCGGCCTCGACGTCCTCAAGGCCGGCGACACCGAGGCGGACCGGCGCACCATCCAGTTCATCCGCGTCCTGATCCGCGAGCTCGGCCTCGGCGAGGGCCTGCGCGCCTTCGGCGTGCAGGAGGCCCAGTTCGACGCCCTCGTGGAACAGGCTTTCGCCGACCCCTGCCACCAGACCAACCCCGTGCCCGTCACCCGCGAGGACCTGCGGGCACTCTACGCCGCCGCCCTCTAGGCGGTCCTCAAGGCCGTCCTCAAGGACGCCCGGCCCGGTCCTCGGTCCCCCTCCCGCCGCCCGGTGCCGGCCTGCCCCGGCCAAACTTTCCCTTGTCCAGGCTCGCCCAATTGACGGTTGGCCAGACTGGAATACATTAGGGCGGCACATGAAAGACAGTGGCGGAAAGAATCAACCAATGGCTCGCGACGGTCTGCTGGGGCTCGGCTTCCTAAGCTGAGCGCAAGGTGCCATCCCAGCTCTCCGTCGCCGCCCAGCGACGGAAATGATTGCACCGAATTCAACTCAACGCGGGGGAATGGGGGGGCCGCGGCGTTCCTTCAGCCATCTGCGGCCGGTCCCCCGGGTGGAGTCCCGGGGCGAGCCCCGGTTGGCGGTGCTGCTGCCCCTCTCCGAGCAGGTGCCCGGCCGGTTCATTGCGGAGTCCGTGGCCCGCACCCTCCGGGCCGAGACCGGCGCCTCCGTCCTCCTCATCCACCTCCAACGCGCCCCCGCCCGGGTTTCCCTCGCCGACTCAAGCGGGCTCGAACCCCGCCTGAACGGGGAGTTCGTCTTCGGCCGCAGCGTGGAGGAAACCGAGCCCGGCGTGTCCGAGATCCGGGTCCAAGCGGGCGATGGCCTTAACGAGCCCGCGGCGGCCGGCTCCCTCATCCGCCATGCCCTGCAGCACTTCAGCCATGTCCTGGTTCATCCCGGGACTGCCACGCCGCTTCCGGTCCTGCTGGAGTGCTGCCGCCTGGCTGGCCGGTTGTTCCTCCTGCTGGAGGCCTCGCCTGCCGACCTTGCCCAGCACGACCTCCTGCGCGGCGAACTGCGCCGCCACCCGGAACTGGCCGGCCTGCCGGTGCGGGCCCTGGTCTGCCGGCCGGCGGGGGACGAGGCCGCCCGCGCGTTCCTGCGCTCCCCGGAGGGCGGCGCCTTTGAACTCCTGCCCGATGGCCCCACCCCGGCGGCAGCCGAGGGGTTGCGTCACTGGCCGGAACCCCATTTCAAGGCGGGCATCCGCCGGCTGGCCCGGGAAATCGCGCGCCGTCGCGTGGGCATTGCCCTGTCCAGCGGCGGGGCCCGCGGTTTGGCCCACATCGGGGTCATCCAGGTGCTCGAGGAAAACGGCATCGAGGTGGACTACATCGCCGGATGCAGCATGGGCTCCTACGTGGGGGCGGTCTGGGCGGCCGGGTTCGACGGGCTGGCCATGGAACGCTTCGCCCGCGAGGTCGAGCACCGCTGGGGCCTCCTCGAACTGATTGACCCCTACCTCCTCCCGCGGCGGGGTTTCCTGCGCGGGGAAAAAACCCGGCGCCGCCTGGAGCGAACCATCGGTGACGTGCATTTCGCGGAACTGCCCCGGCCCCTGCGTATCGTGGCCACGCGCCTGCATTCGCTCGAGCGGGTGGTCTTTTCCGCGGGCAACGTCGCGGAGGCCGTCCAGGCCTCCAGCGCCATCCCCGGCGCCTGCGTCCCGGTCGATCTCCGCGGCGAATTCTACATCGACGGCGGCGTCGCCGATCCCCTCCCGGTCGATGTCCTCGAGGAACTGGGCGTGGAACGCATCATCGCCGTGAACACCATCCCGCCGGCCGCCTTCCTGCGGGCCTACCTCGACCAGGAAAGGGAGCGCACGGCGCGCCTCGGGCGGCGCGGCAACCCGCTGAAGATGTTCCTCCACCGCAACCTGAACTATTTCGCGCCCGGCAACATCCTCGACACCATCCTCCGCAGCTTCAACGGCGCCCAGATGCGGGTCGCCGAATACTCGTCCCTCTGCGCCGACCTCGTCCTGCGCCCGCTCTCCTATGACGGGCGCTGGCACGACTTCCGGCGCCCCGGGAAATACATCGCCATCGGCCGCCGCGAGGCCGAGGAGCACCTCGACGAAATCAAAGCCCTGGTTCACCGCCGGGATCCCATCCATGAACCCCCAATCGCTCACCACGCACTGGTCCAGGCTTCCTAGGCGGACGCTCCGCGCCCTGCAGGCCGAGAAGCTTCGCCGCTACCTGCGCGACGTCGTCGTCCCCTTCAGCCCGCATTACCGCGAGCTGTTCCGCCAGCACGGCCTGCGCCCGGAATCCATCCGCGCCGTGGAGGACCTGGAACGGCTCCCCTTCACGACCAAGGCCGACCTCGTCAACACCCCGGAACATCCCCAGCGCGCGCGGGAGTTTGTCCTCGTCCCGGACGAGGCCGTCCTGCGCCGGCGGCCCGCCACCCTCCTCCGGGCCCTGCGCCACGGCCGGGCGGCGGTCCGGCGCGGCTTCGAGCGGGAGTTCCGCCCCATCTTCATGACCAGCACGACCGGCCGCTCCGCCGACCCGGTCCCCTTCCTCTACTCCGCCCATGACCTGCGCCAGCTGGAGATCGGCGGGGAACGCATCATGGAGGTCTGCGGCGCACGCCGCGATTGGCGGCTCATCAACATGTTCCCCTACGCGCCGCACCTGGCCTTCTGGCTCGTCCATTACGCCTCGGCCGGCTACGGCATCTTCACGATCGGCACCGGCGGCGGCAAGGTGCTGGGCACCGAGGGCAACCTCCGCCTCATGCACAAGATCCAGCCGGACGTCCTCATCGGCATGCCGACCTTCCTCTACCATGTCCTCCAGCATGCGGTGGAGGAGGGGCTCCGCTGCCCCTCCCTCAAGCGCCTGGTCCTGGGCGGCGAGAAGGCCGCCGAGGGCATCCGCCGCAAGCTCCGCCAGCTGGCCGCCAAGCTCGGCGCCCCCGAGGTCGATGTGCTCGCCACCTACGGGTTCACCGAGGCCAAGATGGCCTGGGCCGAGTGCCCCGGCCCGGCCGAGGAGACCCCGTCCGGCTACCATCTCTATCCCGACCAGGCCATCGTGGAGGTGGTCGATCCCCGCAGCGGGCAGGTGCTGCCCGACGGCGAGGGCGGCGAAATCGTGTTCACCCCGCTCGACGCCCGCGCCAGCGTTGTCCTCCGCTACCGCACCGGCGACCTCATCGAGGGCGGCCTGGTGCACGAGCCCTGCCCGCACTGCGGGCGCCTGGTCCCGCGGCTGCTCGGCCGGATCTCGCGCAGCTCGGAGTTCAAGGCCATGCAGCTCGACAAGATCAAGGGCACGCTGGTCGACTTCAACCAGCTGGAGCATGTCCTCGATGACGCCCCCAACGTCGCCTCCTGGCAGCTGGAGATCCGCAAGTGCCATGACGATCCGCTCGAGCTGGACGAAATCCTCCTGCATGTGCACAAGCTCCCGGAGGTGCCCGAGGAACGCGTCATCCGCGAGCTGAACAACCGCTGCCTGGAACGCATCGAGCTGCGCCCGAACCGCATCCTGTTCCATGACGCCGCGGCCATGCGCGACCTGCTGGGGGTCGGCCGGCTGCTCAAGGAGCAGAAGGTCGTGGACAACCGCCCCCGCCGCGGGACCGCCCCGGCCGCCAGCCCGGCCCCGGCTTCCGCGGACGTCGCCCGGCCCAACCTGGAGATGACCCCATGAATGCCCCCCGCCTCGCCATCATCGACGGTGTCCGCACGCCGTTCACCAGGATGGGCACCGACTTCGCCGCCCTCGGCGCGGACGAACTCGGCCGCCTCGCCACCCAGGCCCTGCTGGCCCGCACCGGCCTCGACCCCGCCCTCCTCGACGAGGTCATCTTCGGCTGCGTCGGCCAGCCCGCCGAGGCCGCCAACCTCGGCCGCGTCATCGCCCTGCGCGCGGGCATCCCGGAACACGTCCCGGCCATCACCGTCCATCGCAACTGCGCCTCCGGCCTCGAGGCCCTCACCCAGGCCCACGAGAAGATGTGCGCGGGGCGCGGCGAGATCTTCCTCGTCGGCGGGGCCGAGAGCATGTCGCGCTATCCCCTGCAATACCCGGAGCGCGCCGCCGCCAAGTTCACCCAGCTCGCCCGCGCCCGGACCGCCGGCCAGCGCCTGGCCTCCCTCCTGCGGTTCCGCCCGGCCGACCTGTTCCAGCCGCGCGTCACCCTCAGCCTGGGCCTCACCGACCCCGTCTGCGGGATGAACATGGGCGAGACCGCCGAACTGCTCGCCCGCGAGTTCGAGATCACGCGCGCCATGCAGGACGCCTTCGCCGTGGAATCCCACGCGCGCGCCCTGGCCGCCCGCGATCGGCTGGCCGGGGAAATCTGCCCGGTCTACCCCCCGCTCACCCGCGAGGTTGTCCGCCAGGACAACGGCCCCCGGCCGGATTCCACCCCGGAGGCGCTGGCCCGGCTCCGCCCGGTCTTCGACAAGCGCCACGGGACGGTCACGGCCGGCAACTCCTCCCAGATCACCGATGGCGCGGTGGCCCTGCTGGTCATGACGGAGGCCCGGGCCAGCCAGCTCGGCCTGGAGCCGCTCGGGTTCCTCACCGGCTACGCCTACGCCGGCTGCGACCCGCGCCGCATGGGGCTTGGGCCCGTCCATGCCATGGCGAAGGCCGAGGAACGGCTCGGCCTCGGCCTCGACGCCGCCGACCTGATCGAGATCAACGAGGCGTTCGCCGCCCAGGTGCTGGCCTGCCTGAAGGCCGCGCGGTCGGAGGACTTCGCCCGCCAGCACCTGCGCCGGGATCGGCCCCTGGGCAAGATCGAGAAGGAACGCCTGAACGTGAACGGCGGCGCCATTGCCCTCGGGCATCCCGTGGGCGCCACCGGCGCCCGCCTGATCCTCACCAGCCTCAAGGAACTGGCCCGGCGCCGGCAGAAGCGCGCGCTGGTCAGCCTCTGCGTCGGGGGCGGCCAGGGTGCCGCCCTCTGGCTGGAACGACCCTGATGACCATGACCCTGCGATGCCCACCGCTTACCTCCGGACACGTGGAACGCCGGGCGCCATGGAGGGCGCCCGGGACCCCGCGCCGGAACCCCCTGCCATGAACACCCCGACCCCCGCCCGCCCGCCCCAACCCAACGCCGGCCCGGCCGCCGCCCACGCCCTGGCGGCCTCGCCTGTGCCCGAACGCATCCGCCGCCACGTCACCGAGGACCATGTCTGCATCCTCACCTTTGACCGCCCGGATTCCTCGGCGAACATCTTTGACCGCGAAACCCTCGCCGAACTCGGCCGGCACTTGGACTGCATCGCCACGGACCCCTCCCTGCGCGGGTTGATCCTCGCCAGTGCCAAGCCCTCCATTTTCATCGCCGGCGCCGATCTCGCCTCGTTCTCCCGGGCCCAGCGCCCGGAGGACTTCGGCGAGCTCATCGACGCCGGCCACACGCTCTTCAACCGCCTCGGCGCCCTGTCCATCCCCACCGCGGCGGCCATCCACGGCGCCTGCGTGGGCGGCGGCTACGAGATCTGCCTGGCCTGCGACTACCGCATCGCCTCGCCGGACAAGGTGACGAAGATTGGCCTGCCGGAAATCATGCTCGGCATCCTCCCGGCCTGGGGCGGGTCCACCCGGCTCCCGCGCCTGATCGGGGTGCCCCAGGCCCTCGATCTCATCCTGGCCGGCAAGACCCTCGCCGCGCAGCCCGCCCTCAAGCGCGGCCTCATCGACGCCATCGCCCCCAAGGAATGCCTCATCGACAAGGCCCGCGCACAACTCCTCGCGCACGGCCGGCAGCTCCGCGCCCGCCGCCTGCCCCTCGCCCGCCGGGTGGCCAACCTCGGGCCGGTCGCCCGCCTCATCGCCCGCCGCGTCGAGCGCCAGTTGCTCCGGAAAACCCGCGGGCTCTATCCCGCCCCGCTCAAGGCGCTGGAGGTGATCACGCGCGGCATCAGCCGTTCCCCCGAGGAATCGTTCGCCCTCGAGCGCGCCGCCATGATCGAGCTCGGCCAGACCGAGGCCGCCCGGAACCTCATCCGCGTCTTCTTCCTGCAGGAACGCGCCCGCAAGCTGTCCCCCGGCACCCCGGCCCCCGGGGAGGCCCCTCCCGCCCCCGTCCGGCGCGTGGCTGTCGTTGGCGCCGGGGTCATGGGCGGCGGCATCGCCCAGTGGGTCAGCGCCCGCGACGTGCCGGTCCTCCTGCGCGACATCAGCCCCGAGGCCGTCGCCAGGGGCATGCAGGGCATTGCCAAGCTCTATGAGGCCGGCGTGAAGCGCCACGCGCTCACCCGCGTGGAGGCCCGGGCCGGCCTGGACCGGGTCGTGCCCAGCGCGACCGAGGTGCCCCTCGGCTCCATCGACCTCGTCATCGAGGCGGCTGTCGAGCGCATGGACCTCAAGAAGCAGCTCTTCGCCCGGCTCGATGAACTGGCCGGGCCGCGGACCATCCTCGCCAGCAACACCTCCGCCCTGTCCATCAGCGAACTGGCCGCCGCCACCCGTCACCCCGGGCGCGTGGTCGGCATCCACTTCTTCAACCCGGTGCACAAGATGCAGCTGGTCGAGATCGTGGCCGGCCGCCAGACCGATCCCGCCGTGGTCCGGCGCGCGGTCCGGTTCGTCCAGCAGATCGGCAAGCTCCCGGTCGTGGTCCAGGACAGCCCCGGGTTCCTCGTCAACCGCATCCTCATGCCTTACCTGATGGAGGCCGGGCATCTCTTCGAGCACGGCGCGCGCGTGGAGGACCTCGACGAGTCGATGCTCGAGTTCGGCATGCCCATGGGGCCGCTGCGCCTGATCGACGAGGTCGGGCTCGACGTCTGCCAGCACGTGGCGGCGGACCTGGCCGGCAAGTTCAGCGAGCGCATGACCGCGCCCGGCGTCCTCGCCCGCATGACGGCGGACCAGCGGCTCGGCCGCAAAAGCGGGCGCGGCTTTTATGACCATCCGCCGGGCGAGGGCGTCCCGGCGGTCAGCCCGCAGGTCGATGGCTACCGGATCGACGACGCCTGCGTGCGCCTGGACCGGGAGGCCCTGCGCCGGCGCATGGTGCTGCTCATGGTCAACGAGGCGGCCCGCTGCCTGGAGGAGGGCGTGGTGGCCGATCCCGCGGACGTGGACTTTGGCATGATCCTGGGCACCGGGTTTGCCCCCTTCACCGGGGGACCCCTCCGCTACGCCGACGCGGCCGGGCTCCCCGGGCTGGTCAACGAGATGAAGGCCCTGGCCGGCCAAGGCGAGCTGCGGTTCACGCCCTGCAACCTGCTCCAGGCCCTCGCCGGATCGGGCAGGAATTTTTACCGCGGGTGAGTTATGTTGGCGTGTGCTGGAGACTGTTGAACAAACCGACAACCGGAACCGAGCCATGAATACCCTCAATGCCGCTTCGCCCGAACTCCAGGCCAAGCCGTCCGCCGAGGAAGCCGCCTCCCTCATCGACACGTCGAAGATGAACGAGGGCCAGCGCGCCGCCTTGGAGATGACCGAGGCCGCCCGCGACGCCGTGTCCGACCAGGGCAGCCTGGTCGGCGATCTGTTCATGGGCCGCTGCAGCCTGGGGCGCGTGTTCCCCTTCCCCGAGCAGGACCCCGTGGACAAGGACCAGGGCGACGCCTTCCTCCAACGCCTGGAGTCGTTCCTCCGCGACAAGGTGGACCCGGACGCGATTGACCGGACGGGGGAGATCCCCGACGACGTGATCGCCGAGCTCGGCCGCCTGGGCGCCTTCGGCATCAAGGTGGGAACCCAGTACGGCGGCCTGGGGCTCTCGCAGACCAATTATTCCCGCGCGGCCATGTTGCTGGGCAGCTATGACGCGAACCTGACCGCCCTCATTTCCGCGCACCAATCGATCGGCGTGCCGCAGCCCCTCATCCTGTTCGGGACGGAGGAGCAGAAGAAGAAGTTCCTCCCCCGCGTCGCCCGGGGCGAGATCTCGGCCTTCGCCCTGACCGAGCAGGGCGTCGGGTCGGATCCTGCCACCATGACCACGCGGGCGGAGCCGACCGCGGACGGGAAGTATTTCACGATCAACGGCGAGAAGCTCTGGTGCACGAACGGCGTGAAGGCGGGGGTCATCGTGGTGATGGCGCAGACGCCGCCCAAGGTGGTCAACGGGAAGGAGAAGAAGCAGGTGACGGCCTTCATCGTGGACATGGACACGCCGGGCATCGAGGTGACGCACCGGTGCCATTTCATGGGCCTGCGCGCCCTCTACAACGGGGTGGTCAAGTTTACCAACGTGGTGGTGCCCCGCGAGAACATCATCTGGGGCGAGGGCAAGGGCCTGCGCGTGGCTCTCTCCACCCTGAACACCGGCCGCCTCACCCTGCCGGCCGCCTGTGCCGGCGCCTCCAAGAAGTGCCTCGAGATCGTGCGCGCCTGGGCCTCCGAGCGGGTGCAGTGGGGCGCCAACATCGGCAAGCACGCGGCCATCGCCGACAAAATCGCCCGCATCGCCGCCGACACTTTCGCCATGGAAAGCATGACCCTGCTGGTCGCCAGCATGGTCGACCGGGACAAGAAGGCGGACATCCGCCTGGAGGCTGCCATGGCCAAGATGTGGGGGACGGAGGCGGCTTGGCGCATCGTCGACGAGACCATGCAGATCCGGGGCGGGCGCGGCTATGAGACGGCCGACAGCCTGCGGGCCCGCGGCGAGAAGCCGGTCGCGGTGGAGCGGTTCCTGCGCGATTGCCGCATCAACACCATCTTTGAGGGCAGCAGCGAAATCATGCGGCTGTTCATCGCGCGCGAGATGCTGGACCCGCACCTCAAGGTGAGCGGGGCGGTGCTGGACTCGCGCAAGCCCATGGGGGTCCGCCTCCAGGCCGCCTTCAAGGCCGGGCTCTTCTATGCCGGCTGGTATCCGCGGCAATGGCTGCCGGTCGGCGGCGGCATTCCGTCCGGCGTGCCCGCCCGGCTCCGCAGCCACCTGCGTTATGCGCGTCGCACCAGCCGCAAGCTGGCCCGCCGCCTCTTCCATGCCATGGCCGCCAACGGACCCAAGCTCGAGCGCGAGCAGGTTCTGCTCGGCCGCTTCGTCGAGATCGGCGCGGAACTCTTCGCCATGATTGCCACCTGCTCCCGCGCGAGCAGCCTGGCCCGGTCCGGCGGCGAGGGCGCGGCCGAGGTCATCCAGCTGGCCGACTACTTCTGCGCCAGCGCCCGGCTCCGCATCGATCGCCTCTTCCGCGGCCTGCACCACAACACGGACCGCGCGGGTTACCGGCTCGCGCAAACCGTGCTCAAGAGCGAGGTGCCCGGCCTCCACGACGACTTCATCAAGGACTGAGGACGCCGTCGCCTTCAGGCGTGCAAGCAGCCGGCCTCCGCGGCATCGTGGAGGCCAGTCCATGCTGCGCTTGTCCTCACGTCTGATCCGGATGCTCCGGCCGGGCCTTCCTTCCGCCGGCCTCGTGCTTTCCCTGGCCGCCGCCGCCGGCGCGGCCACACCCGCCCCGCGCTGGGCGGACTTCGTCGAAACAAACTTTCCCTTCTACTCCTCCGTGGTCGATGCGCGGAGGTCCGGGGGGGGCACCAACAACCTGACCCCGCGCGCCCTCGTCCTGAACCTCGGGCACGACTACTGGGCGGCCTTCGACGTGGACCTCCTCCGGGTCGCCGCCGTCTGGCGCGGGCCCGGCCTGGCGCCGGTCTCCATGGCGCAGGGCTCCTATCACACCGCCGGACGCAAGGCCCCGGAGGGCCAGTCCGCCTTGCCCGAGCCGCGCGGGACCCTCTGGCTGGCCAATGGCATCTATCCCGGGTGGCAACAGGGCGAGGCAGTCTCGCTCTCGGATCCGCGCGCGCCCGCCCCCGACGCCCACGAAGTGGGCCGGGGACCGCTTCCCCCCGACCAAGGCCGCTTCCGGGCGGTGCGGTTCGTGGATGACGCGGTGCAGTTGGAATACGAGGCCGCCGGATCGCGGGTGCAGGAAACCTGGGTGGCGACGGAGACCGCGGTCGAACGTCGCCTGCGCTGCGAACCCTGTCCGCACGACCGTTGGCTGGTGGCGGGCCGCCTCCAACCGGGCCGCGGCGTGGAACTGCGCGTGTCGGGCGCGCCCGCAGGGAACACCCCCGTGGTGGTCCCGCGCGCGGACGAGCTGCAGGCCGTGCGCCTCCCCGCCTCGCGCCAGCCCGTGGAGGTGGTGCTCCGCCTCGCGCCGGCGGGGGAAGCCGCCGCGGTCCCGGCGCCGCGCCCCGCGCGGGAGCGGCGCCCGCGCTGGCCGGAGGTGATCACCACGCGCGGCCAGTCCAATGCGGCCGCGGATGCGCTCGTGCTGGAGAACATCGGCCTGCCTCTCGACAACCCGTGGCGGCGCAACGTGCGCCTGGCGGACCTGGCGTTCTTCCCGGACGGACGCGCGGCGGCGGTGACCTTTGATGGCGACGTATGGCTGGTGGCGGGGTTGGCGGATGACCTCGGGAACGTGCGCTGGCGTCGGTTCGCTTCCGGGTTCCATGAACCGCTCAGCCTCGTCGTGCGCGGGGAGCGGGTGGTGGTCTGTGATCGCAACGGGATCTGGCAGCTGCGGGATGAGGACGGCGACGGGGAGGCGGACGCGCATGAGCTGGTCTCCAACGCCTATGCGCAGACCGCGGAGACGCGCGAGTTTGCCACCGGGATGCGGCTGGCCCCGGACGGCTCGTTCATCCTCGCCAAGGGCGGCCAGCAGTCGTCCACGCTCGGCCGCCACAACGGCACCATCCTGCGCGTTCCGGCCGATGGCACCCCGGCCGAGGTCCTGGCCTACGGGCTGCGCATGCCGTTCCTCGGCGTCCACCCGCGCACAGGCCTCATCACGGTGAGCGACCAGCAGGGCCATTACGTGCCGGCCACGCCCCTGCATGTGATTCGCGACCGCCAGTATTACGGGTTCCTCAGCCTGCTGCTGCCGAAGGAGAAGTATCCGGCGCCGATTGCCGATCCGCTCACGTGGATTCCGCATCCCATCAACGCGTCCGGGGCCTCCCAGGTCTGGCTGACCGGCGCGCGCATGGGACCTTTCAACGACGCGCTCATCCACTTCGGCTATTACCGGCCGGAGATCTTTCTCGTGCGGCTCCAGGAACGGACCGCGCGGCCGCAGGCCTCCGTGGTGAGCGTGACCCGGGATCTGGCCTTTCCTCCCCTCAACGGGGCGGTGAACCCGGCGGACGGGCAACTCTACGTGACCGGGTTCCAGATCTGGGGCACGGAAGCGCCGCAAGTCAGCGGTCTGGCCCGGGTACACCACACCGGCCGTCCCTCGACCCTGCCGCGCGAGGTGGTGCCGATGCGCGAGGGAGTGCTGCTGTCATTTGATGTGCCCGTGGACCCCGCCTCCGCGACGAACTTGTCCAACTACTCGGTGGAACGTTGGAACTACCGCCGCACGGCGTCCTACGGGTCGCCGCACTTCAAGCCGGACGGCAGCAAGGGCCAGGACTGGATGACGCCGAGCAGCGCGTATCTCTCGGCGGATGGGCGCCGGGTGTTCGTGGGCTTGCCCGGCATGAGCCCGGTCATGCAGTTGCGCGTGGGCTGGGACCTGCGCCTGCCGGCGGCCGGGGTGTCCCGTCACAACGCTTATGGCACCCCGGCCGAGTTGCCGTCCTTTGCGCCCGAGCGGGAGGGCTTTGCCGCGTTGACGGTCGATCTGACCCCGCGGGCGGCGCTGCGGGTGGCGGAGACCCCGGTGACGGCGGTCGAGGGTCGGCGCGTGGCGGAGTTGATGGGCTGCCTGGCCTGCCATTCGACGGACGGGTCCACCTTGGGCAAGGTCGGCCCGAGCTGGAAGGGGTTGTTCGGCACCCGCCGCGCGCTGGCCGGCGGGAAGAAGGTGTTGGCGGACGAGGCCTACCTGCGGGAATCCATCCGCAACCCGTCGGCGCAGGTGGCCGCGGGGTTCGACAAGAGCGACACCGGGATGCCGAGCTACGAGGGCGTGCTGACCGGGGCGCAGATTGAGGCCCTGGTGGAATACGTGAAGACTTTGGGGAAGTGAGCGGGTGAGCCGGTTAGTGAGTGACCGAATGGGATATTCGCTCCGTGGTCGGGTCAATCACCGCGATTGCCTTTGGACAAGGCGTGGACCAGATCCTGGATTTCCGGGCTGAAGCGTTTCAGTTCCTCGGGGCTCCACACCTTCAGGGAATGGATGACGAGGATCTTCGCGGTGGCGGTGGATCGGCGGAGGTCGTCAAAGCCCCGCTGGATCATTTTGTCGGTCTCCGCGATGTGCCTGTAGAGCCTCACATACCTCTCGTGGGCGCTGCCTTCCGTGGCTGATGCAATCGCCACCGCTTGTTGGCAAGCCTTTTGGCAGTAGCGCTCCAAGGCAAGGGCTCGAAGCTCCTTGAAGGCTTTCCAGTCGGATTCACGGCAATCACGCGACATAACGCCATCCTACGGCCATCAGGCGAAGCAAAGCGAGACGCAACAGGGGCGAGGCCTGACCACGGACCCTCAAGGCCCCGGGCGACGCGGCTGACGGTGTGGGTGGCGGGAGCCGGCCCGGATCCTGTGGTGATTTTGATAACCTCGTCGGCATCGCGATTCGGGTATTTGCGCTCAGGCCGCCCCCCCGGCGGAGGGCTCGACGGGCAAGTCGAGGAATAGTTGCGGAAAATAGAACTCCTGCACCTTCACCGGAAAGGCAGGGCGCAGCGGACCTTTCGGGCTGGGCGTCTCGAAATAGCCTTCCGCCAGCCCCAGCTTGATGATTTCGGCCGAGACGGTGGCCGCCTTGCCGGTGATTTCCTGCACGCGCGCACGCGGGATTTCGCCCTCGTCCACCAAGGTGCGCACCACGCGCATGATTCCCTCGCGGTGGCGCTGGAGTGGCAGGGCCTGGAATTGGAAATAGCGTTCCACGCGCATGCGCAGCGTGGGCAGTTCCAGCAAGCCGCTCATGAACTGGATCTGATCGAGGATGGTTTCCAGGAAGAACACGCAGAAATCGGCGAGCGCCGCATCCGAGAGGTTGCCCCGCCCATCCAAGTCGTTGCGCCGGCCGCGGTCGGCGGCTTGCAAGGCCGCATAATAGCGCTGGCGATGCCGGGCCAGGCCGCGCGAAAGCGTCCACAGCGCAGGAACACCCAGCCCGTGGCGCGCCAGCAGCGCGTGCGAATGCAGCCGGACCACACGGCCGTTGCCGTCGCCAAAGGGGTGAATCCACAGGAGCCGATGATGGGCGGCGGCGATGACAACCAGGCGGTGCGTTTCCAAGACAGGCTCTGCCCCATAAAACGCATGGAAGCGCTCCATGAACTGCGGCAGCGCCGCGAATTCCGGCGGCGTATGCTGGCCCACCTCCACCATGAAATGACGCAGTGCCCCCGGTTCGATGCGGTACGCCTCGCCGTTCCTGGTCCTGGACCAGTGCAGCGGCTCGGGAAGCCGGTGGTAAAACTCGCGATGCAGCCAGCACACAAAATCAGGGGAATAAACATCCACTGCCCGGTCCGCCAGCCGCTCGCCCATGAGCTGCTCCAACGCGATGTGTGCGAGGCTGAGTTGCTGATTCTCCCGCTGCTGCTCGTCGTGCGAGAAGTCACGCTTCATCGCGCGCTCAATGTCCCGGGGAATGGTCTTGTGGCCTTCAATCAGGTTGGAGTAGTAGCAGTTCATCTCCCGCACGAGTTCCGCCACGCGCTCCAGGACGATCGGCGAATGAACCCGGCCGGTCAGGCGCCCGGAGGCTTTGAGGATGTCGCAGGTCAGCTCAGCCAGACGGCCACCCCGCTCCTTGGGCAAGAGCGGCTCCATCGCACTGGGATGCCCATGCACGTCCATAAAGTTATTTTCCGAAGATCTGTCCGAAAGTCCAATTTAATCCTTAAAGTGCTTTTATTAAGCAGTTTGTAAATAGGAAAAGTTAACAATACGAAAGAAAACCGAAGATCCTTTGGAAGGCCCTGTCCGCGGCCATGTTACGTCGAACCTCCGGATCCCTGACACCGGAACTCAGCCGACCCCCTCCCTGCGGCGTCCGCGTTTAATGGGCGTCTGGCGGGCGGGATGCAGGAGTTTGGGTGGACGGGTGATGCCGGCTGCGCCGGTCAGGCCCAGCCAGTCCGATTCCGTGAGACCAGCCTTGATGATTCCGCTTCTCGTATGCAGCAGGAAATACCCGGGGGTGGGAGCGCGTGCGGAGGCGCCGAACGCGCAAACTCAGCGAGCCTGCGGCCGCAGCATTTGCGGCAGCGCAGGGCTAGGCCGCGTTGTCGTCATTTGGGGGCTTTCCGACTCTGCGGAGCCAGGCAATTAACCGAGAAAGAATCCACGCTGCTCCCACTGGCAAGACAACAAATAGGCAAAACGAAAACAATAAGAAGAGACCGAAATCCAGACCGAGCTTGCGTTGTTTCCAAAGTGCCCAACATACGAACGCCCCGACACTGAGATAAAGCGTTAATGTGAAAACGGCGGTGAGAAAAACACCATGACGTCGGCCAACTAAAAGAAACACCAGTGTCCCAATAGCGAGACAGAGAAGCCAAACGCCCCCCGCGTCCCATCCGAACGTCGGCAGAATGGATGCACAAGCAACAGCCCATGCCACCGCAACTCCGGTAAGTATTTTCTCACGGATCCGAAATCGACCGAGAGCTCTCGTCATAACGTGTGAAACCGCTTCTAGCCATTTGAGCTCAGCGATCCCGCGGCCGCGGGATTCGCTGCCGCGCATGGTTAGGCCGCATCACTGAACTCTGTCTCCTGTCATGGTAATCCATCGGTCACTCCCATCTGGCGCAACGAGGTGAAGGCTGAATGTGCCGCCTTGCTTGAAAACGTCCTCTGGACCGAATCCATCTATCCGCGACTTGGTCTGGGCAACGGGCCAACCAAGAAACCGGTCAAGCGTGCGCTCTCGTGTGCCGGATGTGAATGTGCCGAGCAACTCGTCGAAAGCGGCCATGCGCTCCGGCATCGGGCGGGTAACGTCCCGATAGGCGGCGGCCAATGCTACCCGACGCGACTCGCGATATCCTGCGCAGCCGACACAAAGCGTCAGCAGCGCAACTCCGAAGATGATGCGCTGTGTGGTCATGCGTGCAATGTGGCCTAACGACCCCAGTTCAGCGATCCTGCGGCCGCGGGATTCGCTGCAGCGTGAGGTTAGGCGTTGCGCCTTGCAAGGCGGCGGCGGAAAAGCTGAATCACTCCATAAACGAGAAGCCACGGAATAAACCAAGCAACCGCATAGGCCCAGCCGAGGAACAGGGCGAACACCTTGCCCGCACCGCTCTCCGGTGTCTCACTCAG
The DNA here is from genome assembly GCA_046048995.1 of Verrucomicrobiota bacterium. Taxonomy (GTDB): domain Bacteria; phylum Verrucomicrobiota; class Verrucomicrobiia; order Limisphaerales; family JADJPG01; genus JBJOEZ01. The sequence continues at coordinate 97,124 of JBJOEZ010000004.1, read as the reverse complement.
CATGGCGGTGGCGAGTATCAGAGCCCAGCCGAGAAACACGACGAGGAGGCATCCGAGCCACCACGGCATACGCTTAGGTCGGATGGCTCGAAGACTGAGGACAACGAGCGGCAGCACTGCGAATCCGGCGACACAAGCAAATGTCAGGACATCATGCATGGCGACTGGTGGCTACGAATGGCGTTTAAAAGCGCCTAACGCCAGAGGTGAGCGACCGCCGCCGACAGGAACGGTGGCGCGCACGCGGCACGCCCGAATTGCCACCTCGCGTTGAACGGAGAAGCGGGGCGGCGGTTCGCTCGACCGATCTTGTTGGGCGACCTCACCATATTTGATGTTCTGTCTCTATGCTCTCTGGCTTCTCGAAACGCCACTCAAATCGCGTTGCTTTCAGCCGCCGAGGCGTGAAATGGATCCTGAGCTTGGAACGCTTCAAATAATAGATCCAAACTTCCTTGGCGGGAATGCTACTGTCGGTCGTCGATATGATCTTCTCGCCCTGATCTATACCTTCCGCGATGGTCACCGAAGAGCCGTCATATTTCTCTGTCATGTCAGGGTATCCTAACAGCCGGTGTACCGTCTCCCACGCCATCCCTCGGTGCAACAGGCCGAAGTCTCGCATCTCTGCCAAAGCTTGCTCACGCGGAAACCAATAACGAGTCGTGTAAAGTTCCGGATGCGTAAAGCGCATGGATAGATCGGTCGCTAGGCCCGGTGCTGTTCGGCACGCCCCGAACAACGAGGAAATTGCCACTGCGGCTGCCAGCTTGAGAAGCGCGTTCATGACGCCCAACCTTAGGATTCACCAACCAAAGCGTTGGTGTATTGGGATTGGTCCTTCCAGTGTAGTTTTGTCTTTGCGGCCTGTCGAGAGGCGCTGACACGTTTGCCAGCGTGGTTATTGGAAATGCCAAACCCAACCAAGACGCAGCGTGGCGTTAACGAGCCAAGGAAGGTCAGCGATTTAAGGAAGGTGTGAGTGGACGAGTGGTGGGTGGTGGTGGGGTTGGCTCATGGCATCCGGTACCGTCGCCGGAGTGGGGGGCAGACACACTTTTTCCAGACGGCGTCCGCCCATGAGCTGCGGACTGCGTGCGGACTTCCTTCGCTCTCCGTTCGGACTTCCTTGCTGCTCCCTCCCTACTTCCTTGCTGGTTCCTTCACTCCTCCTCGCCGAGTTGCGCCAATTTGGCACTCCGGGGTTTGTGCTGGGGGGGGTGGGCGGGGCTTTTGCGCTTTGCCCGGGGGGCGGGGGCCGGTATCTGTGGCGGCATGTCCGTGGATTCCCATCGTTTGGCCACCCGCATTCTGTTGGGCATGGGGGTGGGGGTGGTGCTGGGGGCGGCCTGCCTGGCGTTGGGGGGCGCGCAGCCCGGGGTGCTGGCGGCGGCGCGGACGGTGTCCACGGTGGCGCTGGATCCGCTGGGGAAGATCTTCCTGCACACGCTGTTCCTGGTGGTGATGCCGTTGGTCTTCGCCTCGCTGGCGTTGGGGGTGGTGCAGTTGGGGAGGCTGGATCGTTTGGGGCCCTTGGCCGGGCGGACGTTTCTCCTGTTCACGCTGAACATGGCGATTGGGGTGGCGCTGGGGTTGCTGTTGATGAACGTGTTCCGGCCGGGGGACGCGTTGGATGGGGAAACGAAGACGCGCCTATTGGCGGAGTTCGGAGGCCGGGCGAAAGAGGCGGCGGTGGCGCACCAAAGCCAGCCCGGGATCAGCTTTGCCCTGCTGGTAGACATGTTCCTGCCGCGCAATTTCCTGAAGGCGGTGGTCGAGTTCCAGGTGTTGCCGGTCATCCTGTTCGCCCTCCTGCTGGGCGCGGCCGGCACGCAACTCCGGCCCGAGGCGCGGCAGCGCCTGCAGGGGGCGCTCGAAATGGCGGCCGAGCTGATGACGCGCATCGTGGGTTACGCGCTGCTGCTCGCGCCGGTGGCGGTGCCGGCCATGATCTTCAGCGTGCTCGTCAAGGTGGGCATCGACATCCTCTGGAGCCTGCTGGGGTTTGTCCTGCTCTGCCTCGGCGCCATGGCCCTGCATCTCTTCGGGACCATGTCGCTCTGGATCCGGTTCCTGAGCCGGCGGCGGCCAATTGAGTTCTTCCGCGCCATCCGCACCATCCTGATCACCGCCTTCTCGACCAGCTCGAGCAACGCGACCCTGCCGACCTCGCTGCAGGTAACGCGCGATCAGCTGGGGGTGTCCCCGAGCGTGGCGGGGTTTGTCCTCCCGCTGGGCGCCACCATGAACATGAGCGGGACGGCCTTGTATGAGGGGTGCGTGGTGCTGTTCATCGCCCAGATTTACGGACTGTCGTTGTCGCTTGGCCAGCAGGCGACCCTGCTCGGGTTGGCCGTGTTGAGCGCAGTGGCGGTGGCCGGCATCCCGGGCGCCTCGCTGCCGCTCATTGCCGGTCTGCTGTCCAGCTTCGGCCTGCCGCCCGAGGGGCTGGCCCTCATCCTCGGCGTCGATCGCCTGCTCGACATGGCGCGCACCACGGTGAACGTGGGCGCGGATGTGGTGACCGCAGTGGTGGTGGACGAGCAGGTGGGGCGGGCCGGCGTCGAGGGGGCGGGGGACGGCGTCCGGGCGGGGGACGGGTGAGGGCGCCGGGGGCCGCTCAGCGCGTGGTGCGCAGGCGGAAGGCGAGGTAGGCGCTGAGGACCTCGTGGAGGGGTTGTGCGGTGTTGACCAGCGTGTAGTGGCACTGGTTCCGCTCGCAGCCGTCCCGGATGCGCTGGCGGAAGGCCTCGACCTCCTTGAGGTAGCTTTTCCGGATTTCGGCCGGGCGCGTGAGGATCTTGGGGACGCCCTCGAGGCCGTCGAACTCGACGAGGCCGTTGAAGGGGAACTCGAGTTCCCAGGGGTCCATGACGTGGAAGACGATCACCTCGTTGCCCCCGAAGCGCAGGTGCTGGATGCCCTCGAGCACCTGGGCCTCGTCGTCGAAGAAATCGCTGATCACGATGACGAGGCCCTTGCGGCGGATTTGCCGGGCCATGTCATGGAGGACGGACGCGATCTGGGTCTGGTGCTTCGGCTGGAAGGCGGCCAGTTGGGCCATCAGCTTGTGGATGGTGGCCAGGTTGTCGGAGCGGGGGGAGTAATCGCGGATGGTGGTGTCGAAGAGCCCGAGGGCGGCGGCGTCGCGCTGGTGCAGGATGAGGTAGGCCAGGCAGGCGGCCATCATCTTGCCGTATTGCAGCTTGGTCAGCGGGCCGGAGCCGTAGTTCATCGACTCGCTGCCGTCGAGGAGCAGGTGGGCGACGTAGTTGGTCTCCTGCTCGTACTGCTTGATGTAGTAGCGGTCGGTGCGGCCGAGGACCTTCCAGTCGAGGTGCCGGGGGTCGTCGCCGTGGGTGTATTCGCGGTGCTGGGCGAACTCGATGGCGAACCCGCGGTAAGGGGACTTGTGTTCGCCGGCCATGTAACCCTCGACCACGAACCGGGCGTTGAAGCCCAGCGATTCCGCGCGCGAGATCGCGGCGGGATCGAGGAGGTTCGGTGTTGGGTCGCTGGCCATGGGATTTAAGCGAATGCTAGCGGCGTCGGCGTTGGTTGGGAACGCAAATTGTGCCGGCCGGCGCGGCCGGCCCGTCAGCGCGTTTCCCCGATGCCTTGGAAGCGGCGGCCGTCGTCGGGTCCGCGCAGCAGGGCGGGGGATTCGCCGTCCCTCATGGCCTTGAAGAGCGAAGGGGCGTCGCGTTTCTGGAGTTCCAGTTCCCGTACCCCGCCAGCCTGGCAGGCCAGCACCTTGGCGAAGCCCTTGTAGAGGCGCGGTTCGCCGAGCACCCGGTTCCAGTCGGCCCCCGGCAGGCCGGCCGTGGTGTCGCGCGCGGGTTTCCGTTCCAGCACGAGGAAGCTGTAGGGCAGGCGGCGCAGGTCGATGCCCGCGCGCTGGGCGAACCTCACCCAATGGGCGTCCGCCATCAGCCCGGAGGGCGGGGTGGCGAAGTGATGGCACCAATGCCGCTCGTTCCCGGCGGCCAGCAACCCGCAGGTCTCCTGGTGCGGGCAGGGGGCGATGACCTGGAAGGCGGGCCGCAGGCTTTCGCGGACGGCGATGAGCGCGCGGCTGTCCGCGTGCGTGCCGGGTTCCACCCAGAGGACGGCGGCGGCCCGGTCAATGACCGCCCGGAGCGCCTGGCCGCCCGCCTCGTCGAGTTCGTTGAGGACGTGGCTGATGACCAGCGTGCCCGGGCCGGCCTCCGCTGCTGTCGTGCCGCCGGAGTGGGGATCCCAGGGAGCCACGCGCAGGCCGGGGAACAGTTCCGCCGCGCGCGCGGCCGCGTAGTCCATGGCGAGCGGGGAGCGATCGAAGACGCGCAGGGCGGTGCAGGTCGGGGCGCCGAAGGTGGCGAGGACGCGTCGGGCGGCGATGCCGCTGCCGCAGCCCCAGTCGAGCAGCGGCCCGGGTGGCGGGGTCCAACCGCGCCGCTGCAGTTCCTGCAGGACGGCGTCCCATTTCCAGCCGATGCGCTGGGCGTAGGTGAAGTCGTAGTTGGCGAGGTCCTCCCGTGTGTGCCAGTAGGAACCGCCGGCGCCTGCGCGCTGGAGGAATCCCTCGCGCAGGCGATCGAGCGCGGTCCAGTCGAGGGTTTCCCAGGAGAGGGGCGCGCTCATGGGGCGGGGGCGGGCGGGGGCGGGGGCGCGAGGGGCACGCCGAGTTGGCGGGCCAGGTGCTGGGTGCGCACGCCGTAGAAGGCGGCCAGTTCCTGGACGCGGCGCGCCTCGGCCTCGCCGCGGGCGGGGCCGGGGCGTTTCACGGCGGCGATCATCAGGTTCTTGGCGGTGTGCTCGGTGGAGATGAACTCGAACACGCGGGTGTCGTAGCCCGCCCATTCCAGCAGCGCGGCGCGGAGGGCGTCGGTGACGAACTCGGCCTGGCGTTCGAGGAGGATGCCGTGCCGCAGGGCGTCCGCGAGCGGAGGCGGCGGCTGCAGTTGGGGGCGCACTTCCTTGTGGCAGCAGGGGGAGACGAGGATCAGCCGGGCCCCGGCGGCGATGCCCCGGGCGAGGGCGTCGTCGGTCGCGGTGTCGCAGGCGTGCAGGGCGAGGAGGATGTCGACGCGGCCGAGGGGGGCGTCCGCGATGGTGCCCGCGGCGAAGCGCAGGCCCTGGCAGTGATGCTCCTGCGCGATGCGGTTGGTGAGTTCGGCCAGTTCCGGGCGCGCTTCGAGGCCGAGCACGTCCGGCCGGCTGCCGCCGCGCGCGAGCCAGTCATGGATGGCGAAGGTCAGGTAGCCCTTGCCGCAGCCCATGTCGACGACCTGGACGGGGGTTTCGGGGGGAGCCGGGCTCAGGCCGGCGCGGGCCAGCAGGGGATCGAGCACCTCGAGGAACTGCTCGAGTTGCCGGAACTTGGCCTCCATGCCGCGGGCCACCTTGCCCTCCGGGGTGGTCACACCGAGCGACCGCAGCCAGGGCGATCCGGCCGCGGTCAGGCGCCGCGCCTTGGGGGTGTCGTGGGCGGCGGGGGGCGGGGTCGCGTGCGCCGCCGGGCCTTCCCGCAGGTGGCTGCCTTTGCCCGCGCGGAACTCGAGCTGCAGTGAGCGCTGGGTGGTGAACAGGTGCGCGGTGCGGAAATCGGCCCCGATGACCTCGGCCAGCAGGGCCAGTCCCTCAGCCCGCGGGTAGTTGCGGGTGACGTCCCGGGTGGACTGCCGCCAGATCAGGGACAGGTGCGGGGCACCGCGCAGGTCGATCGAGCGGACGAGCAACTGCTGCAGGGAACGGTCGGGGCCGCGGTAGGCGCCGAGGGTGACCTTGACGAAGGTGCCGTCCTCGAGCGCCTGGGCCAGCAGGGCCAGGAACCGGTCTTTGGGCGGCGAGGCGGACATATCGTGCGGGCAGTGAACCGCAGGGGACGCCGGGATGGCCAGAGCGATGTTGGCAGAAGCGGCCGGCGTTTTTGGAGTGCGGCAGCAGGGCTGCCGCTTTGAAAGCGGTAGCTGCGCTACCGCACTCCACAGGGCTGAGAGGGAGTTTCAGCGGACATACTTCTGGCATTGCAGTCCGGCGCGGACGTCCGCACTGTGCGGCGGTCCTGCGTTTCATGATGTCCCCCTGCCTTCGCCGCGTTTTCGTCCCGCTCCTCCTCGGGTTGCTCCTGTGCTCCTGCCGTTCCGGCGGCGAGCCGGGCAGCTACAGCCTGGCGTCGGTCCGCATCGAGGGGTTCACCCGGGAACGCATCCAGGCCACGGCCCAGGACGTGTTCACCAGCGAGGGCTACACGCTGGTGTCGAAAAAGCCGGGGGAAATGGTTTTCCAGCGGAAGGGCACCCGGAGCGACGCGTTCAAGTACGGGGGCTGGTTCAACGTGAGCGTCATGATCCGCGTGAAGGTGCGCTTTTCCTATGTGGGGCATGGCGCTGACCTGCTGGAGGCGGATGTGCGGGTGGTGCGGGATGCCGGGGATCCCTTTGTGGAGGACGACAGCCGGTTGCTGATGCCCAGCCGGAAAAAGTATCAGCATCTGCTCAACGAGGTGCGCAAGCGCCTGACCGGGCACTGAGGGGCTGCCCCGGGATTCCGCCGCCGTGACCGTATGTCCTTCGATCCGACCCCCTACATCCGTGTCCTGACGACCCTGTCGCTGGGCGGGTTGCTCTTTGGCGTGGGCCTGCGCCTGACGGCGGCGCAGGTGCGGGACGCGCTGGGCCGGTCGCGCCCGGGTTGGCTGCTGGCCGCCAACTTCGTGGCGGTGCCGCTGGTCGTGCTGGGCTGCATCCGGCTGCTGGACGTGCCGCGGGACATTGCGGTGGGCATGCTGCTGCTGGCGGCGGCGCCGTTTGCGCCGGTGGTGCCGGTGTTCGCCCGGATGGCGAAGGCGGACCTGCCGCTGGCGGCGGTGTTGACCGGGATGTTTCCCTTTGCCGCGGTGATCCTGACGCCGTTGGTCTGCGAGGTGTCGCTCCGGGCCATCCCGGGCGCGGAATCGTTGCGGTTCAGTTTCCTGCTCATGTTCGGGGTGTTGATGGCGACCATCACCCTGCCCATGGCCCTCGGTGTCATTGTGCGGCACCACTGGGTCAACGTGGCCGTGGCCATCCTGCGTCCGATGGAGTTTGTGTCGGAGATGATCGGGGCGGTCTCACTGGCGTTTGTGACCTTGGCCGAATGGCGGACGATTGCGGGGGTGGGCTGGAAGCCGCTGCTGGCCATGGTGCTGGCCTGCGAGGCGACAATGTTGCTGGGCTATGCGGCGGGCAGCGGGCCGGCGGCGGCGCGGCGGGTGACCGCCCTGGGCACCAGCAACCGCAACATTGCGCTGGCCCTGCTCGTGGCGGTGGGCGCTTTTGCCGGCACGCCCGTGCTGGGCGCCGTGGTGGCCAACGGGTTGGTGCTCATCCTCCTTGGGTTGGTCCACGTGGCCGTGTGGCGCGCGGGCCTCCGGCCCGCTTAACGCATTCCCTGAACCCGACCTCCACGCCGTTGTTGAGTGCACCCAGGGTTCGGATGCATCCGGTCAGGGTATTTCCGCGGCCACGCCTGACGGGGGCATGGGGTTGGGTTGGCTCCCTTGTGAAATCCAATCGAGTGCAAGGGGGCGCGCCGGTCGGGCAGGACCCTCCGGGTTGAGGCAGGCGTTAAGCGGGCCGGGAAGCCCGCGCGCCGGCCGTCAGTTCCGGCGCCCGTTCAGTTTGGCGAGCAGGCGCAGGATTTCGAGGTAGAGCCAGATGAGGGTGACCAGCAGGCCGAAGCCGGCGTACCATTCGAGGTACTTGGGCGCGCCCTGGGAGACGCCCTGCTCGATGAAGTCGAAGTCGAGGACGAGGTTGAGGGCGGCGATGACGACCACGACGAGGCTGAAGCCGATGCCGATCATCCCGGACTCATGGATGTAGGGGATCTGCTTGCCGAAGAAGCTCATGACGAACCCGACGAGGTAGACGAGGGCGATGGCGCCGGTGGCGGCGAAGAGGCCGAGCCGGAAGTTCTCGGTGACCCGGATGATGCGGGCGCGATAGGCGAGGAGCAGGGCGAAGAGCGTGCCGAAGGTGAGGAGGACGGCCTGCAGGACGATGCCCTCGAACTTGGCGTTGTACATCGCGGAGACGCCGCCGAGGACGAGGCCCTCGAGGAGGGCGTAGGCCGGGGCGAGGACGGGGGCGAGGGTCTTCTTGAAGATGAGGACGAGGGCGACGACGAGGCCCCCGATGGCCCCGCCCAGCACCCAGGCCATGGAGGAGGCGGGGTCGGTGGCAAACTTGTTCCAGGTGAAGAGGGCGCTGAGCACGGCCAGCACGAGGAGGATGCCGGTCTTGTTGACCGTGCCGTCCAGGGTCATGGGCCGGCCGGACGTGCCAATGGCATCCTTGAACGCTTTTTCACTCAGGGCGGGATTCGAGGTCCTCATCATAGGTCAGTGGCGGATATGTAGCACCGGGGAGGGGGCGGGCCAAGGGGAAACGGCGGGCCGATCCCTCCCCGTGCGGGGGCGCGTTGGCCTCCCGCGCAGGGGTCCTATGACACACCGGCGGTTTGCTGCCGTCGCGCGGTGCGGCGAAAGTGGACCCACTTGATTCGTGCCTCCCGGCCCGGGTTGGGCGGGGAACCGCCTGGGTGCCCGGGCCGGCGGCGCGGAGGTGAAAGGAAAGGAATACACATGTTGAAGCACGGAAAAGAATACCTTGCCAGCCTGGAGGAGAGTTATCCGGGCATCACGCGGGACATTGAGCGTTTCGAGGGATTGGTGTTGCCGCCGTGTCCCCGGTGCCGGTCCACGAACACGGCCAGCGTGCAGGTCGGCGTCGTGGGCCGAACCATGTGCCTGGGCGCGGCGACCACCAAGTTCAAGCTGGTGCCCAACTGCCCGAAACCAGGGGAATACTTCTGCCACGACTGCAGCCTGTGGTTCAACCCGCCCAACCCCGCCGGCGGCAGCGCATCCTGATGCGACCGCGGCGGGGGTCGGGTCTGTCCGGGGCAGGCGGCCGGTCCGCGCGGGGCGGTGCTACTCCTCGCGCAGGCGCAGGCGGCGGTATTCCATCTGGCCGCGGTCGCCCTCGAGGCCGATGGGGCCGGTGGGCGGAACCTTGAGCGCGGCTTCCAGCACCTCGCCGTTGCAGGTGCAGTGGGCCACGCCGTCCTTCACCACCACCACCATCTCGTTCCAATCCTGCGCCTTGTAGCCCTGCAACTGCTTGTAGGGGCCGGCCAGCGGGTAATCACGGCATTGCAGCTGCGGTTGGCGGATGAACACGCCGCTGTCCGCGTTGGGCGTGGCCCGGAACTCCAGCTTGAGCGTGAAATCCTTCGGGAATGCCCGGGTCGTCCACAACTGCTGGATGCGCCGGCCCTCCGGCGGCGTGGTCACGATGAGCCGCCCGTTCTTCGCCACGTAGCGCCCGTCCGGACTGGCCGTCCGCCCGTCGAACCGGTTCGTGCGGAACCCCCAGCCCGTCAGGTCCCGGCCGTTGAACAGGCTGGTGAAGCCCGGCTCCGGCTGGAAGGTGTCCGGCTCATTCTCGAGGAAGCCCAGGGTGGCCAGGATGGGACGCAACGCCGCCGCCCATTTCACGTAGCCGGCCTCATTCGGGTGCAGCAGGTCGGGGAACTCCTCCTTCTTGGCGTCCCCCTGCGCGTCGGCAAACAGCGGGTGGGTCTCAATCAGCGTGACCTGCGCGTCGCCCTTCACCGCGGCGGCGTAAAGTTGGTTGAGCTTCTTGATCTTGTCGGCCGGCCGCTTCTTCGAGGCGGAACTGGGGAACACCTGGCACAGCACGACGGGCAGCCGGGGGTTGTGCGCCTTGAGGGCGGCCAGAATGAGCTTCAGGTTGGCCGCAATGGTCTCGGGCTCGGCGTTTTCCTCCAGGTCGTTGGTCCCGATCAGGAGCACAACCCCGGCGGGGTCGAGGGCGAGGACGTCCTCCTGCAGGCGGATGAGCACGCCGCGGGTGGTGTCGCCGCTGATGCCGCGGTTGGCGACCTTCACGCCGGGGAAGGCTTTCTCCAGCCGGTTGCCCCAGCCCTGGGTGATGGAATCGCCGAGGAACACCACCGCTCCCTTGTCCTGCGCCACCCGCTTGGCCCAGCCGGACCGCTTGTCCTGCCAGAGCTTGCGGAACCAGTCGTAGCGCCGGATGGGCCCCGCCCCGGCGAGGCCCTCGTCGGTGGCCGGGATGGCGTAGCGCGGGTCGGGCGCGGGCGCCGGGGTGGACGGGGTTTGGGCGGTGGCGCCGAGGACGGCGAGGAGGAGCAGGAGCGCGGGGGTTTTCATGGTGTGAACGCGCGCAGGATGCGCGGGCCGGGGCCCGCGGCGCAAGGCTCTATGGTGTGCCCCGGTGTGGAGTGCGCCTGCGCAGCTGGCGCTTTGTCATGCCTTCCGGCAAGTCCGACCAGGTCGGCCCTGCAGCCCGCGCAAAGATGACAAAGCGCCAGCTGCGCAGGCGCACTCCATGACACTCCATGTGGCTCCATGTGGCTTGCCGCGGCAACCTCGGGATGGCAGCGTGGCGCCAGACCGTCCTCCCTCCCGTGAACTCCCTTCCGCCTCCGTTGCCCCCGCCGCCCCGGCGTCGGTGGCGCCGGCTGCGGATCCTCGTCTTGCTGGGGGGCGGGGCGCTTGGCCTGCTGGCCGTGGGGGCGGGGCTCTGGGCGGCGGAGGGGCGGCCTGGCCAGGGGTCAATGCTGGCCTGGTTCCTCGAATGGTCGAGCCGGACGGAGGCCTCGCGCGTGCCTGGCCTCGCCCAGGCGGCGCGGCCGTGGCCGCCGAAGGGGGCCGAGGTCGCCTTGACCGACGCGGCCGGCCTCCGGACGGCGGCGGATCTGTACCGGACCACCAACATCCTGGCCGCGCAGTTCCATTTCACGCGCGCGCAGTGGGACGCCCTGGAGCCGGAGCGCATTGGGGCGCTGCCGAATTTTCTTCAGCCGGACGGCGGCATTCTGCTGAGGAACCCGCAGGCGCAGCGGAGCGGGCTGGCGGGGGTGCTGGGTTGGGAGTTCCACTGGTCGACCGGCGCGGTGACGCTGGGCGGGCGGCGCTTCACCAACGCCGCCGTGCGCGTCAAGGGCAACGGCACTTACCTGTCATCGCTGCACGGGAACAAGCGGTCGTTCAAGGTGGACCTGAACCGGAACGTGCGCGGGCAGAAGCTGGGGGAGGTGGACGAGTTGAACTTTCACAACCTGCTCAATGACGCCTCCTGCCTGAGCGATGCGTTGGGCTACGAGTTCTACCGCGCCGCCGGGGTGCCGGCGTCGCGCACGGCCTACGCCTACCTGGACGTGACCGTGGACGGCAAATGGGACCGGCAACCGCTGGGCCTGTATGCTCTGGTGGAGCCGGTGGACGAGGCGTTTGTGGCGGAGCGGTTTGGTTCAAAGCGGACGCCCCTGTTCAAGCCCGTGACCTACCAGTTGTTCGAGGATTTGGGGGCGGACTGGGCGGCTTATGCGGACATTTATGACCTGAAGACGGAGGCCACCGACGCGGAGAAACGGCGTGTGATGGAGCTGGCGCGGCTGGTCAGCCATGCGGGGGACGCGGAGTTTGCGCGGCGGATTGGCGGGTTCCTGGACCTGGACGCCTTCGCGCGGTTCCTGGCCTGCGAAGTGTTGCTCTCGAACCACGACGGGTTCCTGGCCGACGGGCAGAACTTCTATGTCTACCTCGACCCGGCCACGCAACGGTTTGGGTTCATCCCGTGGGACCTGGACCTGTCCTGGGGCGGGTTTTTCCTGCTGGGCACGCCGCGGGAACGCGAGCGGGCGAGCATCTGGCATCCGTGGGTGGGCCGGCACCGGTTCCTCGAGCGGGTGCTGGGGGTGGAGGATTTCCGGGGGCGGTATCGGCGGCAGCTGGAGGATTTGCTGGGGCGGCTCCTGGTCCCGCAGCGGCTGCAGGCGCGCATCGATGAACTGGCGGAGGTGGTGCGCGGCCCGGTGGCGGCGGAGTCGGATTTCCGCCGGCGCCGCTTTGAGCAGGCGGTGATGGAGCGGCCCGTGCCGCCGCCCACCGGCCGGGCCGAGGGCGCCAACCGCCCCGTCCACCAGCTCAAGCGTTTCATCAACGCCCGGGCGGAATCCGTCCGGGCCCAACTCGACGGGCAGGAGGAGGGGGTGATCCTGCGGCGCACGCCGCGGCGGGGGCGGTAGGCGGCCGGGCCGCGGCACGAGGTCCAGCCCATTCGCGGTTCGACAATCACGCGCCCGGCCGGTAGCGTCCGCGCCATGCGATTTCTGGTCACTGGCGGCGCCGGGTTCATCGGCTCGCACGTCTGTGAGCGCCTGCTGGGCGCGGGGCACGCGGTCTCGGTCTTTGATGACCTGAACGCCTTTTACGATCCCGCGGTGAAGGAGCGGAACCTGGCTGCGCTGCGGGCGGCCGATCCGGGCGGGCGGTTTGACTTCGTCCGCGGCGACCTGACCGACCGGGCGGCGCTCGATGCCTTGTTCGGCGGGGGGCGCTTCGACCAGGTCATCCACCTGGCCGCCCGGGCCGGGGTGCGTCCCAGCCTCGAGGAACCCGCCCTCTACCAGCGGGTCAATGTCGAGGGCACCGTCAACGTGCTCGAGGCCGCCCGCCGCGCCGGCGTGCGCAAGGTCACCATCGCCTCCTCCTCCTCCGTCTATGGCGTCAACGCCAAGGTGCCCTTCAGCGAGTCCGACCCCATCTTCTCCGCCATCTCGCCCTACGCGGCCAGCAAGCTGGCCTGCGAGGCCCTCGGCCATGTCTATCACCATGTCTACGGGATGGATGTGGCCATGCTGCGGTTCTTCACCGTCTACGGCCCGCGCCAGCGTCCGGACCTGGCCATCCACAAGTTTGCCCGGCTGATCGCGGCCGGGAGACCGATCCCGGTCTTCGGCGACGGCAGCACGGCGCGGGATTACACCTATGTGACCGACACGGTGGACGGGGTGATCGCCTGCACGGAGCGCGAGTTCGGCTTCGAGATTTTCAACCTGGGCGAATCCCAGACCGTGACCCTGGCGCGCCTGATTGAGCTGCTGGAACAGGCGTTGGGGCGGAAGGCGGTCATCGACCGCCAACCCCCGCAGGCCGGCGATGTGCCCATCACGTTTGCGAACATCGACAAGGCCCGGGCGCGCCTGGGTTACCATCCCCGCGTCAAGGTCGAGGAAGGCATTCCGCGGTTCATCGAATGGTTTCGTTCCCAGGCATGAGCCAGGTCGTCCAGTTGCTGCGGGACTTGATCGCGCTGCCGAGCGTGAATCCCGGGCTCGTCCCCGCCGGGGATGCGCGCGCGGGCGAGGCGCGCGTGGCCGAGCACCTGGTGGCGGCGGCCCGCCGGGCCCGGCTCGACGTCGCCCTGCAGCCCGTCCAGCCGGGCCGCGCCAATGTGCTGATCACCCTGCGCCCGTCCGGCCGTGTCCGGCAGCGCGTGCTGCTGGCGCCGCACATGGACACCGTGGGGGTGGCGTCGGAGGAGCAGCTGCGTCCGGTGCTGCGGCGGGGCCGCGTCCATGGGCGGGGCGCCTGCGACACCAAGGGGAGCGTGGCGGCGATGTTCACGGCGTTGTGCGGGGTGGCGTCGGCGGCGCGGCGGCCGGTGTCCACCGAGATCACCCTGGCGGCCCTGATTGACGAGGAGGTGCACCAGGCCGGGTCGCGCGCGCTGGTGCGGGCGGGGTGGCGGGCGGATTTGGCGATTGTGGGCGAGCCGACGGGGTGCGGGGTGGTGACGGCGCACAAGGGGGATTTGTGGCTGCAGCTGGAGACGCGGGGCAAGGCGGCGCACGGGGCGCGGCCGGACCTGGGCCGCAACGCGGTGCACGCGATGGCCCGGGTGGTGGAACTGCTGGAGACGGACTACGCGGCGCGCCTGCGCCGCCGGCGGCATCCGCTGCTGGGCCACGGCACGGTGAACGTCGGGTCCATCCAGGGCGGGCGGCAGCCGAACATCGTGCCGGACCGGTGCGTGATCCAGATTGATCGGCGGACGTTGCCGGGCGAGCGGGACGCGGAGGTGAAGCGGGAGTTGGTGTCGTATCTGCGGGCGCGGGGGCATGCGGTGGGGCTGGTGGACACGAAGGACGGGGCGCCGGCGCCGCCGTTGCAGACCGATGCGCGGCTGCCGTTGGTGCGCGTGTTGTTGGGGGCGGCGCGGCAGGCGGGGCCGTTGGGGGTGGATTACTTCACGGACGCGGGCGTGCTGGCGGCGGGGGGGATTCCGGGCGTGGTGTTCGGGCCGGGGTCGATTGCGCAGGCGCACACGGTGGACGAGTGGGTGTCGGTGGCCCAGCTGGAGCGGGCGACGGCGATCCTGGGGCGGTTTCTCTCGGGCCTGGCATGAGCGATTCCACCTCGAGGCGGGACTTTTTCCGGCAGAGCGGCTGGATGACCGTTGCGGTCATGGCGGGGGGCGTGTTCAACACGGGGTCCAACATTTTGGCCCAGCGCGTGCTGGGAGAGCAGTTCAACGAGTTCAGCACGGCGTTGTCGGCGCTGGGGCTGCTGGTCATTCCGGCGCTGGGGTTGCAGGCGAGCTTTGCCTCGCAGGCGGCGGTGGCGGACACGGAGGAGGCGCGGCGCCAGCTGGCCAGCACGGCGCGGGGCGCGCTGGGGTTGATGGGGGTGATTTGGCTGGGGGTGGCGGGCTGGTGGCTGGCGCGCCATGAGGCCATGCGGGAGGTGTATCAGCTGACGCATCCGCTCAGCCTGTGGCTCGTGCTGTTCGTGTGCCTGGCGGCATTGTTGACGCCGGTGCCGATGGGGGTGTTGCAGGGGCGCCAGGATTTCCTGTGGTATGGGTGGGCGACGCTGTTGAACGGCCTGGGCCGGTTCCTGGTGTTGTGCGTGGTGGCGGTGAAGGTGAAAGCCGGCACGGTGGATGCGCTGGCCGGGGTGCTGGCCGGGGGCCTGGTGGTGCTGGGCCTGGTGTTGTGGCGGGCGCGCGAGGCCTGGCTGGGGCCCGGCGGGGTTTTCAGCTGGGGTTCCTGGCTGCGCCGGTTGGTGCCCGCGACCGTGGCGCTGGGGGCCCTGACCGTGATCATGCAGCGGGACGCCATCGTGGTCCGCCAATACCTCGTCCCGCAGCTCACGCCGGTGGAAGTGAATGGCTACAGCGCGGTGCGCACGATTGGACTGGCCATGATCTTCCTTGTCGCAGCCTTGACGAGCGTGATGTATCCGAAGCTGGCGCGGAGCTTTCAGCGGTCGGAACAGACCGATGTGCTGCGGTTGACGCTGCTGTTGACGGGGGCCATTGGGGTGGGGGGCGCGCTGGTGGCCACGGCGTTTCCGGAATTGCCGCTGCGGCTGCTGTCACCGTCGGCGCTCTGGGGCAGCAAGGTGCTGGTGCCCGCCTTTTGCTGGGCGATGGTCCCGTTGTCCCTGGCCAGCGTGCTCGTCTACAACCTGGTGGCCCGCGAATGTTACCGGAGCGTCCCCTGGCTGGCTGCGGTGGCGGCGGCCTACTGGCTGGCCCTGGAACGCGTCCATGGCAGCCTCCTGACGGTCATCACCGTGATGGGGGTGTTTGGGCTGATCCTGCTGGCGGTGTGCGCGGTCTTCGTGCGCTGGGACAGCGGGCGGCGGGCGGGGTAGCCACCGTCGCGCTGCGACGGTTCCCGGGTAGCGGTCCTCGCGTCCCGCGGACGCGGGACTACTTCCCGATGCCGACCTTCATGAGGAAGGGTTCGACGCTTTGCCTGCGGCCGAGGAACTTCTCGATGGACTCGGTGGCGTCGCGGCTGTCGCCGACGGCGTAGATTTCGTCGCGCAGGCGGCGGCCAGCCTCGGTGTCCTGGAATCCGCGGGGGGATTTCTCGAACACGGTGGCCATGTCGGCGGCGATGGCCTCGGCCCAGGCGTAGCCGTAGTAGCCGGCGTCGTAGCCCATGAGGTGGCCGAAGTAGCAGACAAAGGCCGTGTCAGGAGCCATGGGCAGGAAGACCTCCCCGAGCTTCCGGTTGGCCAACTGGATGGCGTCGGTGCCGGCGCCGTCGCGGATTTGGGTATGGAGGGTGAGGTCGGTGAGGGCGAAGGACAGCTGGCGTCGGTAGAAGGCCCCGCTGGTGGCCAGCTTGGCGGCCTTCATCTTCGCGAGCGTCTCGGCCGGGACCTTCTTGGAGGGGTCGCGGTAATCGGCGGCGAAGCCGTCGAGGATGCCCTTGTCCCAGACCCAGAACTCGAGCATCTGGGAGGGGGCCTCGACGAAGTCACGGGGGACGCTGGTGCCGGCGAAGCGGGCGATGGTGGCCCGGGTGAGGATGGAATGCATGGCGTGGCCGAACTCGTGGAAGAGCGTCTCCACGTCGCTGTGGGAGAGCAGGGACGGCTTGCCGGGGGCGGGGGGCGGGAAGTTGCAGACGAGGGCGACGGTGGGGCGCTGGTAGTCGCCGCCGGGGAGCAGTTTGCCCTCGATGAGGCCGAACTGGGCGAAGTGATGGTATTTGCCCTCGCGCGGGAACATGTCGAGGTAGAAGCAGCCGAGGGGCTCGCCGGTCTTGCTGTCGGACACGGCGTAGAGCTCGAGGTCGTCGCACCACTTGGCCGGGGGTTCCATGCGCTCGAAGCGCAGGCCGAAGATGCCCTGGTAGACGTTGAACATGCCGGCCAGGCAGCGTTCGTAGGGGAAGAACACCCGCAGGGCCTCGGTGTCGACCGTGTATTTCTCCTTCTTGAGCTGGTTGTTGTAGTAGCGCCAGTCCCAGACGTTGATTTTGGCGTTCGCGTCGCCCGTCTCGCGTGCCTTGATCGTGCGGAACTCCTCGACCTCGGCGGCGAACTTCGGCTGCAGGCCGCGCTGGAGCTCCTCGCAGAACTCGATGGCGCGCGCGGCGGTCTTGGCCATCTTGGGCTCGATCTGGAAATCCGCCCAGGAGGCATAGCCCAGCTGGCGGGCGATGCGGTCGCGCAGCTCGAGAATCTTTTGGAGCAGCGGGGTGTTCTCGGCCCGCGCCAGGTTGTCATGCTCGACGAGCAGGCGCTGGCGCGTGGCCTCGCGCTTGGCGTTGTCCATCACGGAAATGTAATGGAACGTGATGTTGGCCATGATGGTGTATTCGTCCGGGCCCGTCTTCACGCCCTTCTGGTCGAGGAAGGACTGCGGCACGCCCTCCAGCTCGGCGAGGGTGAACTTGAGGGCCTTCTGGGCCTTGGTCACGTTGGCCTCGTAATCGGTCACCAGCCGGGTCAGCTCCTTGCGCAGCCGCTCGACCTCCTCGCGGCCGGCCTTGGGCAGGGTGAGGCCGGCGCGCTTGTAATCGCGCAGGACCTCCTTGAGCAGCTTGGCCTGTTCGCCCGCCAGCCTGGGCTGCCGATCGGCGAAGCGCCGCACCGCCTGGTAAACGTCCTCGCGGTATTCGGTCCCGACGCTCCATTCGGAGAGCGTCTTGGCCGCCTCGGTGGCCGCGTCGCGCACGGCGGCGTTGGTGCTCGTCTCCTTGAGCAACTGGAGGCGGTTGGCCGTGAGGCCGACCTCGTGCCCGAGGTCGTCGAGGGCCCCGACCGTGCGGGCAAAGGTCAGGTCGTCACCCTGGCAGGCGGCCACGCGGTCGAGGGCGGCATTGGCGCGGGCGATGGTGTTGGTGACGGAGGCCTGGATCTGGGCGGGGGAGGTCTCGAGCTGGGGCAGGGCGACGACGGACCGGAACTTTTTCGCGCTGGCCTGGAAGGCTTCGAGGGTGGTGACGGGGAGCTGGGAGGTCGAGGGCGGCATGGCGGGAGCGGGGCGGGGGGACGGGTTGGGGGAAGCGGCCTGGGCCGGCAGGGCGGCCACAAGCAAGGCGGACAGGAGGACCAGTCGCATGGGCGCGGAAGGTAGCCGGGCGCCGGGGTGGCGTCCATGGGGCAAATGCGGGGGGGCGGCGTTTTGGAGTGCGGAAGCCTTGGCTTCCGCTTTAAAAGCGGCAGCTGCGCTGCCGCAGTCCATAGTTCGCCTGCGCCTTGCGCAACCGCCGCCTACGGGAGTTCCTCGAGGGTGATGGCGCGGTAGGCGATTGCGGTCTTGCCGTTGCCGTGGATTTGCAGGCCGATGAGGCCGGACTGGGGCAGGGTGGTGTCCGGTTCGGTGTAATCGACCGTGAGGGTGCCGTTGAGGGTGAGGCGGATGCGGCGGCCTTCGCAGCGGATTTCGTAGTCGTTCCAGTCGTCGGGTTTCACGAGCTTCTGGGCGAGGGCGGGGTCGGGCTTGGCCAGCATCTTGTTGCGGCGGGATTCGTCGTAGAGGGCGCCCCACCAGCCGGCGCCGAGGTCGGCCTGGTAGCCGGACATTTCGTTGGGCGGGTTGGGGATGCGCTGGCTGCGGACCTGGATGCCGCCGTTGACGAAGCCCTCGGTGCCGCGGAGGCGGACCTGGAGGCGGAGGACGAAGTTGGTGTAGGGGCGGGTGGTGCAGAGGAACTCGTTGCGGGGGAACTTCCTGTCGATGGAACCGGCCTGGATGGCGCCGTCGGCGATGCGCCAGCTGTTGGTCGTGTCGCCTTCCCAGCCGGCGAACGTTTTCCCGTCGAAGAGCGCGACGGCGCCCGGGGCGGTCCCGACGCCGGCGGCGAGGAGGGTGCAGAGGAGCAGGACGAAGCGGGTGCGCATGGGCGCGAGTGTGGGAGTGTGGCAGGGGTGTGTCGAGCACGGCCAAGGCCGGCCTGGCCGGGTGGGGGTGCGGTGGGTTTGCCCGGTGGCGGACAGGGGGGGCAGGTGGGTTTGGACCCCGCCAATCCGCTTCTTTACAGTGCCATGGGTGCTGCCTACAGTGCGCCGCATGGCAACCGAATTCGATCCGGCGGAGTTTGTCGACCAGGATTATCAACCGGGCGGACGGCGGGCGGCCGCGGGGGGCACGACGGCCGCGGCTGCGACCTCGGCGGTGGGGGTGGCGCCGACGCGCGAGGAGATCGACGCGCGGGTGGGCGACATGCAGAGCAAGCTGGCCGAGCTGAAGCGCGTGCAGCAGGAACTGGAGCGGGAACGGACGGAGCTGGAGGAGACGCGGCGCCGCCAGGCGGAGCTGACGCGCGGGCGGCAGGAGATGGAGCAGCATCTGACCCGCGGGGTGGGACTGCTGGAAGAGGCTGAATTTGCCACGCGGCGCGAGGCCGAGCAGATGGCCAAGGCGCTGGCGGATCTGCGCGAGGCGTTGGCCAAGGTTCAGAGCGTGAACGAGGAATCCTGGACGAAGGACAACCTGAACACCGAGCTGACGCGGGCCCTGACCATCGTGGAGAACGCGCGCATGGAATGGAACTCGGCGCGGCTGAAGTTTGATGTCCTCAATCCCGACGCGGCGGCCCGGTTGCCGGCTGCGGCCGGCGGGCCGGCCCCGGTGCCAGGCGAGACGCTGGAAAGTTTCCTGCACCGGAAGAGCTACGGCGAATTGTGCAAGCTGGGCTTTGCCCTGACCTGGCCGGTGGCGGTGGCCGCCCTGGCCATCTTCCTGGTGCTGCTCCGTCGCTGAGCCTCCCCGCATGGGATTGTTCAAGAAACAACGCGATCCCTTTGCCCAGCGCGCCGCGGCCCTCGAGGACCAAATCGCCGCGGTTGAGGCGCAAATCCGGGAATTGAACGAGCAGGCCTCGGCGCCCCCGGGCACCCGCAGTCCGCGGTCTGCCCCGCCGCCTTCCTCCCCGCAGCCGCGCCTGCGCTCAACCGCGCGGCCCCAGGGATCCGTCCCGGCCGCGGTGCCGCCCGCCCCGCCCGCCGTGCCACCCGAGCCGGTCTTTGAGCCGGTCGACCAGGAACGCCTGCACCAATCCCCGGAACCCTCCGCCCCCGAGTCACCCAACGACCTGGGCATCCGCCGCTACGACCTCCCCGCCCTCCTCGAACGGCTGAAGAACCATTTCCGCGGCCCGGCCACCACCAACCCCAAGCTGGTCAGCTACCTGGCCGCCGGCAGCATCCAGGGCCTGCGCCCGCTCCGCTATGAGAAGCGCGTGGCGCGAAACCGTTTCCTGGTCCTCTTCATCCTCCTCGCCCTGGCCCTCTGGGGCCTCTGGGTCATGATCTTCCGGCGCTGAGCGGCGCGCGGGCGTCCCGCCCGCTTAACCCTGTCCATCCTCCCATGGGAACGCCTCGCAAAGAGGCCCATCCCGGTGAATCGGCGGTGGAGGGAACGAGAGTCCCGGCCGGGCACCTCGGGCTTTCCCCACCCCCCATCCCCCGCCCACGGTAAGCGGGCGGGACGCCCGCGCGCCGGGGGTTACTTCGAAGCGGGCTCGAGGTAAGGCGCGACGACTCCGGCCCACAGCCGGTAGCCGTTGGTGTTCATGTGCAGGCGGTCCTGCACAAAAATGTCCGGCTTGGGCAGGCCGTCGGGGCCGAGCATGTGGGGAAAAACATCAATCCAGCGGAGGCGGGGATCGGTGCGGGTGTGGGCCTCGATCAGGGCGTTGGCGGCGCGGACGCGATCCACTTGCTTCCAGCGGGCGGGGTTGGGGGCGATGCTGATGAAGGCGATGCGCGTCTCCGGCAGGGCGGTGTGCACGCCCTGGACAAAGGCGCGGTAATCGGCCGCGACCTGCTCGGGTGATTTGCCGGCGTTGATGTCGTTGCCGCCGGCATAGAGGACGACCAGGCGCGGCCGGTGGGGCAGGATGAGGCGCGGGGTATAGCGGACGGAATCCGCGATTTGCGATCCGCCGAAGCCGCGGTTGATGACGGTGTGCCGGGGAAAGTCGGCGGGGAGGGATTTCCAGAGGCGGATGCTGGAGGAACCGATGAAGAGCACGGCGCCGCGGGGCGGTGGGTTGGTGCGATCGGCGGCCTCGTAGGCGAGGATTTCCTTCTCGAACGGGAGCGCGTTGGTCGCGCCCGGGGCGGCGGGGGCGGCGGGGGCGGCCGGAGGGGCGGGACGGGCGGGGAGAGGGGCGACCAGCAGCGCGGCCACCAGGAGGAGGGTCCGCGCGGCAAGGCGGGCGGCGGGCGAGGGTTGACGCGGAGGGGGCATGGGCATGGCGTTGGGCAAGCCTTGGCGGGTTCGAGCGGGAGGGGAAGAGGCAATTTGGTTCAACCGCTGAACTGACGGCGAGGAAGGGCTTCGGGGTTGGGGCTACGCCGGACCGCCCGCGGGTGGATTTTTGGGAGGCAGGGGGGATGACCAATGCCGACAGCCAATCGCCAATGATGGATCGAAGCGTGGGTTGGTGGGGGTGGAGGCTTTAGTCCACTTGGGCGGTGATGGCGACGAAGGCGGGGGCGAGGTGGTTGCCGAAGCTTTCGAGCGAGATGGTCTCGATGCGGGCGTTGCGTTTGGGGACGAGGGAGAACCAGCGGACCTGGCCGCGGGTGACGAGGTCGCCGGTGGGGCGGCTGCCGGGGACCTCGCTGGGCCGGGTGGCGTCGGCGATGTGTTCGCCGTTGCGCAGGACGACTTCCTCCGTTTGGCCGTCGGCGTAGTGGAGGGTGAGGCGGGCGGCGGGGAGGTGGTGGAGTTCGGGGGTGCCTTGGGGGAAGCCGCCGCCGGCGACGCCGCCGAGGATGTAGAGCTTGGTGGTGGCGGCGCGGACGGGGAATTCGACGCGGCGGGGGAGGGACTGGGCGACGCCGGAGCCGCCGCCGAGGAGGACGAGGTTGTTGCCGTCGGGTTGGCCGGCGGGGTTGACGACGTGGAAGGGGACGTTGTCGACCATGACGATGCCGAACTGGCGGAAGGCGAGGGAGGGGGTTTCCTCGGTGCCGAAGAGGTTTTTCCGGGTGTCGGCGGTGAAGGCGGGGGAGAGGTCGAGGGGGCGGAGGCCCTTGGGGGTTCCGGCGATGAGGTAGCCGACGATGTCGCGGAGGGTCTTGGCGCCGAGGGCCTCGAGGCCCTCGGGCATGAAGGACAGGCGGCTGCGTTGGAGGGAGGCGAGGTCGGCGCGCTTGAGTTCCACCTCGCCCTCGAGGTTGACGAGGGTGACGCTGTCGCGGTTCTCGGTCTTGATGAGGCCGTAGTATTCCTCGTCCTTCCTGGTGCGGGCCTGGTAGGGGACGAAGTTGCCCTCGACCACGCGGTTGGGGTCGAGGATGTGGGTGAGGAGGACGGCGGGGCCGTGCAGGCCGGTGCCGGTGAGGTCGGGGCCGAAGTCGCGGCCCTTGTCGGCGAAGCGGTGGCAGATGGCGCATTGCTTCTCGAACTGCTCCTTGCCGTGCTTGAGGTCCGCGGGTTGGTCGAAGGCCTCGCGGAACCTGGCGATGAGGCGGTCCTTCTCGGCGGTGCGGGGGCCCTGGACGGCATCAAACACCTGGGTGGCGCGGCGGGCCACGGCCGAGTTGGCGTGGGTGCGGAGGCGGTCGGGCCCGGAGACGCCGAGGTCGGCGGGGCTGATCGCCTTGGCCTCGACGGCGTCGAGGAGGGCGAGGGCGGAACTGGCGCGGCGGGCGAGGGTGCCGAGGGCGAGTTGGCGGTTCTCCGTGTTGAAGCGGGGATAGTATTTGACGAGGACGGTGGCGGCGCCGGTGTTGGTG
The DNA here is from genome assembly GCA_046048995.1 of Verrucomicrobiota bacterium. Classification (GTDB taxonomy): domain Bacteria; phylum Verrucomicrobiota; class Verrucomicrobiia; order Limisphaerales; family JADJPG01; genus JBJOEZ01. The sequence goes on along the minus strand of JBJOEZ010000004.1, from coordinate 74,770 downwards.
GACTGGCCGAGTTCGGTGATGACGGCCTTCTGCACGGTGGGCGGGGGGTTCTTGGCGAGGAGGGCGTCGACGCGGGTGAGGATTTCGGGGAGGAGCGCGGGGACCTTGAGCAGGCTGGCGAGGAGGGCGAGGCGGTCCTCCTCCTTGAGTTTCTCGTTGGTGAGGTCGGCCACGAGGGTGGCGGCGAGTTGGTCGCCACCGAGGTTGGCGCCGGCGGTGGTGGAGTAGTGCTGGATGAGGGGGAAGGCCGACACGCGCAGGGCGCGGTTCTCGGAGGTGGCGAGGGTCTTGAGGGCGGCCTCGATGTTGGTGGAGAAGGGCGGGCTGAAGTCGCCGAGGCGCCGGGCGAAGGTGTCGATGACGGCGATTTTCAGCTTGTCGGCGCGGGCGGCGGCGCGGGCGGCGCGGGTCAGGGCCCATTCGGCGGAGCCTTCGTCCCGGGCGGCCAGGAGGCGCTCGACAAGGGGGACGGCCAGCTCGCGGTAGCTTTCCGAGCGGTCGGAGCCGTAGGCGTGGCGGAGGAAGTTGGTGGGGGCCAGTTGGGCGACGTTGAGGACGGTGCTGCGGGTCCAGTTGTCCTTCAGGTCGGGGAACAGCTTGGCCACGGCCTCGATGGTGGGGGTGTCGGGGGTCCAGCGGGTGAGGGCGCAGAGGGCGTCGAGGCGGGTGCGTTCGGCGCTGTCGCGGAAGTTTTTCTGGATGAGGGCCAGGATGTTGGTGGGGGGCCGTTCGGGCTGTTCGGCGACGGCGCGCAGGGCGTTGTTGAGGACGGAGGGGTGCCGGTCGGCGAGGGCGAGGGCGAGGTTGGAAACGGAGAGGGCGTTGAGGTTCTGAAGGGTCCAGAGGGCGTGGAGGCGGGCATGGGCGACGCGGTTGGAGCGCAGGGTCTGGGTGAGCATCGGCTCGATCGAGCGATCGCCGCGCTCGGCGAGCAGGCGCTGGGCGGTGAGTCGAACCCAGGCGTTGGGATGCTCAAGGGCGCGGGCGAGGGTGGCGGGGGACGCATTGGCGAGGTCGGGCACCGGGTAGGGGGTGGCATCCTTGTGCTGGAGCCGGTAGATGCGCCCGTTTTGGTGGTCGCGGTCGGGGCGGACGGCGGCGTTGCCGGGCCCGTGGGGGACGCCGCGGATGTCGTTGTGGGAGATGGCCTGGCAGTAGAAGTCGAGGATGTACATGGCACCGTCGGGGCCGATGCGGGTGTGGACGGGGCGGAACCAGAGGTCGCGGCCGGCCACGAACTCGCGTTCATCGCGCCGGGTGGCGTCGAAGGTGACGCCCTCGCCGCGGGAGAGGATGTCCTCGTGGATGATATGGACGGTGGGTTCGCAGACGAAGAAGTTGCCGTGGTAGCGGAGGGGCCAGGCGCCGCCCTGGTAGAGGGTGGCGCCGCTGGCGCCGCTGAAGACCCCGACGGGGGCGACCTGGACGTATTCGTGGCGGGTGTCGCCGAAGGCGGGGTAGACCTTCTGGTGATCCTCGATGGACTTGTCGCTGGTGGCGTTGCCGAGGCGGCCGCGGGCGAGGTAACGCTCGGGGAGGACGACGTGGCTGACGTGGGGGCCGTTGGCCTTCGAGAAAAACAGTTCGCCGTCCCAGTTGAAGTCGATGCCCCAGGAGTTGCCTCCGTAGCTGGCCACCTGCTCGAGGGCGCTGCCGTCGGGGCGGAAACGGAAGATGCCATTGCCAATCTTGCCGAAGCTGCGCCCGGCGGCGTTGACGATGTTGGTGGACTGGCTGCCGCTGTAGCCCTGGCAGCCATAGACCCAGCCGTCGAGGCCCCAGCGGAGGTTGTTGATGACCGCATGCGTGTCGTAGGTGCCGAACCCGTCAAACAGCACCTCCCGCACGTCGGCCTGGCCGTCGCCGTCGGTGTCGCGGATGAACAGGATCTTGGGCGCCTGGGCCACGATCACGCCGTCGCGATGAAAGACGAAGCCCGTGGGCAGCACCAGGCCGTCACAGAAGACCGTGCGGCGGCCGACCCGGCCGTCGCGGCCGAGCTTATCCAGAATCACGATGGAATCCCGGCCGGGCATGCGGTCGACCTTGAAGGGATACTCCGGGGTGAGCGCCACCCAGAGGCGCCCGCGTGCGTCCCAGTCGAGGGCGATGGGCTTGACCACCTCCGGCTCGGCGGCGACGAGGGAGAGGTCGAACTCGGGCCAGGGCTCGATCCGGCGGAGGGCGTCGGCGGGGGCGCTGGGGCCGCCGGCGGGGTAGCGGAAGGAAGCCAGTTCCTCCTTGCGGGTGAGGGAATCCACCGGGCGTTGGCCGGTCCAGGCGATGGCGCGAAGGAGGAGGCCGCGCATGTGCGGGAGGCTGTAGTTGGTGAGGTGCAGTCCGACGCCGGAGGCGAAGACCCGGGCGCTCCCGCGTTCGTGGATCCAGATTTGCGGGACGACCTCCTTGGCCGTGCGGAAGCTGGTGGCCAGGGGCCGGGCGCCGGGGGCCAGGCGGATCTGGAAGAGGAGTTCGTCGTCGAGGTCGAAGTTGGACAGGCCGGCGGTGATGGGATGCGCCACGTCCTGGAAGTAGAGCCCGGCCAGTCCGCGCTGGCGGTGGGCGTCGCCGGGTTCCCGGGTGCCGCCGGCCGCCTCGAGGAGCCACTCCGGCTGGGCCGAGCAGACCGCGTCATGCAGGAGGATCAGGCCGCCCCCGCGCTGCTGGTAGGCGTCCAGGTGGCGGCGTTCCTCGGCGGTGGCCCCGGGGGCCTGCGGCATCGCCACCACCAGCACGTCCGTGCGGGCCAGTTCCAGTTCGGTCGGGAAACGGTTCGCCCCCGCCACCGTGGCTCCGCGCTGGCGCAGCAGCCGGGTCCAGTCCGCCTGGAAGGACGCGTGGTCGGTCTGCACGAAGACGCGCAGCGCGCCGCTGCGCGCAGCGGCGGGCGCCGGCGCGGCCGTCGCCGCCAGGAACAGGGCCACGAGGATGAGGAAGGGGACGCGATGCTTCATGGGTGGGCAGGGCACGGTTCGGAGGGGGGATTGTGCGATGCCCGCGGCGGGGATGCAAGGCCCGCCCCGGGCGGGCGCCGGGGCGGTTCAGCCCTTGAGACGCCCGCTCTTCTTGAGCCAGCGGGCGAGGAGGTAGGCGACGGTGAGCGCGCCGAGGGCGACGGCCCCGGAGACGAGGGCGGGGTCGGACCAGGGCCGCCCGGCGGCGCGGAGGTTCTTGCCCACGACGAGGAGGAACCCGGCCATCCAGGCGAAGGCGGAGCCGTATTCCTTGGCCACGAGGCGGGACCAGTTGAACTCCATGCTGCGGAGGGTGGCGCGGAGGCCGGCGAGGCGGGGAAGGAAGCGGGGGACGCGCTTGCAGTAGTCGTTGTAGGGGGCGCCGAACTTGTTGCGGAGGAAGTGCTCCTCGGCGGCGACGATGGCCCGGTAGGCGAGGAGGAAGAACGGCATGCCCACGGCGAGGAAGAGGAGCGAATTGGCGGCGAGGCCGAGTCCAAGGAGGATGAGGAGGTTGCCGTCATAGAGGGGGTTGCGGCAGTGGGCAAAGAGGCCGTCGGTGACGAGGTCCTCGGCGTAGACCTGGCGGTGGCGTCCACCGCGGATGATGTAGGCGAGGCCGATGGTGACGGCGCGCAGGAGTTGGCCGAGGCCGGCCACGGCGAGCCCGAGGGCGGCGGCGGCGAGGGGGGAGGCGAAGACCGGGTGGACCTGCCAGAGGAGGAGCAGGAAGGCGGCGGGGAAGAGCGCGTTGCGGTAGTGGAACAGGAAGTTCCCGAGGCGGACCATGGGGCGGGGTGGTGGTGGGGCGGAGTGGATTACTTGACGGCGATGAGGCCGGCGAAGTTGTACCACTTGAAGAAGGTGTCGCAGAAGCGGAAGCCGGAGCGGAGGAAGAGCTCGCGGTTCTCGAGCAGCTTGTAGGGGATGAGGACATTCTCGAGGGCCTCGCGTTTCTGGGCGATCTCGAGCTGGCTGTAGCCGTTGCGTTCCTTGAACTCGTAGTAGTGGCGGATGAAGAGCCGGTTGAAGAGCGAGTCCTCGCCGAGGACCTTTTCGACCACGATGAGGCAGCCGTTCTCGGCGAGGCCGGCGTGGATTTGCCGGAGCAGGCGCTCGCGCTGGAGCGGCCGGATGAACTGCAGGGTGAGGATGAGGAGGACGACGGAGGCGTTCTTGACCGGGCAGGAGCGGTTGAGGTCGGCGCAGGCCAGCGTGTGGGGGTGCCGCAGGCGCGCGCCCGCCAGCTTGGCGCGGCAGCGCTTGAGCATGTCCTCCGAGTTGTCGACGCCAATGAAGCGCACCTCCTGGGGCAGCCGCGCGGAGAGGTTGAGAATCGTGGTGCCGGTCGAGCAGCCGAGGTCGTAGACGTTGGTGCCGTCCACGGCGAAGTCGGTGGCCAACTCCGCGATCATGCGCTGCATCTCCTCGTAGAACGGCACCGAGCGCAGCAGCATGTCGTCGAACACGGAGGCCACCTGCTCGCCAAAGGCGAAGTCCGCCACCGCGCGCTGGGGCTGCCGGAAGACCTGATCCCGCGGCCCGGCGGGTCGGCGGGAGGGTTGGGGCACTGGTCGGCGGGAGGGGCGGAGCGGCATGCCCGGGACACTACCGGCGGCGGGTATTCCGCTGAAGGAGAAATTCCCCTCCGGGAGGGGCTGTGAACAACCCCCGGGAACCCCTTTTTGGCGGGGCTTTTCCCCTGTTTCCGGGTGCGAATAACGCGCCAGCAACTTTTCCCCAAAATTGTCTTGTCACCCCAATGGATGGTGTTAGCGTCGCCCCCGCTCCGCTACCGAATGGGGTTCAGGCCTGGCCTCGTGCCGGGCGGAACCTCCATTTAAGGCGGGACAACGCCGGTTTTCCCATGCCAAAAAGGTTGTCATGGGTGGCTTGGCGCCTGATTTGGAAAAAAACCTGATTTTAACAGAATTTATCGTCCAGGCCGGACAGAAAGGATTCCCGTGATTGATGCCCGTGATGCCGTTGCCGCCGCCCCTGCCTCCCGCACCCGCCGCCCCGCCCGTTCCCTGAGCAGCCGACCCGCCGCGCGGGCCGGCACTGCCCGGGGCAAGGCGCCCCGGCTGGAGCGGGTGTTCAGCGATGCCAAGGTCAACCCCTTTGACCAGATTGAGTGGGACAAGCGGACGGCGGAGATCACGGATGACGGCGGCAAGGTGATCTTCAAGCAGGAAGGCGTCGAGGTGCCCAAGTCCTGGTCCCTGCTGGCGACCAAGGTGGTGGTCTCGAAGTATTTCTACGGGGAGCAGAAGACGTCCGAGCGCGAGACGAGCGTGCGGCAGCTCATCCATCGCGTGACCCGCACCATCGCGGACTGGGGGGTCAAGGACGGCTACTTCAGCAAGGAGGACGGCGAGGTCTTCTATCAGGAGCTGACCTGGCTGTGTGTGAACCAGTATGGCGCGTTCAACTCGCCGGTGTGGTTCAACGTGGGCCTCTATCACCAGTATGGCGTGGGCAAGCAGAGCGCCAAGGGCAACTGGTTCTACAACCGGAAGACCAAGGTCGCGGAGCGCGCGGCCACCCAGTATGAGTATCCGCAGGGCAGCGCCTGCTTCATCCAGTCCGTGGATGACAACATGGAGAGCATCATGCACCTGGCCTACGCCGAGGCCATGCTCTTCAAGTATGGGTCCGGGACCGGCACCGACCTTTCCCCCATCCGTTCCTCCAAGGAGAAGCTGAGCGGTGGCGGCCGCCCGAGCGGCCCCCTCAGCTTCCTCAAGGTCTACGACCAGGTGGCCAACGTGGTGAAGAGCGGCGGCAAGACCCGCCGGGCGGCCAAGATGAACACCCTGCGCGACTGGCACGGGGACATCGAGGAGTTCATCGACTGCAAGCAGAAGGAGGAGAAGAAGGCGTGGGCGCTGATTGAGCAGGGCTACGACGGTTCCTACAACGGCGAGGCCTACGGCAGCGTGATGTACCAGAACGAGAACCTGTCGGTGCGCGTGAGCGACGAGTTCATGCAGGCCGCGCTGGACGGCAAGGAGTGGTGGACGCGCGCCTCGAGCACGGGCAAGCCGCTCCAGCAGAAGGATGCCTCCACGTTGCTCGACAAGATTGCCCAGGGCACCTGGGTGTGCGGCGACCCCGGCCTGCAGTATGACGGTGCCATCCAGAAGTGGCACACCTGCAAGGGCACGGAGCCGATCCACAGCACCAATCCCTGCAGCGAGTACGTGTTCCTCAACAACACCGCCTGCAACCTGGCCTCGCTTAACCTGATGAAGTTCAAGCGCGAGGACGGCACCTTTGACACCGAACGGTTCAAGGCGGCCGTGCGCATCTACATCACGGCCCAGGAGATCGTGGTCGACAACGCCAGCTATCCGACGAAGGAGATTGCGGAGAACTCCCACATCTTCCGCACCCTGGGCCTGGGCTACGCGAATCTGGGCTCGCTCATCATGAGCTACGGCCTGGCCTACGACAGCGACGAGGGCCGCGCGCTGGCGGGCGCCCTGACCGCCATCATGACCGGCCAGGCCTATGAGACCTCGGCCGAGTTGTCCGGGCGCATGGGTCCCTTTGCCGGCTACAAGGATGCCCGCTGTTCCGGGGTGAGGAAGCCGCTCCGCAAGGACAACGTGGAATCGATGCGCGGGGTCATCCAGCTGCACCGCGCCGCGGTCGAGGAGATCCAGCCCAGCCGCGAGTTCAACTACCTGAAGGAGGAGGCCCGGCGCTGCTGGGACCGCGCCCTGGAACTCGGCAACCAGCATGGCTACCGGAACGCCCAGGTGACCGTCCTGGCGCCCACCGGCACCATCGCCTTCCTCATGGACTGCGACACCACCGGCGTCGAGCCCGACATCGCGCTGGTGAAGTACAAGCTGCTGGCCGGCGGCGGCACGCTGAAGATCGTCAACCGCACCGTGCCCGACGCCCTGCGCCGGCTCGGCTACACCGAGGGCCAGGTGGCGGGCATTGTGGCCCACATCGAGGCGCACGACACCATTGAGGACGTGGCCGGGGAGAATGGCGCCATCATTGCCAGCGGCCTGCGGCCGGAGCACCTGCCGGTGTTCGACTGTGCGTTCAAGGCCTACAAGGGCCAGCGCAGCATCCATTACATGGCCCACCTCAAGATGATGGGGGCGGCCCAGCCGTTCATCAGCGGGGCGATCAGCAAGACCGTCAACCTGCCCAACGAGGCCACCGCGGGCGACATCCGCGACGCCTACGTGCAGGCCTGGAAGATGGGGCTGAAGTGCGTGGCCATCTACCGCGACGGTTCCAAGCGCAGCCAGCCGCTCAACACGAAGAAGACCAACGAGGGCGCCGAGAAGACGGCCGCTCCTGCGGCCGATGTGGCCGGGTTGGAGCAGCGCGTGCGCGAGATGGAGGAGGAACTGGCCCTGCTGCGGGATCAGGCCGGGCAGCCCCTGCGCCGGCGCCTGCCCGAGACCCGCACGGCCCGCACCCACAAGTTCGAGATTGCCGGCCACGAGGGCTACATCACCGTGGGCCTTTTCCACGACGGCAAGCCCGGCGAACTGTTCGTCACCATGGCCAAGGAAGGGTCCACCATCGGGGGCCTCATGGACAGCATCGGGGCTCTCACCAGCATGGCCCTGCAGTATGGCGTGCCGCTCGAGTCCCTGGTGCGCAAGTTCGCCCACCAGCGCTTCGAGCCCAGCGGGTTCACCAAGCACCCCGACATCCGCAACGCCTCGAGCATCATCGACTACGTCTTCCGCTGGATGGCGGTGGAATTCATCCCTGGCTACCGCGAAGCCACGGCCCCGGGCAGCGCCCAGGCCGAGCTCACCATGCCCGGGCTCATGGACGAGGTAAAAAAAAACATTAACCGGCCCGTGCGTGAATTGCCGCTGAAGGATGATACGGAAGTCATCGCGGTGCGCCCGGCCGCCGATTCGGGCAATGGCGTCCGCAACGGAAGCGGTCAAGTCCATGGAAGGGCGATCATGACCCTGAAGGATGCCATTGCCCATTTTCAATCCGACGCCCCGTCCTGCCCCAACTGCGGGCATGTCGCGGTCCGCAACGGCGCCTGCTACAAGTGCCTGAACTGCGGGGAGAGCCTCGGCTGCTCCTGAGCGGATTCCACGCCTCGTTTCCTCATGACGGCGGGGGATGATTCCCCCGCCGTTTTTTTATGCCCCCTGCGAGTCGGGGGCGTGGGGCAGGGGAGTGAGGTGGGAGGTCATCCGCCCGGACGGGGAGGGCGGAGATCTGCGCAGGGGCCGCAGGGCCTGCGGGGTAAACGGGCCGCTGAGGCGGCGGGGGGGGCCGGGGTTACTTCCCGTAGCAGTCGTGGACGACCTGCTTGAAGGTGTTTTCGGCCACCTTGACGATGCCGATCTCGCGCCTGGCATTGTCCTCGGCATCGCTGGCGTGGGCGGCATTGACCATGATGTTCGAGCCGAACTCGCGGCGGATGCTGCCCGGCGGGGCCTTGGAGGGGTCGGTGGGCCCGAGGACGTCGCGGATCTTGCGGACGGCCTCCACGCCCTCATAGACGAGGGCGATGCACTTCTCGGTGCCGGGCTCCTTGAGCTGCGCGGGTTGGCATTCGCCGGGGGCGCGCCCGGACATGAACTTCACGATGCTGTCGAACTGGTTCTCGCCGAAGAGGGGCCCGAGAATCTGGCCGAGCTGGGTCGTTTCGGCGGGCGGGATGGCGAAGCCCAGTTCCTTTTCGAGGGCGGTCTTGGCCTTGCCGCCGACCACGTCGTTGAGCTTGGTGCGGAGGATTTCCTTGACCGGCCCATAGAACTCCATGGCTTCCGCCACGCTGAACCGGTGGACCTTCATGCCCACGATGTAGAGGCCGGTGCGGCTGAAGAAGTCGATGACATTGCCCGGGCGGCCGGTGGGGAAGCGGAAGTTGTCGGGCTTGATGAGGACGAGGGTGCGCTGGGGTTTTTCGCCCGGGGCATAGGCGGCGACGTCCTCCAGCAGGCCGCCGTCCTTGTCGGAGAACTCGGCCCAGAGCAGGGCCTTGGCCTTGGCTTCCTCGACGTTGGGGGCCGCCAGCACGGCCGGCTCGAAATAGCGGACATTCCCGGCCTCGTCGAGGATCAGGTCGCCGTAGGTGTCGCGGATGGTTTCGCCCCCGGTGCGGGTGGCGGAAATGTTGCCGATGACCGTGCGGACCTTGCGGACGGCGTCTTCGCCCTTGAAGAGCAGGACGAGTACCCGGCGGCGGCGGCCGGTCTTGGGGTCGGCGGAGAAGTTCTGCACGACATAGTCCCGGATCAGCTCCTGGATGCGTCGATCCTGGGGATCATTGGCGGAAACGATGGCCTCCGAGTAGCGCTTCACCAGGTCCGGGCTGGGGGCGAACATGCGGGCGCCGGCCAGTTCGAGGCCGGTCCGGGTAATCAACCGGGCGATGATGCCGCCGGTGCGGCTCTTGAAGAGGGTGTAGGGCGTGAGGATGACGTAGGCCAGTTCCTGGGACATAAAAGGGGCTTAAACGACGGGCGGGCGGGGTTTGGGGAATGGAAAGTGGGACAACCGGTGACGGCGGCCAATGGCGGCGGCCGTTCTCAAGCGGGCGGGGCAGCCGGGCCGGTGGAGCCGGGCGGGTTGGCCTTGCCCCCGAGGATCTTGAACATGACGGTGCCGCAGACCGGGCACTTGCCCTTGATGGCCTTGCGGCCATTTTTCATGGTCTCCTCAACCGCCTCCGAGATCTCCTTCTTGGCTTTGCACTTAACGCAGTAACCTTCAGGCATAGGATGCTTTCCGGCCCGAGCATGAAGCGCCCGGCCCATTTGATGCGGGGGAGCTTACGGGCCGCCTCTTGGGAGCGTCAACAGGTAAAGCGGCGGTCCCCGGCGCCGGGTAAATCATAAATTGTTCTCCATGAACAAATTATAATTCCGATCGGGGCGCCCCCGGGACGGAATCCCGTGGGTGGCTGGAACCCCGGCTGCGGGGACCTCTGGGAGGTGGAGCGGGGGGATGACCCGGGTGCCAAGGCTCGTCAACCGTCGTTACCGCCGGCCTATCCAGACCAAGGTGCCGCGCGGCACCTTTTTGTAGAGGGGGACCAAGTCAGCGGCGGCCAGGTGGACGCAGCCGATGCTGGCGGGCCGTCCCAGGGTGGATTCGTCGCCAATCCCGTGGATGTAGACGTAGCGGGAGAAGGTATCGACTTGTCCACCCCGGTTCAGGCCGGGTTCCAGGCCATCCAGCCACAGGATGCGGTGGGCGATGGGGGCCTTGGGCATGCCCTGGGAGACCAGGCCAATGGGTTTACGGGACTTGAAGACAGTTCCGACGGGTTGTCGGCCGCCGATTTTGCGGGCGATGCGATGCAGGCCAAGGGGGGTTTGGTTGGAACCCATGACTTGGCCGACGCCATGCCGGGAGGTGGAGGCGACGAAGGCCTGGCGGAACCGGTAGGCGGGTTGGCGGGGTTGGCTGGGGTCCAGTTCGAAGAGCAACATGCGCTGACGTGCCACGGAGACCATGAGGGTGAAGCGCGTGGGTGCCACCCGACGGCGACGGAGCGCCTGCAGGAATCCGCGTGGAATCCGGGGCTGGGCAGCGGGGAGCAGCGGGCGGGCGGCAGGCATGGGTCAGGTTTTCCGGCAAGGCGCGGGTCCTGTCCAGCCGTTTGCCGCGCTGCCGGCGGGCGTCAGGCGGGGCTGGTGGCCGGTTTGATGCCCAGGTTGATGCCCATGGCGCCGCCCAGTGGCTCCAGCACCTGGACCTGCTGGCAACCCAGCCGTCGCATGGCTGCGGCCACGCCCTGCTGGGCGGGGTAATGCTGGAGGGATTCGAGGATGTAGGCGTAGGCCTGGGCGTCCCCGGCCAGCAGCCAGCCGAAGACCGGCACGGCCAGGCGCAGGTAGGCGAAGTAGAGGGCGCGCCAGGCGGGGTTGGACGGCTTGCCGAAGTCGAGCACGACCAGGCGGGCCCCGGGGCGGGCCACCCGCCACATCTCGGCCAGGCCACGTTCCCAGTCCGCCAGGTTCCGCAGGCCGTAGCTGACGGTCACAATGTCGAAGGCCCCGTCGGGGAAGGGCAGTTGCTGGGCATCCCCGCGCAGGAACTGGACGGCGCCGGCGCGGGGCCGGGCGCCGCGTTCGCGGGCCACCTCCAGCATGGGCTCGGTGAAGTCCACGCCAACCACCTCCGCCCCCTGCCGGGCGAGGGCGAGGGAGACGTCCCCGGTGCCGCAGCAGACGTCCAGGGCCCGCTGGCCGGGGGCGGCCTGGGTCAGTTGGAGCAGGCGCCGTTTCCAGACCCGGTGCAGCCCGAGGCTTTGCAGGTCGTTGATCAGGTCATATCGCCGGGCCACGCGGCGGAACAGATCCTGCACCCGCGTGGCCCGTTGCTCGCCCGGTTGGTAGTAGGCGTTGGCCATCCGCGCCCAGCATGACGGAGCGGGGGGAGCGCGGGCCAGCCGGATGTTGGCCCCGCTTTGAGGCTTGGAACCCGGGCCGTCCCGGGTATAAGTGCCCCTGTGGCAGTTGAGATTTCCGTGGTCGTGCCGCTCTACAACGAGGCCGACAATGTCCTACCGCTGGCCCGCGAGGTCGCGGCCGCCCTTGCCCCCTTGGAACACACCTGGGAACTGGTCCTGGTGGATGACGCCAGCACCGACGCCACCTGGGAACGCATTGCCGAGGCCCACCGGGCCGATCCCCGGGTGCGCGGACTGCGTCATCGCCGCAACGCCGGCCAAAGCGCGGCGGTCTGGACCGGGTTGACCGCGACGGACAGTCCCATCCTGTGCACCTTGGACGGGGACCTGCAGAATGACCCGGCCGATTTGCCCGCGATGATTACGGCACTGGGTGCGGTGGACTTCGTCAGCGGCATGCGCCTGCAGCGGCAGGACACCTGGGTGCGCAAGGCCTCCTCCCGCATCGCCCGCTGGGCCCGCCGCCGGGCGCTGGGGGTCAACTTCCGCGACACGGGCTGCGCCATCCGTGCCTTCAAGCGCGAGGCCTTGGCCGGGGTGTTCCCGTTCAACGGCCTCCATCGGTTTCTCCCCATCCTGGTTGATGGCGGCGGCTTCAAGACCCTCGAGGTGCCGGTGCGCCATCGCCCGCGTGTCGCCGGGGTCTCCAAATACGGGGTCTGGAACCGGCTCGGCCGCGGCATCTACGACCTCCTCGCCATCTCCTGGTACCAAAAACGCCGCTATCACCCCCCGGGCTACCTCGAACTGGAGGATGAACCGGCGCCGTCCCGCCCGTCCCGGGTGCCCGGTCCCGGCGTCCCCGCCTGACCCGGCGCGGCCAAGGCCGCCCGTGGCGCGCGGACCCAAAGCCAGAGTCCCACGAAGAAGCCGGGCGCACCCAGCGCCCAGAGCAGGAGCAAGGCGCCGTCCCAGCACCATGCGTTGAGCAGGTAATCGACCGCCGTTCCGGGCACGGTGCCGGCCACGCCGCGCAGGTCATGGGTGTTGAGAATCCCGGCGGCGAGCAGTGCCTCCTGCAGGAAACCGAGGAGCAGGGCGACCGGCGCCACCGCCATGAGGACCAGGGCGGCGGTGCGGCGGGCGGAGGAGGGCATCGCAGCGGCCCGGCCGGGTCGGCCTCAGCCGTTCAGCCGGGTCCGGCCCTCGCGGTGTTCCTTCAGGCGGCGGACGTCCTCATCGACCATCAGCTTGACGAGGTCGACGAACTTGGTCCGCGGCTCCCATCCCAGCTTCTTCCTGGCCTTGGAGGCGTCGCCGATGAGGAGGTCGACCTCAGCCGGGCGGAGATAGCGGGCGTCGAAGGCGACGTACTTCTGCCAGTCGAGGCCGACGTGCTGGAAGGCCACCTCGAGGAACTCGCGCACGCTGTGGGTTTCGCCGGTGGCGATGACGTAGTCGTCGGGCTCGTCCTGCTGGAGCATGAGCCACATGGCCTCGACGTATTCCTTGGCGTAGCCCCAGTCGCGCTTGGCGTCGAGGTTGCCGAGGTAGAGCTTGTCCTGCAGGCCGCACAGGATGTGGGCGATGGCGCGGGTGATTTTGCGGGTGACGAACGTCTCCCCGCGCCGGGGGGACTCGTGGTTGAAGAGGATGCCGCTGCTGGCGTGCATGCCATAGCTCTCGCGGTAGTTCACCGTGATCCAGTGCGAGTAAACCTTGGCGCAGGCGTACGGGCTGCGGGGGTAGAAGGGGGTGTTCTCCGTCTGCGGCACCTCCATCACCTTGCCATACATCTCGCTGGAGGAGGCCTGGTAGAAGCGGGGTTTGAGGCCGCTTTCCCGGATGGCCTCGAGCAGGCGGATGGTCCCGGTGGCGGTGACGTCGGCCGTGTATTCCGGGCAGTCGAAGCTGACGCGCACATGGCTCTGGGCGCCGAGGTTGTAGACCTCGTGCGGCTGGATCTGGCCGAGGAGCCGCGACAGCCCGCTGGCGTCGCTCAGGTCGCCGTAATGCAGCTTGAGCCGCGCGCTGAGTTGGTGGGGGTCGGCGTAAATGTGGTCGAGACGTCCCGTGTTGAAGCTGCTGGCCCGCCGGATCAGCCCGTGAACCTCATACCCCTTCTCGAGGAGAAGCTCGGCCAGGTAGGATCCGTCCTGCCCCGTGATGCCCGTGATCAGCGCGCGTTTTGACATAGCAATGCCCGCAAAATCGGCAGGAACCCCCCGGGAGGCAAGTCGGAATCTGATGCCCGAGCCGCGCCCCCGGTCCCCGGCGCGTGACATTCGCGCCGGGATTTGCGAAACACGTCGCCTGGTCCCGGGGTGGGGCTGATGCATGAATGCCAAGGATCTTCTCCGGTTGGGCGTCCCGCTGGGCGAGCCCACGCGGCGCGCGACGGACTTCATAGCCCGGCACGTGCTGGCCGGCGGGGACCGGGCGCGGCTGGCCGAGGAGGTGGCGGCGGTGGTGGCCCACCCGGCCGCCTTTGTGAACGACCCCCTGCGCGGTGAGTTTGCCAAGGTCCTGCTGAAGGCTCCGCCGCCCGCGCGGGCGGAGCCGGCCCCCTGCCGCCGATGGGGCGCGGGCCTCGACCCGGAGGCGGTCCTGCAGATGGAGAAGGCCTGCCTCCTGCCGGTCAGCGTGGCGGGCGCGCTCATGCCGGACGCCCATGTCGGCTATGGCCTGCCCATCGGGGGCGTGCTCGCCACCGAGAATGCCGTGATCCCCTATGCGGTCGGGGTCGATATCGCCTGCCGCATGAAGTTGTCCGTGCTCGACCTGCCGCCGCGCGAGCTGGAGCGGCACCCGGACCGCCTCGGGCGGGCGATTGAGGCGGAGACGCGGTTCGGGGTGGGGGCCGCCTTCCACGAGCGGCGCGAGCATGAAGTCATGGATGCCGACTGGACGGTCAGCCCGGTCACCCGGCGCCACAAGGATCGGGCCTGGTCGCAGCTGGGCACCAGCGGCAGCGGGAACCATTTCGTGGAGTTCGGCTCCTTCGAGCTCCTCGAGCCCGTGGGCGGCCTGGCCCCGGGCACCTACCTCGCGCTCCTCTCGCACAGCGGCAGCCGCGGGGCGGGGGCGGCCGTCTGCGACCATTACTCCCGGCTGGCCTTCGAGCGCTTTGTGGGGTTGCCCAACGAGCTCAAGCGCCTGGCCTGGCTGTCGCTTGCTTCCCAGGAGGGACAGGAATACTGGGAGGCCATGGAGTTGATGGGCCGTTATGCCGCCGCCAACCACGCCTGCATCCACCGCCATGTGGCCGCCAACCTCGGGGCGGAGGTGCTCCTCGACGTGGAGAACCACCACAACTTCGCCTGGAAGGAACGGCATGTCATTGGCGGGGTCGAACGCGAGGTCATCGTCCATCGCAAGGGCGCCACCCCGGCGGGGGCAGGGGTCCTGGGCATCATTCCCGGGTCCATGGCCGCGCCGGGTTTCCTGGTGCGGGGCAAGGGACGGCCGGAATCCCTGCACTCGGCTGCGCACGGGGCAGGCCGGGTCATGAGCCGGAAGGCGGCCACGGAAAAGTTCAAGTGGAAGGAGGTGAACCGGCTTTTGCAGGAGCGCGGGGTGACCCTGCTGTCGGCGGGGCTGGACGAGGTGCCCATGGCCTACAAGGACATCCACGAGGTGATGGCGGCCCAGGCGGACTTGGTGGCCGTCGCGGGCCGCTTTGATCCCCGGCTGGTCAAGATGGCCCCGCCCGGGGAACGCGCGGAGGACTGATCCCGGCACCCCGCCGGCTTGCGCGGGCCCGGGGGCAGGGTATCTTCGGCCCTCGTTTCCGCCCCGCTTGTCGCGATGGCATCCCTCCGTCCTGTGCTGATGCGTTTTTCCAGGCTGCCCGCGCTGGCTTTGGCTGGCGTGTGGGCGGGCTTGAGCGCGGGGGTCTCCACGGCGGTGGCGCCCCCGGACGGCCTCTGGCAGCGCGCGGAACCCATGGCGGTGGCGCCCGGCGAGGCGTGGGTGGCCCCGGTGGCGGCGGCGGTGTTCCAGTTGGACGGGGTCGGGATGCGCGCCCGGCTGGCCCGCGCGCCGCGGGAGTTCACGGCGGCGGCCGCGGTCCCGCTGGTAATCCAGCTGCCCCTGCCGGACGGCACCCTGGCGCGCTTTGGGGTGGTCGAGTCTCCCATCATGGCGCCGGAACTGGCCGCGCTGTTCCCGGAGGTGCAGACCTATGCGGGGCAGGGGCTTGATGACCCGGCCGCCAGCGTGCGGCTGGACCTCACGCCCACCGGTCTGCATGCCCAGATCCTCGCCCCCGGCGGGGTGATCTACATCGACCCCGAGCGGCGGGGTGACGCTGTCCGCCACCTCAGCTATCACCGGCGCGACCTGCGCCGGACCCAGGACTTCCAGTGCCTGGTCCAGGCCAATGCCGGCGCCGGGTTCCAGCCGGCCGGCGCCCCGTTGTTCTTCCCGGCCGCCTCGGGTTCCGTCCTGCGCACCTACCGGCTGGCGGTCGCCGCCACCGGCGAATACACGCAGTTTCACGGCGGCACCGCGGCGGCGGGCATGGCCGCCATCGTCACCGCCATCAACCGGGTCACCGGCATCCTCGAGAGCGAGCTGGCCATCCGCCTGGTGCTGGTGGCCAACAACCAGCTGCTGGTCTACACCAACGCCAACACGGATCCCTATTCGAACAACAACGCCAACAGTCTGCTGACCCAGAACCAGTCCACCATCGACTCGGTCATCGGCAGCGCCAATTACGACCTGGGCCATGTATTCAGCACGGCTGGCGGTGGCCTGGCCCTTTTAGGGGGTGTCTGTGTCAGCGGCCAGAAGGCCCAGGGCGAGACGGGCCAGGCCCAGCCCGTGGGGGATGCCTTCTACGTGGACTTTGTCGTGCACGAGATGGGCCACCAACTGGGGGCCAACCACACGTTCAACGGCGTCAATGGCAGCTGCAGCGGCAACCGCGAGGCCCCCACCGCCTTCGAGCCGGGCAGCGGCTCCACCATCATGAGCTACGCCGGGTTGTGCGATGCGGACGACCTGCAGTCGAACAGCGACCCCTATTTCCACTCGGCCAGCTACGATGAAATCCTGGCCAACGTCACCGCGGGCACCGGCCGGACCTGCGCGGGGACCAACCTCACCGGCAACACCCCGCCGTTCGTGAGCGCCGGGGCCAATTACACCATCCCCCGCAGCACCCCCTTCCGGCTCACCGCCACGGGCGGCGACCCCGACGGGCACCCGGTCACCTATTGCTGGGAGGAACGGGACTTGGGCGCATCCCAGGCGCTGGCCAGCGCCGACAACGGCAGCAGCCCCCTCCTGCGCGTCTATGCCCCCACCAGTTCGCCCGTCCGCGTCGTTCCCCAGCTGCCCAGCATCCTCAACAACACCAGCAGTCCCGCCGAGCGGCTCCCCACCACGTCCCGGACCCTGAACTTCCGGGTCACCGCCCGCGACAACCGGGCGGGCGGCGGCGGCGTCAACGCCGCCAACATGACGGTGACCGTCACCGCCACGGCCGGCCCCTTCACGGTCACCAGCCCCAACACGCCGGTCGCGTGGTCCGGCCCGCGCACCGTGACGTGGAACGTCGCCGGCACCACCAACGCCCCCGTCAGCGCCGCCACCGTCGATCTGCTCCTCTCGACCAACGGAGGGTTCGATTTTCCGCACCTGCTCGCGGGCAACGTCCCGAATGACGGATCCCAGGAGGTCATCCTCCCCAACGTGGTGACCACCGCCGCCCGCATCATGGTCCGCGCCACCGGCAACATCTTTTTCGACATCTCGGACAGCAACTTCTCCATCGCCGCCTCCGTCCCCACCGCGTTCCCAACGCTGGACGGCGTGCGCCTGGCGGCGGAGGGCTGCCTCCCCACCAATGGCGTGGTCGATGCGGGCGAGACGGTGACGCTGGAATTCGCCCTGCGCAACGTCGGCAGCGCCCCGACCACCAACCTGGTGGGCACCCTGCTCAACCTCGGCGGAGTCACCTCCCTTGGCCCCGCGCAGGAATACGGGGTTCTCCTCCCGGGCGGTCCCGCGGTCGCCCGCTCCTTCGCCTTCCTGGCCGGCGGCACCTGCGGCAGCAACATCGCGCCCCGCCTCCAACTGCAGGACGGGTCCACCAGCCTGGGCACCGTGGTGCAGGTGTTGACCCTGGGTTCCACCCCCTCCATCACCAACACCTTCACCAGCGCGGGCTCCATCTCCATCGCCGCCCAGGACGCCGCCACCCCGTATCCGTCCACCCTCAACGTCTCGGGCGTCGGCAACCCCATCGTCCGCCTCAGCGTCACGCTCAGCAACCTCAGCCACACGTATCCCGATGACCTCGACGTCCTGCTCGTGGGACCGGGCGGGCAAAAGGTGATGCTGCTGTCCGATGCCGGGGGTGGCACGGACATCACCAGCCGGGTGCTGACCTTCGAGGATCTCGCGACGGGGCTGCTCCCGGATGAAACCTCCCTGGTGTCCGGGGTGTACAAGCCGACCAACTACGGCACCAGCGACGGCCTGGGCAGTCCCGCGCCGGCCGAACCGTATGCCACGGCGCTTTCGGCGTTCAACGGGTTGGGCGCCAACGGCACGTGGTCGCTGTATGTCTGGGACGACGCCAACAACGATGCGGGTTCACTGGCCGGTTGGCGCCTGACGGTGGTCACGCAGGGCCCGGCGGTCTGCTGTGTCAGCCCGCCCACGCCCGTTGCGGCCATGGCCCGGACGGGCCTGGATGCGCGGGTCAGTTTCAACACCGTCACGGGCCGGCAATACCGCGTGGAAACGACCAGCCTGCTTGGCCCCGGGGCCAGTTGGTCCAGCCTGCCAGGGGCGGCCAGCCTGCCCGGCACGGGCGGGACCTTGGGCGTCACCGACACCAACGCGCTCATTCGACCCCAGCGCTTCTACCGCGTCGTGCTGCTTCCCTGAGCCGGGTCACCGCGAACTTTTCCGTGTGCCGCCCCCGGGGCGGCCGCTAGGCTGGGTCGCGTCTCAATGAGCGACTGGATTCCAGCGGGGCTGCGGCAGGTTCTTGGCGGCATGGCCGGGCCGGGCCAGGCCTACCTGGTGGGGGGGTGTGTGCGGGACTGGCTGCGGGGACGGCACCCGAAGGATTTTGACATCGAAGTGTATGGCTTGGGCTACGAGGCGCTGGCCCGGGCGTTACAGCGCTGGGGGCGGACGGACCTGGTGGGGCGTTCGTTCGGGGTGGTCAAGCTGACCCTGCGGGAGGGGGAAACCTATGACTTCAGCGTGCCGCGGCGGGATTCGAAGGTGGCGCCAGGGCACAAGGGGTTCACGGTCACGCTGGACCCGGACATCACGCCGCGCGAAGCGGCGGCCCGGCGGGATTTCACCATCAACGCGCTCATGTTCGATCCGCGGCGCGGGGAGGTGCTGGATTTTTTTGGCGGCCAGGCGGACCTGCGGCAGGGGGTGCTGCGGCACACCAGCGAGGCGTTTGTGGAGGATCCGCTGCGGGTCCTGCGCGGGATGCAGTTTGCGGCACGCTTTGATTTCGTCGGCGCGCCGGAGACGCTGGCGTTGTGCCGGTCGATCGAGGGAAGCTGCCGCGAACTGGCAGTCGAGCGGGTCCGGGAGGAGTGGTTCAAGTGGGCGGAGAAAAGCGTCCGTCCCTCGGCAGGCCTGCGGTTCCTCGCGGCCGCGGGTTGGCTGGGGCATTTCCCGGAGGTCGATGCCCTGCGCGGCGTGCCGCAGGACCCGGAATGGCATCCGGAGGGCGACGTGTTTGTCCACACCAACCATTGCCTCGACGCGCTGGTCACCCTGCCGGGCTGGCAGGAGGCGGATCCGGAGACGCGCATTGTGCTGTCGCTGGCGGTGCTGGCGCACGACTTCGGTAAGGTGGGGACGACGCGCGAGGAGGAACGGGAGGGGCGCCGCCGCATTGTCTCGCCCGGGCATGAGGAGGCGGGCGGGCCACTGGCGGAGTCCTTCCTGGAGCGCATCAATGCCCCGCACGCCATCCGGGAGCGGGTGCTTCCGCTGGTGACCAATCACCTGGCCCATTTGCAGGCCGGCACGGACCGGGCGGTGCGCCGCCTGGCGCGCCGGTTGGCGCCGGAGAGCATTCGCCACCTGGTCCTCGTGATCACGGCCGACCAGTTTGGGCGTCCGCCCCGCCCGCGCGAGGTGTCGGCCGGGGTGCGCGACCTGGAGGCGCGGGCGGGGGCGCTCCAACTGGCGGCCAGCGCGCCCCAGCCCCTGCTGCTGGGGCGGCACCTGATTGAACTGGGCCTGCGGCCCGGCCCGCAGTTCGGGGAGATCCTCGCTGCGGCCTTCGAGGCGCAGTTGGAGGGGGAGTTCTTCGACCTGGACGAGGCGCTGGGCTGGCTGGCCGGGCGGACGGACCTGGCGCTGCCGCCGGAGGCGGCCGCGCGGCTGCGGGCCCGGTCCGGGCGGTCCTGATTTCCCCATGAACACCCCTGCCTGCCGGTCATTGTTCCTTGCCCTGTTGTGCTCGCTCGCGGGTCCGCCCGCGCGGGCCGCTGCGGAACCGCCCCGGGTCCATGTCGTGAGCACGCCCGGCGACGGTCTGCAGCCGGATGCCCTGGTCGATGCGCAGGGGACCATTCACCTGGTTTACCTGAAGGGCGATCCCAAGGCCTGTGATGTCTTTTATGTGCACCGGGCGGCGGGGGAGCCCGTTTTCAGTGCGCCGCAACCAGTCAACAGCCAGCCGGGCAGTGCCGTGGCCATCGGCACCATCCGCGGCGCACAGTTGGCGCTGGGCCGGAACGGGAGCGTGCATGTGCTTTGGAACGGGTCCGGCCAGGCCATGCCGCAGATGCCGGAGAGCGCGCCGCTGCTCTACAGCCGGCGGCAGGATGCGGGCGGCGCCTTTGCGCCCCAGCGCAGCCTCAGTGAGGGGACCGTGCATCTGGATGGCGGCGGCGCGATCGCCGCGGACGAGCGCGGGCGGGTCTTTGTGGTCTGGCAGGCGGGGGCAGCGGACGGGCCGCGCGGTGAACGGCACCGGGCGGTGTTCGTGGGGGTCTCCGCCGATGACGGCCGGACCTTTGCCGCCAAGCGAGCCGTCAGCCCGGCCACGGCCGGGGTGTGCGCCTGCTGCGCGCTGGAGACGGCGCTCGACCAGGAGGGACGGCTGTCCATCCTCTACCGGTCCGTCACGGCGGAGGGTTCCCGGGATCTCACCTGGCTGCGCTCGGACGGGGTCGGCCGGGTTTTCCTGCCGGCGCTGCTGCAGGAGTGGCGGGTGGCGGCGTGCCCGATGAGCAGCATGGCGCTGGTGCGGCAGGATGGCGGGAGCATGTGGGCGGCCTGGGAGACGCGGGGCCAGGTCCACCGGAGTCTGCTGCAGCCCGGGACAGGGTCGGCCGGCCCCCGCCTGGGACCGGCGGGCGGCGCCGGCAACCGCCGTCATCCGGTGCTGGCCACACGCGGCAGCCCCGGGGATCCGATCCTGATGGCCTGGGCCATCGGCACCGGCTGGCAGAAGGGCGGGGCGGTTGGCTGGGAACTGACGGAATCCACGGGACGGACCACCTCCGGCCGCGCGGAAGGGTTGCCGGTCTGGAGCCGGCCGGCGGCGGTGGCCGGGGCGGATGGAAGCTTCACGGTTTTCCGATGACTGCGGGACGGGCCGAGCGGTGGGTGGCGAGAAAAATCTTTCGGGAAAAGTTTTGGGGCAGGGTGGTTTTTCCTGTTGGGACATGGAACACTTGCCGATGTAACGAGCATCCCTCCGTGGCGGGGCGCCAACGGTTCCCTCTGCGTGAGGCTCGGTTTATGTCGAATCAGCCGCAACCCGAAACCTCGGAACTGCTTGGGGACTGGCATCCCTTGGTGGAGCAGTTGGGTTCCTCGGAAGGACTGGTCTCCCTCAGCACGGCTTCCCATGCGTTGCGGCTGAAGAACATCACCTCCACGGCGACGCTCCTCCAATTCCTTGAGGCCTACCAGGCGCAGGTGTTGATTCCATTCGAGCTGCCGGCCATCCAGCGGGCGTTCCGGCATGCCAGCCGGAACGAGGCCCGGGAGTTGGTGGAGTTTGACGGCGAGGTGGGGCGGGAGCTGGCGCTGCGCCCGTTCTTTGCCGCAAGCCGACGGGTCGGCCAGGCGCAAATCCGGCGCCTGCGTCCGCTGCGCGACCACCGCTTCGTGCAGCGTTACCTGCGCTCGGTCGAGTCCGGCCTGGCCCAGGGCTGGCATACCCTGGTCTACGGCATCACCCTCTCGGTGTATTCCCTCCCCGTGCTGCAGGGTTTGGTCAGCTATGAACGGCAGACCCTCCTCGGTTTCATCCACGCCGTGTCCCGGGCCCTGCACCTGTCCGAGGCCGACTGTCGCGGCCTGATTGACCAGTTGTCCCCCACGCTGCCGCGGACGGTGGAACCCATCCTGGGCGACGGCACGGATCCGCGTCACCCGAGCAGCTTCTAGGCGGACCGGATTTCCCGGCCCGCCCCCGCCCCCGCCCCGGCGCCTTTCGGGCGCACAGTTTTCTCTGGCCATCCCCCCGTCGGCGGTCGCGTAATGGGCCCCGTCATCCGTCCGACGTCCGCATGAATCCCGCCAGCGCCGCCCCCGGCATCGCCACCCTCGACTGGGTGGTCCTGGGCGTCTACATGCTGGGCACGCTCCTGCTGGGGGCGTGGCTGGGGCGCGGGCAGCGGAGCATCCGGGATTACTTCCTGTCCGACCAGAACACCCCGTGGTGGGCGCTGATGGCCTCGATTGTGGCCACGGAGACCTCGACGGTGACCTTCATCAGCGTGCCGGCCTTTGCCTTTGCGGCCAACGCGGCGGGGGTGGGCGGCAACTTCACCTTCCTGCAGATCGTCATCGGCTACCTGATTGGGCGGTTGGTGATTGTGTGGCTGTTCCTGCCGCTCTATTTCCGCGGGGAGTTGTTTACCGTCTACCAGGTGCTGGACCAGCGCTTCGGGGGGCGGGTCAAGCGGGTGGCGGCCTCGCTGTTCATGGTGACCCGCTCGATTGCGGACGGCATCCGGCTGTTCCTGACGGCGATTGTGCTGGTGGCCATGACCGGCCTGGCGGACCCGGTGTCGATCCTGCTCATCGGGGTGGTGACCATCCTCTACACCTACCTGGGCGGCATGACGGCGGTGATCTGGACGGACGTGGTGCAGTTGGTGGTGTATGTGGGGGGGGCGGTGGTGGCGGCGCTGGTGTTGCTGGGGAAGATTCCGGGCGGGTGGGACGAGGTGGTGGCGGTGGGGACGGCGGCGGGGAAGTTTCAGCTGGTGGATTTCACCCTGGACCTGGGCCGCAGCTACACGTTTTGGTCGGGGGTCATTGGCGGCGCGTTCCTGACCACGGCGACCCATGGCACGGACCAGTTGATGGTCCAGCGGTATCTCTGTGCGCGGAACGCGCGCCAGGCGGCGGGCGCCCTGCTGACGAGCGGGGTGGTGGTCCTGCTCCAGTTCGTCCTGTTTCTCCTGATTGGGGCGATGCTGTTCGTGTTTTACCAGAAGGCCGGGCCGTTGCCGCCGGAAGTGGTGGCCAAGCCGGACCGGGTGTTCCCGCATTTCATCGTGACGCAGCTGCCGCCGGGCATGGTGGGGTTGGTGGTGGCGGCCATTTTTGCGGCGGCCATGAGCACCCTGTCGGGGTCGCTGAACTCCCTGGCAGCGACGGCGGTGACGGACTTTTACCGTCCCCTGGTGGCGCCGGGGCGCCCGGAGGGGCATTACCTGCGGGTGTCCCGGGTGCTGACGGCGGTGTGGGGCGCGGTGCAGATTGGCGTGGCGGTGCTGGCGATGGCGATGCAGGGGCGGGGGGTGGACGCGGTGCTGGCGGTGGCCTCCTTCACGAACGGCCCGGTGCTGGGCCTGTTCCTGCTGGGGGCGTTGACGCGGCGGGTGGGTCCACGGGACGCCTTGGTGGCCGTGGTGACGGGCATTGCGGTGATGACCGTGGTGTGGCTGCGGTATAAGGTGAGCTGGCAGTGGTATGTGCTGGTGGGCTCGACGGTGACGTTTGCGGCCGGGGTGTTGTCGAGCTGGGTGGGTGGCGGGCGGCGGGAGGCCGGGCAGCCTGCGGCATGAGTGCTGCGGTGGCGGAACTGGATCGGCTGCTGCGCGGGCCGGAGCCGGTCCTGGCGCTGGCGCCGATGCAGGACGTGACGGACCTGCCATTTTGGCGGTTGATGACGGGTTATGGGGGGGCGGATGTTTATTTCACGGAGTATTTCCGGGTTCATGCGACCTCGAATCTGGAGCGGCACATCCTGCGGTCGGTGACGGAAAACCCGACGGGCCGGCCGGTGGTGGCGCAGATGATCGGGAACGACATCCCGGCGCTGGTGCGCACGGCGCGGGAGCTGCAGCGGCATCCGGTGGCGGCCATCGACCTGAACCTGGGCTGCCCGGCGCCGGTGGTCTATCGCAAGTGTGCGGGTGGGGGTTTGTTGCGGGAGCCGGCCCGGGTGGACGCGATCCTGGGAGCGCTGCGCGAGGCGGTGACGGTGAAGTTCACCGTCAAGACGAGGATTGGGTTTGATGACCCGGCGGTGTTTGAGCAGTTGCTGCCGATCTTTGGGCGGCACGGGCTGGATTTGTTGACGGTGCACGGGCGGACCGTGGCGGAGATGTACCGGGCCGAGCCGCACTATGACCGGATTGCGCGGGCGGTGGAGGTGATGCCCTGCCCGGTGCTGGCCAACGGGAATGTGCACTCGGCGGCGCGGGCGGAGGCGGTGCTGGGGCAGACCCGGGCGCGGGGGCTGATGATTGGGCGCGGCGCCATCCGCAATCCATGGCTGTTCCAGCAGATCCGGGCGCGCTGGCGGGGCGTTCCGGGTCCGAGTCCGCGTGGTCGCGACGTACTGGCCTACATCGAGGCGCTTTACGAGGCGGTGTGCACACCCGGCGTGCGGGAGGCTTCCCAGGTGCAGAAGATGAAGAAGTATCTCAACTACATCGGGGAGGCGGTGGAGCCGACGGGCCGGTTCCTCCATGACATCCGGAGGGTGACCACGCGGGGGGATTTCTTCCGGGTGTGCGCGGAACACCTGGACCATGGGAACCCGATGGCCTTGGCGCCTGCGGGGGCGGACGGGCTGGAGGTGCCGGTGCGGGCGCCGACGCCGCTGGCCGGTTAACGCCCGAAGCCGGGCCGGGTGGGGAGGCTGTTGAAACCGGAGCCGGAACGGGGCGGGGCGGAGGGGGGCTGGTTGTAGTTGGGTGCCGCGGGGTTGGCGGACGCGGGGGAACCGAAAGGGTCCGGGCGGGCGAAAGGATCCCGGGCCAGGGCGCCAGGCGCCGTGCCTGGCGGACGGGTGAAGTCAACGACCGGGGCCTTGGGGGCGGAGGGCGGGGTCAGGGAAGAGAGCCCATCGCGGCCGGGGGACCATGGTTGGAAGGCGTTGTCGGTCCTGGGCGGCACCCCGGCGGGCGAAGCCAGGCCGGGCCGGGTGGTGAAGTCGCTGCGGGGGGCGAAGGCTCCCAGGCTGGTGGCGGAAGGGGCCAGCGTTCCGGGAGGGGTTCCGCCACTCACGCCGGTGCCGGCGGCGAAATCACGGGGCGGGGCGGCCTCGTCGCCGGAGTTGCGCGGGGCGCTGCCGCCTTGGGGACCGAACAGATCCTTCCAGGTGGTCACGTTGGCGCGGTCGGCGGGGGCGAGGGAGTTGGCCTTGCCGGGGGCGAGCAGGCTGCGCAGGTCCATGTTGGCCGGGAGCGTGCCGCCCGCAGTGGTTGCCTTGGCCTCGGCCTGGGAGGAAGCGTCGTTGCCGGGTTCGCGTTCGGGGCGGTTGCCGGCAGTGCGGCGGTTGGCGGGATTGGCTGAATTGGCGGGGTTGTTCGGGCTGAGGCGGGAGGAGGAAAGGGTGCTTAGTTTGCTGGAGAGGCGTGGCTGGTTGGGGCGTCCGGGGAGGCCGGCCGGGGCTGGGGCTTGGTCGGGGTTGCCCTCGAGGCGGGCGGCTCCGGCCTCCAGGATGCCGAGGCTGCCGAGTTCCTCGTCGCGGGCATCCAACTCGCCCTGGTCGTAATCAATCCAGTTTCTTTGCTCGAGTTGGGCATTGCGCGAACGCCGATCGACGCGGGGGTCGCGGGCCGGGTTGGCAGGCAGGGTGGGAACGACCATCACCGGGCTGACCGGCGCCAGCTTTTGGTCGTCCGTCTTGCCTTCCTTCAGCTTGCGGGCGGTCACGCCGGGGTCGGGCCGGCTGAGCGTGCCGGAGAACACCAAGGCATCCCCGGCTGACAGCCGCGGCGCGAGCAGGAGGCCGGCCCCGCACACGGCGGCCAAGGCCAGGGTCTGGATGGGTTGCGACTGCATGTTGTTTTTCGGCGCCCGGCCGTCCCGGTCCGCCCACATTCTTCGGCTGGCCTGCGCCCCACTTGAGGCGGTCCTGCGCGCGGGATTCTCTGAGCGGTTGCCCCCGGCGGACGTTCAAAAAGCCGCCGCAATGTAACCCTGGAAAGGTTGCAGACAAGGGATTTGCGGCCCGGCGGACCGGGGATTCCCCGGTTTGCCGCTTGCAATTCCAGGTCTGATGGGCACGATGCGGCTTCTCCACACCGGTTTTCATAGGCGGTTTTCCACCCTGTTGTCGTTCCCATGAACCTGCTGTCGCGTCGTCCTGCCCTGATCCTGCTGGCGGGGAGCCTTTTTTGTGCACCGGGCCTGCTCCATCCGGCGTCGGGTCCGGTTCCGCCCGCCGTGCTGGGTCCGGCCGGTCAGGCCCGGCTGGGGGCCGCCCTCAAGCGCTGGAACACCCGCGCGGTGGACGCCAGCGGGTTGGATCATGCTGGCGCGCGGGAGCAACTGGGTCCGGGCCGTTCCAGCCGCGCCATGGCGATCGTGCACCTGGCGGTGCTGGATGCGGTCCTGGCCGTGACCGGGGGTGGCGGCAGCTACACGGGGGTGGCGGCGACCCAATGGCCGGTCTCCCTCGAGGTGGCGGTGGCGCAGGCGGCCCACGACACCCTGGCGGCCCTTTATCCCTCGCAGCAGGCGGTCTTGGCTGCGGCGCTTCGCCAGGAACTGGCGGCGGAGCGCAACCGGGTGGCCCGGGCACATGGCGTGGCCTTGGGCCGGCGCACGGCGGCCGTCCTGCTGGCCCTCAAGTCCAACGACGGCTCGGATGTGCCGGAACCGCTGGTTGGCGTGGGGCACATGACCAGTGAGTGGCCGGGGCGATGGCGCGTGGACCCCATCAGTCAGATCCCGGTGGCCTTGGGGGCCAAGTGGGGCCAGTGCATCCCGTTCGTGCTGGAGTCGACGGACCAGTTCCGGGCGCCGCCGCCGCCGGCCCTGGCCAGTCCCGCGTATGCCGCCGCCTACGAGGAGGTGCGGGTGCTGGGCGGGGACGGGGTGGGCACGCCCACGCGGCGCACGGCGGAGCAGTCGTTCATCGGGGTTTTCTGGGCCTATGACGGGACGCCCAGCCTGTGTGCCCCGCCGCGCCTCTACAACCAGGTGGCGCGGGCCGTGGCGGAGCAGATGGGCACGGGCGGGGTGGACCTGGCCCGGTTGCTGGCGTTGGTCAATGTGGCCATGGCGGATGCGGCCATGGCCTGCTGGGAATCGAAGTGGCACTGGGATTTTTGGCGGCCGGTGACGGGGATTCGGGAGTCGGATCCCGGGACGGGTCCCACGGGTTGGGGCGACGGCAATCCGGCGACGGTGGGGGACCGGGGTTGGACCCCGCTGGGGGCCCCGGCCAGCAACCTGGGAGTGCCCGACTTCACGCCGCCCTTCCCGTCCTATCCCTCGGGACACGCGGCGTTCGGCGGGGCGGTCTTCCAGGTGTTGCGGCGGTTTTATGGAACGGACCGAATCCCGTTCACGCTGGTGTCCGACGAGTTCAACGGGGTGACGCGCGACAGCCACGGCCGGGTGCGTCCATTCCGTCCGCGCCGGTTTGCCACGCTGTCCGAGGCCGAGGAGGAAAACGGGCAGAGCCGCATCTACCTGGGGATCCACTGGGCCTTCGACAAGACGGAGGGGATCCTGCAGGGCCGCCGGGTGGGCGACCATGTCTTTGATCGGCTGGTTCCGACCCCGGTGCGGCGGGTGCGTTGAGGCGGGTGGGGTTCAGCCGACCCGGCAGCCGACGGTGAGGAGGACGTTGGCCCAGAGGGCCTGGTCACCGGTCTGCACGGTGAGGACGTGGTCCGGGGATTCCACGGCCTTGTAGAAATCCCATTTCAGGATCGGTTCCAGCTTTAGTTTGAGCCGTTGCTCCTTCAGCACCTGGCGGAAGTCCTGCCAGACCGGCGGCTCGCCCTGCCGGGCATAGGGGTCATCGGCGGGGATGCCCATGGTGTTCACCGCATCCACGGGCACGGCGCTCAGGATGGCCCGGAGCGTCTGCGCGACCGTGACCAGGCCGGGGGAGAGATTGAGGCTGATGACCTCGGCGTGGGGTCCCTTTTTGCTGGAGGCCGGGTAGTTCCCATCGGCGATGAGGATGCGGGCGTGGTGTCCGGCCCGGGCGCAGGCGCGGAGGATCTCGGGGTGGGTCAGGGTGGTCTTGAGCATGGTGGGGGAAAGGCGGGGCGGGGTGGGGTGTCGGGCGGCCTACGATCCGAAGGCGAACTCGCGGTAGGCCTTGATGGCCTGGGTGGCGGCGCGCTGCGAGTCCGGCAGGGGCAACACCTCGGCCGAGAGATAGCCGGAGTAGCCGATCTCGGAGAGGGCCCACCGGATGGGGGGCAGGGGCAGGTGGCCGAGGCCGACGGCCTGGCGGTTGGTGTCGGCGAAGTGGACGTGGCCGAGCAGCGGGCCAGCCTGGCGGAGGGCGGCGGGGATGGAGGCCTCCTCGATATTCATGTGGAACAGATCGCAAAGCAACTGGATGTTCCGGGTGCGGAGCGGGGCCAGGAAGGCCGCGGCCTCGGCCACCCGGTTGCAGAGGTTGCTTTCGTAGCGGTTGAGGCATTCGTAGAGCAGGGGCACCCCGTGGGCATGGGCCCGGGGCCCCAGTTGCTCGAAGGCCTCCGCCAGCCAGGCCAGCGCCTGGTCCCGGTCCACCGCACCCTCCCAGCGTCCCTGCATGGAACCCACGATGGCCGGGGCGCCGAAGCCCCCCGCCAGATCCACCAGCGCCCCGATGAAATCCCGGGCGCGGCCGCGCACGGCGGGGTCGGGGTCGGTCAGGCGCAACCGGTGTGCCACCCAGCCCGCCCCGGTGCCCAGGGCGGCCAGCTTGAGCCCGTGCCGCGTGAGGATGCCGCGCAGGGCCTTGGCGTTCAGGT
The DNA here is from genome assembly GCA_046048995.1 of Verrucomicrobiota bacterium. Classification (GTDB taxonomy): domain Bacteria; phylum Verrucomicrobiota; class Verrucomicrobiia; order Limisphaerales; family JADJPG01; genus JBJOEZ01. The sequence continues at coordinate 46,265 of JBJOEZ010000004.1, read as the reverse complement.
CCTCGGCTGAGCGCGGGAAAATCTCCACGGCATCGAAACCCAGGGCGGCCGCCTTCGCGCAACCCGCCTCGAGGTCGTCCCAGAGCACAAAGGGGCCGCCGCGGGCTTCCGGCACGAGGGAAAGGGTGATGGCGCTTTGCATCGCGGGCCCGTTGTTACGCCAACCGTGTCGGGCACGAAATAAAAAAGGGGCCGCATGCGGCCCAGTTCGGGCTCGCCTCCCCCGGCCGGTCCGCCAGACTCCACGTGTCATGCACCCCGACCGTGTTTTCCGGCCTGTGTCCGCCCGTCCGGGCCTGCCTTCCGGCCTGCTGGTCGCCATCTTCCTGCTCTCCCTGGCCCTGCTGCCGCTGCGCGCGGCCGATACGCGGCCCAATTTCATCATCCTCCTGATGGATGACCTCGGCGCCACCGACCTGGGGTGTTATGGCAGCGATTATTACCGCACGCCGCACCTGGATCGGATGGCGCGGGAGGGGCTGCAGTTCACCCAGGCCTATGCCGCCTGCCCGGTGTGTTCGCCGACCCGGGCCAGCCTGCTGACGGGCCAGCACCCGGCCCGCCTGCACCTGACCGATTGGCTGCCGGGCCAGCCGGATCGGCCGGAGCAGAAGCTGCGGCGGCCGGCCCTGGCCACGCAGTTGCCGGCCGGGGTGGCGACGCTGGCCGAGTCGTTGCGCGGCGCCGGCTATGCCACGGCCCATGTTGGCAAGTGGCACGTGGGCGGGTCCGAGTGCCGTCCGCAGGACCGGGGATTCGAGCTCAATGTCGGCGGGGATCACCGCGGCACGCCCGCCAGTTATTTTGCCCCCTACGGCCGCGGCGCCACGGCGATGCCGGGGTTGGACGAGGCGCCGGCGGGGGAATACCTGACCGACCGCCTCACCGCCGAGGCGGTCCGGTTCATCGAGGCTCCGCGCGACCGGCCCTTCTTCCTTTACCTGCCGCACTTTGCCGTGCACACGCCCCTGACGGCCAAGTCCAACGTGGTGGCGCGCCACCGCACCGCGTTGCGCCCTGGGACGGTCCATACCAATCCGGTCTATGCGGCCATGATTGAGTCGATGGACGACAGCGTGGGCCGCATCCTGGCCGCGCTGGAGGCGCGCGGGTTGTCCACCAACACCCTGGTCCTGTTCACCTCCGACAACGGCGGGTTGTCCACCCGCGAGGGCCCGCATACGCCGGCGACGGTGAACACGCCGTTGCGGGCCGGCAAGGGGCACCTCTACGAGGGCGGCGTGCGGGTGCCGCTCCTGGCGCGCTGGCCGGGCACGATTGCGCCGGGCCAGCGCAGCGCGCTGCCGGTGGCCAGCACGGACCTGCATCCCACGCTGCTGGAATTGGCCGGCGTGAAGGCACCGGCCGGGCAGGCCTCCGACGGCGCGAGCCTGGCCGGTGTGCTGCGCGGGACCGGCGCGGTGGCCCCGCGTCCCCTGCACTGGCATTATCCGCACTACAGCAACCAGGGCGGCAAGCCGGGCGGCGCCGTCCGGGAGGGCGACTTCAAGCTGATCGAGTTCTATGAGAGCGGCTACCTGGAGCTCTACCACCTGCGGGAGGATCCCTCCGAGACCCGCAACCTGGCGGGCACGCAGCCGGAGTTGGCCAACCGGCTGGCGCGGAAGCTGGCCGAGTGGCGCCGGGCGGTCGGGGCGCAGGCCATGACCCCCAATGCCGACTGGAAGCCGGCGCCGCTCCCGCAGGCTGCTGATGGCACCGTGCTGCTGCCCGCCCATGAGGTCCGCATCCATGGCCGGCAGGTCCGGTATGAGCCGCCGGCGCACAAGAACACCATCGGGTTCTGGACCCGGACCGAGGACTGGGTCAGCTGGGAGTTTGCCGTGGGCGTTCCCGGGACCTTTGTGGTGGAGGTGCTGCAGGGCTGCGGGCAGGGGAGCGGTGGCAGCGAGGTGGAGGTGTCCATTGAGGGCGCCTCGCCCGCCCAGCGCGTGGCCTTCACCGTGCAGGACACCGGGCACTTCCAGAAGTTCGTCCGGCGCGAACTCGGCCGCGTCACCCTGCCCGCCCGCGGCCGTCATACGCTGGCGGTGCGCCCCCAATCCAAGCCGGGCGTCGCAGTCATGGACCTGCGCGAGGTCGTCCTTCGCCCCGTCCGCTGACGCCATGCACGAGGCGGCCGTAGAACATCTGTGCGCGGCGGACCGGAGGCTGGCCCGGCTGGTTCGGCGGGTGGGCCCCTGCGGCCTGCGGGTGGATCGCCGGGCCTCGCCCTACCAGGCGCTGGTCGAGGCGGTCGCCCACCAGCAACTGCATGGCGCGGCCGCCCGAGCCATCCTGGCCCGCGTGGTGGCGCTGTATCCCGGCCGTCCCTTCCCCACTCCGCAGGATTTGGTCGACACGCCGGCCGCCCGGCTGCGGGCGGCCGGTTTTTCGGGGGCCAAGGTGGCGGCCGTGAAGGACATCGCAGCCCGGACCCTGGCGGGGGGAGTGCCGGACCGGGCCGGCCTGCGGCGATGGTCCGACGAGGAAATCATCGGGCGCCTGACCGAGTTGCGCGGGGTGGGCCGCTGGACGGTGGAGATGCTGTTGATCTTCAAGCTGGGCCGGCGGGACGTGTTGCCCGTGGATGACTTTGGTGTGCGCAAGGGCTTTGCCGTGGTCTACCGGGCCGGGCAGATGCCGCGGCCGCGCGAATTGCGCGAGCACGGGGAACGCTGGCGTCCGTATCGCAGCGTGGCCGCGTGGTATTTGTGGCGGGCGGCGGATCTGGCCTAGCCCCGCGGGGCGTGGTGCGCCCCCTGCGGGTCAGGCGGCGAGGTGGGCGACGCGTTCCTGCAGCTGGGCCAGCCAGCGGCTGGTGAAGCTCCAGGCGCGGGCGAGGTCGCCGAGCCGATCCAGCGGCAGGCGGTTGGCCCGTTCCGGGGTGCCCGGGGCCGGAGCCGATTCCCACGCGGCGTTGAGCAGGGAGAGTTCGGCCTCCAGTGCGGCGAGTCGGGTGCGCAGCTGGTCCTGCAGTTGACCGATGCGCTCGGTCAGGTCGAGCCCGCGGGCAAAGGCCTGGGCGAGCAGGATGGGGGAAGTGAGCCGATCCCGCTCCGCGCGGAAGCGATCCGCCTCCTGGCAAAGGCGCCCGACCTCGAGGAACTGGTCGAGCAGGCCGGGCGGGGCCTGGTCAATGCCGCCGGGGCGGCGGCCCAGCTCCAGTTCGAGCAGGTGAAGGAGCCGGCTCTTGGGATCGCGCAGGATGGTGTGGGCCTCGTTCAGGGCGGCCGTGCGGCGGGTGGCGGCGTCGCGCTCGGCGGGTCCGGCGTGGTGGACCCGGTCCGGGTGGGCCTCGGCGGAGAGGGCGAGGAAACGGGTCTTGAGGGCCTCGGGGTCCAGCCACGGGCGGCGCGGTTCCCCAAGAAGCGAGAAGAAATCTGTCATCGGGGAGCCGGCCCGGTCAGGCGCTGAAGCTCTCGCCGCAGGAGCAACTGGTGGCCGCGTTGGGGTTCTTGACCTTGAATCCCCCCTCCTGCAGGGCATCGACATAGTCGAGTTCGCTGCCGGTCACGTAGAGGGCGCTTTTGGGATCGACCACGACCCGGATGCCGCCCGTCTCCACCAGGATGTCGCGGGTGGCCGGGGCGTCCTGCAGGTCCATTTTGTACTGCAGGCCGGAACAGCCGCCGCCCACGATGGCCACCCGCAGAACCCCGCCGGGGCGCCCCTGTTTCTTCAACAGCGACGCCACCTTGCGGCCGGCGCCCTCGGTGACCTTGATCAGGCGCTCGTCCCCCACGCGGAAGCTGGCCGTCGGCGCGGGGGAGGTCTTGGTGGAGCTGGCAATGCCCATTAGGTGCCAAGGCTATCCGCGGCGTGGGTTCACGTCAATCGGGGCGCACGGCGCCGCCGCCGGGCCGTCCGGGCCACGCCAGGCTGGGTGCGGGCGTGTTCCTCGGTTTTTCCGGTCGTTTCGGGGCCGAAGCTGCCGATAATAAGGCCGGGCTCCTGGTTGCGCCCCGCTCCGGGCCCGTATCCATCATGAAAGCATCGTTCCCCGCCACCCGGCCTTGGGCCGCCTTTCGACTGGGCCTTACCCTTGGCTTGCTGCTGGCCGCCGCGGCCGCCCCGGCTGCCGAGGCCGTGCGCAGCGTGCAGTGGCAGAAGGGCAGGGTGATGGTCCGGCGTGACGCCGGCCTCAGTGCGACCACCAATGCGGTCGAGTTGCCCGGGGCGATCCGGGTGATGACCAACGGCACCTTCACGGTGCAGGGCGGCAAGGTCCGCCGCCTGGCGGAGGGACAGATTCTCGATGCCGAGGGCAACCTGACCAGCCCCGATGGCACCATCGGCCCCGTGGCCAACCACGTCGTCCTTCGCCAGGGCCGCGTCCTCCTGGTCCAGGATGGCGAAGGCAAGCCGCTCGCCGGCGAGATCGTCCTCGGGGACGGTCGCCACCTCAAGCCCGATGGCACCCTCCGCACCCCGCAGGGCACCCTCCAGCGCATGCTGGATGGGCAGTTGTTCAAGCTTGATGGGCACACCATTGCCAGCACCGACACGGCGTCGCTTCAGAAGGGGGTTGTCGTCCTGCAGAAGGATGGCAGCCGGTTCCCCCTCCGCCGCGACCAGAAGATGGCGATGTCCGATGGCACCCAGGTCTTCGGCGATGGCCGCATCATCCTGCCCAATGGCACCCAGAAGCGGCTGGCCGAAGGGGAGATCTTCAAAATCCCCGGGGTCAAAGGCGGAAGCAAAGGCTAGTGGGTTGGCGAGTTGGCGGGTGGGGAAGAGCCGGGGGGGCCGGTGCCGCATCTGTTTGCGCCTTCCCCTAGTGGATGACGCGCTCATTCGCCAATTCCCCCTCCCTGTTTCTTGCATTCCTGTGCGGCTGTTTTAGTCTCGCAGCCCTGTTTCTATGCAACTGAGCAACGACGAGATTCGCCGGTATTCCCGCCACCTGATCCTGCCGGAGGTGGGGATGGCGGGTCAGAAGAAGATTTGTTCGACCAGCGTGCTGTGCATCGGGGCGGGCGGGCTCGGGTCCCCCATCGCGATGTACCTTGCCGCGGCCGGCATCGGGAAGATCGGGCTCGTCGATTTTGACACGGTCGATTTCTCCAACCTCCAGCGGCAGATCATCCACGGGACCGAGGATGTCGGCCGCCACAAGGGCGAGTCGGCCCGGGACACCCTTCGGAGCATCAACCCGGGCGTGGAGGTGGTGCTGCACAGCGTCCGGCTCAGCAGCGAGAACGCGCTCGAGATCCTCGGGCAGTACGACATCGTGGTGGATGGCACGGATAATTTTCCGACGCGTTACCTGACCAACGACGCCTGCGTGCTGCTGGGCAAGCCGAACATTTACGGGTCCATTTTCCGGTTCGAGGGCCAGGCCAGCGTGTTTGCGCCCAAGCTGGGCGGGCCCTGTTACCGGTGCCTTTATCCCGAACCCCCGCCGCCGGGCATGGTGCCCAGCTGTGCCGAGGGCGGGGTGCTCGGGGTGCTGCCCGGCATCATCGGGTGCATCCAGGCCACCGAGATCCTCAAGATGGCCCTCGGCAAGGGCAGCTCGCTGGTGGGCCGCCTGCTGCTCTTCAACGCCCTCGACATGAAGTTCCGCGAGGTGAAGCTGCGGCGCGATCCGCAATGCCCCCTCTGCGGCGACCATCCCACCATCCGGGAACTGATCGACTACGAACAGTTCTGCGGCATCCCGGCCGAGCCGGTGGTGCCCGGGGCCCATCCGGACGAGGTCACCGTGCAGGACATGAAGAAGGCCCTGTCCGATCCCAAGCTCGCCATCCGGGTCATCGACGTGCGCGAGATGGACGAACACCAGATCGCCCGCATCGACGGCGTGCCGCTGGTGCCCCTGAGCACGTTGCCGCAGAAGTTCACCGACCTGGACCCCAACCAGTCCTACTACATCACCTGCAAGAGCGGCATCCGCTCCCTCAAGGCGGTTGCGTTCCTCCGCGAACAGGGCTTCAAGTACCTCAAGAGCGTCAAGGGCGGCATCAGCGCCTGGTCCGACGAGATCGACCCCAGCGTGCCCAAGTACTGAGCGGCGCGCGGGCCGCTGAGCCCGCTGAGCCCGTCCGGATGGAGGCAGCCGGCTCGGCCTCGCCCAAGGCACCCGCTGGTTGGCAGTCAGCGTCCAGCGGGCGGGACGTCCGCGCGCCCGAGAGCCTGAAATCGTTTTCGCAGCATGTCCCCGACTTCCCGGCTTCCTGATCCCCGGCTGGCCGCCGCCCGCCTGGCGCGGCGGACGCGCCTGCGCCCGGCGCTGGCCGTGGTGTTGGGCAGCGGGTTTCAGCCGGTGCTGCGCCGCGTGACGGTGGCGGCCCGGGTTTCCTATGCGCAACTGCCCGGCTTCCCGCAACCCGGCGTGCACGGGCATGCGGGCGAGGTGGTGGTGGGCCATCTCGGCGGGGTGCCCGTGTTGTTCCTGAGCGGGCGCGCCCATTACTACGAGGGGCACCCCATGGAGGTGGTGACCTTTGCCGTGCGCGTGCTGGCGGCGTTCGGCATCCGTGACCTGCTCCTGACCAACGCGGCCGGGGGCATCCGGCGGGGTTTCCGCGCGGGGGATTTCATGGCCCTGGCGGATCACATCAACCTGATGGGGGTGAATCCGCTGCGGGGCCCGGTGCCGCCGGGGCGCGAACGGTTCATCGACCTGAGCTGCGCCTATGATCCGGTCCTGCGGCGGCACCTGCAGGCGGCGGCGCGCCGGGTGGGCGCCCGGTGCCCGGCCGGGGTGTATCTGGCGGTGACGGGCCCGAGCTACGAGACGCCCGCGGAGATCCGGGCCTTTGCCCGGCTGGGGGCGGACGCGGTGGGGATGAGCACGGTGCCCGAGGCGGTGGTGGCCCGGCAGTGCGGGTTGCGGGTGGCCGGGCTTTCCTGCATCACGAACCTGGCCGCCGGGCGGGCGCGCGGGGTCCTCTCGCATGCGGAGGTGCTGGACACCGGCCGGCGGGTGCGGGAAACGGCGGCGGCGCTGATTGAGCGATTTGTCCTTCTCCATGCGAAACACGACTAGGCGGAAGCCGCCGGAACAACTCATTGCCGCGGCGCTGGCGGCGCGCGCGCAGGCGGTGGCGCCCTACTCGAACTTCCAGGTGGGGGCGGCCCTCCTGACCGCGCGGGGGCGCGTCATCCCGGGCGCCAACGTGGAGAGTGCCAGCTACGGGTTGACCTGCTGTGCCGAGCGGGTGGCGCTGTTCAAGGCGTTGACCGAGGGGGAACGGGAGTTCGTCGCCATTGCCGTGGTGGCCCGGGCGCCGCGGGGGCCGACGCCCTGCGGGGCGTGCCGGCAGCTGCTGGCCGAGTATGCCCCCAAGGCGGTGGTGCATGTGGCGGACGCGGCGCGCCCCGGCCGGATCCGCACGTTCACCGTGGCATCCCTCCTCCCGCACGCCTTCCGGCGGGTGCCGCGCTGAAGGCGGGGCAAAACGGGCTTGGAGCTTTCGTGGGGCCCCCCCTAAGCTGGCAGCATGTCACGCGACTACGTGCTCCAGCCGTTCCGGGCGCCGGTCGAGCTGCGCATTGACTATGCGGGGGAGCTGAACGAGCAGCAGCACGCGGCGGTGACGGCCCTGCCGGGACCGGCGCTGGTGATTGCGGGGGCGGGTTCGGGGAAGACACGCACCCTGACCTACCGGGTGGCCTACCTGCTGGAGCAGGGCATCCCGCCGGATCGGCTGCTCTTGCTGACCTTCACGAACAAGGCGGCACGGGAGATGATGCGGCGGGTGGCGGATTTGCTGGGGGGCGATCTGCAGTCCCTGTGGGGAGGCACCTTTCATTCGATTGGGGCGCGGTTGCTGCGGCGGCATGCCGAGGTGCTGGGGTTTCGGCCGGATTTCACGATCCTGGACCGGGAGGATGCGGCGGACCTGATCAAGGCGTGCCTGGGGGAGGCGGAGATTGACGTGAAGGCGGCGCGTTTTCCGAAGGCGGACGTGCTGGCGGACATCGCCTCCAAGGCGGTGAACACGGGGCGGACGGTGCCGGAGGTGGTGGCGCAGGATTATGAGTATTTTGCCGGGGTGGCGACGGGCATTGCGGGAGTCCTGGGGCGTTATGCGGAGCGCAAGCGGATGGCCAACGTGATGGATTTCGACGACCTGCTGGCGCACTGGCTGCGGCTGCTGCGGGAGAGCGCGGAGGTCCGGGAGCGTTACCAGCGGCAGTTCCAGTTCATCCTGGTGGACGAGTATCAGGACACCAACCAGCTGCAGGGCGACCTGATCGACCTGCTGGCGGCCCGGCACCAGAACGTGATGGTGGTGGGGGACGACAGCCAGAGCATCTACGCGTGGCGCGGGGCCAACTTCCGCAACATCCTGGAGTTCCCCAAGCGCTATCCGAAGGCCCAGGTTTACAAGATTGAGACCAACTACCGGAGCACGCCGGAGATCCTGGCCGTGGCCAACGCGGCCATTGCGCCCAACGTGCACCAGTTCGCCAAGCAGTTGGCGCCGGCCCGCAAGCCGGGGACCAAGCCGGTGCTGCTGCCGTGCACGGATGCGGCGGAGCAGGCGGCCTTCGTGGCCCAGCGCGCCCTGGAACTGCGCGACGAGGGAATCCCGCTGAACGACATGGCGGTGCTCTACCGGTCCCATTTCCATGCGCTGGAACTGCAGCTGGAGCTGACCCGGCGCAACATTCCCTTCTCGATCACGAGCGGCATCCGGTTCTTTGAGCAGGCGCACATCAAGGACGTGGCCGCCTGGCTCAAGCTCATCACCAACCCCAACGACGAGCTGGCCTTCAAGCGGCTGGCCCTGATGCTGCCCGGGGTGGGCGCCAAGGGGGCCGAGAAGCTCTGGCAGAAGTTCTCCGCCGAGCACCGCGCCCTGGCCGCGGAGGTTCCCGCCGTCCCGCCGGAAGGGGCGCCGGCCAATGCCACGCCGCGCGCGACCCCGCCCATCGCCACCGCCCTCCAGCGCAGCGCGGTGGTGGTCCCCAAGAAGGCCGCGACCGCGTGGGCCGACCTGGTCATCGCCGTGTCCCAACTGGAGGGGCCGGCCGTCCGCGGGAAGCCGTCCCAGATGATCCGCCATGTGCTGGAAGCCGGCTATGAGGATTACCTGGAGGAGAATTATCCGAACGCCGCCCAGCGCCTGGAGGACCTGGAGCAGTTGGCCACCTTCGCGCTGCAGTTTCCCTCGGTGGAGGAGTTTCTCACCCAGCTTTCCCTGTTGACCAACGTGGAGGCGGATGGCGCCCAGCCGGGCGAGCCGGACGAGGAGCGAATCCGCCTGTCGACCATTCACCAGGCCAAGGGCCTGGAGTTTGCGGTGGTGTTTGTGATCATGCTGTGCGACGGGCTGTTTCCGAGCGCGCGGTCCCTCGAGACCACCGAGGGCGAGGAGGAGGAGCGACGGCTGTTTTACGTGGCCGTCACGCGGGCGCGCGACGAGCTGCACCTGACCTATCCGCTGCTGCGGGTGATGCCGGGTTCGGGCGGCGACATGATGCAAAGCCCGTCGCGTTTCCTCGGTGACCTGCCGCCCGAGTTGATCGACGAGTGGCGGCTGAAGACGGCGGGCCATTACTGAGCGGGTGGCGCCGTGGCGGCATCCTCCCCATCCTTACGCCATGAACATTCTCCTGACCGGCGCCTCCGGGTTGGTGGGAACCGCCCTGCAGGCATGGTTGACGGGGGCGGGCCACCGGGTGGTGCCCCTGCGGCGGGGCGGCGGGCCGGGGCAGCCTTCGTGGGACCTGGCGGCGGGCCGGATTGACCTGGCGCCGGCCGGCCGCCTGGACGCGGTGATTCACCTGGCGGGCGAGACGGTGGCACAGCGCTGGACGTCCGCGGTGCGCGCGCGGATTCGGGACAGCCGCGTGACAGGGACACGCCTGCTGGCGGAGGCCTTGGCGCGGATGCCGGAGCGGCCCCGGGTGCTGGTGTGCGCCTCGGCGACGGGCTTCTACGGGAGTCGGGGTGAGGAATGGGTCGATGAGGCCAGCCCGGCGGGGCGGGGTTTCCTGTCCGACGTGGCGCAGGTGTGGGAGGCGGCGGCGGACCCGGCCCGGGCGGCCGGGATTCGGGTGGTGCACGCGCGGCTGGGGATTGTGCTGTCGCGGCGGGGCGGGGCGTTGGCGAAGATGCTGCCGATCTTTCGCCTGGGCCTGGGCGGCCCGGTGGGGAACGGGCGGCAATTCTGGAGTTGGATTGCCCTCGACGATGTGGTGGCCGTGCTCGCGCGGGCGCTGACGGAGGAGGCTTGGCGGGGACCGATCAACGTGGTGTCGCCTGGGCCGGTGACGAGCCGCGAATTTGCGCGTGTGCTGGGGCGGGTCCTGCGGCGGCCGGCCTTCCTCCCGGTCCCCGGCCTGGCGGTGCGCGCGATGTTTGGCGAGATGGGCCGGGAGACGCTGCTGGGGGGCGTGCGGGTGCGGCCGGGGGTCCTGTTGGAGAGCGGCTTCCGGTTTGAGCACCCGGAGTTGGAGGGGGCCTTGCGGGGGGAACTGGACCCGGGTTCGGGCCGTTAGGCGGAGGCAGGGGCCGGGCGCAGGGCGTCAGGCGTATTCGACCTGCGCCTTGAGGGTGAGGATTTTTTCGGCGATGGCGCTGAGGGAGGGGAGGACGAAATCGTGGTGGACGGTGCCGACCCAGGGGGACTTGAGCAGGAGGGAGGTGCAGCCGGCGGTGCGGGCGGCCTCGGCGTCCTGCCACTTGTCACTGATGACGAAGCAATGCTCGAGGTTCAGGTGCCACTTGAAGGCCGCCTCGACGAGGAGGCCGTGCCGGGGTTTGCGGCAGGGGCAGTGGTCGGACTCGTCGTGCGGGCAGAGGAGCAGGTCGTCGATCGGGAAGGTGCGCCGGAGCAGGTCGTGCATGCGGTCCAGTTCGCGCCGGGACTGGGAGCCACGGGAGAGCCCGGGCTGGTTGGTGGTGACGATGAGGAGAAAGCCGGCCTTCTTGAGTTTCTGCAGGGGGGCGAGAGCGGCCTTGTTGAGCGCGAATTCCTCGAGGGTGAGGGGTGGGATCTGGTGCTTGGGCCCGGCCTTCACGGCGTTGAGCACCCCGTCCCGCTCGATGAATATGGCTTTTTTCATGGCGCCAGTCGCAGCTGTTGTCCCGCGGATTCCTGTCCCGACGGATCCCGGGCACAGTCCTGGCGTTGAGAAATCACGCAGCCGATGAGGGGCGTCGGGAGAGCACGGGCTCACGTAGTATGGCACAGGCCTTCAAGCCGTCCACAGGGGATTTCAGGGAATTGTTCCCGGGGTCGCCCCGGGATTACTCGACCAGCGAGCGGGCGGATTGGATTCGTCCGGCCATCCCTTGGAGGATGGGCATGGCGCGGCCGATGGCGTTGTTCTCGGTTTGGCCGGGGAAGCTTTTCATCTGGACCCGCACGGCGGCCACCGGGTCGCCGTTCCAGTCGCGCAGCGGCAGCACGATGACGACCTCCTCGCGGGTGCGGTCATAGAGGAACCCCTTGCCGGCCAGCACATCGCGGGTGCCGTCCGGGGCGGGTTGTCCGAGCTGGGAGGGGTGCTTGCTGGCCACCACGCGCAGGACGGTTTCGTTGGTGAGGGTGGGGGCGTAGATCTGGAGGTCGAGGACGCGGGGGTATTGCAGGAGCGCCTCGCGGACGAGGGTCTGGGCGAGGTTCTCGCGCGGGCGATAGGTGATGCGGGTGTCCGCGAACCAGGCGACGGAATCGGACTTGGTCCAGAACCCGAGGCGCCCGAGGTGGTCGGATTTCTCGGGTTGTTCGGGCAGGGTATAGCGGTTGTTGAGGCTGGCCCGGATGACCTTGTCCTTCCATTCGACCTTCATCTCGTGCCACTGGCCCTTGGGAATGTCGACCCGGAGGCTGACTGGCGCGCTGCGCACGCCGCCGACGACCCGGAAGAGGGAGAAGGTGCCCCCGAGCGCGCTGGCCCGGACGTAGGAGTAGTTGTTTTCATCCTGGATGGCGAAGGCGATGCCGGCCATCTGCTCCTCCTGGCCATCCACGATTTTGAAACGGGTGGTGAGCGTGAAGTCGCCGAAGGTCTCCTCCTCGAACATGAGGATGGGAAACCGCTCGTCGGTCTTGTCGCGGGACAACTGGGCCACGGCCGCCTGTCGCAGGGTGGGCTTGGCCCCGGGGGAGAAGGGCGTCAGCAGGGAGGGCACGTCAGCCTCGATGACCTTCCACTCGCCCGGGGTGCCTTGCCCGGCCAGCAGGCTGCGAAACCCGGCCGGGGGCCGGTTCAACGGGTAGGTGCCGAAGTCAAAGACCTTCTCGGCCCCCCAGCCTGCGAGGGCTGGGAGCAGCCAAACCGATCCCCACAGCCATCCGCAGGCTTTTTGCAACATGCGGGCGGAGCGTAACAAAGCGCGGCGTCCCGACAAGGGGGGAAATGGCGACGCTCAACCGTAGCGCCAGGGCGCGGACAACGGGAAGACGGCGGGCAGATGGCGCACCTCCCGGACCGCCCCGTCCGCCAGCAGGACCTCCACCACGTCGAAGCGGATGCGCACCCGGGGCGCGCCCAGGCGCCGGAGGTAGTCCAGGGCCGTGCGCGACAGCCGGCGGCGCTTGGCTGCATTCACTGCCGCCGCGGGACGGGTCCAGTCCTCCCGGGACCGGGTCTTCACCTCCACGAAGACCAGGCAGTCCCCGTCCCGGCACACCAGGTCAATCTCCCCCCAGCGCGACCGGTAGTTGGCGGTGAGGAAGCGCAGGCCCGCCCGCTCCAGTTCCCGCCGGGCCGCCGACTCCCCCCGCCGGCCGCGGCGCAGGTGTTCCGGCAGGGTCCGGGCCCGACGCCAACTCCTCCACCAGGCAAGCCAATCCATGTTTCTCCGCGTTTTGCTGTCCGGAGGTAATGGCCGGGGAGGCCCCCCGGCGGACGCGGGCGCCCGGCCGGGGGGCTACAGGAGGGAGAGTTCCACCGGCTTGAGGGGGGCGAAGGTGCGCCGGTGGATGGGGCACGGGCCGTGTGCAGCCAGGGCCGCGAGGTGCTGCGGTGTGCCGTAGCCCTTGTGCTCGGCGAAGCCGTAGGCCGGCCAGCGCCGGTCGAACTCGAGCATGCGCCGGTCCCGGGTGACCTTGGCCAGCACGCTGGCCGCCGCGATGGAATAGCTGCGGGCGTCGCCCTTCACGATGGCGGTCTGGGGGTGGGGCAGGGATTTCACCCGGGTGCCATCGACCAGGATATGGTCCGGGGCGGGTTGGAGCCGGGCGAGGGCCTGGGCCATGGCCCGGTGGGTGGCCACGAGGATGTTGAAGCGGTCCACCTCCTCGGCCTCGACCACGCCGACGGCCTGGCGCACGTCCGGCCGGGCGGTGAGCACGGCGAAGAACGCCTCGCGCTGCTGGGCGGTCAATTGCTTGGAATCGTTGAGGCCGCGGAGTTCCGGGGGCAGGCCCTCCTCCAGCCAGCAGCGTGGCAGGATGACCGCCGCGGCGACCACCGGGCCGGCCAGCGGTCCGCGTCCGGCCTCGTCCACCCCGGCGATGATGCCGACGCCGCCCGCGGCGAGGCCGCGTTCAAACTCGAAGAGGTCGATGGTGCGTCGGGCCGGCATGGCGGGTCGTGGAGCACCGTAGGCGAGGCGGCCCTGGCTGCCAATGGAATTGGCGGGCGGGCCTGCCTCAAGGCCAGAGCCAGAGCAGCAGGCCCCCGGCGGCGCAGGTGAGGGCGAAGGACGTCAGCACGCGGGGGCGCAGGGTGTGGTGCCCGAGCAGGGCGACCAACCCGGCCTTGAAGGCCAGGTTGGACATGGCGCCGGTGAGGATGCAGCGCCAGGCGGTTTCCGGGGGCAGGGTGCCGGCATGGACCATCTGGGTGATGGACAGGGTGATGGCGTCCATGTCGGTGAGCCCCGAGAGAACGGACATGACGTAGAGGCCCTGGTTGCCGAAGAGGTCGCGGGCGGCGGCGATCCCGAGGAGGACGAGGCTGTAGAGGGTGGCGAACCCGATGGCGGTGCGGAGTTCGGAGGGGTTGCCGGGCTCGGCCGGCGGGGAGTTGGACGCCTGGTCGCGGGTCCATTGCCACCAGGCGGTGACGGCCAGGATGACAAACATGACCGCCATGGGCCCGGCAGCGGTGGAGAGGAAGCCGGGGGCGGTGGCGCTGATGAGAAGGAGGACGCGGGGGAAGACGATGGCCGAGGCGCCGAGGACGACGAAGGCGGCCAGGCCGGTCGCTTCCGGGGTGGCGCGGCTGCGGCGCGAGTAACTGACCGTGGTGGCCGTGCTGGACACGAGTCCGCCGAGGACGCCGCCGGCCCAGGCCCCGGCCCGGGGGCTGGCGAACTTGTAGAGGATGTAGCCGGCGAGGCTGATGCCGACGATGAGCACGACCATCAGCCAGATTTTGAAGGGGTTGAGGACGAGGTAGGGGCCGAAGGGCCGGTTGGGCAGGACGGGGAGGATGACGAGGGAGACGAGGACGAACTGCATGATGGCCTTGAAATCATCGCGGCCGAGGCGGGCGGCGAGGGCGTGCATTTCCGGCTTGAGATGGAGGAGGACGGCCACGACGCCGGTGACGGTCACGGCCACGGCAGTGAGGCCGTGCATGAGGCAGGCGCCGACGGCGAACATCACCAGCATGGTGGTCTCGGTCGTGACGCCCGGTGGTGGTTCGCCCGCCTTGGCGGGCGGCCGGTTGCCGACGACGATGACGAGGGTCAGGCCGGCCAGGCCGCCGCCGAGGATCCAGCCGCCGTAATCCCGGGCCAACAGGGCGCAGAGGGCGCCAAGGAGGGTGATGATGGGAAAGGTGCGGAAGCCGGCCAGGCGCGAGTCCGTGCGCTCGCGCTGGAGCCCGACGAGGAGTCCAAGGCCGAGGGCGATGCCAAGTTGCTGGATGATGTCCGGTAGATCCATGCCCGCGCGTGCAGGTTAAACTCCCACGGCGGGGTTGTCGCGCGGTTTTGTGCCGCGGACACCAGGCCTGCTGGAAATCCGGGCTTGTTCCGCGGGCTGGGGCGGTTAGCGTCCGGGCGTTTTGCGCGGGGGCGGGCCATGCCGTAAACTGAGCCATGGCCCGGCCCATGGCGGCCGGAACAACCAAAAGCTCGGAAACCGCACACTCTTATGGCCAACGCACTCGTACTCGGGATGGGCGGGGTGGGCTGCGTGATCGCCACCAAGCTGCATGGCTGGGACTGCTTCGACCAAATCATCCTGGCGGACATCGACACCACGTTTGCCCAGCAGTTGCATGAGCGGACCAAGAAGAGCCGCTTCTCCGTGCACCAGATCAACGCCATGGACACGGCGCACCTGACGCAGTTCCTCAAGGAGCACAAGATTCAGGTCACGCTGAACGCCTGCCCGTGCATGGTGAATCATTCCGTGCTGGAGGCCTGCGCGGCGGCCGGGTCGCACTACCTCGACATGGCGGCCGACATCTACTCCCCGCCGGGCGTCAAGCGGCCGGGCAAGAACTCGTTCGAGGCCGAGATCGAGAAGTTCAACCACCTCTTCGTCGACCGGAACCTCGCCGGCATCCTGTGCATGGGCATGGACCCGGGCGCGGTCAACGTTTTCGCCCGCTGGGCCATGGACCGGCTCGACACCGCCTCCAGCATCCGGGTGCTCGACGGCGACAACGCCGAGACCAAGGGCTACCGGTTCGCCGTCCTCTTCAACCCCGAGACCCTCTTCGAGGAACTCGGGGCCATTCCCTACTACGTGAAGGACGGTCGCGTCACCTCCGGCAAGCCGCTGGAGACCGAGGTGGACTGGGTCCGTTTCCCGGACCCCATCGGCCTCATGAAGACCTACGCCGTTGCCCACGAAGAGGGCGTCAGCCTCGGCACCCATCCGCCCTTTGTCGAGAAGGGGGTCAAGTACTCGGTCTTCAAGTACACGCTCTCGGACAAGGTTGTGCAGTTGGCCCGGTCCCTCGCCCTGCTGGACCTCGACACGTGGAAGAAGGTCAAGGTGGACGGCTGCGAGGTGGCGCCGGTCCGCGTGGCCTGCGCCAACCTGCCCAAGCCGGCCCAGCTGGGCGCCACCGTGGATGGCTACTCCTGCGTCGGCACCGAGGTGCGCGGCACCAAGCACCGCAAGCGCGTGGAGTATTTCGTCTACACCATGGACAACCACCGCGAGTCCTACGAGCAATACGGCTACACGCTCACCGAGGTCCAGACGGGCATCCCGCCGGCGCTGGCCGCCAAGCTGCTGGTGACCGGCCAGATCAAGGAGCGTGGCGTCATGATGCCCGAGGCGCTCGACCCGGAGCCGCTCATGGAGAACTTCAGCAAGGAAGGCCTGAAGATCTTCGTCGAGAAACGGGAAGTGGAGCGGATGTGACGTGACGGCGCCCGCGGGTTTTCCTTCCGGGCTCTGGATTGGCGGCCGCTGGGTCACGCCGGCCGACACCCTCCCGGTCCGCAACCCCGCCACCGGCGGCGTGCTGGCCCGGGCGCCCCTGGGCGGCCCGGCCGAGCTGGAGTCCGCCGCCGCCGCCGCCGCCGGGGCATTTCCCGCCGTGCGCGACCTGCCCCCGCACCGCCGCGCCGCCATCCTGCTGGCCGTGGCCCGGGGCCTGGGTGAGCGCCGCTCCGAGTTGGCCGCCACCCTGTGCGCCGAGGCGGGCAAGCCCATCACCCTGGCCGAGACCGAAGTGGAGCGCGCCATCGTCACCTTCACCGCCGCGGCGGAGGAAGCCCGCCGGACGCCGGGGGAGATGCTGGACCTGGACGCCTTTCCGGCCGGGCAGGGTTGCCTGGGCTGGGTCCGCCGCTTCCCCGTGGGGGTCATCTATGGGCTGACGCCCTTCAATTTCCCGCTGAACCTGGCGGCCCACAAGATTGCCCCCGCGCTGGCCACGGGCAACACGCTGGTCCTGAAGCCTTCGCCGCGCACCCCGCTCACCCCCCTCCTCCTGGCCGGGGTGCTGGAGGAGGCCGGCGTTCCGCCCGGGCAGGTCAACGTGGTGACGTGCCCGGACGAGCTGGCCGGCCGGCTGGCGGAGGATGCGCGCGTGGCGATGGTGTCCTTCACGGGCGGCGCCGCGGCGGGTTGGGCCCTGCGCGAACGCGCCGGGCGGCGGCGGGTCGTGCTGGAGCTGGGTGGCAACGCCGCGGTGATTGTGCACGGGGACGCCGACTTGGACGCGGCGGTCCCCGCCATTGCGGCCAGCGCGTTTGCCTATGCCGGGCAGTCCTGCATCAGCGCGCAGCGGCTGCTGGTGCATGAGCCGGTCTATGAGGAATTCCGCGCGCGCCTGCTGGCCGAGGTCCGGGAGCGGATGCCGGTGGGCGATCCAACCCGGCGCGAGACGCGGGTGGGCCCGCTGATTGACGAGGCGGCGGCGGCCCGGGTGGGGGGCTGGCTGGAGGCGGCGGTGCGGGCGGGGGCCACCCTCCTCTGCGGCGGCCGGGTGCGGGGCGCGTATGTGGAGCCGGCCGTGGTGGAGAACGCCGACCCGGGCCTGGACCTGTGCGCCCGGGAAGTGTTCGGTCCCGTGGTGACCCTGCATCGCTACGGCGAATTCGAGGAAGCCCTGGCGCAGGTCAACGCCTCGGCCTACGGGCTGCAGGCCGGGGTGTTCACGCGGGACCTGCAGCGGGCCTTCCGCGCCCACCAGGCCCTCGAGGTGGGCGGGGTGCTGGTCAACCTGCCGCCCAGTTTCCGGGTCGAGAACATGCCCTACGGCGGGGTGAAGGACAGCGGCTGCGGACGCGAGGGCATCCGCGCGGCCATGCATGAGATGACCGAGCCGCGTTCACTGCTCGTGAAGCCGGGCTGACCCGCGCCCGGTCCGGTCCGGTCAGCGCGGACGGAAGTTGGGGTGGTCCTTCTTCCCGGCGCTCTCCAGGTAGGCGAGCAGGTCAAGCAGATCGTCCCGGGTCAGCACGTTGACCAGCCCCTCGGGCATGGGGGACAGCTTGGAGGCCGCGCGGCTGGCGATGTCGCTCTTCTTGACCGTGACCTTCTCATTGGTGAGTTGGTTGGGCACGAGCACGAGGTGGGTGTCCGTTTCCTCGATGAGCCGGCCGGTGACATCCTCGCCGTCCTTCCGGACCACGGTCAGGTTCATGTATTGCTCACTGATGACCTTGGAGGGCTCGAGGATGCTCTCGAGGAGGTCGCGGCGGGAGAACCGGCTGGAGACGGTGGTCATGTCCGGCCCGATGGCGCCACCCTCATTGCCGAAACGATGGCAATCCAGGCACTTCGCGGCGCCTAGGGCATCCCGGCCGTTCTCGAAGTTGCGGCTGTGCCCGACCCGCTCGAGATCCCCCGAGAGGTCGGCCATCTTCCATTCCCGTTCCATCTTGTAGGTGCGCTTGGGTTTCGCGGAGGCGGTGGCGGGCGGGGGGGCGTCCGAGAGGAAGCCGGCCAGTGAGGCCTTGTCCTCCGCCGGCAGCGTCTCGACCACGGCACTGCGGAGCTTCTTCAGGAAGTTCGCGTAGCTGGCCCCGTCGCTGTAGTCGCGGCCGACATCCCGGAACCACTGCAGCGTTTCCTCGCTGTGCCCGGACTGGCGGACGGCCAGCGGGCGGCCGGCGTCGTCGGTCGGGGCCTTCTTGAGGAACCAGGCGAGGTAACGGCGGCGCTCCGCCAGGGTCCAGGCCGGCGCACGGCGCAGGGCGACCATGTAGTGGACCTGTTCCTCCTGGGTGGCGGCGGCGTCGCGCAGGTCGAGCACCTGCTGGACGATGCCCGGGGCCCGCAGGAAGATGAGCAACTGGGAAAGCTCGCGGTTGAGGGTCCAACTGCGGGCGGGGAACACCTTGCGGAGGTCGCGGGCCACATCGGCCGCCACCTCGTCGGAGGGCCGGCCCAGGCGCGCGAACGCGACCTCGGCCACCCGCGCCGCCTCCAGCTGCCCGGCCTCGCTGAGGCCGTCCGGCCAGTGCCGGCCCAGGCTGGCCAGCAGATCGTCGAGGACGTCCCGGGAGCCGAGCCGGGCCAGGGCGAGCAGGGCGGTCAGGCTGCCCTGCTTGCGCTCGTCGGCCAGCGCCCGCCCCTGCCAGGTGGCCACGGGCTGGCTCTCGAGCGCCACCCGGGCGGCGTAGCGGATGAAGCGGTCCGGGCTGTCCAGGTGCGGCCAGGCCGCGTCCAGCGCCGCGGGGTCCGGGCGTCCGTGGAAGGCCTCGAGCTGCCGGCGCAACGCGCGCGCGGCGGTCGACTGGCCGTCCACCACGCGCTTCTCCGCGGCGATGGGCCCGGGGTGGCTGACCCGGTAAAGGGCGCCCACGGTGCCGCGGCCGCCAATGGTGAAATACATGGCACCGTCCGCCCCGATCTCGAGGTCGGTCACGTTGAGCGGCTTGCCCTGCACGAAGGGCTCGAAGGTGCCGCGGTAGGTGGCGCCCTCCGGGGCATGGTGCACGGCCACGATGCGGCCGTAGGACCAATCCATGGCGTAGCAGGCGCGCTGATACTTGGGCGGGAACTTGGCGCCCGTGCCGAACTCCACGCCGGTGGGCGAGCCGATGCCGATGTTCACGCCGCCGGGCAGGCTGTCGGGGTAATGCTCCGGCCACTTGGCCGTGCCCTCGCGGAAGCCCTGGTCGCCCCCGCTGACGATGTGGTAGACGCGGGTCGGGCGGTACCAGGGGGTGCCCCAGTCCCATTCCATGTCGCTGTCGAATCCGAACAACTCCCCGTCCTCGTTGAAGGCGATGTCGTAGGTGTTGCGCTGGCCGCTGGCGAACAGCTCGCAGTTGCGGCCGTCCGGGTCCAGCCGCACGACGTAGCCGCCCGGCGGCTTGCGGCCGGCGCCGAACCCGTTGCCGTCCTCCATGCGCGGCAGGGCGACATCGTCGGCGTAGTTCCGGTGGGGCGAGGTGGGCAGGATGTCCTCGGGCACGTCCACGAAGTTGCCGTTGACGATGTAAAGCTTCCGGTCGGGGCCCAGCACAATGCCGTGGGCACCGTGTTCGCCCGGGCCGCCCTTCCATTTCCGGATCAGCTCCACCTGGTCGTATTGGTCATCGCCGTTGGTGTCGCGCACGCGGTAGAGGTGGTAGCCCTCGGGGCCGGCGCCGTTCACGTAGAGGCTGTCGAAGGCATGCAGCAGGCCCATGGCCCCCGAGATGCGCACGTCGATGGGCTCGGCCTTGGTGATCTGCCCGTCCGCGCCCAGGGTGAACCGCAGCATGGGTTCCTTGCCCTGGGGGGAAACGATGAGGCGCCCCTTGGGATCCACGGTCATGGCGACCCAGGAGCCCTCGCCCGGCTGGGCGGTGCGGAGCAGCTCGACCTTGAACCCGGGGGGAACCTTGAGGGACTCCGCCGCAGGGGCCTGGCCGGAGCGGCCGGAGCGGCCGGCCGGCGCGGCATTGGCGAGGACGTTGCCCCAGGGACCCACGCCCACCTTGCCGAGGCTGCGGGCGGCGGCGAACCCGGCGGGGGGCTGCCCCGGCTGGTTCCAGCCCGCCAGGCCCTGGGCCGAGACCAGCCAGCTGCCGTCGGTGGCGGTGAGGGTTCTTTTCCCGGTGGGGAACACGCCTTCGAGTTGGGCGAGCAGGCCGGCGGCGCCGCCCTCGTTCTCGGCGCGGATGGCCAGGACGTGGTCGCCGGGCTTGAGGAGGCCGGCGACCTCGATGCGGGTGGGGGCGCTCCACTCGGTGTTGTCGCCGATGCGCTTGCCGTCGAGGTAAATGACGGCCTTGTTGTCACAGGACACGGTCAGGGTGGCCTTGCCGGCCGCCTCGGTGACGCGGAACTCCTTGCGGAAAAAGCGCACCTCATCATCCGCCGGTTTGCCGTCAGTCCAAATCCATTCGGCCGCCAGCGCCGGCGCGGTGGGCAGCAGCAGGGGCAAAACGGGCAGGAGGCACAGGAAGGCAAGGCGGGAGACAGGGGAGCGCATGGAAGGCCGTGGGGTCATGGGTTGTGGGGACGCGCGTGACGATAAGGGTTCAAGGGGGACCGGCAAGCGGTTTCTCGGCCACGCCGCGGTCCCGCCTTGCCTCGGGTCGCGCATTGGGGTGTCCTTATGATCATGAGAGCCGCCCTCCTCCTGCTGTCCTGCCTCCTGCCCAGCGTCACCCATGCGGTGGTCACCAACACGGCTTCCGTGGCCGGTTGGTGTTCGTCGCTGGCCTTCGAGGTGGGTGGGGCCCAGACGCCGACCGGCCCCGCCCAGGCGGCGTTCTCCACCTATGATGGGGTGGCCGGGCGGCTGCTGCGCCAACCGGCCGGGGATGATACGGTGGTGAGTGCCGAGTTGCGGCCCCGGGTGGGGGCCTTCGGGTTGTATGAGACCGACTACGGTCTTTTTCGGGCCGGGGTCTTTTTCGAGTACGGGTCGATGGCGTTAAGCCTGCCGGTGGTGGATGCGGACACCAACGGGGTGCCGGATGTGGTGCAGTTCAACCAGGCGGGCCACGGGCAGGCCGGGGGCAACGGCACCCAGGAGTATCCGCAGGCGATTCCCTTCGCCGCGTCGGGCCAACTGACCCGCAACGCGGGGGCGGACCTGGGCAACTACAGCCTGGCCTGGACGAATGCCTACGGTTCCTACGCCTTGGCCGGGCAGCTGCGCGTGCTGCATTTCGAGGGCCAGGCCGATTACACGCGCGACCTGACCAACCAGCTGCGGCTGACCTTAACCCTGCGCAACCAGAAAGGTGTGTCCCTGGTGCTGACGGGATCGACGGCCTACACCCTGCCGGGCCCGGGTGAGGTGGTGCTGCCGCAGTTCCAGCTGCGCAGCGGGTCGCGCCGCTACACCGTCCAGCCCCTGACCCTGGCCCGGGCCGGCCAGCGTTACACGGGCAACCTGAAGTTCAACGATGGTGCCACGGAGACAGCCTGGCGCGACTACGCCGACTGGCGCATCGAGTTGACCGACCCGACCGACGCGAACACGAACGGCATCCCGGATTTCTCGGACCCGCTGGCGGGGCCTGATGCGCAGGCGCCGAAGGTGACCGTGACCGTGCCTGCGGCCAATGCTCGCCTGACCAACGAGCAGGTCCTGGTGCAGGGGACGGCCTCGGATGACCGGGGGGTGACGGGGGTGTGGGTCAGCCTGAACGGGGGGCCTTACCTGGCGGCGACGGGCACCAACAGCTGGTCCATCCCACTGAGCCTGGTGCCTGGCACCAACACGGTGCTGGCCAAGGCGGTGGACGGCGCCACGAATGCGTCCGCCGTGGTGACGCGCCGGTTTGTCTACGTGGTGACGAGCCCGTTCGCCCTGCAGGTGGAGGGCGGGGGCGCGGTCACGCCAAACCTGGACGGGCAGCTCCTCGAAGTCGGCCGGCAGTATGCCATCACGGCGGCCGCCGCCACGGGCCAGCTGTTCGCCGGTTGGAGTGGCGGGCTGACGTCCGCGGCACCCAGGCTGACCTTCCGGATGACCTCCAACCTGGTTCTGCGCGCGAGCTTTGTGCCCAACCCGTTCCTGCCCCTGACTGGTTCCTATGCCGGACTGTTTGCCGAGCCCGGGCGGGTGGTGCATGAGACGGCGGGTGGGCTGACGTTGCGGCTGACCGACCGCGGCGCCTTCAGCGGCCAACTGCGGCGCGCTGGCCGCACGCTGCCGTTTGGCGGCCAGTTTGCCCTGGATGGCAAGGCCACCAATGGCGTGCGTGCGCCCGGCGGACCGCCGCTGGCGTTGACCCTCTGCCTGGACCTCACCAACGGCACCCAACAGATCACGGGGGAGATTGCGGAGGACGGGAGCGGGGTGCCGGCGGAGGTCGTGGCGGATCGCATCCAGCCGTTGTCGGCCAACAATCCGGCCGGGCGGTTTGCCGGGCAATACACGCTGACGTGGCCGCCGGTGGCGGGGGCGGGTCCCCTGGGGGCCGGGGTGGCCTCGGCCAAGACCGACACCAACGGGCGCGCGCGCGTCACGGGGTTCCTTGCCGATGGCGCGCCCTTCACCGCGGTCGGCTGGCTGTCCAAGGACGGCGTTTTCCCCGTCTACCAGGCCCTCTACGGCAACAAGGGCTCCCTGCATGTCCCGCTGCAGTTCACGAACCATCCCGCGGCTGAGTTGATGGTGAGCGGCACGGCCACCTGGACCCGGCTGCCCCGGCCGTCCGACAAGGCCTACCGGGATGGTTTCCGCCAGGAACTGCAGGCGCGCGGTTCCCTGTATTCCGCCCCGGCCCTCACGGGTGCCCTGGCCGGGGCGGGCTCCCTGCAGGCCGCGCTATACGGCCTGCCCACGCCGGCCGCCACGAACCTGGTGGGCTGGGACGGAACAAGCCGCCTGACCAACGGGGTTGGCTGGGCGCTGTCCCTGTCGCCCGGCACCGGTCTGTGGACCGGCCAATACCGCGACCCGGGCACCGGCCGCACGCTGCCGTTCCGCGCCGCCCTGCGCCTGCCGCCCGGCGGGCTGACCGGGGAGGGCTACCTCATCCAGTCGAACCTGAGCGGGCGCGTCACCTTGTCGCCGGTGCCCGCGCCGCCGCCGCTGCCTTGAGGCGCTCGTTCATCTCGCGCTCGATGCGGGCGCGAACCGGCTCGGTCAGGAAGCTGCCGTGGTCCCCGGGGAGCAGCTCCACGTAGCCCCCGTAATCCGTCGTGCGCAGGAAATCGCGCAGCCGCACCGCTGCGCCGTCCAGGTAGAAGGTGTCCCAGCCCCCGGCCAGCACGTGGATTTTCCCCTTCAGCTTCGGCCCGAGGGTGGCCCAGTCCCGCTCGAGGATCAGGCGGATGTCATACTGTTTCCAGTGCTCGGCCACCGCACGGTCGATGTCGCCGGTCAGCTTGTGGATGAGCGGCCGCGGGCGGCCGTCCAACCCGCGCGGGCTGAACACGGCATCGAAGGAGTCGAGTTGGCCGCCGTAGCCGACCACGTGCTCGTAGTGGTGCAGCTGCTGGAAGGTCATCAGAACCTTCTCCCGGGTGCGGGCCACGGGCCGTGGCTGGCCCTCGCGGGTCCAGAGGCCGTTGAGATCCTCATAGATGTTCACGGTCTGGAAGGATCGGAAATCAACCGGGTCCGGCGCCGTGCTCCAACATCCGCCGAAGACATCGGGGTAGGCCACCTGCAGCCAGAGCGAGCCCCAGCCGCCGGACGAATGGCCGGTGACCAGGCGGGCGGCCGGATCGGACAGGCCGCGGAAACGCCGCTCGATCTCGGGGATGAGCTCATGCACCAGGGCATCGCCCACCGGGCCGTTGTTGGCCGAGTTGGCGAACACCGAGTGCCCGAGCGGCGTGTCGGGATCCAGCACCACCCGGAGGTGCGGGACCAGTTTCCCCTCGCGCGTGCCCCAGGCCGAGGTGTGGCGTCCGCCGAAGCCGGGCACGACATACACGGCCGGGTAGCGCTGCGTCGTGTTGGTGGCGAACCCGGCGGGCAGGACCACGCCGGCGCGCAACTGGATGTCCCGGCGGTGGAACTCGCTGAGGCGGCGGCTCCGGATCTCCACCAGCTTGACCGACTCGGTGTCCTTCGGCGCGCGGGTCTGCACCACCTGATCCGCGCGCAGCTCGACGGTGCCGCCGCGGCCCCCGGCCAGGTCGCAGCGGACCGGCTTGCTGTGGAGGTTGCCCGGGCCCTGGTTGAAGTCCCGCGCCGTGCGGTCGAGGTCAAGGACGGCCTGGGCGAAGTAGGTGCCCGGCTCAAGCCGGTCCAGCCGGGTGGGAAAGGCCAGCGCGTCCGGCGCCCGGAAACGATCGGGGGCAAAGGCGACCTGGGAGCCCGGGGGCAGGTTGGTCACGTCGATGGCGAAGACGGGCGGTGGCGTGAGCGAGAGGGTGCCGGCCGAGCGCGGCTCGGGGGTGGCGCTGCGGCCGAGGAAGAGCAGCACCCGGCCCGACACGGCCTGGGATCGCACGGAGTCGGGGAAGCTGACAAGGAACCGGAGGGAATCATTGGTCGCGGGCTTCCCCCCGGCTCCGGCCTTGGCCGCCGGGGTGGGCGCGTGGGGGCGTGGTTGCTGGCAGCCGGCCAGCAGGCAGGCCAGGAGGACAGGGATCCACGCAGTGCGGGGCAGGGGCGTCATGAAGTCGAGGATGCGCTGCGGGCGTCGGCCCGGCAAGCCGGGGGGTGCCGGGCCCCGTGGATGCGATGGCCAAGGCCCCGATCCCCAACGGCCCTGGGACCGGTCATTTCCTTTTCGGACGGAGGATGGGTTGCAGCCACTGGCCGGTGAGGCTGGCGGGGGTGGCGGCGATGTTTTCCGGGGGGCCCTCGGCCACGATGCTCCCGCCGCCGCGGCCGCCCTCCGGGCCGAGGTCAATGACCCAGTCGGCGGTTTTGATGACGTCGAGGTTGTGCTCGATGACGACGAGCGTGTTGCCGGAGGCGCGCAGCTTGAAGAGGACCTCGAGCAGCTTGGCGACATCGCCGAAGTGGAGCCCGGTGGTAGGCTCGTCGAGGAGGTAGAGGGTGCGTCCGGTCTGCTTGCGGCTGAGCTCGGCGGCGAGCTTGAGGCGCTGGGCCTCGCCGCCGGAGAGGGTGGTGCCGCTCTGGCCGAGGCGGAGGTAGCCGAGGCCGACCTCGGCCAGGGTGAGGCACTGGTCGTGGATTTGGGGGACGGCCCGGAAGAAGTTCACCGCGTCATCGACGGTCATGTCGAGGACGTTGGCGATGTTCATGCCCTTGTAGTTGATCTCGAGCGTCTCGCGGTTGTAACGCTGGCCCGCGCAGGCCTCGCAGGTCACGTAGACCGGCGGGAGGAAATGCATCTCGATCTTCAGGAGGCCGTCGCCCTGGCACTTCTCGCAGCGTCCGCCCTTGACGTTGAAGCTGAACCGGCCGGAGTCGTAGCCGCGCACGCGGGCGGCGGGCAGCCGCGCGAAGAGATCGCGGATGGCGTTGAACATCCCGGTGTAGGTGGCCGGGTTGCTGCGCGGGGTGCGGCCGATGGGGGCCTGGTCGATGACGATGAGCTTGTCGAGCTGGTCCTTGCCGCGGATCTCGCGGTGGGCGCCGGGACGTTCCTTGCTCCCGTGCCAGTGGCGCATCAGGGCGCGGCGCAGGATGTCATCGACGAGCGTGCTCTTGCCCGAGCCGCTCACGCCGGTCACGCAGGTGAGGGTGCCGAGGGGGATGCGCACATCGAGGTTGCGCAGGTTGTTCTCGGAGGCCCCGAGGATCTCGAGCCAGCCGCGCTCGGGATCGGGCCGGGCGCGCTGTTTGGGGATAGGGATGCAGAGTTCACCGGTGAGGTACTTGGCGGTGAGGGAGCGGGGGCTGGCGAGGACCTCGGCGACGGTGCCGGAGGCGACGACCTCGCCGCCGCGGGTGCCGGCGCCGGGGCCGAGGTCGAGCAGCCAGTCGGCGGCCCGGATGGTGTCCTCGTCGTGCTCGACGACGATGACGGAGTTCCCGAGGTCGCGCAGGTGGCGGAGGGTGGCGAGCAGGCGCTCGTTGTCGCGCTGGTGGAGCCCGATGCTGGGCTCGTCGAGGATGTAGAGGACGCCCACGAGGCCGGCGCCGATCTGGGTGGCCAGGCGGATGCGCTGGGCTTCGCCGCCCGAGAGGGTGCCCGACTCGCGGTCGAGGGTGAGGTAGCCCAGGCCGACATCGTGGAGGAAGCGGAGCCGGGCGCGGATTTCCTTGAGTGGCTCGGTGGCGATCCTGGCCTGGAACTCCGAGAGCTGGAGGCCGCCGAAGAACCGCTGGGCCTCGTCGACCGACAGGCCGCAGACATCCATGATGGACAGGCCGGGGATGGCGGGCGGGGACTTTTTGTCGGCCTTGGGGGTGGCCGCAGGAGCCGGGGCCGGGGCGCCCTCGCCGCCGCGGAGGGTGACGGCGAGCACCTCGCGCTTGAGGCGGCGCCCGTGGCAGGCGTCGCAGTGGCGCGGGTTCATGAAGGCCTTGAGCCGGTTGCGGGTGAACTCGCTCTCGCTTTCGGCGTAGAGGCGCTCGAGGTTGGGCAGCACGCCCTCGAAGGGCCGCTTGACCTGGCTGACCTTGCCGGCCCTGGCGAGGAAGAAGGTCAGCTCCGTCTCCCCCGAGCCGTGGAGAATGAGGCGGCGGCAGTCCTCGGGCAGGTCCTGCCAGGGCGCCTCGAGGCTCACGCCGCAGTGGGCGGCCGCGGCCTTCAGCATGGCCTTGTAGTGGATGATCATCCGCTTGCCGCCGCGCCGCCAGGGCAGGACGGCGCCGGCCTCGAGCGACTTGGCCGGGTCCGGCACGACGAGGGCCTCGTCGAAGACCATCTTCTGGCCGAGCCCATGGCAGACGGGGCAGGCGCCGGAGGGGGCGTTGAAGGAGAAATGCTTGGGAGTCAGCGTCTCGAAGCTCCGGCCGGTGGCGGGGCTGTAGTTCCGGTTGGAATGGAGGACCTCGGTCCATTTGCCCCCGCCGGCCTCGGCGGTCGCGGCCGCCGCCGCGCCGTCGCGCCCGGGTTGGTGGAGGGCGAGCAGGGTTCCCTCGCCCCACTTGAGGGCGGTTTCCACCGAGTCGCTCAGGCGGGTGCGGATTTTGTCGTCGATGACCAGGCGATCGACGACCACCTCGATGTGGTGGCGGGCCTTGGGGTCGAGCTTGACGCGGACGTTGGCCTGGAGCTCGGCAAACTCGCCATCGATGCGGGCGCGGACAAAGCCCTCCCGGGCGAGGCGCTCGATGACGTCGCGGAACTCGCCCTTCTCGCCGCGGACGACCGGGGCGAGGATCATGACGCGGGACTTGGGCGGGAGGGCGAGGATCTTGTCGACGATGTCGCTGGTGGTCTGGGGGACGATGGGGTTGCCGGTGTCGGGGCAGTGGGGTTGGCCGACGTGGGCGTAGAGGAGGCGGAGGTAGTCGTAGATCTCGGTGGTGGTGGCGACGGTGGAGCGGGGGTTCATGCCCGAGCTGCGCTGCTCGATGGCGATGGCGGGGGAGAGGCCTTCGATGAAGTCGACGTCCGGCTTCTGCATCTGGTCGAGGAACTGCCGGGCGTAGGCGGACAGGCTCTCGACGTATTTGCGCTGGCCCTCGGCGTAGAGGGTGTCGAAGGCGAGGGAGGACTTGCCGGAGCCGCTCAGGCCGGTGATGACGACCAGCTTGTCGCGGGGAATGGCCAGCGACAGGTTCTTGAGGTTGTGCTCGCGGGCGCCCCCGATGCGGATGAAGTCTTTGCCCATGGGACGGGAATCGTGCGTTTGGCCGATCCCGGAAGCGTAGGGGTGCGGGCGGGGAAGGACAAGCGCAGTTAGCGAGTCAGCGGGGAGTGGGGCAGCGGGTGGCCAAGGCGGGGCGGTGGGCCTCACGGCACCAGCACGCGGTGGTAGCGCTGGCGGGTGGCGGAGGGGGGGTTGGTGAAGAAAAGGTTGGTGGTGGTGGAGGAGATGACCACGCCGGCGGTGGTCCAGACCGGTGGCAGGTTCGTTGCGGTCAGGACGGTGTAGGGAAGGTTGGTGACACCGGTCCAGGCCACGACGTTGGAGCGAATCAGGCGCAAGGCGGGTTCGGGGACGGTGACGAGGTTGGTCACGAGGTAGGGCACCCGGAAATCCCGCAGCACCGGCATGTGCTGGAGGGTGGCGCAGTCGTTGGTCAGCGCGGGCGCCGGGATGGTGGACGGGGTGAAGCGGCGCGAGTCAAAGACGAGGCCGTTGGGATAGGTGGTGGCGCCGAGGGTGGTGCCGACGCGCAGGGCGTTAAGGGTGGGGCCGGGGAAGACGTAGTCGTAGCGTTCATCCCGGCCGTTGTTGGTGTCCGGGTCGCCGCCGGAGACGGCGTCGGTGGGGACGGGGGCGTCGGACAGGTAGGACTTGAAGGTGGCGAGGGCGGTCTCGTTGCTGGACTGGATGTTGCAGTCACCGGCGACGACCACGAGGGAGCTGGGGGGGAAGTTGGATTGCACGAGGGACTTGATGCGGGCGGCCTGGTTGGCGCGGCGCAGTTCGTTGCTGGTCCCGGTGCTGGCCTTGAGGTGCACGCTGACCACATGGAGGTCCTGGGTGCCGGGGAGGTCGAGGCGGGCCCACGCGAAGCCGCGGTCGCCGAGCTCGAGGTCATCCCAGGAGCCGGCGGCCAGGATGGGCCAGCGGCTGATGATGCCGTTGGGGATGCTGTAGGCGGTGTTGGTTTCCCGGAACCAACGGTAATTGGTGCCGAAGGCGGTGACGACGAAGTTGCCCAGGTCGGCCGCGGTGTTGTTGAGGTAGTTGAACTCCTGGATGGCGACCACGTCCGGCTTGAGGGCCTGGAAGAGGCGGAGGGAGGGCGCCTCGTAGAGCTGGGAATTGCCCGTCAGGTTGGCGGCCATGATCCGCACCGGGGTGTGGTTGGTGCCGACCACGGGCACGACGGCCGCCGGGGCCGGGGGCACGAGCGTCCCGGCCCCGCCCAGCCAGAGCAGGGCGGCGCACAGTGCGGAGGGGCGGACCAGGATCATGGTGGCGGGGCACCCTAGGATTAGTGCATGCCACCGACGCTGGCAAGGCGGTCCCGGGCGACCGGGGCGGGTATCTTTACCGGGAGCCGGCCCGGGGATGCCGGGAATTCAGTTCAATCTTTTGGTGGCTGCCCCGTCCAACGCGGGCTTGTGGCCTTTCCGGCGCCGGGGTTTACTCCCCGGCACGCCCGCGGCGGCGTCCTTGGCGGCCCCATGAACACGCGCATCCAATCTTCACTCCGCACGGCGTCCCGGCCTGGGTTCCGGCCCTGCGCCTGGCTGCTTGGGGTGGCCGTTGCGCTCCTGGGCGGCTGCGGGCGCCCGGGGGAGGCCCCCATCACCCAGAGCCCACCCACCCCGGCCTCCCTGAAATGCGCGTGGAAGCCCGGCCATACCTACGAGGTCCGCCTCGAGATGGAGCAGGTGATGGACACCGAACCGCCCCACCGCCTTGCGGACACCTCGCACCGCGTGAGCTTTGAGCAGGTCTGCCGCATCGTGGCGACCAACACGCCAGGCGGCCAAATCCGGCTGGATCTGGAAGTGGTTTCCCTGGGCATGGAGCGGAGCAAGTCGGGCCAGGTGGCCACGGGATTTGACTCGGAGCAGGGCGGGGAGGTTTTTGACGACCACGGCTATGTGCCGGTGTTGCGGCGGTTGGTGGGTGGCAAGATGCGATTCCTGGTCTCGCCGGAGGGGCGGGTGCTCAAGGCGGACGGGGTCTCCGAGTGGGTGGAGCGCGCGTTGGGTCCCGGCGGGCGGGCGGCCTCGGTGCGGCGGCTGTTGTCCACCAACGCGGTGCGGACCCTGACGGTGGTCACCAATGCCGATGGCACGACGCGGACCAACGTGGAGACCAGCGTGCGGCTGGCGGCGCGGCCGGGGTCCGCCGAGGCGGCCGGCGCGGGCGCCCCGGCCGCGGCGCCGGCGGTCCGCAGCAGCGTGGCCAGCGCCGTGCGCACGTTTTTCACCGTTGATTTGTTCAAGCAGTTCCTTGAGTTCAGCTTCCTGCCGTCCGCGGCGGTCCGGCCCGGGGAACGATGGACGGTGCAGGGGGAGACCCCGTTTGTCGGGCGGGGCAAGCCGCGCTACAACGCCGGTGTGACGTTCACCGGCTGGCAGCGGCAGCGCGGGACCAACTGCGCCCGGCTGGATTTCAAGGGCACCATTGCGCAGCGGGCCTCGCGGTCGGCCAAGCAGGATGGCACGCTGCACGGGTCGGCCTGGATTGACGTGGAAGCCCAGTTCCCCAACGCCATGGTGCTGTTCAAGGACGCCGCCTTCCCGGCCAGCGCCAATGCCAAGGCCTCCGACACCAACGAGGTGGCGGATGCCGCCGCCCCCAAGCGCATCCAGCAGAGCGTCGCCTTCCACCTGCTGTCAGTCCGGCCCACGGCCGAGGCGGCCGCACCCTAGTCGTCCCGTCGCGTCTCCCTCCTTCCCGCCTGAGCCTGGCCGGTCTGCCGCCGCAAAAACGCCTTGCCGGGCCGGGCTCGTGTCCTACTCTGCGCCCCGCCCCGCGCGGCCTACCCGGCGTGCCGGGAACCTTGTCCACCAACGCCACCGCGCCCATGAAGACCATCCCACTGGGGTCCAGCGAACTTCGGTCCAGCCGCCTGGCCTATGGCTGTTGGCGCCTCGCGGATCGCGGGATGACACCGGCGGCCAGCCGGGCGGCGGTGGTCGCGGCCATCGAGGCCGGCTACACGCTGTTTGACCATGCGGATATTTATGGCGAGGGCCGGGCGGAGACGGTGTTTGGGCAAATCCTGACGGAGTTGCCCGGGGCGCGGGAGGGGATGTTGCTGGCCAGCAAGTGCGGCATACGGCGGCCGGGGGATCCGGTCGCGGGCGCGCCCTACCGCTATGATTTCTCCGCCGAGCACATCCTGCGTTCCTGCGAGGAGTCGCTGCGGCGGCTCGGTGTGGACCACCTCGACCTCTACCAGTTGCACCGCCCGGATTTCCTGATGGATCCGGCCGAGGTGGCGGGGGCGTTTGCAAAGCTGCGGGAGGCGGGCAAGGTGCGGGAGTTTGGGGTGAGCAATTTCAAGCCGTCCCAGGTGGCGGCCCTGCAGCGGGCCTGCCCGATGCGGTTGGTGGTGAACCAGGTGGAGATCAGCCTGGCCAACCCGGCGTGCGTGGAGGACGGCACCCTCGACCATTGCCTGGCCGAGCGGCTGACCCCGCTGGCGTGGAGTCCCCTCGGGGCGGGCCTCCTGGGCGCGGGGGCCCGCCGGTTGTTGCCCGCGCAGGAGGCCTACGCGGGGCGGGTGGGGCCCATCGTGGAGGCGGTGGACGCACTGGCGGCGGAACGGGGGCTGCCCCGCGCGGCCGTGGCGCTTGGCTGGCTGCTGCGGCATCCGTCCGGGATCATCCCGCTGGTCGGGACGACGGACCCCGGGCGCATTCGCGAGGCGGCCCGGGCGGAGGAGGCGGCCCTGAGCCGTGAGGACTGGTACCGGCTGTATGAGCCGGCGCGGGGACAACGATTGCCATGAAGAACGAGATCAGGCACGGGACAGCATCGGGCGGGAACGGGGCAACCCCGGCGGAGCAGGGCTATCGCATGCCGGCCGAGTGGGAGCCGCATGCCGGCACGTGGTTCTCGTGGCCGCGTCCGGATGGCATCAGCTTTCCGGACAAGTACGACACCGTCCCGCCGGTCTACGCCGAGTTGATTCGCCACCTGGTCACGGTGGAGGCAGTGCACCTCAACGTGTGGGATGCGGCCATGGAGGGGACGGTGCGTGAACTGTTGCGCCGGCACGACACGCCCTTGGAGCGGGTGCAGTTCCATCATTTCCCGAGCTACGAGCCGTGGTGCCGGGATCATGGCCCGATCTTCCTCGTGCGGGACCGGGGTGGCGTGCGGGAACGCGCGGTGGTGGATTGGGACTACAATGCGTGGGGCGGGAAGTATCCGCCGTATGACCTCGACGACGCGGTCCCGCGGCACGTGGCGGCGCTGCGCGGGCTCCCGCTGTTTTCGCCCGGCGTCATCATGGAGGGTGGGGCGCTCGACGTGAACGGGCGGGGGACGCTCCTGACCACCCGGGCCTGCCTGCTTAATCCGAACCGGAACCCGCACCTGAACGAGGGCCAGATTGAGCAGTACCTGCGGGATTACCTGGGTGTGCGGCAGATTGTCTGGCTGGGGGACGGGATTGCGGGGGACGACACGGACGGGCATGTGGATGACCTGACGCGCTTTGTCAGCGCCGACACGGTGGTGACGGTGGTGGAGTCGGATCCGGCCGATGAGAACTACGAGCCCCTGCAGGAGAACCTGCGGTTGTTGCGCGGGGCGCGGGATCAGGACGGGCGCCCGCTGCGCGTGGTGGAGTTGCCGATGCCGCGGCGCCTGGAGCATGAGGGCCAGCGGTTGCCGGCCAGCTACGCCAACTTCTACATCGCCAACGGGCTGGTGCTGGTGCCGACCTACCGGGACCCGGAGGATGCGCGCGCGCTGGAGATTCTGCAGCGCGAGTTCCCGGGGCGGCGGGTGGTCGGGGTGGATTCCACGGAACTCATCTGGGGCCTCGGCTCGTTCCATTGCATCAGCCAACAGGAGCCGGCGGGGGCCTGAGGGTGGCGGCCACCCGGCCGGGGGAGGAGGAGAACACGGCATGGCGCCATCGGTGGAGACCCAGCGGTTGTTTGTGGCGCTGGAGCTGCCGGGGGAGTTGCAGGCACGCCTGGCCGCGCTGCAGTCCGCCCTGCGCGGGGCCTGGCCGCGCCTGCATGCCGCGTGGTCTCCGCCGGACCGGATGCACCTGACCCTGCGATTCCTTGGGGCGGTGCCGGCGGCGCGGGTGGAGGCTTTGGTGGGGGCGCTGCGGGCGGCCGTGGCGGGGCGGCCTGCGTTCGAACTGGAAGCGGTGGGGCTGGGGGCGTTCCCGGGTTGGCGGCGGCCGCGGGTGTTGTGGGCTGGGGTGCGGGAACCGGGTGACGCCGGGCGGTTGATTTCCCTGCAGAGTGCGGTGCAGGCGGCCACGGGCTCCTTTGCGACGGAGGCGCCGGAGGCGGTGTTTCAGCCGCACATCACGCTCGCGCGCGTGAAGCAGGTGCCGGTATCCGGGGCGCTGGCAGGCTGGGCGCGGGAGCGGGCGGAGGATGACCACGGGCGCTGGACCGCGGGAGAGGTGGTGTTGATGCGCAGCGAGCTGGGGCCGGGCGGCGGCCGCTACACGCGGGTCGCCGGTGTGCCGCTGGGGGCGACGCCGGCAGTTTGAGCAGGCGCAAGTCGCGCCGCGCCGGTGCCGGCCCGGGTGGGTTCCATGCAAGGAAGGCGCGGCAAATGGCAAGGCTCGTGTAGTGGCACGGCGGAGGTTCCCGGATGTTGGCGGCGCAGAAACAAACAACATTCCGCCTATGAAAACCAAATCCCGCCGTTCCCCCTCCGCCCCCCGGGCCCGCCGCACGCCGGCGTCCGCCGCGACCATTGACCTGGTCCCGGCCGTCCTGAGGATTAACTCCATCCTGGTTCCGGTTGACTTCTCGGAGCCATCGACCAAGGCGCTGGATTACGCGGTGTCCTTCGCCGCGCAGTTCGGGGCCAAGATCACCCTCCTTTACGTGGTGGAGCCGGTGGCGACGCCGGACTTTGCGGCGTTCCCCCTGGCCATGGAGAACGACCGGGTGGCGGCGAGCGCCAGGAAGAAGCTGCAATCCCTCTGCGAGGCGCGCGGCGTTGAGGCGAAGGTGGTGGATCGCCTCGTCGTGCGGCAGGGGCGCGCGTTCCACGAGATTGCCGAGGCGGCGCGGACCCTCAAGGTGGACCTGATCATCCTGTCGACCCATGGGTTTACCGGGGTGAAGCATGCGTTGCTGGGCAGCACGACGGAGCGGGTGGTGCGCCATGCGTCCTGTCCGGTCCTGGTGGTGCGCCAGCGTGAGCGGCAATTTGCCTGAACCCCGATCTGATGACTGGCATGATCTCCCTCGCTCCAACCGGCATGGCGGCCCCCGCGGGGTCCGCGGGCGCCGCGGGCGCCGCCGCCCGGGGCGGGCCGGTGGAGACGGCGTTTGGGTGCCCCCGGGACTTTGCGGGCAACCGCTTTGTTTACACGGTGGTTTCCCCGCGCGCGCGGGGGTTGTCGGTGGGGGTGAACCTCAATCCCGACCGGCAATGCAACTTTGCCTGCGCGTATTGCGAGGTGGATCGGACGGCAACCGTGCCCGGTGCCCGGGTCGATATCGACCTGATGGCGGCGGAGTTGGAGACCACCTTGGAACTGGTGCGGTCCGGCCGCCTGCGCGAGCAGCCGGGCTACCGCCGATTGTCGCCGGAGTTGCTGCAACTGAGGCACGTGACGCTGAGCGGGGACGGGGAGCCGACGCTGAGCCCCGACTTCCTGGCCGCGGTGGAGGCGGTGGTGCATCTGCGGACCAAGGGTCCCTTCTTCAAGGTGGTGCTGATCACCAACGCCAGCGGCCTGGGCACGCCCGCGGTGGAGGAGGGGTTGTCGCTGCTGACGGCGCGGGACGAGGTCTGGGCCAAGCTGGACGGCGGGACCCAGGGGTATGTGGACCGTCTCAACCAGCCGGGGTGTTCCCTGGAGGATCTGCTGGCCCGCATCCTGCAGTTGGCCCGGCGCCGGCCGGTCATCATCCAGAGCCTGTTTCCCTCGCGGGATGGCGCCGAGCCGCCCCGGGAGGAAATCGAGGCTTACGTGGAACGCCTGCGCGTGCTGCGGGAGTCCGGCGCGCAGATTCCGCTGGTCCAGATTTATTCCGCGACGCGCCCCGTGGCGCGGGGCGAGTGCGGGCACCTTCCCCTGCGCACGCTGTCGCAAATCGCCCGCCGGGTCCGCGACGTGACCGGCCTGCGGGCCGAGGTCTTTTGAAGGCGTCCCTGCCGAACGAACCGGTTTTGTTCCACATCCACTCAACCCCAACCCATCCCAGCCATGCTCCCGAAATACACCGTCGAATACAGCCCTGAGTTCCGGCGCCCGGCCCAGGCCCACCACTACTCCACCGATGATCCGGTCGCGTGCGAGGAGTTCGTCAGCGAATTGCTGGAGCGCGGCTACCGCGTGTCCACCATCCGCCATGAAGGCGTCGACCTGCCGCGGCCCGAGTTTGACCGCATGGTGAAGACGGCGGCGAGCCTGCTGGCCTCGCGGCATATCTGCCGGTCGCTCGGCATCAAGGGCGAGGAGGAACGGCACCGCTTCGGTTTCACCGCCTGAACCCGCGCGGAACCCTCCCCCACGGGCATGGGAGGGCCCTCCCGACGTGGATTAGGCACGTTGCCTAGTACCGCTACTGCTTTGCCCTGCGCCAAATAAGGCCGGGGTCCAATTGAGCGAAACGCCGGCCGTCCGTAGGTTGCAGGCGTCAGGACAATTTCGGATGAACCGAAACCTGGCCGCCAACAACCATGAATGCGAACAGCCAGCTGCTTGAGACCCTCGCCGACTCTCCCACCTACAAGGATTACGAGAAGGCCTACAACGAGGCCACCGGCCTGCCGGTGACGCTGCGTCCGGTGGAGACGTGGCAGCTGCCGCTGCACGGCCGCCGCAATGAGAGCGGATTCTGCGCCCTCATGGCGCGCAAGAGCCGCACCTGCGCCGCCTGCCTGCAGGTGCAGGAGAAACTGTGCCAGGAGGCGCGCAGCGGCCCGGCCACCGTGATGTGCCGCTTCGGCCTCACGGAATCCGCCGTGCCGGTCCGCCTGGGCCAGGAACCGATCGGGTTCCTCCAGACGGGCCAGGTGTTCGAGCGGAAGCCGACCGAGGCCCAATTCGAGAAGGCCGCCAAGGAACTGGATGACATGGGCATGAAGGTGCCCCGGGCCGAGCTGCGCGAGGCGTTCTTCGCCACTCCCGTGGTGACGCGGCGCAAGCTGGACGCGGTCACCCACCTGCTGACCGTCTTCGCCGACCACCTCTCGCTCCTGAGCAACCAGATCGCCGTGCAGCGCAATCATGCCGAGCCACCGGTCATCACCAAGGCCCGGCAGTACATCCACGAGCACCAGGGCGAACCCCTCTCCCTGGGCCAGGTCGCCCGCGCGGTCAACACCAGCACCTTCTACTTCTGCAAGCTGTTCAAGAAGGTCACCGGCGTGAACTTCACGGAGTACGTCTCGCGCGTCCGCGTCGAGCGGGCCCGCGAGCTCCTGCTCAACCCCAACCTGCGCGTGAGCGAGATCGCCTACGAGGTGGGCTTCCAGTCCCTCACCCACTTCAACCGCGTCTTCCGCAAGCTGCTCGGCCAGTCGCCCACCGAATACCGCGAGCATCTCCCGGCCGCCGCCTCGAACTAGGACGGTTGTTCCTCCCCTCTCCCCGGGGGGTCACCGGCGCTGACGCAGGTTGGGCGGCAGCGGCCGGCGGCTCCCCGGGGTTTTCTTTTGGACCGGCCTGCCTTTCCCGCTTCGGGAGGCTTGGAATCCCCCGGTCCCCCCGGGCAAGCTGTCGGCGTTGAAGACGCCCTTCGCCACCCTCCGCGAACGCTTCCGCTGGCCGGCCGCCTTGGCAGCCGGGCTGCTTTGGGCGGCGGCCTTTCC
This sequence comes from Verrucomicrobiota bacterium, assembly GCA_046048995.1. Taxonomy (GTDB): domain Bacteria; phylum Verrucomicrobiota; class Verrucomicrobiia; order Limisphaerales; family JADJPG01; genus JBJOEZ01. The sequence continues at coordinate 9,549 of JBJOEZ010000004.1, read as the reverse complement.
CAAGATCGGCCTGGCCGGCCTGGCGTTCCTGGCCCCCGGCCTCCTGCTCGCCGTGGCGTGGGGGACCGACGGCCGCCGTGCCTTCCGTCTCGGCTACGTGGCCGGGGCCGCCCATTACCTCGCGGCGCTTTACTGGCTCCTGCACATTCCCGTGGCCAAGCTGGCGCCCGTGACCGGCTGGCTGGTGCTGTCCGCGTTCCTCGCCCTCTTTCCCGCCACCTGGGTCTGGCTGTGCTGGCGCTGCGCCCCGGGCGCCCGGGACCCTGGTGCGGTCAACCCAGCCACCGGCGCATCCGGCCTCGGCCCGAGCCTGCGCGCCTGGTCAGCCGTCCCGTGGCCACAGCGCGCCCTCTGGGCCCTGGCCTGCGCCGCGCTCTGGGTGGCCTGGGAAATGATCCAGGCCCGCATCTTCACCGGGTTCCCCTGGAATCTCCTCGGCGCCTCCCAGTACCGCCAGGTGCCCCTGATCCAGGTGGCAGCCTACACCGGGGTCTACGGGGTTTCGTTTTTTGCGGTGTGGTTTTCCGTCTCGTTGCTCGGTGCGGGAGCGCGCCTGGCCGGCGGCTCCCGGGATGTGCAACTCTGGAAATCAGACCTGGCGCTGCCCCTGCTGGCCGGCGTGGGCCTCCTGGCGTGGGGCGTGCGGGCGGCGCTCCGTCCCGGGGAATCCGGACCCCCGGTCCGGCTGGCCTTGATCCAGCCCAGCATCCCGCAGCGCTGGATCTGGGATGAGCAGGAGAGCGCCCGCCGCTTTGCCCAGTTGGTGGCCTTGTCCGAGCGCGCGCTGGCGTCCCGGCCTGAGGTGCTGGTCTGGCCGGAGGCGGCGGTGCCGCGCATGGCCCGCTGGGATCCGGAACTGAACCAGGCCATCACCAACCTGGCCCGCACGCACCAGGTCTGGATGGTGATCGGTTCGGACGACGCCGAGCCGGCCACGCGGCCGGGGATGGCCCGCGACTACGAGGCGTTCAATGCCGCGTTCCTGGTCAGCCCCGAGGGCCGGTTCGTGGGGGGCTATCGCAAGCAGCGCCTGGTCATTTTCGGTGAGTACATCCCGCTGGCGCGCTGGCTGCCGTTCCTGGAACGCTGGACGGGGATGGGGAGTTTCACCCCCGGCGACGCCCCGGTGCCGTTCGACCTGCCGGGGTTGCGCTGCCGGGTGGCGCCCCTGATTTGTTTTGAGGACATCTTTCCCCATGGGGTGCGGGAGCATGTGGAGGACGACACCGATTTCCTGGTCAACCTGACCAACAACGGGTGGTTTGGGGAGAGTGCCGCGCAGTGGCAGCACGCGGCCAGCGCGGTGTTCCGCGCGGTGGAGAATGGGGTGCCGCTGGTGCGCTGTGCCAACAACGGCCTGACCTGCTGGGTCGATGCCCAGGGCCGGATGCATGAGGTGTTCCTTCCCGGGACCAACGACATTTATGGAGCGGGCTTCAAGCTGGTGGAGGTGCCGCGGCGCCCTCCGGGCGGACGGGTGGCCACGCCCTATCGTCGCCATGGGGATGTCTTTGGCTGGACGTGCCTCGCGTGGGCGGGGTTGGTGGTGGTGCGGGGTTGGCGCCGGTGCGGGGTGGCGAAGGCCTGAGGCGGCGGCCCGGCGGGCGCGCCAACAAAAAACCCGGCCGCGGGAGGCGCGGCCGGGCGGGGGGAGAGAGTGGGGAATTACTTGGCGCCCTGGTCGATCCAGGCGCGGAGCAGGGAGATTTGTTCCTTGGTGAAGGCGGGGTATTTGTCGCGCTTGTCCTTGGGGGGCATTTCCATGTCCTCGATGAGATCGGCGACGTAGTGGACGACGGGGCTTTCGGCGCTCTTGCCGGGGATGACGGAGGCTCCCTCGTGTTCGCCGCCCTTGATGAATTCCTCGCGGCTGGTGACGCGGTATTTGCCCTTGGGTTTCTGCTCCCCATGGCACTTGAGGCAGGAGGCCTCGGCGAGGGGCTTGATGTCCTTGTCGAAGGTCAGGCCGGTCTTCGTGGCGGGGGCCGGCAACTTGCTGACGTCGGGTTTCTTGTCGGCGGCGGAGGCGAGGGGGGCCAGGCTCAGGCCGAGGCCTGCGGCGAGGACGGCGAAGGCGATTTTCATGGGAGTTCTCGGGATGTGGGGTTCAGGTGACGGTCGAAGTCTCGGGCAGAGACGGGAATGGCGTCAAAAAGATTCGACCCGTTTGCGGGGGGGGCGCGGGGTGCGCCGGGTCAGTTGGTGACGAGGGTGCCGACCGCCTCGCCCAGCACGACGCGGCGGAGGTTGTGGGGCTTGAACATGTCGAACACGATGATGGGCATCTTGTTGTCCTGGCAGAGGGAGAAGGCGGTGGAATCCATCACGGTGAGGCGCTGGAGGAGGGCGTCCTGGAAGGAGATGCGGTCGTAGCGCTTGGCCTTGGGGTTCTTCTTGGGGTCGGAATCGTAGATGCCATCGACCTTGGTGGCCTTGAGGATGACCTCGGCGCCGATTTCGTTGGCGCGAAGGGCGGCGGCGGTGTCGGTGGAGAAGAAGGGGTTGCCGGTGCCGGCGCCGAAGATGACGACGCGGCCCTTTTCGAGGTGACGCTGGGCGCGGCGGCGGATGAAGGGTTCGGCCACCTGGTGCATGGTGATGGCGGTCTGGACACGGGTGCCCACGCCGAGTTTCTCGAGGGCGTCCTGGAGGGCGAGCGAGTTGATGACGGTGGCCAGCATGCCCATGTAGTCACCGGTGGCGCGCTCGATGCCGCCGGCCGAGCCGGACAGTCCGCGGAAGATGTTGCCGCCGCCGATCACGAGGACGACCTGCACCCCCAGGTCGCGCACCTCCTTGATTTGCTGGGCCATGCTGTGCACGGACTCAGGATCGATGCCCGCGCCCTTGGCCCCCCCGAGGGCTTCACCGGACAACTTGAGGAGGATGCGCTTGTACTTCGGGCGTTTCATGGGCGGCTGGGTTGTAGCCCCGGGCCAGAGGGGCGTCAAACGGAATGCGGCCACGCGGGCGAAGGACGCCGGGCCTGGAACCAACCGACGTGAAGCGCAGCCCGAATAACTCGCTCACCCGCTCACTCGTCAACTCGTCAACTCGTTGGCTTGGCCCAGCCGGGTGCCGGGGTTGAGGGGGTGGCCGGCGAGGAAGTCGCGGGCGGGAAGGCGACGGCCGCCTTCGCGCTGGACTTCGAGCAGGCGGAGGGCCTGTTGGCCGCAGGCAACGACGAAGCCGTCGCGGTCGGCCCGGAGGATTTCGCCGGGGGTGCCGGAGAGGTCGGGTTCGACGCTGGCGGCGGCGATTTTGAGCAGGGTGGGCTTGGGCTGGGTGGGGAGGAAGGTGTGGGCGCCGGGCCAGGGGGTGAGTCCCCGGACGCGGTTCCAGAGCGTGCGGGCGGGTTGGCGCCACTCGAGCAGGCCGTCCTCCTTGGTGATCTTGCGGGCGTGGGAGACGCCGCTGGCGGGCTGGGGGCGTGGCGTGATGCGGCCGGCGACCCAGTCGGGGAGGGTCTGGACAAGGAGCTGGGCGCCGAGCAGGGCGAGGCGGTCGTGCAGGGTTTGGGCGTTGTCCGCCGTGGAGATGGGCGTGGTGGCCTGGGCCAGGATGGGGCCGGTGTCGAGGCCGGCATCCATTTTCATGATGGTGACGCCGGTTTCCTCCAGGCCGTCGAGGATGGCCCATTGAATCGGGGCGGCGCCGCGGTAGGAGGGGAGGAGGGAGGTGTGGACGTTGAGGCAGCCGTGGGGGGGAAGATCCAGCAGGGCCTGGGGAAGCAATTGTCCGTAGGCGGCCACCACGATGAGGTCGGGGGCGAGGGCGCGCAGTTCCTCGAGGAATCCGGGATCCCGGGCGCGGGGCGGCTGCAGGAGGGCGAGGCCGTGGGCGAGCGCGAGTTCCTTGACGGGCGTGGGCTGCTGCCGGAGATCGCGGCCGCGGGGTTTGTCGGGCTGGGAAACGACGCCGGCCAGGACGACGTCGGGCGCCTGCAGCAGGGCCTGCAGGGTGGTGCGGGCCAGGTCGGCGGTGCCCATGAAGACAAGGCGCAGGGGAGGCATGGGGTTCAGTGGGCGGCCGGGCCAGGGCTGCGCCCAGGTCGGGCGGGTCGGCGGCAGGGAGCCGGCCTCACGGCGGGCCTGCCCGGCTCAGGGCGTGCGCGCGATGATGTCGAGGATGGTGCGCAGGACGGTGAGGGGGGGCTGGGTGGCGTCGATTTCGTGCACGACGCCGGGTCCGTAGAAGTCCAGGACGGGCCGGGTTTCCCGCTCGTAGGTGTCGAGCCGCTTGCGGATGACCTCGAGGTTGGCGTCGTCGAGGCGGTTTTCCCGCAGGGCGCGGCGCTGGAGCCGCTCGATCATCTTGGTCTGGTCGGCGCAGGCCAGGTAGAAGACGGCCTTCACGTCGAGGGTTTCGGCGAGCATTTTGGCCTGGCTGACGTTGCGGGGGATGCCGTCGAGGATGAGGGTGTCGCGGGAGGGGTCGAACTCGCCGTCGGCGGTGCTGGCTTTGATGTTCTTGGCCCAGAGGGCGATGGTGGCCTCGTCGGGGACGAGTTGGCCGCGGCTGGAGTGCTCGATGAAGGTCTTGCCGATGGGATCCTCGATGCGGAGGTTCCGGAAGGCGTCGCCGCAGGCGAAATGGAAGAAGCCGGGCACGTTGCCGAGGATTTTGCCCTGCGTGCCCTTGCCGGAGCCGGGCGCGCCGAAGAGGAGGACCGTGCGGTATTTCATGGCGTGCGGGGTGGGTTCGGCAGTGGGGGTGCCCGGGGAGTGGGCGGCGGAGGTGGGTGATGGCCTCAGGGCAGGGGCAGGTGGTCCGGGCGAATCTGGACGAGACTGATCTCGGCGAAGGGCAGTTCCACGTCGTTGGTGGCGTTGCCCTCGCGGATTTGGAGGACGACGGCAGTGGGGTCGATGCGGGTGATGCGGGAGCCGGCGTAGTTGCCGCGGGCGGACTGGAAGTAAAGGATTTTGCCCTGCTCGGCCTCGCCGGGGACGAGCTTGGCGAACCCGGCGAAGCGGGTTTCGAAGAAGCGCCGGTTGAAGGTGACGCTGCCGCGTTTGAACTCCTCGACCTTGTTGCGCTCGGCCTCGGCGGCGGCGGCCTCGGCGGCGGCGCGGGCTTCCTCCTGGGCGGCGAGTTCCTCCGGGCTGGGGGCGTTGGCGGCGGCCTCGGCGGCGGCGGCGGCCTCGGCCTCGGCGAGGGCGGCCTGGTGCGCGGCCATGGATTCCGCCGCGATCTCGTCCTGGGATTTCAGCAGGCGGGTGGGCAGGCAGAGGAAGACGACGGGTCCGATGACGGGTGCCACGGCGGCGGCGCCGATGCCCAAGGCTGGATGGTAGTTGCGGAACACGCTGGCCTCGTAGCCGGCGTAGACGTTGCCGAGGTAGATGAGGACGAGGGCAAGGACGGTGATGGCGGAGCCCGTCAGGGTGCCGAGGCCGGCCCTGGGGTTGGGGCGGTCGAGGCTGGGGTAGTTGGTGTTGACGCGGATCTCGGCGGCCTTGCGGCGTTCCTCCAGTTCAGCTTCATCGGGCTCGATGTATGCCTCGACGTAGGCTTTCTCGCGGGGTTTGGCGGCCGCGGCGATTTGCTTGAGCGCTTCCTGCGTGAAGTTGGTGAAGGCAACCCGTGACCCGTAGTTGCCATCGGCCAGCTTGAAGGCCACGCCCGTGGCGTTGAAGCTGGCGGGTTCGCCGGTGATGGTCTCGCCGTTCAGCAGTTTGAACGTCGCGGCCTGCCCCTGGCCGAGGAGCAGGACGGCGGCGAACAGCGGCAGGAGGCCATGCCGAAAAAACCAGCGAATCATGCCAATGGGATAGCAAAGGGCCGCCGGTCAGGGGAAGGAAATTCCCGGCGCTTCAGGGTCCGGCCAGCGTGGAAGGCCCCTTGGGCTTGTCGCTGCCACCGCGCGTTTCCATCGTGACCGTCCAGCGCGCCGGTTGGGCGAGCTTGGGGGCCGCGCACGCGTGCCGTGCCGCACCACTGTGATCAGGACAAAACACCGCGGCGCTGAGGGGGATGGGCAGCCGTGAAATCGCGCACTGGGCCGGCGGCGGGGCCGCGCCCGCAAATCAGGCCTTGGTCATGGCGGCCGCCGCGGCGGCGGACACGGCCTTGCGCATGCCATCCACGGCCCGGCGGAGCTGGCGCTGGCCAAACAGGGCGGTGCCGCTGACGAAGGTGTCCGCCCCGGCCCGGGCGCACTCGGCGGCGGTCTCGCGGTTGATGCCGCCGTCCACCTCGATGCGATAGCCGAGTTGGCGTTCGCGGCGCCACGCGGCGACCTGCTGGATCTTGGGCAGCATCTCGTGGATGAACGGCTGCCCGCCGAACCCCGGGTTGACGGTCATGACGAGGAGCAGGTCGATCTGGCTGAGGAACGGCTCGACATGGGCGATGGCGGTCGGCGGGTTGACGGCCAGGCCAACCTTGCAGCCAAGGGCGCGGATCTTCCAGAGCAGGGGCGTGACACGGTCGCCCAGTTCGACATGCACGGTCAGGATGTCGGCGCCCGCCTTGGCAAAGGGTTCGAGCAGGATCTCCGGCTTGGAACACATCAGGTGCACGTCGAAGGTCATCCGGGTCAGCGGCCGGAGCACCCGCACCACCTCCGGCCCAAACGAGATGTTCGGGACGAAGTGGCCGTCCATGATGTCCAGATGCAGCCACTCGGCGCCCGACTTGTGGGCGCGCTGGGTTTCCCTGGCGAACTGGCCGAAATCGCTGGCCAGCAGGGAGGGAGCGATGATCATGGAGGCGGAGACTAGGCGGGGCGCCCGGGGGATGTAAAACGGGAAAGCCGGTCAGAGTGAACGGTTTCATGAGTTAAAAACTCAATGAGTGGGCGGGGGATCACTCGCGGGTGATGGTTTCATCCAGGTTGAGCAGGACGCGGGCGACGATGGTGTAGGCGGCGAGTTGGGTGGGGGAGGCGCCGGGGGGAAGGTCCTTGGCCAGTTCGGGTTGGCCGGTGCCGATTTCGTGGGGGTTGAGCCAGCCTTCGCCGATGCGCCGCCGCTGGCGTTCGAGGAGGGAGAGCAGTTCCTGTTTTTCGTCGGGGGCGGGCGCCCGGGCCAGCACGCGGCGGAAGGCATAGGTGACGCGTTGCTCGTCGGTGGAGCCGCCCTCGGCGAGGGCCTGGCGGGCGAGTTGGCGGGCGCATTCGACGAAGAGGGGTTCGTTGAGGGCGACGAGCGCCTGCAGGGGCGAGTTGCTGCGCAGGCGGCGGACGCAGGCCTGGTCGGCGTTGGGGACATCGAAGGTCTGCAGGGCGGGGTGGGGGGTGGACCGGCGGCGGAAGGTGTAGAGGGCGCGCCGGTATTTCTGGTCGCCCTGCTCGGTTTTCCATGGGAAGGGCGCGTAGCTGGCGGGGGGGAGGAAGAGGAAGTCCGGCGCGGGCGGCATGACCGAGCGCCCGCCCAGTTGCGGGTTGAGCAGGCCGCTGGCCGCCAGGGCGATGTCGCGCACGATCTCCCCTTCCACGCGGAAGCGGGGTCCGCGCGCGAGGAGGCGGTTGTTGGGATCCCGCTCGAGGGCGCCGGGCGGGATGCGGGAGGATTGCCGGTAGGTGGCGGAGTGGACGATGAGGCGGTGGAGGTGCTTGACGCTCCAGGGGGCGGCGGCCCGGGTTTCGCCGGCGGCCTTGACCGAGGGTTCCATGAACTCGCAGGCGAGCCAGTCGAGCAGGGCGGGGTGGCTGGGAGCCTCGGCCTGCACGCCGAAGTCCTCGGGGGTGCCGACGAGGCCGGTGCCGAAGTAGGCCTGCCAGGCGCGGTTGACGAGGACGCGGGCGGTGGTGGGGGATTTCCGGTCGGCCACCCAGCGGGCGAGGGTGAGGCGGGAGCCGTCCGCGCCGGGGGGGAGGGGATGAAGGAAGGCTGGGGTGGCGGCGGTCACCGGCTGCGCGGGCTTGAGCCAATCGCCGCGCTTCAGCACGGAGGTGGTGCGCGATTTGCCGGCCTGGAGGGTCAGGCTGGTGGCGCCGTCCGGCCATTGGTCGAGGAGCGAATCGATCCTGGCGTTGGCATCCCGCCACTCCGGCACGGTGGTGCGCCAGTAGCTGAAGACGGTTGCCTGCTCCGCCGGCGAACGGCGGTTGGCGGGGGTGGACTCGATGAGGTCGCGGACCTTCTTGGGGAGGGGGTCGGCGGTGACGTGGTGGGTGGCCCGGGTCACGCTGAGGCGATAGCGGCCCAGGTTGTTGTTCATGTGGTCGTCGCTGTTCCAGCCGCCGAGGTTTTGCTGGAGGCCGATCCGCCAGAAGGTATTGCTGCCGAAGCCCAGGGGCTGTTCGGCCACGAAGACCGCCTTGCGTTCCTGGTTGCGCCGGGCGGGCCCGGCATTGATGCCCCAGCCGGTGCTGTCCTTGCCGTCGATGGCGAAGCGGACCGGGCCGGTCAGGCGGGCGTTGGTGGAGCGGTCGGTGTGGTTCTCATCCAGGCGCCGCTCGGGTTGGTTGTAGTCCGCCGTGGCGGCGACCCATTTGGCCTTGGCCTTGGGCCGGGCGGCGGCCTCCCTGGCTGTGGCCGTGGGTTTCAGGTCCGTGGCCTCGACGAGGAACTCGCTCAGGGAACAGGTCCCATTGAAGGCCCGGCCGGGGCCGCCGTAGGGCAGGCTGGGATCCGTCAGGAGCTCGAGGCGGAACGCGGTCACGCCGCTGAGCTCGTTGGTGGTGCGCCACCACTGGGTCATCTTGGTGGGGGCAAAACCGCCGGCGAGCAGGGAGCCGTCCGGCAGGAACTCATAGCGCTGCGCGCGGTCGCCCTCGTAGTGCAGGTCGCTAATGACGATCCATTCCGGCTGGTTGCCCCGCACCGAGGCCTCCCAGGCGGCCATGCGGTCCGCCCAGTCCGGCGCGCGGTGCTGCAGGTCCTGCTCCAGGGCCGCGATTTGGCGCCGCAGGCCCGCGAGTTGCATCGCTTGCTCGGGCGTGTGCACCACCGGGCGCGCCTCGTGGTCGTTGTTCAGGAAGGCAAAGAGCCGGTAGTACTCCTCCATGCTGAGGGGGTCGTACTTGTGGTTGTGGCACTGGGCGCACTGGATGGTCAGGCCCAGCATGCCTTTGCCGAGCGCGTCCAGGCGGTCGAACATGGCCTCCATGCGGAACTGCTCGGGATCAATGGCGCCCTCCATGTTCAGCATGGAATTGCGCAGGAACCCGGTGGCCACCCTCTGTTCCTGGGTTGCGTCCGGGAGTTGATCGCCCGCCAGTTGCTCGATGAGGAACTGGTCGTAGGGCAGGTCCCGGTTGAAGGCCCCCACCACGTAGTCCCGGTAGGGCCACACCTCCCGCGACAGGTCCTTCTCGTAGCCATCACTGTCCGCGTAGCGGGCGGCGTCCAGCCAGTGCCGGCCCCAGCGCTCCCCATAATGCGGCGAAGCCAGCAACCGCTCCACCGCCTTCCCGTAGGCGTCCCGGGACGTGTCGGCCAGGAAGGCATCCACCTCGGCGATGGTCGGCGGGAGACCAATCAGGTCCAGATGCAGTCGGCGCAGCAGCGTGATGCGGTCCGCCTCCGGCGAGAGCGCAAGGTTTTCCTGCTCCAACCGCTCCAGGATGAAGGCGTCGATGGGGTTGGCCGGCCTGGGCTG